>JAKFCT010000001.1:0-90334 GCA_036676495.1 Candidatus Sericytochromatia bacterium
GTCCTGTAGCAACGAGAGGCTAGTGAACGCGGCTGTTGCGAAAGGCAGCGTAGCTGTCCTGTAGCAACGAGAGGCTAGTGAACGCGGCTGTTGCGAAAGGCAGCGTAGCTGTCCTGTAGCAACATTTTTCGCGCCAGGATCAGTCCTCGTTGCGGCGATCCTGAATCCACTGCTCGAACCAGACGCCCGGGCCCTTCGGGAGCGCCGACTCGTCGATGCGCTTGACGTTGAGGTCGATCTCGTTCGAGAGATGCTCGCGCAAGCGTTCGCTCTGGAGCGGGTCGTGACCGGTGCCGATGTAGGCGGTGGTGAACGGGTGAATCTTGAAGTACTCGGGCAAGACCTCGAGCAGGTTGCCGGGAAGGATCTTGACCGTCAGGATGAAGTCCTTCTGGGTGAAGAGCGGGAACTCCTCGAGTTGCTGGGAGATCAAGCGCTGGACCTCCTCGAAGACCGCCAGCGGCTCGTCCTTGGTCTGCGCGTGGAAGATCACGATCTCGATGGGCCCGGAAGGCGCATGCTTCTTGAGCATGTAGCTGAGCAAGTTGACCAGGCGAACGGGGTCGACATGGGCCACGCAGACGACCAGACGAGGCAGATCCTCGGGCAAGTCGCGCAGCCCCCGGAGCGTGCCCATGCCGAGCCTGAGGTCGGGAAGCTGGACCATCCGCCCTTCCACCTGAGCCAGGCGGTAGAACGCCATGATCAGCAAGACCGCCAAGAAGAGCTGGGCACCCAGGTCACGGCCCTCGTGGGAGGTCGCGAGCAGCACGATCTCGGCCACGATCAGGAAGCTGCCTCCGATCACCGGAGCCCAGGGGATCTGGCGATCGCGCCATGGAAAGGTCCAGCTGCTCAGATACGGTGAGCGGGCCACCTTGGTCGGGTGATGCAGGCGGGTCAGGATGACCCCGGCGCAGTAGGAGATCATGACTCCGAGGAAGGCCATGCCGTAGATCTCGCCGAGATGATTGACGCTGCCCGGGAAGATCGCCAGCATCACGAGGCAGACGAGCATGAAGGGAAGCGCCACGAACGGGTAGCCCTTCAGCTTGGGGTTCTTGTCCACCCAGCGTGTGAGCACGGCACCCGGCAGGTTGCCCTGCTGGCCCATGGTGGTCATCAAGCCGGTGGCCCCCGCGAAGGCCGTGTTCACGGCCGCGAACAGGGTCAAGGTGGCGGTCAGCACCAGCACGATCAGCCAGGGCTCACCACCCTGGTGAAGGGCGAGGCCGGAGAGGATGTTGTTCTGGAAGGCCACGACTTGTTCCGGGGACATCAGGACCAGCGCAAGGGCCGGGGTCAACGGAGCGGTCACGCTGACCAGCAGGATGATGCTGAGGTAGATCTTGCGGATCGACTGGGAGACAGGTTGCTCCAGCTCTTCGACGATCTGGGCGGCCGATTCGAAGCCGGTGATGCCGAGGAAGGCCGCGGCGAAGCCCATCAGCAGGGCATGAGGCCCCAGGCTTCCGAACCCCGACCAGAGGCGAGACCAGTCCGCCCCCTGAGTGAACGCCAGGTAGAGGCCCCAGACATCCATCACCAGCAGCATCGTGAAGACCGCGGCCGAGATCACGAAGACCAGGCGGGCGGATTCCCTCAGGCCCCAGAGGTTGAGGATGGCGAAGCCGACGATGGGAATGGCCGCGACCAGGGCGACCAGCCAGATGGGCCAGGTCACCCCCCAGAGCCCGGACCAGAGGGAGGAGAGGTAATAGGCGCCCGAGAGCGCGCTCACGACGGCCGTCGCCAGGTAGGACAGAATGGTCAGGGATCCGATGGCGAGACCTGCCTGGCGTCCCACCGTGGTGAGGACCATGGCGTAGGCGCCGCCGTTGATGGGGTTGACCGAGCAGCCCTCCTGGTAGGTGGTCTTGAAGAGCCACATGCAGACGACGACGATCAAGACGAAGAATGGCGCCGCGAAGCCGACATGGGGGAAAAGAATGCCGGTGCTGTAGAAGACGGAGGTCCCGATATCGGCGCCGACCAACCCGGCAGCGAGCCACCAGGTCAGGACGGAATGCGGGGGGACCTGTTGCGAGGGATGTGGGGTTTCAGGCATGGCCTAGCCGATGAGCGTGCGCTTGAGCAGCTCCTCGTTTCCTTTCAAGGTGATGGCGAAAAGCTCGTCTCCGGGCTGAAGCACCGTGTTGCCATCCGGGATGATGGGTTCCCCGCCGCGCCAGATGGCCGCCAGGAGCGAGTCCGAGGGGAAATCCAGCTTGCGGATCGGCATGCCCACGACGGGAGCGTCGGGTGGAAGGTCGACCTCGACCATGGACATGCGCTTGTGCCAGGTGAAGAGCGTCTTGATGTCATGCGGCACGATCTCGTACTCGATGGCCCGGGAGACCATGGAGGTCACGGAGATGATGTAATCGACCTCTTCGATGCGGAAGAGGTCCTCGTTGCGGGGGTCGTTGACGCGTGCGACCGAGCGCTTGACGTTGAAGAGGCGCCGAGCCATCTTGCAGATGACGTAGTTGTCCTGGTCCCGGCCGGCCACCGCGATCACGGCGTCGGCCCGCGTGGCCCCCGCCCGGGCCAGCAGCTCGGGACGGGTGGCATCGCCGGCGATCACGATCGCCTCGTTGAACTCCTCGACCACCTGCGCGCAGACGCGCTTGTCGCGCTCCACCAAGGCCACTTCATGCCCCAGGGCGAGCAGGCTGCGGATCAGGTGAAGGCCGACCTTGCCGCCTCCGGCAATCAGCACGAACATCAGGCGTCTCCCTTCACGCTCAGCTGGCGCTCGAGCAGGTCGGTGGCCTCGGCAATCGGGCTGAGGACCTCAAAGCCCTGGGAGCGATAGAGTTCCAAGAGCTGGGGCTGGTCGATTCGAACGATGATGCGGTCGATGCCGAAGACATGGCGGGCGACGTCCGCCACCATCATGTTGGTATTCTCGTCGCGCGAGACGATCACCACGGCGCGCGCCTCCTCGATACCGGCCCGGCGCAGCACGTCGGTGTCGATTTCCATGCCGGCGACCAGACGCCCCTTGAAATCCCGGGGCAGGTGCGTGGCGAAGTTCTGACGGTCGTAATCCAGGACGGTGACCTCACCGCCCCGTTCGACGATACGCTGGGCAAAGCTTGCTCCCAGACGGCCGCAGCCGACAACCAAGATCATTTTCGCAAGCTCCCATCCTCATCGGTCGACGCAAAGACCCGTCAGCGGCATTTCAAACCCGCCTTCAGCCAAGGTGCCACTATACCCCTTTGCCAGGAGGCGATCAAGGGTTATGCGAAAGGCCGCATGAGAGCGGCCGGCAGGGGATTTCCTGCCGGCCTGAAACTGGATTTCGAGCGTCGGATCCGAGGCGTTCGGCTAGGCGATCAGCCAGCGCTCCGGATGCGCATCATCGCCCTGGGCATTCAATGCCTCCAGGCGCTCCTTCATCGCCCGCGGCATCACGCGATAGACCAGGTTCCGGAAGGCTTGAAAGCGCTCGCGTCGGATGGCTTGCTGCGCGAGGGCATGATCCAGCTCGTCGAGCCGGATGGCTCCCATGCGCACGAGGATCTGGCCGATCTTTCCGCCCTCGCGCTCTTGGGCCAGCAAGGCCTCATCCAGGGTGGACTGCGTGATCTTACGCCGCTTGACCAAGGCATCGCCCAGCTTGAGGTCGGGATGGATCTCGTAGAGCACGGCGCGAAGCTGGCGGAAGGTGACGCAGCCCAGGGTCAACAGGGCATCGGTGAGCAGCAAGGTGGGGCACTCCTTGCGCACGGCGAACGCGGACCGGATCTGCTCGGGGGTCACCACTCCGCGCTCGAGCAAGCAACGGGCCGCATAATGTTGGGACTCGACCATTCCTTTCGTACTCCTTTCCTTCCGGGCTCCTAAGCACACGTACCCCGCGGGTGTTACGTGAATTTTGCGTGAGGACGTTCCCCAGGTAAACGAGCAGGAGGCTATGATGGACGGGATACCGCCGAAGCGCCTGCCGCCGGAATTCGCTTCTGCCGCAGGAAATAAGGAGTTTTCATGACCGCCGACCCACGTCAAGCCGCCATCGACGCGATCGCCCGTCACCGCGTGATCGGAGTCATCCGGGCCAAGGACGCTCCGGAGGCCGTCTGGGCCGCCGAGACCACCGTGGAGGGTGGCCTGCCGTTGGTCGAGATCACGCTGACGACGCCCGGAGCGTACGAGGCGATCGCCCGCCTGCGCGAGAACCCCGACGTCACCATCGGAGCCGGCACGGTCCTCGACGAGGCCATGGCCCGCCAGGCCATCAAGGCCGGAGCGCAGTTCCTGGTCTCCCCGCATACGGATCCCGCGATCATCCACCTCTGCCGCGACTGGGGAGTCCTGGTCGCCGCCGGCGCCGCCACTCCCACCGAGGCCCTTCACGCCAGCCGCCTGGGCGCCGACCTCGTCAAGATCTTTCCCGCCGAGACCCTGGGAGGTCCCCGCTTCCTGAAGCTCCTGCTGGACCCCTTGCCCTGGCTCAAACTCATGCCGACCGGGGGAGTGACGATCGAGACCCTGGGAGCGTACTTCGACGCCGGAGCCCATGCGGCCGGAGTCGCCAGCGTCCTCTATGATAAGGAGCTCATGCGTCGCCGCGACGAGGACGCCCTCGTCGAGCGGGTCCATCGCCTGCTCGCGCAGATTCCCGCCCCGACCGGCCAGCCTTCCTGACGGAAGCCGCCCCGAAGCCCGTTTGACCCTTTGATACGAGGAGGCCCCCATGCAACTCGGTGAGTTCACCCTCCGCTGGTTCAGCGACGGAGACTACAAACTCGACGGAGGCGCCATGTTCGGCGTCGTCCCCAAGGTCGTCTGGACCCGAAAGTACCCCGTCGACGAGAACAACTTCATCCCCCTGGCCCTCAACTCCGTGCTCATCGAAACCCCCGAGGCCAAGGTCCTCATCGACACGGGCTACGGCACCAAGCTCACCCCCAAGCAAGTCACCATGTTCCATCTCGAGCAACCTCCCACCCTGCTGGGCTCGCTCGCCGAGGGAGGCGTCCGCCCCGAAGAGATCGACTACGTGGTCTACAGCCACATGCATCACGATCATGCCTCCGGCGCCACCTACCGGGACGAGGCAGGCAACTTGCGCGCCACCTTCCCCCGCGCCAAGCACGTCATGCAGCGCCTCGAATGGGAGGAGGCCAAGAACCCCAACATCCGTTCCGCCCACGCCTACTGGGAAGAAAACTGGGCCGTCCTCGAAGCGGAAGGCCTCATCATGCCAGTCGACGGTGAGGTGGAGCTGACGCCGGGCGTCCGGCTCATCCCGACCGGGGGGCATACGCGGGGACATCAGGCGGTACTCATCACCTCCCAGGGCCAAACCGCCTTGCACCTGGGCGACCTGCTCCCCACCCGCGCCCACATCAACCCCCTCTGGGTGATGGCCTACGACGACTACCCCATGGACTCGATCGCCGCCAAGGAGAAATGGATCGGCCGCGCCAAGGCCGAAGGCTGGTGGCTCACGCTCTACCATGACCCGGAAGTCCATGCCGGCATCTGGGATGCCGAAGGCAAGCTGGTTCAATCCGTCCGAGCAGACGGTCTCAAGGCTGAAAGGTAATCGCGATGCGCTTCGTACGTTTCGAAGTCCAGGGCCACGTCCAGTACGGCCAGCTGAAAGACGACCGGGTCTTCCCGCTGCAGGGAGATCTCTTCGGGCGCTGGCAGACCACCGACGAGTCGTACCCCCTGGCCGGAGTGCGCTTGCTCGCCCCTTGCCAGCCCGGCAAGATCCTGGCGGTCGGCCTCAACTACCGCTCCCACCTGCAGGGCCGAGCCGAGCCCCAGAAGCCCGAGATGTTCTGGAAGCCGGCTTCCGCCGTGATCGGTCCCGATGAAGCCATCGTGCTGCCGACCGACGCGACGAACACCCACCCCGAAGGAGAGCTCGTCGTGATCATCGGGCAGCGCGCGAGCCACGTCTCGGTTCAAGACGCGGCGCGCTGTATCCTGGGTTATACGTGCGGAAACGACGTGAGCGAGCGGAGCTGGCAAGAGGGCGATCGCCAATGGTGGCGCGCCAAGGGCTGTGACACCTTTGCCCCGATGGGCCCCTGGATCGAAACCGAGCTGGACCTCGACGCGGCCGTCCTCACGACCCGACTCAACGACGCGGTGATCCAGGAAGGAAAGCTCAGCGAGCTGATCTTCGGCATTCCCGAAGTCATCTCCTTCGCCAGCCGCTACGTCACCCTGGAGCCCGGGGACGCCATCTACACCGGCACCCCCGGCCATACCCGGGCCATGAGCCCGGGCGATCGCGTCACGGTCGAGGTGACGGGCCTGGGATCGCTCGCCAACTCGGTGATGGGGTAAGGCTAGTGCCCCTCGCCGACCTGAGCGGTGGGGGGCTCGGCATCCTTCTTGGACCAGTAGCTTTCGTCAAAGGGCTTGGCCTGCCCCACGCCCTTTCCACCGGGCGTGTAGAGGGCGAGGTAGCCCTTGGCGAGCTCGACCGACGACTTTACCAGGCTCCGATGCATCAGGAGATACCCACCCGCCTGCTCCACGCTGGGCAGCGCATCCGCCTGCGCCTGGCGCGTCACGATCTGGCCGACCGGGACGTAGCGTCCCGCCGGAACGGAAACCCCGATGACCGCCGCCCGTGGCGCGACCACCGTGCCCTTCCCGATCCGGGAATGCTGAACCAGGGCCTGCATGCCGACGTAGACGTCCTCCTCGAGCGCCGAGGGGCCATGCACTTGCGCCTGCGCATCGACGGAAACCCGCCGACCGAGGTAGACCGAGAAGGACTGTCCCTTCACCACCACCTGATTCTGGAGCGAGGGCTTGCCGTTCTGCTCGGTGGGCTCCCCCTGGATCACGACTCCCGGCTGGATGTTGGACTCCTCCTCGATCCGGATGTTCTGACCGACGTCGGCCCGGATGGTCGCGTTGGGAGCCACGAAGACCTTGGGATCCACCGTCACGAAGCCCATGACGGCAGCTTGAGGGTGAACGTAGGCGCTCTCCGCCACCATCGGACGTTCGATGGTCAGGTTGAACGACGTGGGGACGTTGGGGCCCGTCGTGAAATTCTCCAGCCCCGCAGGATTGAAGGCCTTGCCATGTTCCTGGCCCTCGGTGGAAGGAACCTGAACCACCACGCGCTGCGGCACCGCGAAGCGAATCCCCAGGTAGGCAGTAAGCGCCGAGCCGCCCACGATGATGGCAAGCATCACGAAGGCCGTGGGATCCACCTTGGGTACCCGGATCTTGGGGAGGGGCAGCTTCGATTTCGACGGTGGGGTCGGCTGCTCTTCGGAGGCGGGAGTCAACTCATCAACGGCCATGTCCTCAATCCTTCGTCTAGTGTCCAGGCATTCGCCTTCTGTATTTTCCCCTCAACCGCGAGGTTCTACACCTCGGGGCGAATCTATCCTCCCTTGGATCGGGCTTTTCTTCGCTCCGCATGGACGCTCCGCGCGCGCAGGTGGCATAATGGGGGGCGTTCCCGCTGATCCGAGAGGAGATACCCCGCATGAAGGCAATGCCCCTCCTGCTGACGCTCGCCACCCTCACGTTCTCGCCCCTCGCCATGCAGGCCCCCGTGCTCGCCTCGCAGACGACCATCCTCAAGCAGGTCGAAAAAGCGGCCGGACACAAGGTCGTGGTCGGGTCGACGGTGAACTTCACCACGACCAAGGGCAAGTTCAGCGTTGTGCTCTTCCCCAAGGAAGCGCCCAAGACGGTGGAGAACTTCGAGAAGCTCGTGAAGTCCAAGTTCTACGATGGCCTGGCCTTCCACCGCGTCATCCCGGGCTTTGTGGCCCAGGGTGGGGATCCCAAGGGAGATGGCACCGGCGGGCCCGGGTGGAGCATTCCCGATGAGCTGGACAGCTCGCTCAAGCACCTGGACGGCAGCCTCGCCATGGCCAAGTCTTCGGCCCCCAACAGCGCCGGCAGCCAGTTCTACCTCTGCCTCGGCGCTCAGCCGCACCTCGACGGCAATTACACCGTCTTCGGGCAGGTCGTCAGCGGCCTGGACGTCATCTCCAAGCTGACCGTGGGCGACAAGATGCTCAAGGTTCAGCTCGCGAAGTAAGCAGAGTCCAAAAACGCGAGGTCCCGGCCGATGGCCGGGACCTCGCGCGTTGAAATCGCTTTGAATTAGGCCTTGAAGAAACCCTTGACCTTGACGAGGGCTTCCTGCAGGGGGCTCGCCTTGCGCGAGGGGGCCGTCGCGGTCGCGGCCATGAGGCGCCCCGTCATCCCGGAAACATCGGCCGCCGTCAGCGGACGGGTGTAAGCGAACGTGATCGGACGGACGCGGACGACTTGGTGGCGGCTTGGAAGGCGCTCAATCACGACTGTTCCCCCGGGGTTAACCCCAAACTCCTGAACCTTAACCGTAGCTTAATTATAGCGCGTCCATGCGAAACCTTGCGTGGCTAGCGGAAAAAACTTTCGCCAGTCAGGCAAGCGGGTATAATCCTGACGGAACTTGCCCCTGCTCCCTTCCCCGATCATGAGGAGACCTCCGTGTACCAGAAGCTCATCGCCTCCGTGCTCGCCGCCTCCTGCCTGGTTCTCGCCCCCGCAGCCGCGTGGGCGGCGCTACCGATCGCGCCTCCCCTCGCGCTGGGCCAGTCTCAGACGGCCAAGCCGTTCCAGTGCGAGCTCGTGACCACGCATGAATACCAGGCCGAGGGGGAGGCCCCGAGCAAGGAAGAGTCCCGCTCGCGCTACTATTCGTCCGGCTCGCGCCTGCGGATCGACAACCTCGACGATCACTCGGTCTTCATCATGCATGCGGATAAGAACGTCCTTTTCACTTACGAGGGAGAAGGGGATACCTGGTTCCGCGTTCCCTTGGCAGCCTATACGCAGGTCGCGCGTCAGCAGGCCTACAGCACGCCGGCCAACCGTCAGGCTTACCAGCAAGGCGCGAAGGCCAAGAAGCCGACCACCGTCACGATGCAAGGTGAGGACGGGAAGCCTCGCAAGATCACGTTCAAACCCGGGGCGCCCGAAACCCTCGACGGGAAGGTTTGCGACGTGATGACCCTCGTGGATGACGCGGACAAATCGGAGCTGACCACCTGGACCTGGCGCGAGAAGGGGCTGGTGCTCAAGACCCGAAGCAAGGACGCAAACACCACCAGCACGCTCGTCTACCGCAACTACCAGGAAGTCGAGACTCCCGGCGAGATGTTCCTGCCTCCGCCCGAGGCGCGCGTGAAGGAGCTCTCGGTCAAGGCCGCCAAGGAAGAGCTTCAGCGCGCCGTCATCGACGGCATCCGCGACGGCGCCAAAGAGGCGGTCACCGATGCGGTGAGCGATACGATCCGCAACGCCGTTCCCATCCGCCTGCCCTGGTAAACCCTTGGAGGCTTTTCTCGTCGTCAATCCCCGGTCCGCCGACGGCACGACCGAGGCGCAATGGCCGCGCTTCGCCCGCATGCTGGATGAAGCGGGCGTGGTGGGCCAGCCCCATTTCACCGAAGGCCCAGGCCATGCCACGGAGTTGGTTCGAGAAGGGCTCGCCGCCGGCCACCGTCTCATCGTGGTGGTTGGCGGGGACGGAACGCTCAACGAGGCCGTGAACGGCTTCTTCGATGCCGATGGGACGCCGCTCAATCCCAACGCCGAGCTGGGGGTCATCTGCCGCGGCACCGGGTGCGATTTCATCAAGAGCCTGGGCATCCCCAAGCGTGAGGATCGAGCCCTGCAGCGGATCCTGACCGGATCGAGCCGGGCCATCGATGTGGGGCGCGTGCGTTTCCACGACGCTACCGGCCAAGAGCGCGTGCGCTACTTCCTCAACATTGCCGAAGCGGGACTCGGCGGGGCCGTGGTCGAGCGGGTCAACCGCAGCTCCAAGCGCCTCGGAGGTTTCGCCTCTTTCCTCTTGAACACGCTCGCCACGTTCGCGACCTACCGCAACGGCCTCATGACCGTGCAGTTCGACGGGGCCCCTCCCGAATCCCTTCGGGCGGCCAACCTGGTGGTGGGAAACGGGCGCTACTTCGGCGGGGGCATGTGCATCCTGCCGGAGGCAGAGCTCGACGACGGGATCTTCGACGTCCTGATCATGGGGGATCTCAACCGTCTCGAACTCTTCACCAACATCGCCAGGGTCTACCGCGGCAGCCACTTGACTCATCCAAAGATTCGGCACCTGAGGGCTCGCGAGATCCGGGTCGAGGGGAAGGCGCCGTTGCTGCTGGATGTCGACGGGGAACAACCCGGCCTCGCGCCGGCCACGTTCACGATCTTGCCTGGCGCCCTGAGGGTTCGCTGTTAGGCTAATAACGAGCCATCACCGGCCATTCGCCTTGGCATACCGGGCCAAGCGGGCTAGAATCAGGGGATTCTCAGTTCAGGAGGCCATGATGTCGTTTAACGGCTTTACTCCCGCGGATTTCGCGGTTTTTTCCCTGCCGGGGTTCGAAGAGCGCATGGCCGCTCTCAAGCAGGTCGTCCGCCCGAAGCTCGAAGCGCTCGGCAGCTTGCTGGCTCCAAGGCTCAGCGAGACGGTCGGCATGCCCATGTACGCCCATGTGGCCAAGCATGCGCGCCGGACGGTGAATCCTCCCAAGGATACCTGGGTGGCGTGGTCGGCGAATGCCCGGGGCTACAAGGCGCATCCGCACTTTCAGGTCGGCCTCTGGGGAAGCCATGTCTTCGCGCAGTTCGCGTTGATCTACGAGGCGCCGCAGAAGGCGGCGTTCGCGCGCCTGCTAAGCGAGAACCTTCACGAGCTGACGCTTCCCGCGCAATTCGTCTGGTCCGGGGATCATACGCAGCCGGCGGGCATGCGCCATGGAGACATGGACGCCGCGGCCTTCGCGACCTTCCTCGATCGGCTCGAGAAGGTCCAGAAGGCCGAGGCGCTTTGCGGCATCCACGTCATGGCGGAGGATCCGCTCCTCGGCGATGGCGCCGCGCTGGTCGCCCGGATCGAGGAAGCCTTCCAGGCGACCCTGCCGCTGTATCGCTTGGCGCAAGTCTAGCCGTCAGTCCAGCTTCTCCACCTCGAGATCGTCGAAGTTCACCTCGTTGCCGATGGAGCGCAGGGCCATGAAGTGGGGCCGTGACGGATCGAGATCCGGCACCTGCAACGTGGCCTCGGGCTTGCCGTCGTAGAGCAGCACGAAGGACTTGTTGGCGACGTCCACGATCCCGCCGACCCGCCGCACGTCTCCCGGCTGGGTGGTGACCGGTCGGTTGTAGAGGCGCTTCCAGCCGCGCCCGTTCATGGGTTTGCCGCCGTCGCAGTACCAGACCTGCAGGTCGCGCGGGGTGTTGACGACCTCGAGGTAGTGATCGGCGTCGAGGTAGTAGGGCTGGACCCCTTGATCTCCGGTGGGGGGAAGGTTGTACGGGCTCGCGATGGGCTGTTGCGAGACCTCGAAGCGGTAGCGCATGGGCATCTGACCGTTTGGGCCGAAGTGCTTGCCGCGATAGCGCACGAACGAAACCCAGGGCTCGGGTTGCTTCTCGGTCTGGCGCAGCACCTTGCCGCGAAGCGGCGGCCGATTGACGGTTGCTACCTCCCAGGTCCCGTCATAGAGCCAGCTGGGCACGGTCTTGCCCTGGGCCGCCATCTCGGCCCGGACTCCGATCCAGTCCGCCGGCAGGGTGCCGACGGCGTCCTTTTCGAAGTCGAGGCGCAGCAGGCGGGTCGCCGGGGTCTGATTGACCCCGGATTCGGGCGACTCTCCGGTGCCTCCCCCGCCTCCGGGAGCTCCGGGCGGACTCGAGCAGGCCACCAGCAAGCCGATCGCCAACCCCAGCCCCAGTCGCGTTCCTCTTGCGGCTCCGCGTCGCATGCGGCCCTCCTTCCCCGATCGCGATCCCAGCCTAGCCCGGCGGGGAGCTTCTTTCGCTTGCTGGAAGATCCAGGGCGCTTCGTGCGAAACGCCGAACGGGAGGCCTTCAGGCCTCCCGTTCGCGGGGTGTTGCGGGGCGAGCCCCTAGACCGGAGGTTGTCCTGGCCGCTTGAGCGTCTCGTCCAAGGCGGCTTCCGGGGAGGCCTCGGTCTCCATGCGGGCGAAGGTCACGCGCTGGGCCTTGCCCGCGCCGCCCACGGTGGCCATGCGATCCAGGAACATGCGGTTGGGGACGAGCACCACGCCCGCATCCGTGGCGAGCTGGGTCGAGAGCCAACCGATCCGCTGGATGGTCCCGCTGAGGGTCTTGCCTTCCGCGGTCATGCTCACGGCGTCCCCGCGATCGACCACGCGCTTCAGCTCGGTCGCGGCCATGAGGTCCGCGGCCTCCGTGCGCAGGCCCAGCCCGAAGGCCAGGGCCGCGGCGAGCGCCACCGCTCCGATCACCGCGGTAAAGAGGATCTGCACCAGCTCGGGGGCGATGTTCAGCTGGGTCAGGGCGGCCAGGGCCGCGAAGATCATGATCGCCCAGTACGCCACCTGCCCCAAAAGGTCCGAGGCTTCCAGGGGAGTGGTCTTGACCAGGTTGCCGATGAACGACGCCAAGAGCGCCCCCAGGGTCACGATCAAGAGGGCCGCGATGACGTTGGGGATGTAGCCGATGATGGCCATGAGGGCCGCCGTAACTTGCGGCAGGTTCAGGGCGTCCGCCGCCACCACCAGGGTCACCAGGACCACCAGCCACTTCACCAATTGGGCGACCATGTTGCTGGGTTCGAGCTTGAGGCCGGTCCGGGCGATCGCCCGATCCACCCCGGCCTTCGCCATCCAGCGATCGAAGCGGAGCGCGTCCAGCCCCTTATCGACCAGGGCCGCCAGCACGTTGGCGATCGCCCAGCCCACCAAGAGGATGATAATGGCGCCGATCAGGTTGGGCAGGAACCCGAGGATCCCGCTCAATGCGGCTCCGACGGCGGCCCAGAGCGCCGCTCCCCATCCAGTCACGGTTTCCATTGGCCCTCCTCTCCGGGGGTCTCTGCCGAGGCCCCGTCTTCGGCCCGACCCGGCGCCCCCTGGCCCGAGTCCGCGCGAACCCGGTCCCCTCGCCGACGGGGACCGGGTTACACCGCTGCTAGAGGCCCTCCTCGCGGCGCTCCAGGGTGGTGTCCAGGCGCTCGGCCCCCTCATCCACCCGGCGCTGGGCGCGCTCGGCCGCCTCGTCGACGCTTTGGCGCGTGCGCGAGAGCGCCTCGGGCACCTGCTGCTGGCCCCGATCGATCAGATCCTGGGCGCGCTCCTGGGTGGAGCGGATCAGCTCGGTGGCGCGCATGCGCCCTTCCACCAGGCGCCCCTGGGCGTCCGTCCGGAGCGAGTCCGCCTGATCGCGCAAGCGGCGACGCGTCTCCGGGCCCGAGCGCGGAGCCAGCAGGATCGCCGCCCCCGCCCCGATCACCGCTCCGAGGAGCGTCGCACCTATGCGGTTCATCCAGACCTCCTTTCCTGCTTTCCTGACGGGCGTCCCGGCGGGATCGGTCGCCACGCGACTCAGTACCCCCGCGAGCGCTGCCCGGTGACCAGACTGAAAAGCCAGACGACGAGCGCAGCCCCGATGATCGAGGGGATGATCGCCAGCCCCCCCACCTCCGGCCCGCCCGGAAGGTTCAAGAGTCCGAAGAGGTAGCCGCCCAGCGCCGAGCCGACCAAGCCTGCGATGATCGCTCCGACCCATCCGCCCGGCAGCGTCCCGGGTGCCAGGGCGTCGCCGATGAAGCCGACGATCGCCGCCACCAAGAGCATCACGAGAAACCCTAACACGTCCCCACCTCCTTGCTGTCCCCGGTCTCTGGAGGCTCGCTCGGCTAGCGGCTCGCAGCGCCTCCCCGAATCGTCCCGAACCGTAACACAAGCCCTCTGCCCCTGCAACGCTCCGCTTGAGGGCCTAGCGCCCTTGCGAAACCACCCGGGACGCGCCCTCCAAGAGGCGTTCGTAGAGCGCGAGGTAGCCCGCGACCATGGCCGCCGTCCCGAAGCGCTCCTGCACCTGGCGGCGGCATGCATGGGGATCGATCCGCGGGGCGTGACGGATGCCCTCGAGCAGGCCCTCGAAGTCGTCGGCAATCCACCCGCTGACTCCCGGGGCGACCACCTCGGGAACCGAGCCCCAGCGCGTCGCCACCACCGGGGTGCCGCAGGCCATGGCCTCGATCATCACCAGCCCGAACGGCTCCGGCCAGGCGATCGGGAAGAGCAGGCAACGCGCTCCCGCCAGCAGTTCCCATTTCCGGAGGCCCGTGACCTCTCCGACGTAGCGGATGCGCTCCCCGTCGACATGCGGGCTCACGCGCGTCCGGACGTACTCCGCGTCCACCGGGTCGACCTTGCCCGCGAGCACGAGGGGCATGTCCAGGGCTTGCGCGGCGGCGATCGCGGTATGGGTGCCCTTGGCCTCGCAGAGCCTGCCGAGGAAGAGCAGGTAGTCCTCTTTCTCGGTGCGGAAAAGCGGTTGCTCGAGGTCCAGCCCGTTGTAGACCACTCCCAGGAAGTCCAGCTCGGGGCAGCGCCGGGCATGGGCCTGCGAGAGGGCCACGTAGGCGTGGTCGCGATGGCGCAGGTAGAGGCTGCGGCGCTCGGGAGTGAAGTCGTTGTGGACGGTCGTCAGGACCGGCACGGGAGACGTCGGCGCCAGCATGACCCCGAGGGCCTTGGTATGGTCGTGGATCAGGTCGAAGTCGGCGGCCTGGGAGAAGGCCCAGGAGACATGGGCCCGTTCGAAGGGCAAGCTGAGGGCGTTCGTGTCGAATCCCAAGGGGGTGAGGGCGCGGGGCAGGATCGCGCGCAGGTCGGCCCGGGACGCGGAGTCTCCCGAGGCGAAGAGGGTGACGGCATGGCCGGCCGCGACCAGCCCCTCGGCCAGCTGGTGGACGACGAGCTCGGTGCCTCCGTAGCCCTGAGGGGGCACGGGCAGGGAGACCGGGGCCAGGATCGCAATTCTCACGGATGGCCTCCTCCGGGGCTGGGCCCCCTGTCCCTCCCTTTGGGTGGGGCGGGCGGACGGGTCTACCCTACGCCTCGCGTGACGAAATGTAAAGTGACCAAAAACTCGTCACAAGCAAGAGTTGTGGCTGCTCGGGGGCTATGCTATGGTGGGTCCCGCCTTACCTTAACATTTCTTCACGCTTCATGGCGCCCCGGCAAGCAATGGCGCTTCCGGGGCCTGCGGAAGGGAGGCGGGATTGAGATCAAACGCTCAGGGATGGGGTTCAGCCGATTACCGAGACGCCATCCAGGCGCTATGCCAGACGGGCTTGGGGGACGTCAACCTGATCTTGGCGTCGAACCGGGGCCCGGTCGAGTTCCGGAAGGACGCGACCGGAAGGGTCCGCAGCCAGCGGGGCCAAGGAGGGCTGGTCACGGCGCTGAGTTCGATGGTCGAGTGCCTGGACACGACCTGGGTGGCGGCTCCCTTCACCGAGACCGACGCCGCGCTGGGATCGGCGGAACTGCCCATGGGCGATCGGCGGCTCTCGCTGGCGTTCGTGGACCTGGATCCGGAGGACTACCACCGCTACTACAACGAGGTCTCCAACTCGCTGCTGTGGTTCCTGCAGCACGGCATCACCCATGCCCCGGAGCACCCGGAGTTCGACGGGGACGCCTGGAGCGCCTGGGAGGCGTACCGGCGGGTGAACCGGCGCTTCGCCGAGGCGATCGCCAAGCAGGCCATGGCCTCCTCCAAGCGCCCGCTGGTGATGGTCCACGACTACCACCTCTACCTGGTGCCCTTGTACCTGCGCGCGCTGCTGCCGGAGGCGCTGATCCAGCACTTCACGCATATCTGCTGGCCGGGACCGGATCTCTGGTGGCAGGTGCCCACGGCCATGCGCCGGGAGATCATGCAGAGCCTGACCTCCTGCGACGTGGTGGGCTTCCACACGCCGCGCTACGTGCGCAACTTCCTGCATACCGTCGACGCGGTGCTCGAGGTTCCGATCGATCTGGCCGGCGGGCTGATCGAGACCGAGGAGCGGAGGGTCTGGGTGCGGGACTACCCCATCTCGATCGACCCGGACGGGATCCAGCGGCTCGCCGAGTCTCCCGCCGTCCGCGCGGTGGAGGCCGAGCTGGGCCTGGGGCAGTCGGGGATCAACCTGGTCCAGGTGGCGCGCACGGACCCCAGCAAGAACCTCCTGCGCAGCCTGAAGGCCATGGACCTCTTCCTGCAGCAGCACCCGCGCTACCGGGGCCAGATCCGGTTCTGGGGGATCCTGCCGGCCTCGCGCCAGGGCTCCGAGCATTACCGCAGCTACCTGGACCGGCTCTGGGAAAGCGTGCAGGCCGTCAACCGGCGCCATGGGCGCGCGGGCTGGGAGCCGGTGACGGTCTTTCTCGACAACTCCTACCCGCGAGCGATCGCCGTCATGAAGCATTACGATCTCCTGCTGGTCAACTCCCTGGCCGACGGCATGAACCTGGTCGCCAAGGAAGGCCCCATGGTCAACCAGCGCGACGGAGTCTTGCTCTTGAGCGAGACCATCGGGGCGGCCGACGAGCTGATGGACGGCGCTCTCTGCATCAACCCGTACGACCTGACGGGCATGGCCAAGGCCTTCGAGCAAGGGCTCACCATGGCGCGCAGCGAGCGCAAGCGGAAGCTGGCCTTCCTGCGCAGCCGCATCCAGGCCAATCCGATTCATCGCTGGGTCTACGATCAGCTGCTCGACCTGGAGGGCTTGCTGCGGCCGCGCCTGCGGGTCTCGCCCTTCTATCCCGAAGTGCACCCGACGGACCCGGACGTCATGACAAGGGGGTGAAGACCCATGGGAAAACGTGACCCCGATCGCCAAACCCTCGAGCGCCGGCTCCTCGAGCTGGGCCTCGCCGGGGAGACTCCCAACACGCCCGACGCCAACCTGAGGGCCATCCGCCAGATGCGCGACGGCAACGTCTTCTATACCTTCGGCATCGACGCCGTCCGGCGCGCGATGGCCACCGGCAAGCTGGGTGAGGAGGCGATCCTCGACCTGATGGCCCGCCACTGCGGGCAGGCCAACGGCCGGGAGTTCCTGGCCGGAAACGGCACGATCGCTCCCGACCGGGTCGTAGAAGGGCTCGAGCGCGCCGCGGAGCGGATCCGGGACGTGATCGCCCGCCGGGGGACGGTGGCCTTCGGCACCGGGCACCCGGGCTCGCTTCTCAATGCCTACAACCGCATGGCGGATTACCTGGATCGCCGTGGCTGCCGCATCGCGCGCGTCGCCCCCGGGGCGGAGGTCGGAGTGGACTGGGTCCTGGACTTCGTGGGCCGGGTGGCGGTCACCAGCGACACCTGCGGCGTGCTGCATGGGCACTCGACCCGTCCCATGGAGCAGCTCATCGCCGGCTACGGCGCTCCCATCGACCTGGTGATCGGGGATCACGGCCACGCCGGAGCGGCCATCAACGCCGGGATCGCGACCATCGGCTTCATGGACACGAACGATCCGGCGCTGGCCATGGCCTCCCACCTGGAAATCGACAACCTGGTGGCCGTGCCGCTCTTCGACAACCGCCCCAACGCCGTTTCCGAAGCGCTCGCGGACCTCTGGATCCCGCTGATCGAGGCGGTGGGAGCGCCGGAGACGCTCCCGCGGGTGACCTTCGATCGCGCGGGGCGACTCCCTGAGGTTGCCGAAGGCGGTCGCGAACGGTATGATGGCGGCGTTCCCTAGCGCCTGCGGCTGGGCGAGCACCTGCGGCTGGGAAAGGGAACGCGAAGCGGTCCAGCAGCAACGACGATCACTCCAAGGAGGCCCCATGACGGCATCGACCCCCCCGAGCGATTACGAGAAGGCCCGCGACGAGGGCACGATCACCCGGACCATCTGGACGGCCACGCTGGCGGCCTGCGCCTTTGCCGCGGCCGTGGGCTACGTCTTCACCCTGGTCGATTGACCCGTTCGGATTGACAACCGGGCTCAACACGCTACGATAGAGCTCTGGGGCGGTTAGCTCAGCTGGTAGAGCGTCTCGTTTACACCGAGATGGTCGCGGGTTCGAGTCCCCCACCGCCCACCTGGCCCCGCCGTTCCGGCGGGGCTTTTTTTGGCTCCGCGCCACCCACCGAGAGACGATTGCGACCCCGGATCCCCGGAGGTAGGGTGGGGGCGTCCGGATTCACAGGGAGGGCGCCATGACTCTGAAAGGCTTACTGGATCTTCCCGACTACCATGTGGCCGAAGGCAGCATCGACGCGCGAGGCTGGGCCTTGCTCGACGCATCCGGCGAGGCCGTGGGGCGGGTCGTCGACTTCATCGTCGACACCGAGGCGCTGGAAGCGCGTTACCTGCTGGTGGCCCTGGACGGGCTCTTCCGCGAGGTCGTCCTCTCGGTCAAGGAGGTGGACTTCGATCCGCGGAGCCGCCAGGTCCGTTGCCGGCAAGCAACCAAGCAACAGATTCAGCAGCTTCCCTACTTCGGGGGGACCTCCCTCCGGCCGGAGGACGAGGAGAAGCTCTACGCCACCTTCATCCCCCTGGCCAGCGCCGAGGAAGCGGGCCCCGAAGCCGTGCGGGGCGGCCCCGCGCGCCTCATGGTGCTGAGCATTCGGAGGCGGGAAAGCGAGGACGTATGAACGTGGTCTTCCAGCTCGATCAGCGACCGAAACTGACGGACGCGCAGCGGCTCTCCGAGGCGCTCGACCGGCAGCAGGGCGTGGTGTCGGCCCTCGTCGACCCCCAGCTCGCCAAGGTCTTCGTGACCTTCGACCCCGACATGACCGGCGACCTCACGCTCCAGCGCGTCGTCGAGGGCATGGGCTACCGCGTGAGCAGCGAAGGCGAGCCGCTGGACTTCGATACCGAAACGTCCGGCTACCTTCATGCCATGGGGGATGAGGAGATCCAGGAGAGCCAGGCGACCGCGCTGCTGCGGGATGCGGAGTTCACCTTGCCCGACGCGGAGGGGCGCGGGATCTGATGCGGGCCATCCTGCTCGTCGGCCTTCCGGGCTGCGGGAAGAGCACGCTGGCCGCGGAGCATCCCGACCTGACCGAGATCAACCGCGACCGGATCCGCGAGCGCCTCTTCGGCAGCCGGAGGCACCATGCCGGCGAGGGCGCGGTGAGCCGCGAGCACGGCCGGCTCATCCTCCACCATGCCGCTCGCGGCGACGACCTGCTGATCTCGGATACCCATACCCAGCGAAGAAGCCGGCGGGATCTCATCCGCCGGCTCAAGGATCTGGGCTACCAGGTGGAAGTTTGGGTCTTCGACGTGGGAGAAGAGACCTGCCAGGCCCGTAACGCCCGACGTCCGGAGCCGGTGCCGCCGGAGGTGATCTCTCGGATGAGCCGGAGGCTGCGCGGCTCCCCTCCCGGTCTCGAAGAGGGGATGGACGCGCTTCGGGTGATCCGTCAGGGGGCATGCGCCCCGCTGTTCAGTCCAGCGGAAAGCGGGCAAGCGGAGTATGAATCGCCCCTTGGGGTTTCAGCGCGGAGTGGAAGAGCACGAGTTCGGACGCCTGCCAGGCGAGAGGACGGGGAAGCTGCTCGGGGACCCGGACCGCTTCGCGGGGATCGCGCGCCAGGGTGATATGCGGCGCGTACCTCCGGACCTCCAGGGGGATGCCCAGCGCGATCACGCGGGGGCGCAGGGCGCTTTCGAGGGCGTCCAGGCGATCGCGCTGGCCCGCGAGGCCCAGCCAGAGGGTGCGCGGGTGGCGGAGATTGGGGAAAGCGCCAAGTCGGTCGAGTTGTAGGCGAAACGAACCGAAGCCGCGGCAGGCCTCCCGCAGCTCCGGCTCGAGGCGAGGCAGCAGGGCGGGATCGACCTCTCCCAGGAAGTGCAGGGTGAGGTGAAGGGTCGTCGCGGGTTGCCAGCGGCGGAACGGGAGATCGTGCAGCTCCGTCTGCAGGCGAACGACCTCGTTCTTGACGTCGGGGGGCAACTCGAACGCGGTGAAGAGCCTCATGAATACCCTCCTCTCAACCAGGTGCTTCTCCGATTCCGCCGTAGCCGAAGGGGAAGCGATTCCGGATCATGGGCGCGAGACGGAACGGGTTTACGGGATCGCAAGGGGGTCGATGACGCCATGACGATACGCATGGGGGGGACGGTCGAGACCGACTGGGACGTGGGACACCCGCGCTGGAGGGAGGTCCTGCGCCGGAGCGCTGGGGCGACCTTCTTCCATACCCCAGGATGGTACCAGACGCATGCGGAGATCGGGGGCGCGGCGGTTCGCGCGTTGGGATTTCGCTGGCCGGACGGGCAAGAGGCCTTGCTGCCGCTGGCGCTGCGCTCCCGGTATCGCGGCTGGGTCACGGAGGCGCAGGCGGGGGTGGAGAATGGCTACGGCGGGCTATTGAGTCCTCAGCCGCTGCCTCCGCACCGGATCGAGGAGGCCTATGCCCAGGTGCGGGAGCGCTATCCGAATCTCAGGGTGCTGGGCAATCCACTGGGTCGGCAGAGCGTGCCGGCGCAGGGCCGGGTCCTGGAGAGCTTCACGCAGGCCGTGCCGATCCTGGAGCCGGCGGCCCAGGTGGCCCGGATGAGCGGGCTGCGGCAGCGCAATCTCCGCCGGGCGGAGAAGGCGGCTTTCTCGCTGGAGCGGATTCATCCGGTCGTTCCCTCGGACACGCGGGACCTCTACCCCGTTTACCAGGAGCATAGCGCCCGCTGGCAGTACCGGCGCTGGGTGCGCGACGAGGCGTACTTCCGGGCGCTGTTCCGGCACGCCGGCCATGACCTGACAATCTTCGTGGCGCGCCATGGGGGCGAGATGGCGGGTTTCATCCTCCTGGGGGGCTGGGGGGAGACGATCGTCGAGTTGCACCTGGCCACGCGGGCCGCCAAGGATCCACTGCAAGTCGGGAGCTACCTGGTAGCCAAGTCCCTCGAATGGGGCTACGAGGCCGGCTACCGGGTTTTCGACTTTCTGCCGAGTGGAACGCTCGAGGGCATCATCGCGTTCAAGGAGTCCTTCGGAGCGGAGCAGCTCCGCCAGGTCGAGGTGGTCCAGGACAGCCTCTGGAGCCGGGGGCTCTCGATCCTGCGCGGCGCCCTGTCCCGCGAGACGCTCGCCTCCAGCCACTAGGTCACCTTCGGCGGGCCCCAGGACGGCGGGCGCGCCAAAATCCGGCCCGCAGCTTGGGGCATGCTGGCCGATGTCGCCTCTGAACTTCCCGGATAGGGTCGAAAGGGAGAAGAAGTTCAGAGGAGGCGCCATGCGCATGATCGTCGCTCCCTTGCGCTCCGTCATCGGATTCAAGCGCTGTTACCTGGGCGGCTGGGAGTTGGATCCGCCTCCGGCGTTTCCAACCTTGCCCGCCGGCTGTCACATCGCCCCCTTCCGGGCCCCCGACCTGCAAGTCCTGGGACCGCGCGCGATGGATCCCGCGATGACCGAGCAGCGGCTCGCCTGCGGGGACCGGCCTTGGGGGCTCTGGCGGGACCGCGAGCTGCTCTGCTACGGCTGGAGCAGCACCCGGCCGACGAGCATCCTGACGCTGACCACGGTGGTTCCCGGCCCGCACGAGGCTTATCTCTACGGGTTCTACACCCCACCTCCGCATCGCGGCCAGGGCTATTACCCGCTCTTGCTGCGGCAGATCGGGGCGCAATTGGCCCAGGAAGGGAGTCTTAGGGCATGGATTGCCGTCTTCGACCACAATGCCGCCTCGTGGAGGGGGGTGCTGAAGGCGGGCTTCCGCAAGACGACGACCCAGATCTCGCTCTACGGCCGCTTGTCCTGGACGCGGGCGGAGCGCGTCGAGCCTCAGCCGAGGCTGCGTCCTCGCCTCCGCGGGCTACACCTGGGCACGCTCCCGAGGCGGGAGGGCGCTCGACCCGCCCCGGCCCGCCCGCGCTAATCGCCGTTCTGGTAGCGCACGACGCGAAAGCCATGCTGCTCGATGGTCTCGCAAATCTTCTTGGGCGCCACGAAATCCGGGTTGAACTTGACGGTGGCCGTGCCGCAAATGGGCTCGTCCGGGGGCTCGTCGATGGCGGGAGGAGAGGTGATCCGGGCGGCGACCACGCCGTCCACGGCCCGCAGCTCGTCGAGAAGGTTGCGGATACAGTGCTTGCACGTGAGGTCCTCGACCACCAGGGAGGTTTCCTTCAGGTGCTCGATACGATCCATCAAGCGGTCTTTCATGGCGTCCTCCTTTCACCGCCACCCTACGCGGGCGCCTTCCGCTTTACAAGGCACGATCGGGGCTCATTCCCAGCGATCGTCATCGCGGCGTTCCGGGAGGAGCGTTTCGAAGCGGGCGTCCGAATCTCCAAGCGAAACGAGCTCCGGGCCAGGCCCGGAGCTCGTCGTGTCGCCTAGCGATTCTCGCCGGAAATCCCTTCGTCGCGGGCCTCTTCGCTCACGAAGTGGACCACCCCCGCCATGCTTTCGAACTCGTCGCGGTCCATCCGGTTGAAGATGGTCCGGAGGTTGATGGTCTTCTCCTTGGTCCAGTGGACTTCCTCGTGGCCCCGCACCTTGTCGAGAAGCGCCTGTTTGCTCGCCGGAAAATCCACGCCCTCGAGGGCCTGGGTCACGGCCGCCATGCCGTACCCTTCCCCCTTGGGCGGGCCGGGCTTCTCGTAGGGCACCTTCCACTCGCCCTCGCGCGTCCCATGCTCGCCCTTGAATTCATGTTTCGGCTCAAACTTCTTCTCCGCCATCGGATCCTCCTTTCGGAAAGACGCCGAACCGCGCCCTCATTATAGAAGGCCGGATGAGGGGATCCAACACTCGGGGAGCGGATGGATTTCGCGCGGAGGGCCCGCAATTAACGCACTCTTAACGCAAACTTTGCGCCATAATGGCAGATAACTTGCTAGGTCCCACGTTGAAAGGAGAGTCCGCATGCTTCGCTCGTCGCGTCTGGTCGCCGGCACCGTCATGCTGGCCGTCGCCGCCATCGTGGGATGTGGCCCCTCGCCCTTCGCCGCCCCCGTCGGCAGTCAGATCGACGGCAGCTTGAGCCTTCGCTCCACCGGCTACAAGGCCTTCTTCGGCATCCAACACACCCACGTCGCCGAGAACGGCGATGATGGCCAAGGCACCCTCGCGGAAGCCTATACCTACGCCCGCGACAAAGGCAAGCTCGACTTCCTGGGGATTTCCTCCCACTCGCACATGATCAGCGACGCCGGCTACGCCACGATGAAGCAGGCGGCCAAGGACTTCACCCAGTCGGGCAAGTTCGTGGCCTTGCTGGCCCAGGAGTGGAGCTCGATCTCGAAGGGCGGCCACATCAACATCTTCGAAGCCGACGAGCGCTGCCCGGTTCCGAACGGCGACTGGGCGACCTTCTACACCAAGTGGCTGCCGGCCCACCCCGAGGTGGCCTGGGCCCAGTTCAACCATCCTCACCCCTCCAACCAGCTGGAGTTCGGCGGCGCGTCCTTCTCCCCCGTCGCCCCCGGCCCCGCCGCCGTCTCGGCCCTTCACAAGTTCGCGGGCATGGCCCTCCTGAACGGTCCCGGGAAGTACGAAGGCGAGGACATGAAGGGGCAACCCGACGACTGGGACCGCGGGGTCAACGGCCTCAATTACGAAGAGGAGTACAAGGAGTTCCTCAACCGCGGCTGGCGCATCGGTGCCGTGGGGGACCAGGACAACCACGTGAAGAACTGGGGGCTCGCCTCCCCGACCCGCACGGGCATCTGGGCTCCGTCGCTGACCAAGCAGAACGTGCTGGAGGCCTTCCAGGCGCGCCGGACCTACGCGACCTACGACCCGAACTTGCAGTTCTGGTTCAGCCTCGACGGCAAGCCGATGGGCTCCGAGATCCGGGCCGGCAAGGAGATCACCGTCGAGATTCAGGCGGCCGACCCGGATACGGCCTTCGAGCGCATCGAGCTCTACGGAGACACCGACGGCGTCGGCGGGCGGCCCGCCACCGTGATCAGCAAGGTCGCCGTGGGCAAGAAGGCCGCCAAGTGGACCTTCAAGATTCCCGCCCCGCAGGCGGAAGGCTATTACTTCGCCAAGCTCGTCTATGGCGATCGCACCGCCTGGGCCTGGACCAGCCCGGTCTGGGTCAGCCGTTAACCCGGCGACGACGCCATCGGTCTGGTATAATCGGCGGGTTGCTCGTTTTCGATCACCCCCGAGGAGCCCATGATGGATGCCACTCCCCCGATTCACCATGAACCGCCTCCCCGCCCGACCTTCGCCGTGGTCGCGGGGATTGGCAACTCCGACTGGGTCCACGCCGGCCTCGACGGCAAGCTCGAGCGCTTCGGGGCCAAGCTCACCGTCGGCACCCTCGGCATGGCCCAAACCCTGAACCTCAGCGGCCGCTTCCATCCCTGGAACGACGGCGCCTTCGTCGAGGCCGGCGGATCCTGGATCCGGCTCTCCGCCCAATCCGATCGAACCCCTTCGACCTCCGACCTCCTGGCCTTCGTGGGGGTGGGCTGGCGTTTCGACGTGGGCCCATTCATGTCGATGCTCGCGATCGGCCCGAACCCCGTGGCTGCCAGCACCGGCACCCTCTTCAGCCAGACCTCGGCCTCCTTGCCCCGGGTCTCCGCTGAAGTCGGCTACACGTTCTAGGAGGTTCGCATGCGCCGCATCATCCTGAGTCTCGCCTTCCTCCTCTCGGGCTGCAGCACCGGGTACGTCATCAACGCCGGAGACCTTGACGACGGGAAGATCGCCAAGCAATCCGTGCTGGCCTCCGTCGACTTCGCCGGCCTCACCGCGGATCAGAAAGCCTCCGCCAAGGTCGCGGTCCTGGCGCACGGCTACTCTGCCAGCACCTACGAGATGCAGGCCCTCGAGGATCACCTGGAGAGCAAGGGCTTCCTGGTGTCGAACGTCCTGCTGGGAGGCCATGGCACCAACGTCGACGCGTTCGCCAAGACGACCTGGAAGGACTGGGGAAGTCCGCTCGTCAAGGAGTACAAGGCCCTCCACGATCAGGGGTTCCAGAACGTCTCGGTGGTCGGCGCCTCGACCGGAGGCTCGCTCTTCCTCGAGCTGCTGGCCTCCCAGCAACTGACCCCGGCCCCCAAGCGGGTGGTGCTGGTGGCGCCGCTGGTCATGTTCAAGGAGAAGGCGATCGCCTTCTCGGGACTCCTCGAATGGTTCGGCGCCAAGAGCTCTCCCAACAACCTGGGACAGAACGCGGTCGGAAACTGGTACCGAAACCGCCCCGTCTCGACCCTGAAGTCGCTGGTGGACCTGACGGAGGTGGTGAAGGGCCAGCTCCGCAGCGGCGTTACCTTGGATGCGTCCAGCAAGGCGCTCGTCATCCAGTCGGATCAGGATCCCACGGTGGATCCCGAGAGCGCGAAGCTGGTGCTCTCGGGCCTCAAGGGAAGCGCCGTGCTGCGGATGATCCACTCGACGCTGCATGTTCCCATCCGCCTGCCCCACGTCGACCGTCAATGGACGGATCAGGAAATCGCCCAGCAGCAGGAGTTGCTCGCCGAGATCGAGCGCTTCATCTCCAACTAGAGGAGGACGGATGATTCCACGCCGCATCGCACTCGCCCTCGGGACCGTCCTCGTGCTGGGGGCGGGCTTCGCCCTGGCGTACTCGTTCCCGCAGGTCTTCGCTCCCCCCGCGCCGGTCGACGCGGCCTCCCATGCCGACTACGAACCGCTCGCCCTGACCCCCCAAGAGGTCAAGGCCAAGCAGGCGAGCGGAGTGAAAGTGCTCCTCGCGGATGTCCGCGCGAAAAGCTCCTTCGAGCAAAAGCACATCACCGGCGCGCGCTACATGCCGGCCTCCGAGAGCAGCAGCTGGGGCCCTCGCCTCGACGCCGGAGAGCTGGTGGTCTTCTACTGCAGCTGCCCGGACGAGGGTGCGAGCATCGCGACGGCGCGGGTCGCCGAGACCGAGCACGGGTTCAAGAACGTGGCCGTGCTCAAAGGCGGCTTGAAGGCCTGGGAAGCCGCCGGCTTCGCCGTCACGAAGCCCTAGCCGGCGATCGCCCCGCGGCGAGAAAGTCCAAGCGCCCCCGCCAATGGCGGGGGCGCTTTTCGGTACGGAGGCCTTACGAGGCGAGGATGTCCAGGGTGGCCTGGACCATGACCTGCACGCCGATAGGCAGGGCCTCCTCATCGATATCGAAGGCGGGGTGATGGTGGGGGTTCGTGAGGCCCTTCGCGGCGTTGGCGGATCCGACGAAGAAGTAGCAGCCGGGGACCTTCTGGAGGAAGTAGGCCATGTCCTCGCCCCCCATGGAGGCCTCGGCTTCGACGACGTTCTCGAGTCCGACCGCCTTGGCGGCCGCATCCCGCACGAAGTCCGTGATGGTGGGATCGTTGATGGTGGCAGGGTAAACCCGATGGTACTCGAGCTGATAGTCGGCTCCCAGGGCGGTGGTGACGCCGCGAACGATTCGCTCGATCATGCCGGGGACGGCCTCCCCGATTTCCGGGTTGAACGTCCGCACGGTCCCGGTCATGGTGACCTCGTGGGCGATGATGTTGTGGCGCTCGCCGCCGTGGATGGTGCCGATGGTGACCACCGCGGACTCCAGGGGGGAGACCTGGCGGGCGACGACGTTTTGAAGGGCGGAGATCACCTGGCCAGCCACCGTGATGGCGTCCACCGAGAGATGGGGCATCGCGCCGTGGCCGCCGCGCCCCCGCAGGGTCAGGGTGAACTCGTCGGTGTTGGCCATGACGGGGCCGGATCGCACGCCGACCTGCCCGACCTCGAGCAGGTTCCAGACATGCAGGCCCAAGGCGGCGTCGACCTTGGGGTTGAGGAGCACTCCCTCCTCGATCATCGGCAGCGCGCCGCCGGGGCCTTCCTCTGCCGGCTGGAAGACCAGTTTCACGACGCCGTCGAACTCCGCGCGGCGGGAGTGAAGGACCCGGGCCGTCGCCAGGAGCATGGCGGCATGGGCGTCATGGCCGCATGCGTGCATCTTGCCGTCATGGCGGGAGCGGTAGGGGACGTCGTTGAGTTCGGTCACCGGCAAGGCGTCGATATCGGCGCGCAAGAGCACGGTCTTACCGGGAAGCCGCCCACGGATGAGGGCCACGACGCCCGTCTTGGCGACGCCGGTTTGGATCTCGTCGATGCCGACCGCCCGGAGGGCCTCGACGATGCGACTGGCCGTCCGCTGCTCCTCGAAGCCGAGCTCGGGAAACATGTGAAAGTCGCGACGTTCCTGGCTCATCTGGCCAGCGAGCGCCTTGACGTCATGGTCGAAAGCAAGAGCCATCCGCATCTCCTTTTCGAAGGGGGGGACAATCCAGTTTACCATTCGTCCTGTTTCCAGGCAGCCTTGCAGCCGCACGCGCGGCAGGAACTGCGAGATTCGCTTGAATGGGCGGGGGGGTTGGCGTAGAATTCTCATGTTCCCCCCTGTGGGAACCCAGCAATCAATTCAGCAAGGGGTTCGATTCACCATGGCCGACAAATCATCAGCATTTCCCGATAACGTTCCCGGCAAGTACTACGTCGACGACACCTGCATCGTCTGCGGCGCCTGCGAAGCGGCCGCTCCCGATAACTTCAAGCTCTCCGACGACGGCAGCCACGACGTCGTTTACCAGCAGCCCCAGAACGAGGCCGAAGAAGAAGCCTGCCGCGAGGCCATGGAAGGCTGTCCGGTCGGCGCCATCGGCGACGACGGCGACGCGTAGCGCGACGTTCCTTTCCCATCCAGCCGGGACGGCCGTCCCAGCGACACGCGGGGGCGATGCCCCCGCGTTCTCACTCCGTGGAGTAAACCAGCTTCCCCAGGTCCCCGATCGACAGGCCGAACTTGCGGGCCGCCAGTTCCTTGGCCTCCCGCTGACTGAGCTCGAGCTGATCCGAGATGAACAAGAAGGGCCTGCGCATCAAGGGGTCGCCCTCCTCGCAGACGCAGGCCTCCAGGATGCGCCGGTTCGCCTCCGTGAAATGACCCGAGTTGCGGAAGAGGTCGCCGGTGAGCACGTTGAGGTAGTAGCCCTTGCGATCCCGGATCTCGGGGAAACTCAGGAAGTCCCCCTCCCCCACCATCTTGACGTTCAAGCGTGCCATAGGCCCCTCCTGTCTCCCATTCCCTCGATGATAGGCGATGCGGCTTCCCCTACCAACAGACGAGGCATGGTCTCCGTGGCGGCCCGCGGAGAGGCTTGGTAGAATGGCGGGCACGCTCCCCCCCGTTACCGCAAAGGAGGCCGCATGACCCGCGACGGCATGGCGCAATTGACCTGGCTCGGTCACTCCGCCTTCAAGTTAACGACCCCCACCGGGAAAACCCTGCTCATCGACCCGTGGGTCATGGGCAACCCGGCATGCCCCGAGCCCCTCAAAACGGTGGACGCTCTCGACGCGATGCTCATCACGCACGGCCACTTCGACCATATCGGAGACGCCGTGGATCTGGGCAAGCGAACGGGCTGCGCCACAGTCGCCATCTTCGAGACGGCGCACTGGCTGGAAAAGAAGGGCCTCACCGAGACCCGCGGCATGAACAAGGGCGGCACCCAGGAGGTGGCCGACGTCAAAGTCACCATGGTCTCGGCCGACCATTCCTGCGGCATCCTGGACGGAGACCAGATCGTCTACGGCGGCGAGGCCGCGGGCTACGTCATCGAGCTTCCCGACGGCTTCACGATCTACCATGCCGGCGATACCAACGTTTTCGGAGACATGGCCCTGATTGGCGAGCTCTACCGCCCGGACGTCGCGCTCATTCCCATCGGGGGCCACTTCACGATGGGTCCCCGGGAAGCCGCCAAGGCCATCGAGCTGCTGGGAGTCAAGCAGGTCATCCCCATGCATCACGGCACCTTCCCGGCCCTCCGGGGAACCCCGAAAGCCCTGGCGGAGCTGACGCGCGAGCGCGGAGTGGCGGTCCATGGCCTCATGCCGGGCGAAACGTTCGTCGCCTCCCGCGCCAAAGCCACGCGCTAGGCGAGCCTACCGCCTTGCGGTAAGATCGGCTCAAGGACACGACGCGGCCCCGAGGTTCTCCTCGGGGCCCTTTAAGGGAGGCTCCATGACCGTCACCGTGTACACCAAGAAGGGATGCAGCACGTGCACCCAGGCCCGGCGCTGGCTCCAGCAGAAGGGCGTCTCCTTCACCGAGCGGGAACTCTTCGAAGCCCCCCTCAGCGCCGATGAGATCCAGGCCATGCTAGGCGAACGTCCCGCGTCGGAGTTGCTGTCGACCAAAAGCCCCCGCTTCAAGGCGTTGGGCTTGGCAGGAAAAGCCCTGACGGACGCGGAGCGCATCCAGTGGATGGCGCAAGAGCTTTACTTGATTCGACGCCCCACGTTTCGGGTCGGCACGGATCTCATCATCGGGCTGGACAAAACGCGGCTGGAGGCCGCGATCCCATCCCCCCGGACCCCGCGCTGACGGCGTTGCGACCGGCAGTCTTCGCTGCCGGTCGCAACCGTCGCGGGGGCTCCCCCGCCGACCCCGCTCAAAGGCGCCAAGGAAGCGGATTCTGCCGCGGCTTTGGCGCCTTTGCACATGGGCAAACTAACCAAGTTTTCTCCCGAATTAGACTGAATACCGATCGAACGGCAGCAGGTTAAATTGAGAACACCAACCAAGCTAGGGGTTGGTCCAGCACCGCCGCATCGCTCTAGTACAGCTGTAGAAGAGAAGGAGAAAGCTATGTCCCGCATCTCGTTCCTCGTCGCCGCCATCGCCGGAACCCTCGCCATCCAAGCCTGCGCCGTCCAGTCTCCCAGCGCCTCCAGCAGCAATCTCAGCTTGCCCGGCATCGAGCCGGTGGCCGCTTCGGCCACCCAGACGGGCACCGACGTCACGGTCAGCCTCGCGGGCACCAGTTACGCCACGCAGTACGTCAGCGGTGACATCGAGGAGATCCTGATCGGCCTCTATGACACGAACCCCGGCAACCCGGTCAACCCCGACTCGGCCGCCAACTTCGCCTTCTCGATCGGGGGTTGGCTCAAGACGGACAACGCCGCCGCCCATCGGTTCACCGGCGTGGAGTACCCCGTGCCGTACTTCGATGACGTCCGCTACCTCTGTGGCCAAGACATCGACGATCCGACTTACCAGCTCCAGAACGGCCGCTACATGATCCGGCGCTTGACCAAGGCGGGTGGAGGCTTCACGTCGCCCACCGTCCACCAGGCCGTGACCTTCTACAACATTCCCGACGGCAACTACAAGGTCTTCGCGGTCGCTGCCAAGAGCGGCGTCCTGATCGGCCGCGACGTCAAGCCTCTCGACTTCGACGCCTCGGATCGCGTGTTCTATTCCGGCAACTCGGGCCGCAGCTACGTCCGCACCAACCTCGTGCCCGTGCTCAACCTCGTGCTCGATCCCAATCCGGATGTCGAATCGCACGTCGGCATCGAGGACGATGGCGCGAAGCCCAACTTCGGCAATCCTTAGTCGGCACTCCCCTGACGCCCCAAGCGGGCCAGAAGCGAAACGCCCACTTCCCCCCGTTCCCGGCATGGGAACGGGGGGAAACCGTATGACTGGGGCGGTGCGTCGGAGCGCGCGATTTTTACTAGCGGGTGATCTCGACCTGCAAGGCGTCGTTGACGCGGTTGAAGTAGTTGAACAAGCCGATGACGGAGACCAACTCCACGATCTCGGAGTCGGTGAAATGGGAGGCGAGCTCGGCCCAAAGCGTGTCGTCGACCCGCTTCGCGTCCCGCGTCATCTGCTCGGCCAAGGCGAGCGCGGCCTTTTCGGCCGGGGTGAATGCGCCCGAAGCCTCCCAGGCCTCCAGCTCGGCGATGGTCTCATCGGTGGCGCCCAGCTGCTTCAGCAAGGCCGTATGGGAGGCCAGGCAGTAGGCACAGGCGTTGACCTGGCTGACCCGGACGGTGAGCATCTCCTTGAGCCGGACAGGAACCGTCCCGGAGGTGAAGACCGCGCGCATGTGAGCGGCGGCCGTGGTCATGATCGCAGGCACCATGGCCAGCGTGCGAAACATGTTGGGGACGTTGCCGCGCTGTGCCTGGAAGGCATCGAAGACGGCCCGGGAGTCGGGATCGACTTCCGCGACCTCGAGGGGGCGAATACGGGGCATGGGGGCTCCTTTACTTGAGGGGGATTCCGGCGGCCTGCGCCGCGTTCTTCAGTTGTTCCAACCCGTCGGCGGGCCGCAGGATCGTGATCGCTTCCGCGGTCTTGCGCGGATCGATGCCGCCGTAGACGATGCCCTCGATCAGCTTGCTGGACTCCTTGGGGCCGATGTTCTCCTTGACGATCCGGTTGACCGTGAGGTGAGGAAGATCGAAGTAGGTGACGCGCGACTCCTTGAACGCCTCGCGAGCATTCAGGCGCTTGGCGAAGAAGTTGTGGTTGCCGTCCGAGAAGAGGACCCGGCCCGCCAGTTCGGCCTCCTTGTACTGGACCGTGAGGTTTCCGTACTTGGCGATGTCCTGGGCGTACTTCTTGTTGCCGCCCACCGTGACATAGAGCGGATTGTGCTCGCGTAGTCCCAGGCGGATATCCGCCAGGTTGCGGCCCGCGACGTAGGAGACGCCCTTGCTGTCGATCTGGGTTTTCAAGGGCAGATCGTAGAGCGAGCGAATCTTCCCTTCGTTGAGCGCGTTGCTGAAGGAGAGGTTGGTGTAATTGGCCGCGATGACCTGCTGCTTCTTGAAATGCGTGATGAGGGCGTCGTACTTCGCCTCGGCCTTGACGCGACTGCCGAATTTCTCGGTAAGGATGCCGAGGGTCTCTTCCTTGTAGCGCGCGGCGTTGGCCTTGCTCTGCTTCCAGGCGGCGGCGACCTCGGGGTGGAGCTCGATGCGCGTGGCCTTCACGGGGCGGAACTCGGTCTTGACGAGCTTGAGCTTCTTGCCTTCGATGAGCTGGCGGGCAGACTCGGAGACGAAGAGGGAGTCCTTGGCGACCTTGCCCGCGATTTCGCGCGTTGCCGTCTTGGCCGCATCGTCGCTCACCGAGCTGAACGACTGGCGCATCCAGGTCCGAAGGCCTTCCATCCCCTGACGCACGACGCTCATCGTCACCTCCTGCAAACAGCTTCTTAACGATCTCTGTACCTATCGACCGAGGAGGGGAGAACTTTCTTGTCGACGCTCTAAGAATGCTTTAAGGCTCCGAGCCGAAGGACGGACAGTGAGCGACGGAGCGGGTTGACCCTGGAACGAAACCCGATCAATAGCTTAAAGATGCGCTAAGTAGTTTTCTCTGTTATCCTCTACACAGGCAACGGCGCCATCCTCCGGTGGGACTCAGAGGGCTCGAGAGGTTCAGGACCTCCGGGCTTGCGCTTTGCCGAACTTCATCAAAGCGTGTTACGATCCACCGGCAGGCTGGTATCGTCGCAAGGTACGTAAAACGGGGCCTTCAGGCCTCATGTCGTCAAAGGAGCTTTCCCCATGGTGGATAAGCAGACCGCCCTGGATTGGTACCGCCAGATGGTGCTGATCCGGCGCTTCGAGGAGAAGTGCGCCGAGGGATACGCCTACGCGAAGATTGGCGGCTTCCTTCACCTCTACATCGGTCAGGAAGCCGTCGCGGTGGGTGCGATCAACGCGCTCAACGACGATGATGACATCGTCACCCACTACCGCGATCACGGGCATGCGATCGCCCGGGGCCTCGACAGCAACGGCCTGATGGCCGAGCTTTACGGCAAGGAAACCGGATGCAGCAAGGGCCGCGGCGGCTCGATGCACCTCGCCGATGCCTCCAAGCACATGTGGGGAGGCTACGCCCTGGTTGGCGCCCACCTGCCCCTGGCCGTGGGCATGGCCATGCGGCACCAGTACACCGGTAGCAAGCAGGTCGCCATCGCCTTCTTCGGCGACGGCAGCACCAACAACGGTGGCTTCCACGAGTCGCTCAACATGGCGGCCGTCTACAAGCTCCCCGTGATCTTCATGATCGAGAACAACCTCTACTCGATGGGCGTGGCCATCCACCGCGACTCGGCAATCGAGGATCTCCACAAGCGCTCCGTCGCTTACGGCATCCACGGCGAGGCCGTCGACGGCATGGATCCCCTGGCGATGTACGAGGCCACCCAGCGGGCGGCCGAGCGCTGCCGCAACGGCGAAGGCCCGGTGCTGCTGGAGGCCAAGACCTACCGCTTCCGCGGGCACTCCATGGCCGACCCCGAGTACTACCGCAACAAGGAAGAAGTCGAGTTCTGGCGCCAGCGCGACCCGATCGCCAACTGGAAGAAGAAGCTTCTCGACGACGGCATCGCCACCGAGGACGAGCTCAAGGCCCTCGACGAGTCCGTGGAGCGGGAAATGGACGAGGCGGTGCGCTTCGCGGACGAGAGCCCCGATCCGGCGCTGTCCACGCTCTGCGATTACCTGTACGCGACCCCCGTGGAGAACGGCGACCTCTGCCGTCAACAGCAGGCTGACAAGCCTGACTACGCCCAATAGGAGAGCCTCGCCATGCCCGTCATTACTTACCGTGAAGCCCTGCGCCAGGCCCTGCGCGAGGAAATGCTCCGCGACGACTCCGTCTTCATCCTGGGCGAGGACATCGCCTACTACGGCGGATCTTACGGCGTGACCAAGGGATTCGTCGAAGAGTTCGGCGAGAAGCGGATCAAGGACACCCCGATCTCGGAGACCGCGATCATCGGTGCCGCCACCGGCGCCGCCATGACCGGCCTGCGCCCGATCGCCGAGATCATGAGCTTCAACTTCATCCTCCAGGCGATGGATCAGATCGTCAACCACTCGGCGAAGATCCACTACATGTTCGGCGGCCAGATGCAGGTGCCCATGGTCATCCGCACCCCGGCCGGCTGGAGCCAGCTGTCTGCGACCCACTCCCAGACGCTCGAGCCCCTGTTCGCCTACATCCCCGGCCTCAAGGTCGTCATGCCCAGCACCCCCTATGATGCGAAGGGCCTCCTGAAGGCCGCCATCCGGGACAACGACCCGGTGCTCTTCATCGAGCACGCGCTGATCTACGCCACCAAGGGCGAGGTCCCCGAAGAGGAGTACGTCATTCCCATCGGCAAGTCGGTCGTGCGCCGGCCCGGCAAGGACGTCACCATCGTCTCCTTCTCGCGCATGGCGCTGGAATCGGTGGCGGCGGCCGAGGAGCTGGCCAAAGAAGGCATCGACTGCGAGATCATCGACCTTCGCTCCCTGCGTCCGCTGGACATGGGTCCGGTGCTCGAGTCGCTGAAGAAGACCAACCGGGTGGTCGTGGCCGAAGAGGGCTGGAAGTCCCACGGCATCGGCGCCGAGGTCTCCGCGCGCATCATGGAAGAGGGCTTCGACTTCCTCGACGCTCCGGTCAAGCGCGTGGCGGGCATCGAGATTCCCGATCCCTACAACAAGCACCTCGAGTACCAGGCTTTCCCCCACAAGGCGGACGTCATCAAGGCCGTGCGGGAAGTTCTCAAGTAGCCCAAGTCAACATAAAGAGGTAAATCATGGCCACGAACGTGCTCATGCCCAAGATGGGCTACGACATGACCGAGGGGAAGATTCTCCGCTGGCTCAAGCAGGAAGGCGATGCCGTCAACAAGGGCGAGCCGATCGCCGAAATCCAGACCGACAAGGTGAACATCGAAATCGAAGCGTTCGCCGGGGGCGTGCTCGCCAAGATCCTTCACGGGGCTGACGAGGACGTGGCGGTCGGCGAGGTCATCGGCATCATCGCCGCGCCGGGCGAGAAGGTGGAAGCTCCCAGCAAGGCCCCCAGCGCGGGGCAGGCGCTCGCCAACAACGGCTCGGGCCTCGACATGGCCCAGTCCGGCGAAGGCGGCGAGGCCGTCGGCCTTGGAGTCGGCGCCGGAACGGGCGCCAAGGCCAACGCGACCGTCGCCCCCTCGGCGGCGATCGAAGAGCCCAGCCGGGTCAAGCAGGCCAACGCCGACGCCCAGCGGGCAGCCGAGGGAGCTCATGCTCCGGCTCGCCGCGAGGGCGAGCGCGTGAAGGCTTCGCCCCTGGCCAAGAAGATGGCCGCCGCTCAGGGCGTCGAACTGGCAGAAGTGCCGGGGACGGGCCCTGGAGGCCGGATCGTCAAGCGGGACGTCGAGGGCTACAAGCCGGTCCAGAAGCCCGCGGCGTTCGTGCCCCAGGCCGCGGTCACCGAGGTGCCCCTCACCCGGATGCGTCAGGCGATCGCCCGCAGGCTCTCCGAGAGCAAGCAGACCGCCCCGCACTTCTACGTCACCAAGGCCATCGACATGACGGAGGCCGTCGCCTTCCGCGCCCAGGTCAACCAGACCTTGACCGGCGCCCAGAAGGTCTCCTTCAACGACATGGTCATCAAGGCCGTCGCCAAGGCCCTCAAGGCGTTCCCCAACGTCAACGCCTCCTGGGCCGAGGACCGGATCGTCCAGCATGAGGTCATCAACGTCGGCATGGCCGTCGCGCTGCCCGAAGGCCTGGTCGTTCCCGTCATCACCGATGCCTACGGCAAGACCCTGTCGCAGATCGCCGAGTCCGCCAAGGACCTGGCGGCTCGCGCCAAGGAGAACCGCCTGCGTCCCGACGAGTTCTCGGGCGGCACCTGCACCATCAGCAACCTCGGCATGTTCGACGTCGAGTCCTTCACCGCCATCATCAACCCGCCGGAGTCGGCGATCCTGGCGGTCGGCTCCATCGTCAAGGAGCCCGTGGTCATCAACGACGAAGTGGTCGTGCGCTCGATGATGCGCATCACCATCTCCAGCGATCACCGGGTGATCGACGGGGCGCTCGCGGCTCAGTTCCTCGGTGAGGTCAAGCGCCTCCTCGAGACTCCGCTGCTCTTGGTGGTGTAGTCATGAGCCAGTACGACGTCGTCGTGATCGGCGCGGGCCCCGGCGGATACGTTTCCGCCATCCGCGCCGCCCAGCTGGGTCTCAAGACCGCGGTGATCGAGGACTCCAAGATCGCCGGCCTCGGAGGCGTCTGCAACCAGTGGGGTTGCATTCCCTCCAAGGCGGTCCTCAAGAACGCCACCGTCCTCCACACCATCAAGCACGCCGAGGCCTTCGGGATCACGGTGGAGGGCGTGAAGGCGGATTACTCCAAGGCCATCGATCGCTCCAAGAAGATCGTCGACACCCAGGCCAAGGGCGTCGGCTTCCTCTTCCGCAAGAACAAGATCGACCTAATCGAGGAGCGCGGCCGCCTTGCCGGCAAGGGCAAGATCAAGCTCGAGCCCTCCGGCAAGGAGATCACGGCCAAGCACATCATCCTGGCGACCGGTTCGCGCCCGCGGGTCTTCTTCGACATGAAGCCCGACGGCAAGGTGGTCTTCACCGCCAAGGAGTTCCTGTCGATGCGGGACGTCCCCTCCAGCATGATCGTGCTGGGGGCCGGCGCCATCGGCATGGAGTTCGCCTACGTGCTCCAGAACTACGGCTGTCAGGTCACCATCCTCGAGATGGCCGATCGCCTGCTGCCCAAGGAAGACCCCGAGATCTCGCAGGAGATTGAAAAGGCCTTCAAGAAGCTGGGCGTGAAGTTCCACACCAAGTGCAAGGTCGACAAGGTCGAGCAGAAGGCCGACGGCGTCACGGTGCATGTCACCGCGGCCGACGGTTCGAAGCAGACGTTCGAGGCCCCCCGCTTGCTCTCGGCCACGGGCATCATCCCCAACTCCCAGAACCTCGGTCTCGAGGAAACGGGGGTCAAGACGAATGCCCAGGGCTTCGTCGAGGTCGACGCGTCGATGCGGACCAACGTCGCGGGCGTCTACGCCATCGGCGATCTCACGGGCAAGTATCCGCTCGCCCATGTCGCGTCCGCGCAGGGCATCGTCTGCGTCGAGAAGATTGCGGGCCACCACCCGCAGCCGCTCGACTACAACAAGATGCCTTCGGCGACCTACTGCGAGCCGCAGGTGGCCTCGATCGGCCTCACCGAGCCCGACGCCAAGGCCAAGGGATATGACGTGAAGGTCGGCAAGTTCCCCTTCCGTCCCAACGGCAAGGCGCAGGGAATCGGGGAGATCGACGGTTTCATCAAGTTCGTGGTCGACGCCAAGTACGGCGAGATCCTGGGCATCCATATGGTGGGGCCCGAGGTCACGGAGATCCTGGGCGAAGCGAGCCTCGCGATGAACCTCGAGGCCACGGCCGAAGAGGTGGATATCACGGTGCACGCGCACCCGACCCTCTCCGAGGTGTTCAAGGAGGCGGCCTTGGCCGCCGTCGGTCAACCGATCCACATGTAGCCCTCAGGAGCTGCCGGGAGGCGGCCTTGGCCGCCGTCGGTCAACCGATCCACATGTAGCCCTCAGAAGCTACCGGGAGGCAGCGCTAGCTGCCGTCGGTCAACCGATCCCCATGTAGCCGCGGCTCACCGGAGCGCGATTCCGCGAGAAGGTCCCCCCGTTTCGGGGGGACCTTCTCTCAGCTCCAGGGCAACTGCGCGGGCTGTGATTCACCTGGCGTCGATTGGCGACGCTCCCGCTGCTCTCTCAGCAGCGCCAGTTCGGTCTCGATGGCGTCGAGCCTCGCCGCGAACTCGTCCTGCCGGCGGTTCGCCCGCACGGCCAGGATGGTCGAGACCGTCGTCAGCCCGACCACCACTGCGGCGGGAATCACCGGAATGGCCGGAAAGAAGGGAATCACCGATTCGAGCTTCCGGCTCTTCTTCCATTCCCGGCTCGCGGTTTTCCGCAAGGGCTTGGCGGTATGCCGGGCCTCACGAACGCCGCGCGACCAGCTCGTACGCAGCCAGTGCTGCGCCCGATCCATGCCCCGGGTAATCAGCTGGTCTCCGACCATGGAGACCAGCAACGCAGGAACGGCGGTAGTCAAACGATCCGTCGGGCTGCGCCGACGGTTCAAGATCGTGGCCATCGGCCACCTCCTTTCAGCGGCGGATCAGGGTCTGAACCAGACGGAGGGTGCGGCTGGCCAGATCTCCGAGCGAATGCGACACGCCCTCAGCGGTTTCCTCGATGCGCTCCCGGGCCTCTCCGACGATGCTCTCCTCCGACTCCGATTCCTGGGCCTTCGCTTGGGGCTGCGCTTGTCCGCGCTCTTTCAGCTCCGCGGCATGCGTGGGAAGCCGACGCTCTTGCCGGGGCTCGGTGGGGAAACCCGAATCCAGCCAGGCGTTCCAGCCGCCTTGGAGCGCTTCGGCGCAATAGCCCGCCGCCTGAAGGGCGTCCGCGACCTTGAGGGTGGCATCATCCTGTTCCTGGTTGCCGTAGACCACGATCTCGACGTCATGCCCCAGGTTGAAGAGATGCGGGTTGATGTCGCGGGCATCGAGGTGAATGGCCCCGGGAATCATGCGATCGCTGTCGCAGAACCCTCCTCGCACGTCGATGAGCAGTAACGCCTGTCCCGCGTCCATCTTGCGCTTCAGGTCCCTGACCGAGAGGCGGTGCGTGATCATCCAACACCTCCTTAGAGCCGTAAAAGTCACTCGAACGGCATGGCCCGAGCGCTCTGCGGTTCATCCTAGCCCAAGTCCGGCACGGATTCGAGCGTCGAGGAGGGGTTTATTGGCGCCGCTCGTTCGTTGCGATGGCAATAAACCCCTCCTATGATGGGGCGGAGTAGAAAGGAGCGCCCATGCAGACGCTCGTGATCGGATCCGCCGGTTTCATCGGCAAGAGCCTGGTCCAGCGGCTCTCGGAAAACGGAATCCCGACGCGCTGGATGGTCGCTTCCCGGGCCAAGGTCCCGGACCTTCCCGGCGTGGAGGTCGTCGAGGGGGATCTCTACCAGGCCCGGGATCTGGCCCGCGCCATGCGGGGGGTGACCCACGTGGTCCCGCTGGTCAGCATTCTGCGCGAGCGCCCCGGCCAGGACTTCACGCGCGTGCACGTCGAGAGCACCCGCCGGATCGTCGACGAGGCCCGGCGCCACGCCATCTCGAAGATCGTCCTGACCAGCGCCCTCGGGGCGAGCCTTCGGGCGCGCAGCCGCTACTTGAGCAGCAAGGGCGAGGCGGAACAGCTCGTGAAGGCTTCGGGATTGCCCTACGTGATCCTGCGACCGGCCGTGATCTTCGGGCGGGGCGACGAGTTCACGCGCATGCTCACGGATCTGATCCTCTCGACCCCGGTGACCCCGGTGGTCGGGGCCGGCCGCAACCTCTACCAGCCCCTCTATGTCGAGGACTTCACCGAAAGCCTCTATCAAGCCGTCGTCCGGGACGACGTGGTCAACGACATGATCTGCCTGGCGGGCAGCGATCGCCTCTCGTTCGACGACATGCTCAGGGCCTTGACCCAGGCGCTGGGGACCGATCGGTTCATTCTTCATTTTCCCGCGCAGGCCGTCGAGTGGCTGCTGCCTTGGGTCTCGCGCGCCATCCCCGATCTTCCCGTCACCCCGGATCAGCTCTTCCTGCTCACGCACGACCAGACCTGCGACACCACCGAGATGCGGCGCCGCTTCGGCGTCGCGCCCCGGGGCTTTCGCGAGCTGATCGGCAGCTTGATCCGCCCCCTGCGCGAACCCAGCCTGCCGCGCCGCTGAGGGACGCTTGGCGGCGCCCCTCCCGCGCTTCCGCAACCCCCTTGCGAGAATGATTCTCAAAATAGGGTAGAATGGGGCTGGATGCGAAAAGGAGGAACGGACATGACCATCTGCACCCGTTGCCGCCAGGCGATTCTGGCGACGCAGAAATCCACGAAGGGAATCGAGGGGAACGCGCACCTCGGCTGTCTCCGCAAGTAAATGGATCAGCTGCTCACCGTCCTCATCGGGCTCACCTACGTCATCGGCCCCCTTTCCTTCGCGGCCATGGTCGTCGTCGGATGGCGCCTGGTCCAGGATTACCAGAAGAACCGGCGTGAACGCCCCTAGCCTACTCGACGACCTCCGCGACCTCCTCGGCGCCGACGGCGTCCTCTCCAAGCCGCACGAGCGGCTGGTCTACGACACGGATGCCTTCACCATCGCCCGGGGACGCCCGGACGTCGTGGTCCTTCCTCGGACCCCCGACGAGGTCGCCGCCGTCGTCCGTCTCGCCAGCAAATACGACCTCCCCCTCATCCCGCGCGGCGCGGGCACCGGCCTCTCGGGCGGCTGTATGGCTCCCCAGGGCGGCATCATGATTGCCCTCACCCGCATGACGCGCATCCTCGCCCTCGATCCCCTCAACCGCTCCGCCCTGGTCGAAGCCGGCGTCGTCAACCTCACGCTCAGTCAAGCCGCCAGCCCCCACGCGCTTCACTTCGCCCCCGACCCCTCCAGCCAATCCGCCTGCACCCTCGGAGGCAACGTCGCCGAGAACGCCGGAGGCCCCCATACCCTCAAGTATGGCGTCACCACCAACCATGTGCTCGGTCTCGAGGTCGTCACCCCCGACGGAGACCTCGTCTGGCTGGGCGGCCCCGCGGAAGACGCCCCCGGCTACGACCTCCTGGGCCTCTTCGTCGGCTCGGAGGGCACGCTGGGCATCGTGACCCGCATGCTCCTGCGGCTCACCCCCAACCCTCCCGCGGTCCGGACCATGCTCGCGGCGTTCGCGACCGTCGAGGACGCCTCCAACGCCGTCTCGAGCTTGATCGCCTCGGGCATCATCCCCGCCGCGCTCGAGATGATGGACCAGACCATCGTCGAGGCCGTCGAGGCCGCCTTCGCCTTCGGCTTTCCCCAGGACGCGGGAGCCGTGCTCATCCTCGAGCTCGACGGGCTGGAAGCCGGCCTCGATACCCAGGCCCAGCGGGCGATCGCCCTCTGCCGCGACGCCGGAGCCCGCGATGTCCGCATCGCCCAGGACGCCGCCGAGCGCGAGCGGCTCTGGCTCGCCCGCAAGAAAGCCATCGGCGCCGTCGGCCGCCTCGCCCCCTCCAAGGTCACCCAGGACGGCGTGATTCCCCGCACCCAGCTTCCCCGCGTCCTCTCAAGGATCTCCGAGATCGGCGCGCGCCACGGCCTGCGCATCGCCAACGTCTTCCACGCGGGCGACGGCAACCTCCACCCCGTCGTCCTCTTCGACGAGCGAGATCCCGAGCAAGTCCAGCGCGTGCTGAAGGCCGGAGGCGAGATCCTCGACGTCTGTCTGGAAGCCGGAGGCTCGCTGAGCGGGGAACATGGCATCGGCATCGAGAAGCTCGATCACATGGCCCGGATGTTCGCCCCCGAGGACCTCGCGGCCATGCGCCGCGTCCGGGACGCCCTCGACCCCCGGCAGCGGATGAACCCCGGCAAGCTCGTCCCGACGCCGGGGGCCTGCTCCGAAAGCCCGCGCCTGGGAGTGCTGGGAGGATCACAGTGACGCGCCCCACCCTATCGAACGGGATTCCCCAGGCTCACGTCCTCCCCGAAACCCCCGCCGAGCTCGCCGAAGCGCTCCATGCCGCGGAAAAGGCCGGCGAGAGGCTGATCGTGGCGGGTAAGGGCCTGCGCCTGGATCAGGGCAACCCGGTCGTGGCCGACCGCATGGTGCTGACCACCCGGCTCGACCGGCTCATCGACTATCAGCCCGACGACATGACCATCACCGTCGAGGCCGGCATGACGCTGGCCCAGCTTCAGAGCATCCTGGAAGCGCATGGCCAGAGGCTTGCGCTCGACCCCGCCCATGCCGATCGCACGACCATCGGGGGTCTGGTGGCCGCCAACCCGGATGGGCCTTGGCGGGCGGCCTTTGGCACCGTTCGCGACCAGCTCTTGGGCATGACCGTGGCCACCGCGGACGGGACGCTCTTCAAATCGGGGAGCCGCGTGGTCAAGAGCGTCGCGGGCTACGACCTGCCCAAGCTGTTCACGGGCTCCTACGGCACCCTCGGGGCGATCGCCCAGGTGTCGTTGCGGGTTCGACCGTTGCCGACGGCGACCGGGGGCGTGCTAGCGCGTTTCGAGGACGTCGCCTCCCTGGAATCCGCGTGGCAGGGGCTGCGCCAGGCTCCCCTGGAGCCCTGTTTCTTCGAGGTCGGGGCGGATGCCCGCGGGGCCTTTCTCGCGATGGGCTTCGAGGGGGAGCCCGAGGCAGTGAGTTGGCAGCAAGCGGCCTTCGAGCGGATCGTGCATGCTCCCTGCGAGCGTTCCGACGACTCCCTACGGCACGAGCTCGCCGCGCGCGCGCATGCCGAGCATGCGCCGCTGCTGGTCAAGGTGGGCCTGCCGCCTGCCGAGGCGATGGGCTTCCTTTGCGACGCCCTCGGGGGCGTGGGGCGAGGCGGCAGCTGGAGCGGACATGCGGCCAACGGCATCCTTTACGGCAGTTTCCCGGCTGCCGAGGGCTGGGAAATCCCCGGGGGGCGCGCCATGATTGCCACCTTGAGGGATCTGGCCGCCGAGCGAAAAGGGTACCTGGTCGTCCTCCGCGCTCCGGACGCCTGGAAGGAAGGTTGGGATGTCTGGGGACCGACGCGGTCGGACTTCCCCTTGATGAAAGCCTTGAAGCGGGCCTTCGATCCGCAGGGCACCCTCTCGCCAGGCCGCTTCGTCGGAGGGCTCTAGCATGATCGACACCCGCGACTGCATCCATTGCGGGCTCTGCCTCCCGGCATGCCCCACGTACGCCCTGACCGGCTCGGAGGTGGACTCCCCTCGCGGCCGGATCTACCTGATGCGCCACCTGCTCGAAGAGGGGCTTTCCTCGGAGCCCGACGCTTCACGGGCCGAGCTTTCGGCTCCCCTCGATCGCTGCCTGGGTTGCCGGGCATGCGAAACCGCCTGTCCGTCGGCTGTTCCCTATGGGCGCCTGCTCGAGCATGTCCGCTCCGAGGTGCTCCCGCCTCAGGGGAAGCGGGGCTGGAAGGCGCTGCTGGATCATGTGCTGACCCATCCCCGCCGCCTCCAGGTCGCCACGGCTCCATTGCGGCTGATGCGCCGGGTGGCGCCGGGTCTCGAGCGCGCCTTGCCCGCCGGTCTGCGGCGCCTCGCCGAGCTCACGCCGGACGCTCCGGCCCTTCCTCCGCTTCCCGAGAGGATTCCAGCCCAGGGGACGCGCAAGGGGGCGATCGCGTTATTGACCGGCTGCGCGATGGAGGCCCTCTACGGCGAGGTGAACCGCGCCACGGTGCGGGTGCTTACGCGCTCGGGTTACGACGTCCTGGTGCCGCGCTCCCAGGGCTGCTGCGGAGCGCTGCATGCCCATGACGGGGATGCGGCGCATGCGCGCGCCTTGATGCTGCGAAACGTCGCGGCCTTCCCGGTGGACGAGGTCCTGGCGATCGCCGTCACCTCCGCCGGCTGCGGGGCCGCCATGAAGGACTACCCGCATCTCTTGCCCTCCGAGCACCCGGACCATGCCCGGGTTGCGGCCTTCTCCGCCAAGGTGAAGGACGTCTCGGAGGTGCTCGCCATGATCGAGCTGCCGCCCATGACCCATGCGCTCTCCGGCAAGGCCACGTACCACGATGCCTGCCACCTGGCGCATGGCCAGAAGGTTCGCCGCGAGCCCCGCGACGTCTTGAAACAGGTGCCGGGACTCGACTGGGTCGACCTTCGCCAATCGGACTGGTGCTGCGGCGGCGCCGGCTCTTACGCGCTCTTGCAGCCCGACATGTCGAAGGCGCTGCTGGAGCGGAAGCTCGAGGCGATCGCCGAGACGGAGGCGCGCATCATCGTGACGGGCAACCCCTCTTGCCTGATGCAGATCGGCTCGGGGCTCGCGAGGTTGCCCGGATCCCCCGAACTGCTTCACACCGTCCAGGTCATCGACCGCGCCCTCAACGGCGATCCGCAAAGCGGCGCACCGCAAAGCAGCAAACCGCGTGGCGACTAACCGCCACGCGGCGTCCCCACCGCCCGGCGGGTAAAGGGATGTAAGCTTCGGTTAAGCTTCCTGGAAAAACGCAAGGCGGGACGCGAAGACTCCGATACCGTTAATGGGTCGTTAATTGGAGTCCAGGAGGTCCCGATGGCCATCTCGAACGCAACTTATGCCTCGGCCGGCCAGGTGCAGCGCCTCCGCTCCAACCGCCCGCTCGACACGGTCTCTCGGGCGATGGGCATCCACGTCCCCACGAGCCTTTCGCCCGCGAAGCTGGCGAAGGACGTCAAGACCGACGTGGTCGCCTCGATTCCTTTCGACGCCCTCTTCACCAGCCAGGAATACCGCCGTGGCGAGCTCACGGCGAAGGAGTACGTGGCCAAGACCCTCAGCACCTCGGTCAGCTCGGTCGCCTGGACCGTCGGCGGCGCGATGATGGGTGCGCTCTTGGCACCGGCCGGACTTCCCGCCCTCATGGTCGGCATCGCCGGGTTCGCCACCGGGCTGGTCGCCACCACGATCTGGGATAGGACGGTCGGCAAGCAAGTCACCGAAGCCATTGAGACGGTCATTCCGGAAGCTCTGGCCGAGCCGGTGGCCGAGGTCTTCACCAAGGCGATCGCCAACCCCCTTTACGACGCCGTCTGGAAGCCGCTCACCGAAGTCGTGACCCCCGCCTTCCGCTGGGCCATGCAGAACAAGGTCACGGCAGGAGCCGCTTTGGGCGGTCTGGCACTGCTCTTCCCCAATGCCGCCAAGGCGATCGCCCCCGAGGTCCTGACGATGGCCGGCGGCATGGCGGCGGGAATCGCGTTCACCGGCAAGGTGATCGACCCCATCCTGCCTCCCGTCGAGGAGCAGGCCGAAGCGCCCGCGAAGGCCGCCAAGGCCAGCGGCGCCGGCCAGGCCGCAGGCATCCACTTCGCCCGCATCCGCTAAGTATTAAGCAAGGGCATTCCCGGATGCCGAAGCGCGATGCTTCTCCCCGGGTTTGAATCAGCTACGCTGCCGGTTCGCGTAGGGCAAGACCACCGACGACACCCAGTCCAAGACATCCTGACCAATCTCGGCCGGAGCATCCGTCGGGGCCGCGTTGATGCGCAACAGCGGCAAGCCGGCATCCGCGATGGCGGCGCCCTTGAGGTCGGTATTTTCCTTGTCGAGGTAGTCCGTGGGCCGATCCCCTTCGATGAGGAGCAGGGCCATCGGGACCAGGAAGTCCTGGTCAACGATGACGAAATCGGCCTGCGAGCGGCTCAGGCGGTGCCAACCGGTGGGGGTAAGGCGGCCGCGCTCGAAGACGTCGGCGAGCCGCATCTTGGGGAAGATCAAGAGGCCCTGTGCGGCCAGAGGTCCGCGGAGGAGCTGGAAGAGCGCAAAGGGCAGGGGCTCGAGGAACTCGGCCTTGACTTGAAGTTGCGGGTCGAGGTCCGTGACGAAGCCCGCTTCGGGATCCCGGGTCACCAGGAAGCCGAGCAGCAGGGCCCCCAAGAGGACGATTCCCGCGACGATCCACATCACCATTGAGCTAACGTCGTTTCTACAGGACAGCGAGAGTGAACTTTCACCCTAATATGGTCGGTTTCACGGCTATCTCTCGCTGCCTTTCGAAACAGCCGCGGGCGCTAGGGGACAGTATAGCGCGAGCAGCCGATCCCCGACAGGGCCTGCCGGGGATCTCGGCTCATGACGCGCTTACTCCAGGGCGCGGATGAAGTCGATCAGGGAGTCGAAGCGGTCGGGCGGGATATTGGGATAGGGCGGCATCGCCACGCCGGGTTTGATGGCCTGAGGGTTGCGGATCCAGCGCCTCAAGTAGTCCTCGTCCCTTCGGGCGGAGATGCCTGCGAGGTCCGGGCCGAGCTGGCCGCCGGCTCCCTTGATGGCATGGCAGCTGACGCAGCCTTGTTCCTGGTAGACCGTCCAGCCTGCCTGCTGGGACGGGGTCAGGTTCTCGTAGCCCTTCGGCACGGAGGTCATGGCTGTCGGATCCAGGCCTGCCGTGTTGGGTGCATTGGCGCCCTGCACGTTCAGCCAGACGAGGATGGCGAGGAAGACGGTGGCCGGGATGACCGTGTAGGGGCGGGACAAGGGATGGCGCCGGGGGTTGTGATCGACGAAGGGTAGGATCAACAGCAAGACCCCGATGAGCAGCGGAATGCCTACCACCCCGACAAGTTCCCAGCTCCCCGGAAAGTACCAGAGGGCCTGGAAGAGCCAGAAGAAGTACCATTCGGGCCGCGGCACGAAGCCGGTGCTGACCGGATCCGCCGGGTCCCCGAGCTTGGCCGGAAAGAGGATGGCCATCACGACCAGCACGACCACCACGACCAGGCTGACGATGGCATCCTCCATGACGTTATGGTAGAAGGGCTGGCCCTTCTTCTTGAGGTCCTCGTAGTACTCGAGGTAGGCGCGCTGGGGATCGGGCGCCGTCGCATAGGGCTCCTCGCGGCCGGGCGGGTTGGAGATCCCTTGCCGGACCACCAGGGCGATGTGAAACGCGATCAACGCGAAGGTCGCCAGCGGCAGCAAGATCACGTGAAACGCGTACCAGCGCGTCAGCGTGTACGATCCGACGTCGCGCCCGCCCAGGATCAGCTCGCGGACCTGCTCGCCGATGACCGGCACGACCGCCGACATCTGGCCGAAGAGGACGGTGGTCCAGTAGGCGGTTTGATCCCAGGGCAGGAGGTAGCCCGTGAAGGCGAACGCCAGGACCAAGAGCAAGAGGAAGGCGCCGGAAAGCCACGTGAGCTCCCGGGGGAACTTGTAGGCCCCCCAGTAGAAGGTCCGTAGCATGTGCAGCACGACCAGGATCACCATGGCAGAGGCGGCCCAGTGGTGGAGGTTGCGCACGAAGCCGCCGAGGAAGACCTGGTTCTGGATGTAGGCGACGGACTCGTAGGCCACCTGGGGCGAGGGCTGGTAGTAGATCATCAGCAGCATGCCGGTGACGACCATGAGGATGAAGGTCACGGTCGTGGCGCTGCCGAGCGTGTAGGCCCAGTTCACGCCGGGCGGGATGTGCCGGTCGAGGAAGTTATGCGCCATCGTCCGGATGTTGGCCCGGGAGTCGAGCCAATCGATCAGGTTGCGCATGGCTAGGCCCCCCGGCCTTGCGCGTCATCTTCCCGATGGCTGGTCGGGCCTTTCCCGGGAGCATGGCCGCCCGGTGACTGGCCGATGTAAAGCGTGCCGTTCTCGATCCGCACGGCGTACGTATCGAGACCATGCGGGGGAGGCCCCCCGACCACCGTGCCCTCCTTGGTGAAGGCGCCGCCATGGCATGGGCAGAGAAAGAGCTCCGCATTGGCGTTCCAGTCGTAGGGGCAGGCCAGGTGGGTGCAGTTCGAATCGTAGACGGAGAATCGGCCGTCTCCCCAGTTCACGACCCAGGCGCCCTGGCGATAGGGAGGCTCTCCACGGACCGGAATCTCGAAGCCCTCCAGGGTCGGCTTCCCCACCGGGTAGCGACTCACCGGGCCCAGCGCGATCCACGGCGGGGTCTGGGGACGCCGGATGAGCGGGGAAAAGAGATACCCGATGATCGGAAGGCCCAGCAGCATGGCGATGAAGGCACCGATCGCCCCGATGATCCGGTAGATGAAGCTGCGGCGCGAAACAGCGTCCGAATTCGCCACGACGACGCTCCCTTCTGCATGCCGAACACGGCACGACCCTAGCGCCTTTCGGGACGAGAGCCTAGTGGGTCGCCACGGGAGAATTCGTCAGAATGGACCGCTAGTAGGTCACGCGCTAGCAGGTCACCCGCCCGCCGTCGACCAAGAGCGTCTGCCCGGTCACGTAGGAGGCCTGCTCGGACGCCAGGAAGAGCACCGCCGCGGCGATGTCCGCGTCCGTCCCGAAGCGGCCCATGGGAGTGCCTTCCTCGACCGCCTGCCGCTGCTCGGGACTCAAGCCCGCCTGAATCCGGGTCTCGACGTAGCCCGGCGCCACCCCCACTGCGCGCACCTGCGGAGCCAGCTCCTTGGCGAGACTCTTGGTCAACGCGATCACGCCCGCCTTGGCCGCCGCGTAATGCATCGACGAGGCGGCCCCTTCCACCCCGCGCATGGACGCGATGTTGACGATCACCCCGCTCCCGCGCGCGACCATGCCCTGGGCTGCCGCCTGCGCGCAGAGGAACGTTCCCTTCAGGTTCACGTCCACCACGTCGTCCCACATCTCCTCGGTGATGGCGAAGAGTCCGCCACGCCGCACGACCCCGGCATTGTTGACCAGGATGTCGAGCGGCCCCAGCTCCGCTTCGACCCGCTCGACCATGGCCCGGACCTCGGCCGGCCGCGCGACATCGGCCCGGACGGCGAGCGCGCGCGCCCCCCTCTCCCGGATCGACGCGACGACCGCGTCGGCTGCCGCCTCGTCATGGGCATAGTTGACGGCCACATGGGCCCCCTCGTTTCCGAAGGCCTGGGCGATTCCCCGGCCGATGCCATGGCTCGCGCCCGTCACCAAGACGACCTTGCCCTTGTAACCCAGGTCCATGCTCCGTCCTTTCCACGTTTCAGCGTCGACTCCCCCCATGTTACCTCAGGGCAGGCTGGTCGGTAGCGCGCTCAGCGAAAGGCAAGGAGCGGTGACGCCCCCCTCGAGTCAAGAGGAGGGGCATCACCGCTCGTGATCCTGCTGCGACGCTCCGCGTCGAGAAGGAAGGAGGCCTAGAGGCCGAAGATCGCCTCGAAGGGATCGACCGCTCCGTGGCCGTAGGTGTCGTCCCGACCGCGATCGCCCAGGTCATCGGCGGTCTTGTAGAGGCGCTCGCGGATCTGGGCGGGCGTCCAGTCGGGATTCTTGGCGACCAGCAGCGCGGCGACGCCGGCGACGTAGGGAGCCGCCATCGAGGTGCCGGTGTAGTTGGCGAAGGAATCGTCGGGAACCGAGGAGCGAATCGCGGTTCCGGGAGCCGAGAGGTCGACGGCGGGGCCGCGGCTGGAGCTGGGATGGGTCTTGAGCGGGCGGGAATGGTCGTCCAGGTTGGCCACGGAGATGACGTTCGGCGAGTTGCCGGGGTAGCCGACGGTATCGGCCTTGTCCGTGCCGTTGTTGCCCGCGGCCACCACCACGACGACCCCCTTGGACTCGGCGTAGCGAATGGCTTCCTCGACCTGCTTGACCTTGCGGCCGTGAACGAACTTCATCAGCCAGCCGTCCATCTGGATCCCGAGGCTGATGTTGATGACCTTGGCGCCATGGTCGGCCGCGTAGCGGATGCCGTCGGCGAGCTGCGGCATGAACTTGGTGTTGGAGGTGGAGAGGTTGGGAATCTTGATCGGCAGAATCGACGCGCCCTGGGCCACCCCTTCGAGCCCCTCGGAGGGGAAGGACCCGGCGATGATGCCGGCGACATGGGTGCCGTGCCCCATGGTGTCCTCGACGTCCCGGCCCTTGGTCTCGACGTTGTAGCCGGGAAGCAAGCGGCCCTTGAGGGCGGGGTGATCGGTGTCGACCCCCGAGTCGATGACCGCGACCACCACCTGGCCCTGCGGGATCTCGCCGAAGCCGTCGTCGGTGAAGAGCACGGAGGCCTCCGCGCCGTCAAGGGAGAGGCGATCGCCCCGGCTCACGCTGGCGTCGGCGCCAAGACGGGCGACGCGGCTCTCGGTGCGGGCCGCGCCGCTCAAGAGCAGCACGTCCTGGCCCTGGCGGGCGATCACGCTGGGAAGGCCGTCCTTGGCCGCTTCGGCCTGCAGCAGAGCCCGATTGGCCGCCGTGTCGCGAAGACGCTTGGCCGTGGCGAGGGTCTGGAGCTGGGACGAGCGGGTCTGAACAGCCATTCTGCCTCCTGGATGCATCGGGGAACATGACCGACGAGGGGTGCTGCTTAACGTTATCGCCCCTTTGATTTAAATCTTTCTTAGAATTTTCTTAATACCCGGGCGAATTCGCCTCCCATGCGCCTCCCGGTGGTAGGATCAGGGCATGACGACGGCAACAGGCTTGTGGAACCGCTTATTCGAGACGGCGCAGGAGCTGGGCTTCGGCGCCATGGGGGCAGTCGCGGCCCATCCGGACCCGAAAAGGCCCGTCCTCGAGCGCTGGCTGGACCAGGGCATGCACGGAGACATGGCCTGGATGGCCAAGGATCCCGCCCGACGCACGGACCCGCGCATGGTCCTGCCCGAGGCCCGCACCGTCCTCGCGCTCTACCACTCCTATCATCCGGGCCTGCTGGAGGCCCCGCCGCAGGACAGCCCGCGCGGCCGGATCGCCCGCTACGCGCTGGGGGACGACTATCACGACCTCCTGGTCAGCAAGCTCCGCGTCCTCTCCCAGGAGCTGGAAGACCCCACGGCCCGCGTCTACACCGATACGGGCCCCTTCCTCGAGCGCTCCGTGGCGAGCCGCGCCCAGCTGGGCTGGACCGGGAAGTCGGGCCTGCTGATTCACCCCAAGCTCGGGACGTACGGCTTCCTGGCCGAGATCGTCACGGCCCAGGACCTGCCGGTGGCGGAAACGCCGCATCCGGATCGCTGCGGCACCTGCACGCGTTGCCTGGACGTCTGCCCCACCGGAGCCCTGGTGGCCCCCGGGATCGTCGACTCCCGCCGCTGCATCTCCTACCTGACCATCGAGCACCGGGGCCCCATCCCCCACGAGCTGAGGCCCCTCATGGGAGACTGGGTCTACGGCTGCGACCTCTGCCAGGAAGTCTGCCCCTGGAACCGCAAGGCTCCCGTCGCGACCGAGCCCGCCTTCCAGCCCAAGCCAGACCGGGTCTTCCCCCGGCTCGTCGACCTCCTGCTGATGACCCAGGAGCAATTCTCCCAAACCTTCAAGGGATCGGCCATCAAGCGGACCAAACGCCGCGGCCTCGCCCGCAACGCCGCCATCGCGCTGGGCAACGCCAAAGACCCCGCCACGGTCCCCGCGTTGAAGCAGGCCTTAGAAAGCGATCCCGAGCCCCTCGTCCGGGGGGCCGTGGCCTGGGCGCTCGGCCAGATCGGGACGGGCGAGGCCAGGGGAGCCTTGGAAGCCGCCAGGGACCGTGAAAGCGACCCGGAGGTGAGCGAGGAGATCCAGCGGGCGCTCGCGGGGGAGTGAGCGTTTACCTCTGCTTGCTCCGGGTATGATCCGAGCGGCCCCCCGTTTCGCGTGAGGAACCCGCGTGACCGCCACCGCTCCTACCGTTCATGATGCCTCGAGTGCCCTGGCCCTGCTCAGGAGGCTCGCCTCCGAGGCCGCCCGCGAGAGTCTGCCTCAGGATCGGACGAAAAAGCTGCTGGAACAAGCCGCTAGACTGGTGGGTTCGACCCGCGGGGCGCTCATGATCGGCAACACCCTGGATCAGACGGCGGTCTTCGGCTCGGAAGGCCCCCTGGATCTGCCACGGGACTTGCTGGCGGAAGCCATGCTGGAGCGCCGTCCCGCGTCCCGCCGCCTGGAGTCAGGGTGCTGGGGCCTGGCCTTGCCGCTTCAAGTTGGCCCCGATCCGATCGCCCAGCTCTACCTCGAAGCCCCCGAGCCGCCCACTGAGTTGGCCCAAGAATTGCTTGAGACCTATACGCCGTTCGTGGCGCAGCTTTTATACGAAGTCAACGCCCGAAAGGTGTTGAAGCGGACGCGTGAGGCCTTCGAAGAAAAGCTGGACATGGCGCTGGGGCTTTACGATCTCTACCATGCGGCCGTGGGCGAGGCGATGACCGATCGCCTGACGGGGGTGGGGTCGCGCGCGTACTTCGACCAGCGGCTCTCCGAGCAGCTCGATCATGCGCGCCGGTACCGGCACCCGTTGACGCTGGTGATGATGGACGTGGATCACTTCAAGGCCATCAACGACCACTACGGCCATCCGGCCGGAGATCAGGTGCTCGCGGGCGTCGGCGCCCTCTTGCGGGGGAGCGTGAGGCTGTCGGACGTGGCGGCCCGTTACGGCGGCGAGGAGTTCGCGCTGATCCTGCCCTTCACCGACACGGAGGGCGCGTGGATCCTGGCCGATCGCTTGCGGCAAGCGTTGCAGGAATGGACGCTGATCCTGAGCGAGGGGCTCGTCCAGGTGACGGCCAGTTTCGGCCTGGCCGAGCTGAAGGAGGACATGGACGTCGCGGCGCTCGTCGCAGCGGCCGATCGGGCGCTGTATCGCGCCAAGCATGGTGGCCGGAACCAGGTTCAGGCGGCCGAGAGGATCGAAGGATGAGGGTAGACCTGTTTTCCGGGCGTGACGAGCGCGTGACCTTCTCCCAGGGTCCGGACGGCTTGATCGTAGCCATGCGGGGAAAGGCCGACCTGGAGGTCATGGCGCGGGCGCTGGAGTCGCTGCACCAGGAGGCGCTCGCGCGCCGGCATCCGGGAGTCACCCTGGACCTGAGCCAGCTGGAGCCCTTGGAGCCGGCGGCGGTGAAGACCTTGATCAAGTGGGCCATGCGCCAGGCGGAGCTGGATGAAGCCGAGCGCTACGGGATCGTCTTGAGGTACTCGGAGAGCGTGTCCTGGCAGAAGGTGAGCCTCGCAGCGGTCGCTCACCTTTGCCCGTACGTCAGGCTCGGGCCTATCGCGTGAGGGACGCGGCGGAGATCACGTCCACGTCGGTCGGAATCACCGGGGGAATGGTCTCGCCGTCGAGGGCCTTGACCAGCGTCTGAACCCCGAGTTTCCCCATTTGTTCGGGCTTCTGGGCGATCACCGCCTGGACCGTCCCGTTGCGGACCAGTTTCAACATGGCAGGGGTCGCATCGAAGGCCACCACGGCGACCTTGCGGCCGCTGCGCCGGATGACGTCTCCGACGGCGGGACCCGCGATGGCGTTGTCGGTGAAGAAGGCGCTGAGATCGGGATGCGCGTCCAAGGTCTCGCGCGCGATGCGCCGCGCGTTGTCGCGGCTCCCCATATCCGCTTGATCGCTCAAGAGGCGAATCCGGGTGCCCAGCATGGCGCGTCGGAAGCCTTCGACGCGCTGCCGGAGATTTTGGGCCGTGGGCACGCCGGTCACGATGGCGACTTTGCCTTTGGAGGTGAGGCCGAGCATGGCCTCACCGGCCTTTCGACCCGCCAGGAGGTTATCGGTGCCGATATAGGCGAGCCGATCCTTGTCGACGGTATCGGTATCGAAGGTGACGACCTTGATGCCCGCGCGGACCGCCTTGCGGACGACCGGTCCCAGGGCCTTTGAGTCGACGGGAGCAATGGCGATGCCGTCGACTCCCTGCGCGATGAGTTGCTCGACGTGGCGAATCTGCGTGGCCGTATCGGTTTCGCGCTCCGGGGCCTTCAAAAGGAGGCGCACGTGCTGCCGCTTGGCCTCACGCTTGGCGGATCGGGTCACGGATCCCCAGTACTCTCCTTGAAGGCTCTTGCAGACCAGGCCCAAGCGGTACGTCTTGGCCTCCGCAGGCGCAGCGGTCGCCATGCACAGGGCCAGGATCAAGAAAAAGCGTCGCATCATGGGGCCATCCTGTCCGGGATCGTGAACGCGTGACGTGATGGCACCAGTCTAGCATAAGCAGGCGCTCGTCTGGCATTCATGCGGGCGGAGGCTTTCTTTAAACCTCCGTGAAAGGTTGATTGAATCGGGCAAGTTTGCATGGGGACGGCGTATAATTTTCGAAGCAAGTTTCCGAAAGGAGGCCTCCGCATGCTCGACTCGATAGGCAAGCTCGCGTCCCGCGCCCTCACGGCCCCCTTCCGGGCGACGCCGCCGGTCGCCGAGTCCCCCGCCGCGCCGCCCTCCCCAGGCAAGCCGTCTGCTGCCGCGGATCGGGCCATCGGCCTCGCGGGACGCGAGCAGATCGCGGCGTTCGCCCAGCCGCTCACTCCGCTCGAGGAGTTTCGCGAGCAGGCGCAGGCCATGATGGCCGGGATGGACGTCCTCACTCGGGTCGAGGCCGAGCGGATGCTGGCGGCGTTGACGCGCGACCTCAATCCCGGCGAGTCGCTGGGCGAGTTCCGCGCCCAGCTCAAGACGATGTTCAACAAGTTCAAGCAGTTCGTGGACGGCAAGCAGGACGAGCAGCGCCACGTCAGGGCCGAGGCCGACGCGCAGTGGCTGCTGTTCTACCAGTCTCTCGAGCGCTACCTCTTGCAGCTCGCGACGCTCGCGAAGGTGGAAGCCGACGTGCTGGACCGCCGCCAGAAGGAGTCGAAGAGCGAGGCCGTGTATAGCGAGCGCCTGCTGGTCGCCGCCGCGGCGACCCAGGCTCCGGAGCAGCGGGTCACGTTGTTGAGCGCGCAGCTGAGCCGGAAGTCTTAAGCCGGGGGGCTCGCGGCCAAAGGCTCGCATGCCGTCGATGAGGCATGCGAGCCAGGCCGCTTAGCGGGCCTCCGGCCCTTGTCTTCCCGGCGGCTCCCTCCTAAGATCGCGAGCGTACGGTTGAGCAAGGGAGATCGCCTTGGGCTTCCCATTCGGCCTTCCACCGATCACGCGCTATCGGCAGATTTTTTCCGTCATGGCGCGCTATGGCTTCGCGGATCTGGCCGAGGAGCTGGGCTACGAGGGCCTGATTCCTCGCACGTGGCGCCGCCCGCGCCCGGAGGCGGATCCCGACGAAACGCGCGCGCTCAACCTTCGCCTGGCCCTTCAGGAGCTGGGGCCCACCTACATCAAGCTGGGGCAGGTGCTCTCCACCCGCCCCGATCTCCTCCCGGCCCCCTACATCCGCGAACTGGAAAACCTTCAGGACCGCATCCCCCCCTTTCCGGGCGAGATCGCCAAGGCCCTGATCGAAGCCGAGCTGGGAGCTCCCATCAGCGAGCTCTTCATGGTCTTCTACGACACGCCGCTCGCTTCGGCCTCCCTCTCCCAGGCCCATGAAGCCATCCTTCCCGACGGCACCCAGGTGATCGTCAAGGTCCAGCGGCCGGAGGCCGCCGATCGGGTGAAACGGGACATCCCCGCGCTGCGCAGCCTCGCGAAGCTCTTCGAGTCCCGCACCGAATGGGGGAAGCTCTACGACCTGACCGGAGTGGTCAACGAGCTCGAGCGCAACCTCCTCATGGAGCTGAACTTCCTGCGCGAGCGCTTCAACCTCGAGACCCTGGCCGAAAACCTCGCGCCCTTTCCGCGGATCAAAGTTCCCAAGGTCTATCCCGGCTACTCCAGCCCGCGGGTGCTGGTCATGGAGCGCGTCTTCGGCAAGAAGCCCAATGGCGGCAGGCGGGAACCGGAGCTCGCCATCGAGTTCCTGCGCGCGTTCCTCAAGCAGTTCGCCGAAGACGGCTTCTTCCATGCCGATCCCCACCCGGGAAACGTCCTGCTGACCGAGGACGGCGACCTCTACCTGATCGACCTGGGCATGGTGGGCTACCTGGACTCCCGGACGCGCCGCGGAGTGACCAAGTTCCTGCTGGCCATGATGGGGCATCGCGGCGACACCGCGGCCGAGGTGCTGGTCGAGCTGGGGGATCCCTTGCGGGACTTCCAGATGAACGTCTACCGGCTGGAAATCGGGCGGTTGGTCTCGCGGTTCCACAACACCCCGCTCTCCGAGCTGAACGTCGGCGAGGTCATGACCGAGGCGGTCCGGATCGGCTCTCAGAGCCGGCTGCGATTCCAGTCCCAGCTCTTGCTGCTGGTGAAGGCCTTGACCCAGATCGACGGCATCGCCCGCGCGCTGGATCCGGAGGCGGATCTGCTCGACATCCTCCAGCCCTACTTGCCATCGGTGGTGGCCGATCAGGTCGGGGAGCTGACCAGCCCCATGAACCTCCTGCACACCGGCATCGAAGCCACCGAAGTCGCCCTCGACCTGCCGCGCAAGATGAGCATCCTGCTGGACAAGATCAACGCCGACAACCGGATCCGCATCCAGTTCGAGCATGTCGCGCTGGCGGAGGCCTTCGAGCCCTTCGGCAAGTGGATCAACCGGATCGTGCTGGGGATCGTCTTCGCGGCCCTGGCGATCGCCTCGGCCATGATCATCTCCACCGGGGCAGGCCCCCAGTGGTTCGGTCACCCGGCGCTGGGGGTGCTGGGCTTTTTCTTGTCGATGCTGCTCGGCATCTACCTGGTCGTGACGATCCTCCGCACCCGCCTGCTCTGAGGCGGAGCGTCACTCCCGCAAGGACGATGGGGGATCCCGGCAAGACGACCCTTGACCAAGCGCCCGGAACGCGCGTAAACTTTCTTAACACTCCTGACATGGAGGGGAGAGGGGATGCGTCATGAACCTGGAAATCGGCGCGGAGGTGCTGGGCCCTGACGGGAAACTCGGGACGCTGACTCAGATCGTGATCGAGCCGCTGGGAGAGCGGGTCACCCATGTGATCGTGGAGCGGGGCGGGCTTCACCCCTGGGAGAAGGTGGTCCCCACCGACACCCTCACGCACACGGAAAACGCGCGGGTCTGGACGACGCTCAGCCTCAGCGAGATGGAAGCCCTTCCCGATTTCCTCTCGCTCAGCCACTCGGAGACGGCGCCGGCGATGCCCACGGAGGTTCCGCTGGCGGACTTGCAGCCGGTCGGCCTCCTCTGGCCGTCCAACGTGCTCGGCTGGTACTTGCCCTCTCATCAGAGCCGCACCCCGGCTCCTCCCCAGGCCAACCTGCCTCCCGGCTCGCACGGCCTCAAATCCGGCACCGAGGTGCATTGCCGGGACGGGATGGTGGGGCACCTCGACGAGGTCGTCTACGACCAAGCGTCGGGCCGTGCCACGGGGATGATCATCCGGAAGGGCTTCTTCTTCGCGCGGGAGCTGGAGGCCCCCATCGACTGGGTGGAGGCCATCAACGACACGATCCGGTTGCGGGTCAGCTGCGACGAGGTCCCGCCGCGGCGCCGGCGGCGTCGCTAGCTTACTCGTTCGCCCAGAGGGTGGCGGTGTCCAGGCCGATCGCCCCGATCCGGACGAGGTTGGCCGGATTGAAACGGTCCCCGGGAGCCTTCGCGATCCGATCGCGCTCGGGCAGGGTGTCGTCAGGCGTGTGCAGGTACTTGCTGAAAACCGGCTCCGCGTAGTAGCAGATGGCCCGCACTCCGGCCTTGCGGAACGCCGCGTGATCGCTGGATGCTCCCGGGGGCAGGGCCTCGTGGGCATGGCCGCGCTCCCCATGAGGCACCTTGAATTCGCCGTAAAGCGGCTGCATGCCGCGGCGGCGGGCGATCGCCTCGATCGGATCCACCGACTTCGCCCCGGTCCGGATCCAGTCCGTCCCCAGCGTATCCGTCTGACCCACCGCGATGCAGTCCAGGTTGACCATGCCCGCGATCTGCTTCAGGGCGATGGGCTGAGCGCCCGACGCGGTCGGCACAACCGGGTTACGGGTGTAATAGGTGGACCCGATCAGGCCCAGTTCCTCCCCCGAGAAGGCCATGAACATCACGCTGGACTTGGGCCCCTTGCCCGCCTTGGCGCGCTCGGCCATGACCCGGGCGATCTCCAGCACCGCCGCGGTGCCTCCGGCATTGTCATTGGCCCCAAAGTAAATCGTGTTGCCGCGTTTGCCCAGGTGATCCTTGTGGGCGCCGACGACGACGAAGCGATCGGGGCGCTCCGAGCCCTTCAAGACGGCGATGACGTTGTAGGCCGTCCCGCTGAAGCGGCGATCGGTGAAGGGCTGGAGGGTGACTTCGAGGCCCAGCTTGCGGAACTGCTCGACCAGGTAGGTGTCAGCGAGGGCGTCTCCCTCGGACGCGGTCATGCGGCCGGCCAGGGCGGGCTCGGTGAGGTAGGCGACGTGCGCGACCGCGCGGGCGGCATCGAGGGGGTTGCTCTCGGACGATGCCGACAGCGGAGAGCCCACCTGGTGCTGAAGGGACGGAGACGGTCCCCCACAGGCGGCTAGCAGAACGATCACGCCAAGGCTTGCAAGCTTTCTCATCCGACCCTCCCTCGTTTCCGTGTCAGGAAAAGCATAAGGGATAATCGAATTTTAATCAATCCTTTACCAAGCCACCGGTCGCCTCCCCGAATTCAGGGGCGAGGGACGGCGAGGACGCAGCAGATAAGGGCGAGGGTTGACCAGAGAAGGGCGAGGGTTGACCGGAGAAGAGCGACGAGAGGCGGAAGTCCACGAACTGCTGGGGGTCGTCGACCTGTTCGCGTCCCATGGAGACCCAGAGGCGATCGCCCTGGAGCTGGGAGACCATGGCCGTGACGGACGTGAGACGCCCCCAGTCTCCCAATACCACGGGGCCCAGGGCCATGCGGACCGGGACGGAGCGCGAGATCGACTGGGCCGTGGGGCCGCGCGTCCCGGAAACCGGATCGATGAGGTCCGCGAGCACGGCCTTCGCGCGTTCGGGATCGAGCTGGCCGTACTGGGCGGCCAGAAGCTTTCCGAAGCGCTCGTCCCGTGCGCCCGGCTTCGCCTGCGAGAGGCCTTGGGCTTTGAAGGTCCCCATGCTCTGGGCGAGATCCGCGAGCGAACCGCCCGAGCCATAGGATCTCGCGGCGACCTGGCCGCCGGAGGCCTCGACGTAGCGGGCGCCTTCGCCTTGGGCCAGGGTCGCGACGAAGGCCTGGCTGGTCGCGCCGGCGGCACGGCGCAGCTCGGCCTCGGCGGCATCCGGGCCTTCGGCGTTCATCACGCGCAGCGTGAGCCAGCGCGGGGGCAGGCCCGCCGTCTTCGAAGCACCTGCCACCGGGTCGATGGCGGCGAAGAGGCCGTTCTCGCTCCATGCGGCCTCGGCGGCCAAAGAGCCGACCCGGGTCAAGGCGACCCAAGCGGGGCCCGATTCCGGGTGATGCACCCAGAGCATGGTGAAGCGCTGGCGCGTCCCGAAGGTGAGATCATCCGAGATGCGGCCGAGGAGGGGCCTTCCGTCGAGGCTGGCCTTCCCGCGGGCGATGAAGCCGCCGCCGCCCGGCAGCAGGGCGGGCAGGTTCTTGGAGAGCGCGGCGTAAGGGGGATCGGTGGAAAGCAGCAGGATATCCGCCATGGCGAGCCCGGAGCCCGTGGCGAGGCCTCTCAGGAAGTCCCGCTCGTCCTGGGTGAGGTGCCGATCCTGCTGGCGCGCGTAGAAGCGGTGGACGAAGCCCGGCGTCAGGACGAAGGCCGGAAAGGCGCGTCGCTCATGGTAATCGCGGACCTGATCGCGGATGCGCTCGCGCATGAGGGTGCCCTGCTGCATCCCGGCCTGGAAAAGCGTTCCACGGGTCTCCATGATCAGGACTCCCCGGTCCCGGATGACCCGCCCCTGGGTATCGACGCTCTTGGCGATGACCTGGCGCTCGGGCATCGCGGGGCCATTGGGGACGTTGGGAATGGCCTCTCCACAAGCGACCAGGAGAGACGCCCCCAGCAAAAGGGCAGGAAGAGCGAACTTGGGACGGACGATCTGGGGCAACGGTCTATGCTCCACGGAGGCGGCTTCCCGTCGGGGGCCTCCGGCTTGGGACGCTCGGAAGCACCCGAACGGCGGTTACCCGCTGATCATACACGATCGCGCCGCCTTCCCGCAGCCCCCGGAAGCAGTCCGTCACTCGGCGGGCTAAGGGTTATCCACCACGGTGGCCTCGGCGAGCCGCTCCATGCGGGTGGTCTTCACGGTCTCCGCTCCGTAGCGCCCGAGGTAGAGGTGGATATTCTCCCGGTTCCTCAGGTACATCCAGAGCCCGTATTCGTAGGCCTCGAGGCATTGCCGCGTGCATCGCTTCAAGGCGTCCCTGAGCTCGTTCTCGTCCATGCCGCTGATCGCCTTGTAGGTGAGCGTGGTCGAGAGCTCCTCGACGTCCTCGATCACCTCGAGGATGCCGTGCTTCTCGGCCTCATGGTAGAGCGGGCTCTGCTTGTTCAGCGAGAATACCGAGCGCCCGTAGGCATGAATGATATCCGTGTTCTGACAGATCGAGTCGATGGTCATCTGGGCCTCGTCCCGGGTTTCGGTCGGATACCCGAAGAAGAGGTAGTTGAAGTTGAAGATGCCCGCGTCGGAGGAGGCCCTCAGGATGTCGAAGCGCTGCTGGTAGCCGACTCCCTTGTTGATGAGCTCGAGGATCCGGGGGGATCCGGTCTCGTAGCCCCAGAGGACCATCCGGAGGCCCGCCGCGTAGAGCAGTTCGAAGAGGTCGGGTGTGAAGGCCTTCTCGATGCGCCCGTTGCAGAACCAGGTGATGTCGAGTTCCTCGTCGATGAACCGCTGGGCCAGCTTGCGCATGTAGGCGGGGCGCATCGACTCGTCGATGAACTGGAAGTTCCGGATGCCGTAGCGGTCCTTCAGGTAGCGGATCTCCGCAACCAGCCGGTCGAGGCTCTTGACGTCGTTCTCGACCCCGTAGAAGGAGTCGCAGAAGGTGCACTGCCCCCAGTAACAGCCCTTGCTGGCTCGGATCGTGAGGATCAGCTCGGGAGAGAGGTACTTGTCGAGTGGGAAGCCCTCGAGGTCCTGGAAGCCGATCACGTCCATCGCGAGGGGCTTGCGGGCAGAAGTCATCCGCACGGCGTCGCCGTCCAGGTAAAGCAGACTGGGGACGTGCTCGAGGCTCTCGCCGCGTTCGAGGGCTTGCACCAGGGAAAGCAGTTGATCCTCTCCTTCACCGAAGCAGAGGCTGTGCGCGAAGGCCTTGAAGAACTCGGGACGCTGGGAGAGGGCCTCGGTGACGCGCGTGAAGAAGTTGCCGCCGATGCCGATATGCATGCCCGCGGGGGCCGCCTGGCGCAGCATGTAGGCGAGCGTCAGGCCCGGCACCACCTGGGAGAAGCAGTTGATGGAGATGCCCACGTAATCCGCATCCGAGGCCAGCAGTTCCGGCAGGACCTCCTCGTAGTACGGGATGAACATGTTGCTCTTGCGGTCCTGGGCCTGAGCGATGAGGCTATTGGTGTTCATCATGAGGCCCGGCTGCTCGAAGTAGTTGAAGCTGAGCTGCGAGGGGAAGTAAGGAGTCGAGGCCGCCTTGAGGGCCAGGTCGATGACGTGGAGGGCCTCCAGCAGCATGTCCGGGTTGTAGAAGCGCCGCGGGTCCTTGAGGGTCTCCTTGGCGTCCATGATCAGGTGGGGCAGGTGATCGAGCATTTCCCCGTGCTCGTCCACGAAGCGGCGGATCGCCCGGAGCCGGACCCGGTCGAGCTGGGCGTCGAGCGAATTCGGTTCGAGCATGAGCTTGAAGCTGCTCTGCGGGCCCAGGTACTCGAGGTCGAGGTGCAGGCGGTCCCGGACGCGCTGGAGGTGCTGCGGGCTCAGCACATGATCGTAGTACTCGATGTTGAGGTCACGGACGTCGACCTCGACGCCGTGGTGGCGGAGGTGACCCGCCAGCGCCCGCAGCGCGAAGTGGGGGTGCTGCGGGCTCCACTGGGGGGGAAAGATCAGGAGCGCCTTCGCCATCAGGCCTCTCCCAGGATGGCCTTGGCGGCCCGCGTGAACTCATGCAGCTCTTTGATCAGGGGCAGCATGACCTGCATGCGGTTGTGCTCGATCTCGGCGATCGCCTCGTCGTGCCGTTGCTTCTTGGCAGCGATGTCCTCGCTGCGTCCGGTCATCTTGAGCTCGAGGAGCATCTCCTTGAGGGCGCGCTCGCGTGTGATGAGCTGGTCGAGTCGCTGGACGCGCTCCACGACCTCGGCCTTGCTGAGTAACGGGGCAGCGTGATGTTGCATGGCCATCCTCGGCTAGACGGTGGGAGTCTTGGTGGACGGGGTCGACGCGCTTCCGGAGGCCGGAGTGGTGGGAGTGCTGGCCGCCGGGGCATCTCCGGTGGGCGCCGTGCCGGGAGTCGAGCCTTGTCCCGAGGGGGGCCCCGCGGTCACCGTCCGTGCCGCGGCCGCTTCGATCCCGCGTGACGCCTCGATGTCGGCCTTACGGCGCTGCTCCATCTTCTCGACGGTATCGAGCGCGTCCTTGGCCACCTGGGCGGCCAGTGCCAGACCGTCGTTTCGATTTCCCCCGCCCTGGATGCTGGCCGGATCGATGCCCAGGTCCGTGAGCGCCTGCTCGAAGCCCATGTCATGCGTGGTGAGCATGCCGTCGCCGTTGGAGTCCATGGCGATGACGTTCCCGGTCTCCCGGTTGACGACGGCCAGCATGCCCCCTTCGCGCTTGACCTCGGCGTCGATCCCGTACTCTTCCTTGAGGATCTTGGCCAGCTCCTCGAATCCCACCATGCCTTCCTTTTGCTTGAGCACGGAATAGACCGCGATCAGCTCGTCCTCGGTCATGGTGAGGGTCTTGCTGGCCGGAGCCCCCATGCCGCTGCCGCCGACGGAGACGCTGGCCATCCGGATCGGGGGAGGGGCGGCTTCCATGGCGGGCGCGCTAGGAGGCGGCTCGATCGAGGCCGGCACCGGCGGAGGGGAGGCGAGCGTGATCTCCTCTCCCGGAGGCGAGGAGGGGATCTCGATCTCGGTCTGCGGGGTCAGGACCGTCTCGGCCCACTGGGCCGTATTCTCGGTGGCCTGCGGGGGAAGCTCGAGATCGGTCTTGGGGGTCCAGACGAGTTCCGCCCACTGCGAGGTGGTGCCATTCAAGCCGAGTTCCGAGGTGGTACCAGCAGCGCCGAGTGCGACCGCGTCTCCGCCGGGAGCGGCGGTCGATTGCACGGATCCGGGCTCGACTGGCCCCGCCGGCGCTTCCGGCGCGGGGCCGGCAGCGCCCGGAGTGACCAGGGGGCGTGGGTTCAACGGGTTGTTCGAAAGCGGGCTCGTCATCGTTGCCTCCTTGATTGGGGGAGCGGCATGGCCTCCGCTAGAACCGGAGATCCTTGATCAGGCGGTTCTCTCGGTCGAACCAGCGCTCGCGCGTCACGTTGCCGATCGCGTCATGGTCGAATTCCTTGCGGAGGCTCACCTTGCCGGCCTCGTTTAGCGCTTCGATCTTGGTGACGCGGTCCTTGGGGCCGTAGGTGTAGGAGTAGCCCCCGCGCGGAGTTCCGTCCGGCGAGTGCCAGCGACGCGATAGGACGTTGCCCTTGGCGTCATGCCGGTAGGTGTGAAAGCCTTCAAGCTGGTTTCGCGGCCCGTAGAGGTGCTGGCTCACCACCTCGCCGCGATCGTCGTAAGCGTAGGCGAAGCGCCGGATCATGCGGTGCTGCTCGTCGTACCAGGTTTCGTCCGCGACCTGGGCACGGTAGTTGTAATCCGACTTGATGGTGTAGAAGAGGGAGCCGTCCTGGCGATACTCCGCGCGCCATGCCATCAAGCCTGTCCACTCGTCGAAGACGTAGCGGTGGTAGTTGTCGAAGCGGCCGTAGCGATCGACCCAGATGGAATCGACGAGCCCTTCTCCCTCGTAGCGGTAGTAGCGCTTGCTGGGCTTCGAGAACTCCCGGGTGTGCTTCTCGAAGTAGATCACCCGGCCCTCGGGATCATAGTGAAACGCCTGGTGATCCGTGGGCACCTGGCCGGCAGGGAATTCACCGTAGCCGATCACGCGACCGAACTCATCAATCCGGCCAATCGTGAAGTACCGGACGGAGACGATGCGCGCCCGGATCTCGGCATCGAGATCCGCGAGGCTCGGCAGCCGAACCGCCCTGTCCTGGATAGCTCCCCCCATGTGCCCTCCTTCGACTGACCACCAAACCCGTGACCTTCGCACGATCACGCGATCTACCGAGGTCTTACCCGCACTCCGGCGGGGTGCTACTAAGTAGTTTGCACGGATTTACATCACATCCATGCCGCCTCCCCGTCGAGCTTCTTCCCGTCTCCTTGCTGGACTGACGCGGCCGGAGGGGCCTCAGTCGCGCCCTATTCCGCGCGAACTCCCCCCATGCAACCGAGGGCGCCGAAGAAATCCCGCAGGCAGAGGGTATAGTAGACGTGGCGCTCGATCGGTTTCGATCGCGCATGCGTTTTGCAGATTTAACAGAATCCAAAAATAGGTTTGACACTTCGATAAGCAACTGAAAGCCAAAATCGAACGATATGTCCTTCAGCGAGATGCAAGCTCACTCAAGGGCTTACGAAAGGTACTAGCGGCTCACGGGCCGGAAGAAAGGGGACCTCAGATGGTTCACACGGTAGATGGCGGGGGATCCGTTCGGCGGAACTTCCATCCCGCGGATTTGAACAAAGATGGCAAGGTGACCCGTTCCGAGGCCCAGCAGTACGTCGATAAGAAAGTTCCCGCTGCCAAGCCCGAGGGAGAGTTCAAGACGCCCGTTGCCAAGCCCAAGGGAGAGTACAAGACCCCCGTTGCCGACCCCAAGGGAGAGTTCAAGACGCCCGTCGCGAAACCCAAGGAGGACGTCAACGCCACCCGCTACCCGACGGTGGGCGAGCACATCGAGAATACGCTGACCGAGGCCAAGAACGAGTTCTTCGAGAGCGCCAAGATCGCCGGCGTCATGGCGATTCCCGGCGTCAACGTCGCCGCTGGCGTGGTCTATGCCCGCCACATGAGCGAAGCCCGCAAGGAGATCGCCCAGCTGCCCATGGATCCCGAGGGCAAGTGGAAGGACAAGGCGCGCGACATCATCAGCCGGCACCACGAGGCGGCGGAGGATGAGATCATCGCCCTGCCCGGCAAGGTGGTCGATGGGGCGGTGGATGCCGTGGACAAGGTCGTCGACGGGGCGGTGGACACCGCCGAGGCCGTCTGGGGCGGCGTCACCGACGCGGCCGAGGCCGCCTGGGACTTCGCCAAGACCGAAGTCCCCCGCGCCGCCAAGGAACTCGGCCGGGACGCCGCGGTGCTCGCCATCATGGCCAACCCGCTGGGCGCCGTCCCGAGCGGCGTGATCATCAGCAACCACATGGCCCAGGCCAACAAGCGCATCATGGACCTGCCCATGGATCCCGAAGGCAAGTGGAAGAGCGAAGCCCGCGCGATCGTCCGCGAGGAGATGGCCGAGGCCAAGCAAGAGATTCTCGACCTGCCCGGCAAGGCCTGGCAAGGCGTCAAGGACGTTTCGAACTCCATCTACACCGGAGCGCGGAACGCCGTGGTCGCCACCGGCGAGGCCATCGTCGATGCCGGTGAAGCCGTCGTCGATGGCGTCGTGATGGCCGGAGAGGCCATCGTCGATGCCGGAGAAACGGTCGTCAAGACCGTGGACAAGGCCATCGATCAGACCGTCGCCGAGATCACCGAGAACTTCGAAAAGGCCCGCAAGGGCTTGGGCGGCGCTTTCGAGCGCTTCGGCCGCTGGATCGCCGGCAACTAGCCCTCTAGCCAATGCGAGGGGCCCGGGTCGAACGACCCGGGCCCCTCTCGCTTGATCAACCGCTGCGGGCGCTAGACCGCGGCAGCCTGGCGCTTCGCCATCAGGCGCTCGATCTCGTCGATTGCCTTCGGCACCTCATGGGTGAGCACCTCGTGGCCCGCCGCCGTGACCAGGACGTCGTCCTCGACGCGGATGCCGATGCCCCAGTACTTCGGGTCGACGCCTTCCGAGCCCTCGGCGATGTAGAGGCCGGGCTCCACCGTCAGCACCATGCCGGGCTCCAGCGCGCGCCACTCGCCGTCGATCTTGTAGCGGCCCACGTCGTGAACGTCGAGGCCGATCCAGTGGCTGGTCTTGTGCATGTAGAAGCGGCGGTAGTCGCCATTTTCGATCAGCGCGTCGACCTCGCCTTGCAGGATGCCGAGACGAACGAGCCCTTCGGTCAGGACCCGGACGGCCGTGTCGTGAACGCCCTGGTACGAGCGTCCCGGCTGGACCTGGGCGATCGCCTCCAGCTCCGCCTGCAGCACGATCTCGTAGATCTCCCGCTGAGCCGGGCTGAAGCGCCCGTTCACGGGGAACGTGCGGGTGATGTCCGAGGCGTAGAACTCGTACTCCGCTCCCGCGTCAATCAGGACCAGGTCCCCGTCCTTCATCTCGGCGTCGTTCTCGACGTAGTGGAGGATGCAGCCGTTGTCGCCGGAGCCCACGATCGAGCCGTAGGAAGGGCCCATGGCGCCGCGCTTGCGGAAGATGTACTCGATCTCGGCCTGAAGCTCGAACTCGCGCATGCCGGGATGGGCCGTCTGCATGGCCCGGGTATGGGCCTCCGCCGCGATGGACGCGGCCTTGCGCATCCGCTCGATCTCCTCGGGGCCCTTGTGCAGGCGGGCCTCATGCAGGTACTCGCTGGGATCGATCAGGGTGGTGGGAGCCGTGACGCCCTGGCGGGCCTTGGCGCGCACCTTCCCGAGCCAGCCCATCACCCGGGCGTCGAACTCGGAGTCCTTGCCCAGGCGGACGTAGAGGCTCTCTTGATTCTCGAGGTAGAGCGGAAGGATCTGGTCGATCTCGGAGATCGGATAGGCGGCGTCCGCGCCGAAGTCGCGGACCGCGCCCTCGGTGCCGGCTCGGCGGCCGTCCCAGGTCTCGCGCTCCGGGTCCCGGGGCCTCACGAAGAGGATGACCTGATGCTCGGGGTGGTTGGGGACGAGCAAGAGCACGGCTTCGGGCTCCTTGAAGCCGGTCAGGTAGAAGAAATCGGAGTCCTGGCGGTACTCGAAGTCGAGATCGGCGGTCCGGTTTCGGATGGGTGCGGACGGAATGATGGCCACGGCGGAGCCGATGGCCTGCATGAACTTCTCGCGGCGAGCTTGGAACACGTTGCCCCTCCTTGTTAAAGATCCGGTCTCCGTTGTACCAGATCCCGGAGCGGGGCGGAAGGGGAAGCGAGATTCGAGGGGGCGATCGCCCCTTCGACGCGTTAGGGAAGGCCTATCCAAGGGCATGAAGGGCATGCAAGTCTCTTTACCCCCACAGGCACCTGATCCATGACCCAACGTTACTCCATCGTCCTGCGCGCCGTTCACGACGGGCTCGGGACGGCTCATGACCGTGAACTCGTCGTCCCCAGCGTCTTCGGCCCCGATCTCGTCGGCTCTCAGACGCTCCTGCCGGCCTTTCGGGCCCGCGTCAGCGAAGAGCCCGCCCGGACCGCCCTCGAATGGGCCAGCGACATCTGGCGCTCCGCGTGGGCGGGGGATCCCCTCGAGATGGACCTCTCCTACGTTCAGCTGCTGGAAGAGTTCCTGCTTTCCCTCATCGACCTTCCCCCCGGCGCCGAGGTGGGCTTCAACGCCCAGCCCGTCACGGCCGGGTAATCGCCGCGGGCAACTCCTCCAAGGGGACGTCGTAGGCGATCGGTTCGTAATCCGCGTGCTGATGCCGGATGTACGGCTCTTTGGGGTAGACTGAACCGCTCACGAGCGGAGCCGGCTCCGCCGGCACGATGTCCGGCAGGTACTCGGGGTGGCTCGCCCCGTCGAAGATCACGAACCGCACCATGCCTCCCGGATCCATCAGCTCGACCGCCACCTCGGGATGATCGCGCGTCAACCGGGAAATGCGCTCCACCTCGTTCATGACGCCCTCCTTCCTGCCGTTCCGACCGCCATGGCCGATTCTATCGACCTGCGCGCCGTCGGCAATGCCGTCTCGCTTCCCGGGGTCTCGAGAGCGTTCGAGAGGGCCTTTCTGATAGAATGGAAGCGACCGGTTTCACGCGAGACCATCGGTTCACGCGGGTGCCGACCGCCCCGATCCCGCCACGGGGTCGCCCGGCCTCGGATCGCGCCTCGCGCCCGCAGTTATCGCATCATCACTGAGGAGACTACGATGACCTCTGGGACCCAAACCCACGACTCCCAGTCCCTGCACGCCATGCGCGAGCAGATCCGGCAGGGAGGGGCCGCCAAGTATCATGAAAGCGCCAAGAAACAGGGCAAGCTCTTCGTCCGCGAACGGCTGAGCCTGCTTTTCGATGAAGGCTTCGAACTCGAAGACGCCATGTTCGCCAACTGCATGGCGGGTGATCTGCCTGCCGACGGCGTCTACACCGGCCTCGGCAAGATCAACGGCCGCACCGTCGCCGTGATGGCCAACGACTCCACCGTCAAGGCCGGATCGTGGGGCTCGCGAACCGTCGAGAAGATCCTGCGCATCCAGGAGACTGCCGCCAAGCTGCAAGTCCCCATGCTCTACCTCGTGGACTCGGCGGGCGCCCGAATCACCGACCAGGTCGAGATGTTCCCGGGCCGGCGCGGCGCGGGGCGCATCTTCTACAACCAGGTCAAGATGTCCGGCACCGTTCCCCAAGTATGCCTGCTCTTCGGGCCTTCGGCCGCGGGCGGCGCCTACATTCCCGCGTTCTGCGACATCGTCGTGATGGTCGAGGGCAATGCCTCGGCCTACCTCGGCAGCCCCCGCATGGCCGAGATGGTCATCGGCGAGAAGGTCACCCTCGAAGAGATGGGCGGCGCTCGCATGCATTGCTCGACCTCGGGCGTCGGCGACGTCCTCGCCAAGACCGAAGAAGAGGCCATCGCCTTCCTCAAGAAGTACCTGGAGTTCTTCCCCCAGAACTACCTGAGCAAGGCCCCGGTGATCCCGTCCGTCGCTCCCAAGGCCGGCAAGAAGATCTCCGAGATCGTCCCCACCAACCAGAACCAGCCCTTCAACATGATCGACCTCATCGATCAAGTGATCGACGAGGGCTCCTTCGTCGAGATCAAGAAGCTCTTCGCCCAGGAGATGATCACGGGCTTCGCGCGGATCGGCGGCAGGCCGGTCGGCATTCTCGCCAACCAGCCCCGCGTCAAGGGCGGCGTGCTCTTCACCGACACAGCCGACAAGGCCACGCGCTTCATCTGGCTCTGCGACGCCTTCAACATTCCCCTGCTCTTCCTGATGGACGTGCCGGGCTTCATGATCGGCTCCAAGGTCGAGCGCGAGGGCATCATCCGCCACGGCGCCAAGATGGTCTCGGCCGTCTCGGACGCCACCGTGCCCAAGGTCTCGGTCATCGTCCGCAAGGCCTACGGCGCGGGCCTCTACGCCATGGCGGGCCCCGCCTTCGAGCCGGATGCCTGCATCGCGCTGCCCACCGCCAAGATCGCGGTCATGGGTCCCGAAGCGGCGGTGAACGCCGTTTACGCCAACAAGATCGCCGAGCTTCCCGAGGCCGACCGGGCCGCCTTCATCGCCGAGAAGCGCGCCGAGTACGAAGCGGACATCGACCTGTACCGCCTCGCCTCGGAGATGGTGATCGACGACGTGGTCGAGCCGGACATGCTCCGCGACGAGCTCATCAAGCGCTTCGCCGCGTACGAGAGCAAGGTCGTGCCGCCTGCTCCCAAGCGCCGTTCGGTGCTGCCGGTCTAACCCATTCGCAGTGAGGACGAGGGGGAGGCGATGCCTCCCCCTCGTCCTTTTGCATGGCAAGCCGTCCAATCTCCCGAGGGGCCCTCACGCCGACGCTACGGAGCTCCGGGTCCGCCGAGTGGCGATCCCCCGGGCCCCTGAGGCGTCCCTTCACCGGGAGTCCCGTCCTCCTCGGGAGTCGGACTCAACGAGGGGCCCGGTGACGGATACGGAGTGGCCGGCGGAACACCCCCTCCCCCACCGGGAGGGACGCTCTGAACCGCGCTCGGCTGCGGCTGAGGCTGACCGGATCCCGGCTGGCCGGATCCCGGCTGACCAGCGCCGCCGCCACCACCGGGGGATTCGCCTCCACAGCTGATGAGCCCCCCGATGAGGCCGATGGCCGCAACCCCGGCGAGGCCTCGGATACGCCGGTCCATGGACGTGCTCGATCGCATGATCGCACCTCCTCCTGGGCTTCCCGCGTTCGCCATCCTAGGTCCCGGAGAACCGGGGCGCATCGACACCGTGTCCAAACCATCCAGGAAATCTCTGGAGAATCGAACGAAGCCCCGAGGGCTCCCAAGACGAGGCAGGCCTCCCCCTTCCGGGGGAGGCCTGCGCGGGAACTCGGCTTACGGGGTGATCTCGAAGATCGTGACGGAAGCCCGGGGGAAGGTGTAGGCCTTGCTGAGGTTTGCCGAAGCGGACGAGACCGAGGTGTTGGTGTGGTCGGAAGCCCAACCGTTCGAGCCCTTGAGAACATGGGCGGTGGCGGCCTTCGGGGTGAAGCCGAGCGCGACGTTGGTCGTCACGTCGGAGTCGTTCGTGCGGTTGGTGACCATCACGTAGACCTTGCCGTCACGTCCCTTCGAGGCGGTGAAGGCGAGCTTGGGCATGTCGATGGAGTCCGAAGGCCCCTTCACGTGCACCGAGGGAATGGCCTGGCCTTCGACCTTGACGACCGTGTCGCCCCAGGTCTTGGCGAGCAGCTTGTTGAACATGAAGATCGGAGTGACCGTGTTGGGGTCGTTGCCCACGAAGAACGAGGCATCCGCCATGTCCTGGTGATCGATGCAGAACTGGTTGGCGATCCGGATGTCATGCTTGAAGGCCAAGGTCAGCGTATCCGCCGAGTAGAGCGCTCCGAACATGCCGCGGGCGGTCTTCACGTCGTTGTACATCTCGGTGAAGAACTCCGTGTTGGCGATGTAGACGTCCTTCTTGGCGTACTTCTCGATGGCCGGGACGATCTCGTTGGTGAGCAGGCGATCGTTCCAGGCGTTCTGCGCCATGATGGTCATCTTGTCGCCGCCCTTGTTGGCGATGGGCCAGCTGGGGTAGCCGTGGTAGATCAGGAAGTCCACGTCCTCGCCCATGGTCTGGAGGATGTTCTTCACACCCTGCCCCTTGGGCGCCCAGCCCTCTCCCATCCAGTTGGAGTTGGTCGAGGCGACGGCCCCGATCTGGATGGGGACCGGCGACGCCTTGCGCATGGCCTGGGCGAACTGCTTGGCCCGCTGGGCGTACTTGATGTCGGTCGAGGCGTACTCTTTGTGGCCGCGGACCTTGGACCAGGAGATCTCGTTGCCGATCTCGAAGAACTTGGCGTTCTGGACCGGGTAGGGGTACTTGGCCCGGTTGGCGTCGTTGGGGTTGTTGAGGTACGAGACGTAGCGCGCCGCCTCCTCGGGAGAGCCGGTGCCGAAGTTCACGACGTGAAGTTGCTCGGCGTCCAGGGTGTTGGCTTCCCTGAGGGCGTTGCGGATATCGTCGTACGGGTAGCCGCCGTTCTTGTTCCAGTGCTTCTCGAAGTGGTAGCCGGTCATGTAGTTGTAGTCGTGGCGGCCGTCGGTGGGGCCATGGCCGATCCGGTACATGTAGCGCGCCCCGCCCCAGTCCGGGCGCAGCTCCTTGAGCTTCTCCAGCTTGGCGGCGCCGTTGGGGAAGTAATCCGTGACATGGTTGCGGTTGGTCGCGAGCACGAAGCTGCTGGCGGGGTGCATCGCCTGGTTGACGAAGACCTTGATCCCGCTGGATCCCGCGGGGAGGGAGGGAGGCAGAGCCGCCACGGGCGGCACCTGGGGAGCCGGTTGCGAGGTGCCGGGCTGGGTCCCGGGCTGGGAGCCGCCGAAACCGGGGAATTCGATGCTTCCGACGTTGCCGGGAAGCGGAATGCTGATGGGGCCCGTGCTGGGGAGGTTGGGAAGGGAGGCCTCGCCACAGCCGGCCACCATGGAAACCAACACGACGGACGAGAGGAGCGGCAGGGTCTTGCGTTGCATGAACAGAAGGTATTCCTTTCTGAATGGGTCCCCGTGATTGAAAAGACGGGAAATGGCGGGGTTCTGGTTCAGCAGGACTTCGGTCACCCCTTGGACTTGCCGTTCAGCAACGCTTCTATACCCCGCCACGCGTAAAGTTACGTGTCGCTTACCAACTCTTAACGATTGTGAGGAGCCGATTTCCCGGGATCACGCGCCCCGCTCAGGGCTTTCGGAAGGCTTCCGCTTCGAGGATCCGAGCGGCGTGACGGATCTCCTGGGGCGAGGCGGTCGGGTCGAGATCGGCCGCGAGCGGTGTGGCGCCGGCGGGGTCCTCGGCGTGGTTGTACCAGCCGAACGGACCGAGGGGGGTGGCGGTCACGGGAGCGCGATCGCCCCCCAGGTAACTCTCGGTCCGGTGGAGTGCGGCTTCCACCATCGCGAGCAGCTCGCGTCCCGCCCGGAGATAGGCAGGCCCGTCCGAATCGGGGCTCTGACGCGCGACCAGGGCCGCGACGGCGTCCCGTTGATGACGCAGGTACTGGCCCATCGCCTCCGGCGCGGAGAGGTCCACGGGCATCCCGCGCGCGATCAGGCGGTCATCGGAGGCTTGCTGCATGGGGACGTCCCAGAAGAGGGTGCTGGCCAGGGCTTGAAGGCCTTGGGTCGCGGGGCTGCCCGGAGGAAGCTCGCCGCGAGCGGCCTGATCCCCGAGCCATGCCATCATCGGGCCGTGGGTCCCCGCGCCGAAATAGGCGGCGAAAGGCGCCATGTGATCTCGGAAGCCCTCCGTCTCGGGCCGGGAAGCGAGTTGCTCCGGGCCCCCGTGCCGGGATCCCGGGGCATAGGGCCAGAAGATCGCGATGGCTTGGTCTCCGGTTTCCATGCGCACCGGCACGCCGGGACTCGGCAGGAAACTCAGGCGCCGGGCGAGCGGATCACCCGGGGGTGGGGCCAGCGCGGCGTCCACCGCCTTGGTGGCTGCCTCCAGGCTCGGCAACGTGAGCGAGCCCGTTCGACTCGCCGCCGAGAAATGGCTCTGCGAAGGCGCCAGGGTGAGGGATTCGGGCTCTGGAGGGGGCGCAGCCGAAGGCTCCGCGCCGCCGGAAGCAGCCAGCGGGCGGAGCGGGGAAGTCCCGGGTACCGGTCTTCCGCGTTGGATAGACCAATCGTCTGCCACGGGAAGCTCCTTCGGATTCGCACCGAATCCAAGGATCTTTTACCCGCGTCATCCCCGGAGAAGCCGCCAGCAACCGGAATGTAACAATAATTTCACCGAGAGATAGCCGTCCGGGTTGCGCCGGGTACAAGAAGAGGCAGGGAGGGACGCATGATGTCGGAACCCAGGCCGCCGCGCGCGCAAGATCTCATCCAGAAGGGCCTTTCGCGCCTCTTCCCCGAGAAAGAGCCGGCGCCGCCCGCTTCCCCCCCCGCGGCCCGAGAGGCCGCAAAGCGTCCGGTCGCAACCCTGGCTGCCGTGGCGCAGCACCGGATCCAGTTCCTCGACAACGCCAAGCGGCCGCTTTATCAACTCCCGGCACGTGGGACCACTCCCCTGTCGCGCGACGAGGAGCAAATAGCCCTCGCGCGCTGCCTGGAGGCCCTGCACGAAGCCAAAGCCGCCGGCACCCTCCTCGGAAAACCGGCTCAAGGTGCCTATCTCGGACGGGATCCCGAGGACGTGATGGGGCAAGCGAGCGCCGAGGACGTGAAAACCTTCCTGGCGTTCGTGCTGGCGAACCCGCGCAGCTTCATGCAGCGCCCCATCCGCCTCTCCGACGCCTTTCTGGCTTGGTTGGTGGACCGCGGCGAGCCCTGAGGACTTCACAAGCGTCTCGCTTCCTGGTTTGATGGAGGGAGGTCCGGCGAGCGCCCGCGGCTATCTCGCTAGCGACACCGGTTTCAGCCATTACCAGGAGGCAAGATGACGTTCACCCCCTTCATCGCGGTTCACGGCGGCGTGGGAGCCCCCAGGGCCTTCTCGGACGGTTGCGAGGCGGCGACCGCTCGGGGCATGGAGCTGCTCACTGACGGACAGGACGCCCTCGCAGCGGCGATCGCCGCCGCGGAAGTCCTCGAGGACGACGGCCGCTTCAACGCGGGCTCCGGCTCGTCCCTGCGCATCGACGGCGTCACCCTCGAAACCGACGCCGCCGTCATGGACTCCACCGGCAAGCTTGGAGCGGTGGCCGCCCTGCAGGGCTTCAAGAACCCCGTCCGGGTCGCCGAGGCCGTCACCACCACCCCGCACCTCATGCTGGTCGGCGAGGGCGCCCGCGAGTTCGCCCTGAAGCGCGGCTTCGCCCCCCATCCCGGCCCCGGCCCCCTGGCCCATGAGCGCTACGCCGAGGTCATGAAGGCCATGCGCGAGCACGACTACTCGGATATCCCCGCCTTCTGGCGCACCTACGACCTCAAGGCGGACTGGAACTTCGAGCGCCCCTACGACGACGTCTTCGCCATGTGCGATACCATCGGCGCGGTCTCCATGGACGCCCAGGGCCGCTTCGCGGCCGCCGTCTCCACCGGCGGCTCGGCCCCCATGCTCAAGGGTCGCGTCGGGGACTCGCCACTGCCCGGCTGCGGCTACTACGCCGGCCCCGAAGGCGCCGTGGTCGCCACCGGCATCGGGGAGGCCATCATCATGAAGATGCTCTCCAAGACGGTCTACGACTGGATCGCCGCCGGCGCCCACCCCCAGGAAGCCTGCGAACGGGGGATCGCGCTCTTCCCCGACGAGATCCCCGTCGGCCTGATCGCCGTCTCCCGCGAAGGCACGGGCACCCACAACAACCGCGAGATGCCGACGCACCAGCTCTCGCTCGCGGCACGGTAACATGCCCCAGTCCGAACGCCCCGTCTGGCCTCCGGTCGCCGTCGTCGGCGCCGGGGCCATCGGGGCGTTCCTGGCTGCCCGCTTCAGCACCCTCACCGACGTCCTGGTGGTCACCCGCCCCCAGTGGGTGCAGCAGCTCAGCGAATCCGGCCTCGAGCTGAGGGGCTTCACGCCCGGCCACTTCATGCCCCGGGTGGGGACCTGGTCTCCCGACCTCGAGCTGCCTCCCTCGGGCTACGTCTTCGTGACCGTCAAGGCCTACCACCTCAAGGAAGTCCTGACGCTCCTGAAAGCCTACCTCACCCCCGACCACCGGATCGTCCTCTGCCAAAACGGCCTGGGCATCGAAGCGCTGGCCCGCGAAGTCCTTCCCGACCACGCCCTGATCCGGGCCGCCTGCTGGCTGGGCGTGACCCGCGAAGGCCCCACCCGGGCCCGCGTCACCGGCGTCGGCCACATCGACCTCGCCGCCGCGGATCCCGCCCGCGCGGAGCTGGGGCCCCTGAAGGGCCTGATCGAAGCCGCCTCCATCCCCGCCCGTCTCGGAAGCAGCATCGCCGAGACCGAGTGGCGCAAGACCCTCTCCAACATCGGGATCAACCTGATCGGCGCCCTGATGGAGGCCCCCAACGGCGTCATCCTCGAACATGCCGAGCTCACCAAGGTCTCGCGCATGGTCCTCGAAGAGGCTCGTCAGGTCGCCGCCGCCGAGGGAGTGACCCTCACGGAGGACGACCTCGAGGCCGTCACCTCGCTCATCGCCACCACCCGCCACAACATCAACTCCACCCTCCAGGACATCCGCCGCGGCAACCGCACCGAGGCCCGCTACCTCAACGGAGCGGTCATCCGTCTCGGACAGGAGCATGGCATCCCCACGCCGGTCAACGAGACCATCTACCTGCTCCTGCGCGCCGCAGAGAAGATCCGCATCACCCACGGAACCTGATCCTCCGGCAGCCCCGACTCCCGAACGCTCGCTCCCTTCTCAGGCCAAGGCCCGCATGGTAGGGTGAAAAGGAAGCGACTGCGAGGAGGAGCCATGCGGATCGGAATTCTGACGCTCAGCGACACCCGGGCCTCGGCAAGCGACGAGAGCGGGGAGCTCGTCGCGCGGCTCCTCGCTCCCCTGGGAGCCGAGCGCGTGCGCTACGCCATCCTCGCCGACGAGGCCGACGCCATCTCCGAGACGCTGGAGCGCTGGGTCGACGAGGATGACCTCGCCCTGATCGTGACCACGGGCGGAACGGGGATCGGCCCCCGGGACGTGACCCCGGAAGCCACCCGGCGCGTGATCCGCTACGAGATCCCCGGCATGGCCGAGGGGATGCGCGCGGCGGGGATGACCAAGACCCCGCTGGCCATGCTCAGCCGCGGCCTGGTGGGCGTGCGCAGGCAAACCCTGATCGTCAACTTGCCCGGCAGCCCGAAAGGCGTGCGCGAAAGCCTCGACGCCCTCCTTCCCGTGCTGCCGCATGCCCTGGACTTGCTGCGCGGCCGAACCGGCCAGCACGAGCAGCCCCGCGATGCCGCCCGGAGAGGATGAGCCCATGAACCCTTTGACGCATTTCGACGCCTCCGGAACCCCGCGCATGGTGGACGTCAGCGGCAAAGCCGTGACCGCCCGGGAGGCGATCGCCGCCGGTACCGTCCTCATGAGCCCCGAGACCCTGGAAACCATTCGTCAGGGCCGAAACGCCAAAGGTGACGTTCTGGCGGTGGCCCAGGTGGCCGCGATCATGGGCACCAAGAAGACCGCTGATCTCATCCCCATGTGCCATCCGCTGGGGATCGACGGCGTCGAAGTCCAGCTTGAGCTGGCCGAGGACCCGCCCCGGGTGGATATCCAGGTGACGGTCCGGGTGGAAGGGCGTACCGGGGTGGAAATGGAAGCGCTCACGGGCGTCACCGCCGCCGCGCTGACCATCTACGACATGTGCAAGGCCGCCGACCGGGGCATGACCCTTTCGGAGATTCGGCTGCTTTCCAAGACCGGCGGCAAGAGCGGCACCTGGACGCGGGACTAGTCCTGCGCTTCGAGCGGGTAGATGGCCGAGCGGGGAATCCGTAGCTCGATGCTCATGCCCGCGGCCAGCTCGCGCGGCGCTCCGTCCCTGAACGCGAGGCTCGCCTCGAGAGTTCCCGCTCCCGCCACTTCCGCCCGGACCCAGTGGCCTTGAACCGTCGGGCGAAAGTCCCGGACGATCGCCTCCACCCGGTTGTTTCCCTCGTCCTCGGGCGCGGCCCAGCAGACCCTCTCGGCGGCGATGCCCCAGGAGGCGTAGGTCGCGCCGGGCGTCACCTCGAGCTCCCAGGGGCCCCATTTCACACGATCCGCGGCGAGCTGCCGCGAGGTGAAGCGGTTGCGCAGGCCCAGCAACTCGGCCGCCCGGCTCGTACCCGGGCGCTCGAAGAGGGCGCGGGAGGCTCCCCGAGCAATCACGCGCCCCTGATCCATGAGCAATAGCGAATCGGCCACGCGGCAGGCCTCGTCGCGATCATGCGTCACCCAGAGCACCGGGATGCCCAGCTCTTGGAGCATCGGCAAGAAGAAGTCCACGAGCCGATCGCGAAGCGGAGCGTCGAGCGCCGAGAACGGCTCGTCCATCAAGAGCAGGGACGGATCGGCCGCCAGGGCTCTCGCGAGGGCCACGCGCTGCTGCTGCCCCGCGGAGAGCTGACTAGGCATGCGCTCGGCGAGGTCCCCCAGCTCGAAGCGCATGAGCAACTCGGAAACCCGACCGGCATCCGCCCCCGCGTAAGCGACGTTGGCGCGCACGGTCATCCGAGGGAAAAGCGCAAAGTCGTTGAAGACAAGCCCCACCTTCCGGAGCTGCGGCGCGCGATGAATCCGCCCTTCCGCCTCGAACCAGGTCTCCGGGCCGAAGCGGATCAGGCCCTGATCCGGCCGTTCCAGGCCCGCCAGACAGCGCAGCAAGGTCGTCTTCCCCGACCCCGACGGCCCCAGGAGAACCGTGCAGCCGGATTCCAGGCGAAGATCGACGTCGAGCGCAAAGCCCGCCGTGCCATCGCGAGGCCCGAGCCGCTTGCAAAACGCGGCCGTCAACGCCATCGGAGGCTCCGGGAGTCGAAGACGTAGAGCAAGGCGAGCACGGCGTAAGAGCAGCAAAGGAGGAGGAGCGCCAGCCTGCCGGCCTCGCCGTAGTCGAGCGCCTCGACCAGGTCGTAGATGGCGATGCTCACCGTCCGGGTCTCGCCGGGGATGCTGCCCCCGAGCATCAGGACGATGCCGAACTCCCCGAGCGTATGCGCGAAGGTGAGGATGATCGCCGCGATGAGGCCGGGCCGGCAGGTGGGAAGCAGCACCCGGAAGAACGTCGCGAGGCGCGAGGCGCCAAGCGTCCACGAGGCCTCCAGGAGGCGGGGATTGATGCCCCTGAAAGAGGCCTGCAACGGCTGCACCGCGAAAGGCAGGCTGTAGACCAAAGAGCCCATCACCAGCGCCGGGAAGCTGAACAAGAGCCGCTCCCGAAACAACCCCTCCCAAGCTCCTCCGAGCAGCGACTCCGGCCCCAGCCCTTGAAGGAGGTAGAAGCCGAGCACGGTCGGCGGCAAGACCAGGGGCAGGGCCACGATGGCCTCCACCCACGGCCGGAAGCGACCGCGCGTGAACGAGAGCCAGTAAGCCAAGGGAAGCGCCAGCGGGATCAGGAGAGCCGTAGTGACGGCCGAGAGCTTGAGGGAGAGCCAGAGCGGATCGGTCACCGGGGAGGCTCCATGCCGAACCGGCGCAGGATGGCCTGGCCCTCCGGGCCGGTGCAGAAATCCAGGAAGGCCTTCGCCTCGGACTTTTCCCGGGCTTGATTCAAGACCAGGGCCTCGGCGAACAACGGCGGATGCAACTTCTCCGGAACCAGCCAGAAGCGCCCCTCATCGCTGAGGCGCGGGGAACGCGCGAGGCTGAGCGGCAACAGGCCGACTTCGGCCCCTCCCGTCGAGACGAAATGCGCGGCCTGGGAGGCATTCTCGCCGTAGACGAGCTTGGAAGTCACGGCATCACCGGCTTTGGAGGTTTCGAGCGCCGCCTGTGCGGCCTGACCGTAAGGCGCGAGCTTCGGGTTGGCGATCGCCACCTTCCGAACCCGCGGCTCCGAGAGCACGTCGAGCCCCCGCGTCGGATCGACGGGCGATCGCCGAGGCGCCCAGAGCACGAGCCTTCCCTTGGCATAGCGCCGACGGAACGAGCCCTTTCCCTCGGCCTCCAGCTTCTCCGGGAAGACCGCGTCCGCCGCCATGAAGACGTCATAGGGGGCACCGCGACGGATCTGATGATAAAGTCTTGCCGACGACCCGAACGTCGATACGATCCGGACGCCATGCTGGCGCTCGAACGCGCTGCCCAAGCTCGCCATCACGTCCTGCATGCTGGAGGCGGCCGCCACCCTCAGCTCCGCGGCCGAAACCGGCATGGCCAACAGGAGGCCGAGCAACACGGCTCCCCCGATCGCCGGAAGGCTGAAGGATCGCGCGGGGCAGCGGCGCTCACGCATGGGCCGCGCAGCCCTCGACCCAGTCCTCTCCCCCGACGAAGGTCTCTTTCTTCCAGATCGGCACGTCGGCCTTGATGCTGTCGATCCCGTGGCGGCACGCCTCGAACGCGACGTCCCGATGCGCCGCGGAGACTCCCACGAAGACCGCGGCCTCCCCGATGGCCAGCGTCCCCACCCGGTGAATGAGCACCACCCGGTAGAGCGGCCAGCGTGCGATCATCTCCTCGGCCAGGGCCTCCATGCGCGCCTGGGCCATCTCGAGGTAGGCCTCGTAGGTCAGCGAGACGACCTGGCGACCGTGGTTATGATTGCGAACCGTTCCTGCAAAGGTGACGATGCCGCCCGCCTCGGGATGATGAAGCAGGGCCTCGGCGGCGCAGAGGTCGATGGGCTCGGAGGTGATGGCGATCATGCTAGCCCCCGCTCACGGGAGGAATCAGAGCGACCTCCTGGCCCTCGGCCAGGAGGTGATCGTCCGCCACGAACTGGAGGTTGGCGGCAACCCGAGAGGTGGAGAGATGAGGAGCCAGCGCGGGAAACTCCCTGGCGATGGCCGTTCGAAGGGCGGCGACCGACGATCCCGCTTCCAGGCGGACCTGGATGCGATCGGCCTGCCCGGCTTCCCGCAGCATGGCGAAGAGACGAACTTCCAGCAGCATGAAACCTCCTGATGTTCGAACGAAGCGTTCCCCATTATACCTGCCTGCCAGGGGCTAAGCCAGCGGCGGGACCCCGCGCGTCAGGCGATCCAGCGAGCGCGCGCCTCCTCGCAGGCTCCAGACTCCTGGCATGCCCGCCCCGCGGAGCAGCTTGGCGGCATGCCGGCTGACCTCTCCGTACTCGCAGACCAAGATGTAGCGTTCCGCGGTCGGCAACGTCCCGAGCTCGTCCATCAGGCGCGCCATGGGGAGGTGCCGGCTGCCGGGGATCGCCTCAGCGGGGGGCCGGTCGCGCAGATCGAGGAAGGTCACCGCTCCGAGTTCCGGCAGATCCTGCGGGGCAATCTCGAGGTCCGTCTCCGCCGGCTCACCGGTCTCCGGATGGCCAGCTCGGCGATCGCAGGCCTCCGGTTCAAGACTCCTCGGATCCGAGTCCTCGGCGGACGCACGGGAGAGCGCGGCTGACGATCCGCAGCGCGGGCATGCGGGATCGGAGGCCATCCCGATCTCGGTGAACTGCATGCCGAGGGCCTCCACGATGAGCAGCCGCCCCGCGAGGCTCCGGCCGATCCCGAGCAGGAGCTTGAGGGCTTCCGTGGCCTGCATAACACCCAGCAGGCCGGGCAGGACCCCGAGCACTCCGGCGTCCCCGCAGCGCGTGACGGTCTCCGGGGGAACGGGACAGAGACAGCGGTAGCAGGGGCTCTCGCCGGGAGCGAAGACCGTGATCTGGCCTTCATGGCGGTAGACACTCGCATGCACCACCGGGATCCCGAGACGCCAGGCGGCATCCGTGAGGGCAAAGCGGGCGGCGAAGTTGTCGGTGGCGTCCGCGACCAGATCGTAACCCGCCAGGAGGCGCTCGGCGTTCACAGGTCCCAGCTCCTCTTCGTGGCCCAGGACCGTGATCTCGGGGTTCAAGGCTTCCAGACGGGCTTTGGCGGCCCAGACCTTGGGGCGATCGGCGTCCGGGGTCGCATAGAGGATCTGGCGCTGCAAGTTGGAGAGGGAAACCGCATCGGCGTCGACCAGGCCCAAGGTCCCGACTCCCGCTGCCGCCAGATAGGCGGCAAGGGGAGATCCCAGGCCCCCGACGCCCACGATTAGCACCTTGGCGGTTTTCAAGCGCTCCTGACCCAGGACGCCCAGCTCGGGAAGGCTGAGTTGACGGGCATATCGCTCGCATTCCGACGCCGAAAGCGTGCGGGGGACAGGCATTGGGACTCCTCCTTGTGAACGAGTGCTCGTAAAGCGCCTCACCGTTCCCATTATAAGGTAGAATGTCGGTTGACTGTCTCCCCGACGCGCTTCCCGGGAGGTTTGACCGTTGATTTCCGTTGAAGAGGCCCGCGCCTGCATAGCCGCGACCCTGCGCCCCGGTCCCGTCGTCACCTTGCCCTTGCTCGAAGCCCGAAACCTCATCCTGGCCGAGAGGGTGATTGCGGCGCTGTCGCTGCCGTCCTTCGACAACTCCGCCATGGACGGCTACGCGGTGCATGCCGCGGACCTCCGGGAAGCTTCGCCAACAAGCCCCGTCCTGCTCCCCGTGACGCTGGAGGCCGCGGCAGGTGCCAGCCCCCTTCCTCCGCTATTACCAGGAACCTGCTGCCGGATCATGACCGGTGGCCCGATGCCACCGGGCGCGGATGCCGTCGTCAAGATCGAGGAAACCGCGCTCGTCGACGGTCGCGTGAAGTTCGTCAAGCCGGCCGGTTGTGGGGATCACGTCCGCGTGACGGGCGAGGATCTCCGGGCGGGCGATCGCCTTCTCGAGAGCGGCACGCTGCTCACTCCCTCTCGCCTCGCCCTGCTGGCCGCGATCGGCCGCGCCGAGGTCGCCGTCCACGCCCCGCCCCGTGTCGCCATCCTGACGACCGGCAACGAGCTGGTCGCTCCCGGCCTTCCCCTCGAGCCCGGCCAGATATACGACAGCAATGCAATCGCCATGGCGGCCCTGGTCGCCGAGACCGGAGCCGTCCCGGTCATCCTGGGAGTCGTGCGTGACGACCCCGAATCGACCCGCCGCCTCCTCGAATCGGCCGCCGGCTGCGACGTCGTGCTCACCTCCGGCGGCGTCTCGATGGGGGCCTACGACTACGTGAGCGAGGCCCTGCGCGAGCTGGGCGAGGTCCACTTCGAGCGGGTGGCCCAGCAGCCCGGCAAACCGCTGACGTATGCCACGCTGGCCGGCAAGCCCGCCTTCGGCTTGCCCGGTAATCCGGTCTCGACGCGCGTCTGCTTCGAGGTCTACGTGCGGCCCGCGCTCCGGACGCTCATGGGCCACTCGGCCCCGGAGCGCCGGCGCGTCTCGGTCGTGATGCAGGAGTCTTGCTCCAAGCGGCTAGGCCTGACCACCTTCCTTCGCAGCGTCGTCTCCCCCGGCGGGGACGGCCTCGAAGCGCGCCTCGCCGGAGCTCAGGGCTCGGCCATGATGCAGGCGATGGCCCGGGCCAACGCGCTGCTCTGGGTGCCTGCCGAACGATCCGGGCTGGATGTCGGAGAACGGGTCGAGGCCCTTCTCCTGGAGGAAGCATGAGCATGTCCGAGCCGCTGATCGATGCGTTCGACCGCAAGATCTCTTACCTCAGGCTCTCCCTGACCGATCGCTGCAACCTGCGCTGCCAGTACTGTATGCCGGCCGAAGGGCTCAACTGGATCCCTCCCGAGGCCATCCTCCAGGATGACGAGATCATCCAGTTGCTCTCGATGGTCTTCTTGCCGCTGGGCCTGCGCAAGCTCCGGCTCACGGGAGGAGAACCGCTGCTTCGCAAGGGGCTTCCCGAGCTCGTGGCCCGGATTTCCGCTCTACCGGGCTTGAGCGATCTCGCGCTGACCACCAACGGCATCTTCCTGGCCAACCTCGCCGAGCGCCTCCACGCGGCCGGACTCTCGCGCATCAACGTCAGCCTCGACAGCCTCAAGCCCGAGCGCTTCGCCGCGATCACCCGGGGCGGAGACATCGCCAAGGTCCTCGCGGGGATCGAACGCGCGGTCGAGGTCGGCCTCGACCCGGTCAAGGTGAACGTCGTGATCATCCCGGGCACCAACGACGACGAGGTGCTCGACTTCGCCGAATGGACGCTGCGGGCCAAGGTCCACGTCAGGTTCATCGAGATGATGCACGTCGGCGATCGCGACTTCTTCGAGGAGCGCCGCTACGTGCCGGTCGAGGATCTGATCGCCGCCATCCGCGCACGCCACCCGCTCGAAGCCAGCACCCAGCACGTGACCGGAAACGGCCCCGCCCGGATCTTCGAGATTCCCGGAGCGCTCGGCACCATCGGCTTCATCAGCCCCATGAGTCATACCTTCTGCGACGCCTGCAACCGCATCCGCCTGACCGCGGACGGTCAGATCAAAGCATGCCTCATGCGACCCGAAGAGCAAGACCTCTTGGGACTCTTGCGCCAAGGAGCAAGTCCCGAGGCCATGCAAGCGCTCGTCCGAAGCTCCCTGGGCTTCAAGCCCGAGCACCATGAATGGGGAGCTGGCCTGCCGATTCACCGCACCATGTCGCGCATCGGAGGCTAACCGCAAAGCGGCTGAGCGCACCGTGGCTAAACGAGCGGAGGTTACTCAGGCTTTGCGCCCATCGGCTGATCGTCCGGCGGCTCAACCTAGCGTGTCGCGAGCCGCGGCATAGTCCTCGGGGCGGTTGAGATCCCAGAACGGACCGGGAACCGGCACCTGACGCACGGGATGGCGCCGGACCACCGCGCGCAGACCCGCATCCTCCTCCCGGATGGCCTTCAGCTCATCGAGCAGCCTGCCCGCGAAGAGCACCGGATGCCCGCGGCGGCCTTCCGAGACCGGGATGGCGATCGCATCCTCGCTTTGCATCGCCGAGATCAACACGTCGAGGCAACGGGCCTCGAGGGGCTGGTCGACCCCGACCACCAGCAGCGCCTCCGGCGCGCTCTCCAGGGCCTCGAAGCCGGCTCTCAGCGACGAGGCCCGCCCCTCGCGATAGCCCGGGTGAACGACCAACTTGGCGTTATCCGGAAGGATCAGGCGCTCCTGAATCTGCGCGGCCTCATGACCCAGCACGACGCAAACCTCTCCCCAGTCGCGGAGGCAATCGAGCTGATGCTGGAGCAAGGGGACGCCGTTCCAGTCGAGCAGGGCCTTGAGCCGGCCCATACGAGACGACAGGCCGGCCGCCGTGACGACGGCCGCCGAACGTGCTCGCGCGATCATGGGGAGAGCGTCGTTGCTGCAGGTGCATGGGGTGCGTCGGCGCGGAGGCGTTCGGGCCGCGGAATCTTCTCCACGTACGAGAGCGCTCGAGCATCCCGGCCGTTGCGATGCGCATGGATCTCGGCCATGACCGACAGCGCGATCGATACGGGCTCCTTGCCGCCCAGGTCCAGGCCGACCGGCGCGCGCAGGCGCGGCGTCAAGCCCGAGAGGTCATGGCCCTCGGCGACCAGGTTCTTGAGGATCTGAATGGTCTTTCGCTTGCTCGCAACCAGCCCGACGTACCGGCAAGGCACGGTTAGCGCCGCACGTAGGGACTCCGTGTCGGCATCCGCCGTCGCGATGAGCAGGTAATCCGATTCCATCCAATCGACCTGAGCCATGCCCGCCGAAGCGCGCTGCGGGATGATCGTACAGTCCGGATAGTTCCCGGAATTGGCCCACTCCGGGCGCTCGTCGATGACGATGACCGGATAGCCCAGGGGCCTGGCCAGTCGGGCGATCTCGATGTTGACGTGGCCCGCCCCCACGAGCACGACACGCGGGGAAGGGACGTGGACCTCGATGAACACTTGAACCGTTCCTCCGCACATCATGCCGATGCCGTGGGCATGCTTCTCGGTCAGGTGATAGGATCCCAGGCGGCTCTTCCGCTGGGCGATCGCCTCGGCGGCCATCGACAGCGACATCAGCTCGATCTCGCCTCCGCCGACCGTTCCCGCGAGGCGCTCGCCTTGGGATCCGACAATCATCTTCGCCCCGACCGCGTTGGGAATCGAGCCGCTCGACCCCACCAGGGTCACGACGGCGACCGGCCTACCTTCCTGGAGGAAGGTCAGCAGACTTTGCAACGTCTCCAGAACGCTCACGTTTCTTCCTCTCGATCGTGCGCCAGACGCGCTCGGGCGTGGCGGGAAGCTCGTCGACCCGGGCGCCGATGGCGTCGGCGATCGCCGAGAGAATCGCCGGGGGCGTCCCGATCAGCGGGGGCTCTCCGATCCCGCGCGCCCCGTAGGGACCGCCGGGATCGGCATGCTCGAGAATCACGGCCTCGATCGGCGGCACGTCCACCATGGTGGGAAGGATGTAGTCGGTGAAGCCGGGATTCAGGATCTTGCCCTCGCGCCGGACGATTTCCTCCATGAGCGCCATCCCCAGGCCCTGGGTGACGCCGCCTTCGATCTGGCCCGTGACCAGTTGCGGGTTGAGGGCCTTGCCGACGTCGTGGACGGCCACGATGCGCTCGACCTGGACCTCGCCGGTCTCCGTATCCACAAGGACGGAGCAAGCATGGCTGCCGAAGAGGTAGGTGATGAACGCCCGCGGGGAAAGGCCCTCGGGATCGCTCGGCAACGTGGGCGGCTTGAAGATCCCCGAGGCTTCCAGGGCGTAGCCCCGGCGCCGGCCCTCAGCGAGGACCGCCGCGAGCGGGACCGCCTGGGTGGCATCGTGGCGATCGCGCATCTGGCCGTCGGCCATCGTGAGCTCGTCCCAGTGAACGGGAAGCAGGGTCGCCCCGATGTCCATGAGCTGGAGTCTCAACTCCGAGGCCGCGATCTGGACAGCCGAGCCCGTGAAGTAGGTTTGACGGGTCGCCGAGCTGGATCCCGACTCGGGGGTCGTATGGGTATCCGCCCAGATCACCCGGACCGACTCCGGATCGACCCCGCATTCATGCGCGGCGATCTGCGCCATGACGGTGGTCAAGCCCTGCCCAACCTCGACGGCGCCCGTGTAGACCTCGAGCACGCCGTCCTCGGCGAACCGAACGCGCGCCCGGGAGGCATCCGGAAACCCGTCCCCGTAACCCAGCCCGAAGCAGAACGAGGAGATGCCGTAACCACGCTTGAGATGCGGGCTGTCGGTCGCGTAATCCCGCTGCTCCCAGCCGATCCGCCGCTGGGCCTCCTCCAGGCACTGCACGCCCGTGGCGACCGGGATGACCTGAGTCGTGGTCACGGCTTCCCCGTTGCGGATGAGGTTGCGGCGGCGAATCTCGACCCGGTCCATGCCGAGCTTGTCGGCGAGCGCATCCAGGGCGCTCTCGTAGGCGACCGCCATCTGCGCGGCGCCGAAGCCGCGCATGGCGCCGCAGGGGTTGTGGTTGGTGAAGACGGCGAAGACGTCCACCTCGACGTTGGGCACCCGGTAGGGGCCCGTCGCATGGCTCGCCGACTTGCGCATGACAGCATCCCCGGTCGACGCGTAGGCCCCCGTGTCCGCATGGACCGTGACCTTGGCCGCGACGAGCTTGCCGTCGCGATCCGCGCCCAGCTGGTAGCGGACGCGCAAGGGGTGGCGCTTGTGGCGCGCAATCATCGATTCGGCGCGGTCGTAATCGAGCCGCACGGGCTTGCCGGTCAGCAAGGCCGCCAATCCCAGGTAGATCTGGATGCCCAGGTCCTCGCGTCCGCCGAAGGCGCCGCCGGTGGCGGGCTGGATGATCCGGACGCGCTCGTAGGGAAGGCCTAGGGAGGTGGCGAGCAGGCGACGCTCCTCGTGAACCCACTGGCCCGACGCATGAATGGTCAGCACGTCCCCGTCCATGAGGGCCATGCCCGCCTCGATATCGAGGAAGGCGTGGTCGACGGCCTGGGTCAAGGTGGTGGTCTCCACCGTCACGAAGGCCTCGCGCATCGCCTTCTCGGCATCCCCGAGGCGGATGGGCTTGCGAGTGAGGATGTTGCCGATCGCATGCAAGCTCGGAGCGTTGGGGTCCAGGGCCTCGTCGATGGAAAAGACGCCGGGAAGCGGGCGGTAATCGACGGCGATCAGCTTCAGCGCCTGGCGGGCGATCGCCGCGGACTCCGCCACCACGATGGCCAGCGCATCACCGGTATAACGGACGAAGTGGCTCGCGATGAGCTCTTGGTCCCGGCGAATCAACCCATGCCGGTTGGTGCCGGGGACGTCCTTGGCCGTGAAGACCCCCACGACGCCGGGAAGCGCGGCGGCCTTCGCCGTGTCGATGCCCATGATCTCGGCATGGGGAAGCTCGCTGCGCAGGACGGCGACGTGAAGCACATCGTGGCCGGCGAGATCCCCGCCGTAGCGGGTGGCTCCGGTGACCTTGCCGCGGGCGTCGTTGCGCCGGACGTTCGAGCCGATTGCCGAGCGACTAGCCATTGGCGCCTCCCTTCCGGGCCGCCTCGACGATGGCGTCGACGACCTTCACGTAGCCCGTGCAGCGGCAGATATTACCTTCCAGGCCCTTGCGAACCTCCTCGGGAGTCGGGTTCGGGCACGTCTCAAGGAAGGCCTTCGCCGCGATCACGAGGCCCGGCGTGCAGTAGCCGCACTGAACCGCTCCGCAGTCCACGAAGGCCTGCTGGACCCGATCGAGCGCTTCTTCGCTCGCGAGCCCTTCCACCGTCACGACCTCGTAGCCCTGGACCTGGGGAGCCATCACCAGGCAGGAATTCATGGGTTGGCCGTCGATCAGGACCGTGCACGACCCGCACTCTCCCTCGTGGCAAGCCCCCTTGGTGCCGGTGTAGCGAAGGTCCTCGCGGAGGATTTCCAGCAAGGTCGAAAACGGGTGAATCGCCGCGTCTACGGTTTCTCCGTTGAGCCTGAAGCTCAACGGAAAACGCGACGGGTCGTCGGGGGACGTCCCGGTGGAGTGCGAGGACTTAGACGAGAGCGGCATGAGCACCTCCGTGAACCAGCCCGGAAAGCAGGCGCGTGACGGCAATTTCGGCGACCGCGCGACGGTAATCGGCGGAGGCGCGGTGATCGGTGATGGGTCGAACCTCTTCGGCGACGAGTCGGCCGGCCTCGGCGATCGCCTCGGGCGCGAGGCCCCGCTCGCGCAGGAAGGCCTCCGTCCGGAGGAGCCGCAGGGGGGTGGGCGCGACCGAGCCCACGGCAATCATCGGGTGGCCGTCGGCATCGAGCGCCACTCCGGCGCAGACCACCGAGATGGCCACCGAGTTGCGCTTGCCGTTCTTGTAGAAGGCGCTCTTGGCGGGCTTCCGGAAGCGCACGGCGACGATCAACTCGTCGGGGGCGATCGCCGTCTTGCCGACCCCTTGGAAGAACTCCCGAAGCGGCAAGCAGCGGCTTCCCCGAAGGCTCGCAAGCTCGACCGAGGCATCCAGCGCCAGCAGCGCCACCGAGACGTCGCCCGCGGGGCTGGCCGTGGCGATGTTCCCGCCGATGGTTCCGCGGTTGCGGATCTGCGGCCCGCCGACCTGCCGGGCGGCATCCGCAAGCACGGTGACGGACCCGTTCTCCAGGGCTCGGTGGGGACAAAGGGCGCCCACGACGAGCAGCTTGCCGTCGTCCCGGACCTCGCTGAGCTCGGAGAGGCGGCTCAGATCGATCACGTTCTCGAGGGTCAGGCGCCCTTTCTGGACCATGACCACCAGATCCGTTCCGCCGGCCAGGAAACGTGCCCGAACCCCCAGCTCGGCCTTCAGCTGAAGGGCCTCCGTCAATGTGCTTGGTTGATAGTACATTCCCGTCCCTCGTTGAAGGTGGGCTCCGTCACCTGACGAAGCAGCAGCGACGATTGCACATAATGATTGCTTGCCGCCATTATACCCAAATCAAGCGGCTCAACGGAATCCCTTGCGCCGAGTCGTTCCCACGCCAACCCCCTTGTGAATCCAGGAACGGCGCACATTGCCAGCCATTGAGGGACGAGCTATACTGGTGCCCGCCTCCTTGATTTGCTTTCAGGAAACCGTACCCTCGGGAGGCCGTCTGGACGACCTTTCATCATGACCGGCGCGGTTAGATAGGGGCCCTACCGTTGAAATCCAAAATCATCCTCCTGGCTGCCATCAGCCTGCTCTGGGGTTCGCAGTTCTACTTCAGCGAAATCGCCCTGCGCACCCTGCCTCCCTTCACGATCTCGGCGTTGCGCACCATCTTGGCGGCCATAACGCTCTCGGTGCTCTTCATGACCTCGTCGGAGCGCAAGATCGCGCCGCAAACCCCCGCCACCCCCTTCTGGGTGTACTTCGGGATCGCCCTGGTGGACGTCACCCTTCCCTTCTGCCTGATCACTTGGGCTCAAGGCCACCTGGACAGCGGCATGACCGGTATCTTGCAGGGAACGGTGCCCATCTTCGTGGTCTTGCTGTCTTTGGTCCTGATCCGCGGAGAGCGCCTCCAGCTCGGAAACATCCTCTGCGTGGGGCTCGGCTTCGTCAGCATGCTGGTGCTCAACAGCAGCAGCCTCGCAAAAGGGCTTACCGGCAACATTTGGGCCCAGCTCGCGGTCCTCGCGGGGGCGGCTTGCTATGCGCTGGGCATCATCTTCATCCGGCGCCTGAACTCGCCGCGCTCGGCCGAGGTGGCGCGCAACGTCTTCCTCGCGGCGCTGCTCCAGCTCGTCCCCTTGGCCCTGATCGTCGAGCGCCCCTGGACCCTCAGCCTCGGCACGGAGTCCCTCCTGGCGCTTCTCGTCCTGGGGATCCTCAGCGCGGGCGTCGCCAAGCTCTTCTTCGTCGTGCTCATCTCCAAGGCGGGGCCGACCTTCGCCTCCCTCGCCAATTACCTGGTCCCGATGGTGGCGGTGTCGCTCGGCATCATGTTCCTCGGAGAACCGTTCACTCCCACGAGCCTGGTCGCCATGGGCATCCTCTTCACGGCCCTCGCGCTCAACGGCCTCAAAACCCCGACGCGCACGCCACTGGTCGAAGCATGAAGAAAGGCCGCCTCCCGATGGGGAGGCGGCCTTTAATTCACGTCGAAGGGGTTAGCGTCCCGGCATGTAGCCGCCGAGGAAGTAGCCCAGGGCAAGTCCTGCGATCATCAGGACGCCGATGAAGGTCGGGGGCGCGGGAAGCGGGAGGTTGAACAGGCGGCACGCCAGTCCGATGGACAGCGAAAGCACCAGGGCGACCGCCGTCTGGGAAAGAAAACCACTCGAAAGTTCCGGCATGAAACCATTCTCCTTGTGAAGCCGATTACAAAGCTCTCCGGCGCCAGGGCGTGATGGTTTCGGCACTTCCGCTTCGGTTATCCCGTGCAGCCCCCATGCAAGCCTTTATGATAGCGACATTCCGCATTATCTGCAATATGACTGGATTTCAACCAGTCCTTATGGACTCAAGTCCGGTCGGTGCGGGAGATTGAGGCGGGACGCGGCGTCGTCCAGCGTGAAGAGGGTCGCCTCGCCCAGGTAAAGGTAGTAGGGATGAGAGGGGCGATCGCGCATGGCTTTCAGGCAGGAGGTGAGCCAAGATCCCAGGTGGTGGCGCATGAACGCGGCCTGGGCGTCCAGGGTGATTTCCAGGTTTTCGTACCATTCCCGAGACAGCGCGAAGGCCTCTTTGAGCGCCAGGACCCCCATGAAATCGAGTTCCCTGGCGATGTAGTCCTGTTGCCCGGAGAGGCGGGCGGAGGAATCGACGCGCGAGACCGCGCTCATTCCGAAGGCCTCGTAGTACTCGGCGAGTTCCGCGAGGCATTCCTCGCGGTCGAGGTCGCCGTAATCCGATTCATATAAAGAACAGCCTGCGGCGGCGTCGAAGAGTCGGGCGTACTCCTTTTCGAGTTCGTCCCGAGGCGTGGCGAGCAGGTGCTCCGACGCCTTCACCAGGGGATACTTCACTCCCACCGGCCAGGGCATGGGAGCGTCGAGCAGGTGTCCCCAGCGAATCCGGATGCGGTCGCGCATCGCCGAATCCGGAGGATCGAAGCCCAGCGCCAGGGAGTGATAGAGCGTGGAGCGGAACAAGGCATCGGCGACGCGTTCCTGAAGCGGATTTTGCCAGCACATCATGGCTTCCTCCCCGTCATGTTCCGTCCGTCTCGATCCCCTCCGACGTCCTTCCCCCGAGTATAGCCGTGGCGAAAAAGCCGGCCATCCGTACTCCCCCGCTCAAATCGGTCCCATCAGGCAGGACGGCGGTCGCGCCCGCCGGATCCCCTAGGAAGGGCATGGGCCCGGTTCGCCGCCCTCCTCATGGAGGGAGCAAGTTGCCCGAGAGCGGGGGCGCGACTATAATCGTTACAGAACCCCGTTTTCAGAGAGGAACTCCATGCCGACGATGACCAAGAGCCCGCTTGCGGCGGGCAATCTATACGGGTTGACCGACGAGCAGCTCGCGCTTCAGGAGATGGTGCGCGAGTTCGTCAAGCGCGAGGTGGCTCCCAAGGCCGCCGAGATCGACGAAACCGAGCGTTTCCCCGTCGAGACCTTCAAGAAGCTCGGTGAGCTCGGCTTGATGGGCATCCCCGTTCCGGCCGAGTACGGCGGTGCGGGCTCGGACACCCTTTCCTACGTCCTCGCCGTCGAGGAAATCGCCAAGGCCTGCGGCTCCACCGGCCTTTCCTTCGCCGCCCACATCTCGCTGGGCTCGATGCCCCTGGTGTACTTCGGCACCGAGGAGCAGAAGCGCAAGTGGCTTCCCTTCGTCACCTCCGGCGAGTTCATGGGCTCCTGGGCCCTGACCGAGCCTCAGGCCGGCTCCGATGCCTCGCGGCAGCAGACCGTGGCCGTGCGCGACGGGGATCACTGGGTGCTCAACGGCCGCAAGACCTTCATCACCAACGCCCCCTACGCCCGCTACGTCATCGTCATGGCGATGACCGACAAGAGCAAGGGCAACAAGGGCATCTCGAGCTTCATCGTGCCGACCGACACCC
>JAKFCT010000002.1:0-6350 GCA_036676495.1 Candidatus Sericytochromatia bacterium
ATCGAGGAGGCGGCGTGACGGCCTCCCAAAGGAAAACCACCAGCCTGGTCCTGGCAGACAAGCGGCTGGCGGTCGAGAGAGGCGCGAAGTGGCCCCTGCAGATCCAGATACTACCCCGGGTCCACGCCCCGCACAAGCCCCACCCCTGTGATTTTTGTTCCACCCCCCAGATGAAGACCCGCGACGGCTGGGCCTGCCCCGCCTGCGAAAGAGAAGAGAGGACCCGATGATTACGAGCACCGTTACCCCCAAGCTCGACCTGAAGCTCGAGAAGAACTCGAAGGGCTTCAACTTCGAGATCAAGCTTTCCCAGGCGAACGCCACCAACCAGGAGGAAATCGACGCGGCGATCAAGCTGCTCGACTACACCAAGGCCCAGATGGAGCAGTACTACGGCGCTGGCACGGCCGCGAACCCGAAGGGTGGTGAGGCATGATGCAGGACCTCATCGCGCGCTACAGCGACCGCACCCGCTACAACCTCCTGATTCCCCCGACCTTCGCGGTGTCCCAGGTGGGTGGCCTCTACCAGGTCTCCTTCCGCGAGGTTCAACTGAACCCCGACGTGAACTCGAAGGAGGTCTACACCTACGCCGGACTGAACGGGATCGCCATCGGCAAGTCGGGGCTCGACAAGCTCGCGGCCTTGGCCGGCATCACCTGGAACCATGTCGAGTCGGGTTTCCTCGACGCCCCGAAGGGCGTACTGCGCTACCGAGCGGTGGGAGCACTGCGCAACAGCGACGGCACGCCGATCATCGCAGTGGCGACCAAGACCCACTTCTACACCACGCCCACGCCTGCAAACTTCGACTGTGAGAAAGTCGAGACCAAGGCCAAGAACCGCGTCATTCGGCAACTTCTCGGTATCAAGCCGACCTTCTCAAAGGATGAGCTGCAGCTCCCCTTCGTGGTGCTGCGCGTCGACCTGGCGCTCGACATGAACGACCCGAACATCAAAATGCTGGTCGCTCAGAAGGCCGTCGATATGATGACCAACCTCTTCGGAGCAGCCGCGCCGGCGGCGACGCAGTTGACGGCTCATGCGATGCCCGCCTCCTTGCCCGCGCCTTCGCTCGCTCTCCCGGCGGCCGGATCCGGGACCTACCTCCCCGAGAGCACGGCTCAGGATCCCGAGGACCTGGTCGACTTCGACGATGATCCGACGCCCCCGGCCCGCCAGCCGGCCGCCCAACCGACCGGCGGCGAGGTGAAGTGCTGCACCTGCACCAAGACCCTCAGCGCCAGCGACCACAAGTACACCACCGAGAAGGGCAAGCCCGGCCAATGCTACACCTGCCGCCAGGCCAAGAAGCCCGTCCCCTCGTCGGCGATGAGCCCGACGGTTACCCCTCAGGGCCCCAAGCCCTCGTCCACGGTGATGGCGCCGACGAAGCCCCAGCAGGCCCAGCAGCAGGCCTGGGCGAAGATCGACGACGAGAGCGGCTGGCCGCTCGAAATGCATGACCCTTCCGGATGGAGCGGCAAGTTCCCCACGCTGGCCGAGTTCAGCGCCATGGGCGATGAGGAGCGCGCAACCTGGACGGCGCGCGCCAACCGCGCCAACGAGATCGCCAACGGCCAGGGCACCTTGCCCTTGGCCGGGAACTACTAGGGGGTTGCGCCATGCCGAAGATTGCCCACTTCGGGGATATCCACCTCCGCGCCGATGGACGCTTTGAGGACACCCTCCGCTGCCTCGACTTCGCCATCGACGACGGGATCGCCCAGGGGGTCGACCTCTGGGTCATCCCCGGCGACCTCTTCGACACCAAGAGCGTGCCTGCGGATCGCAATGCCATGGCGCTGCGCCTCCGCCGGATGGCGAACCATGCGCCGACGGTGATCGGTCGGGGGAACCACGACAAGATCGGCGACTTGACCATCTTCGAGCTCCTCGAGGCCGAGCATCCGATCCAGGTCTTCGAGCGCCCTGGGATCGCGCTTGTCGGAGGGGTCCAAGTTTTCATCCTTCCCCACTTCGACAAGAGCCAGGCCGCAGGCTTGCTCCCCGCGGACCTTCCCATCGAGCAGGCGGACGATGCGATGGTGCAGGCGGTCAAGACCATCTTCCTGCACTGGAAGGGTGAACTGCCGAGCCGAACGGCCGCCATGGATGCGACGAGCAAGGAGTTCCACGCCCTCTTCTCGGAGGCCCACATCGCCACTTACCCGGCGGTGATGATCGGCCACCTGACGATCGCCGGCTCCATCCTCTCCAATGGTGAGCCGCACCCCCACCAGGGCGTGCAGCTCAGCATCGCCGACCTGGATCAGTTGGGCTTCGACGCGGTCATGCTCAACCACATCCATAAGACGCAGGCATGCGACGCCGCAGGGCGCATCCGCTACGCCGGCAGTCTCTCTCGCGCGAACTTCGGCGAGGAAGACGGCCCCAAGGGCTGGCTCCTCTGGGAGATCGACGAGCGGGGCGCAGAGCCCCGGGTGGAGTTCCGCGAGGTGCCCGCACGCCGGATGCTCACGCTGGACGCGGCCTGGAATGAGGAGCGCGGGGGAATCGTCGCCCCCTTCAGCTTCGATGTTCCGGCGGACGCCGAGATCCGACTCCGCGTCACCGTCCCCGAGGACCACAGCGCCCAGGCCGAGAGCTTCGTCGCTGAGATGCGGAAGACCCTCGCCCATGTTCATGCCCTGAAGGTTGAAGTCAGCACTACCCCGGTCAGCCGTGTGCGCGCCGGCGAGATCGCCACGGCCAAGACCCCGGTGGAGAAGCTCTCGGCCTTCTGGGGCGCAACCGAGACTCCTGACGAGCGCACCCAGGGCGGCGTGCTTGCCAAGCTCGGGGAGCTTGAGACGGAGGTGGCGGCATGATGAAGCGCCTCATCGATCAACTGGTGGCCGAGGCCGCCAAGAAGGTGAAGGCGGAGGCCAAAGTCGGCGACCGCCACTTCCTTACCATCTGGCGGCAGGACGGCCGCTATCGCCTCCGGATCTCCTGGACGGCTCCCCAACTGGATCACTCGCTCGTCTCGGCCGTCAACCAGGCGATCGACTGGGAGGACTGGCGCCACGAGATCGGCACTCACGGCCTCGAGTACAGCGGCCTCCCGTCGCTCCCCGATCAGCCGGCCCCGGCCAAGCCTGCGCGGAAGCGCACCGATCACTTCATTACCGAGAAGCAGCGCCTCCGCCTGCTTGCCAAGGCCGGGAACCAAGGCATCAACCATGCCGACCTGAAGGTCATCATCGACCGCCTCTACGGCGCCAAGTCCACCAAGGAGATCCTACCGTCCGAGTACGACGAGCTCTGCGAATCCATCATCCCTGCAGGCCGCGCGTATCTTGAGAGCGTCAATTGGTTCAAGGAGGGCCGTCCCCATGCGTCTTAATCGCCTCACCCTGCGGGGGATCACCCGCTTCGCCAATACCGTCAGCATCAACTTCTCCGAGCTTCCTGAGGGCCTGATCGCGCTCGTCGGGGCCAACGGCGAAGGCAAGACCACCATCATGGAGTCCATCCCCGGCGCGCTCTTCCGCCAGCTCCCGAGCCGGGACGGCGCGCTCCCCAATCACGTCCAGGGCCGCGACGCGTTCATCGAGCTTGATTACCTCATGGGCGCGAACCACTACCGCTCGCTGGTGAAGGCCGACGGCCAGACCGGCAGCCAGGAGGCCCACCTCTACAACGGCGACGGCAACACGGCGCTCGTCTCGGGCAAGGTCAAGGAGTACGACGCGGCCATCCATGAGCGCATCGCCACCCCGAGCATCTTCCTGGCCTCCGCGTTCCAGAGCCAGAACCGCAAGGGCAACTTCTTGGAGCTCGGGAAGGCTGACCGGAAGGACCTCATGATTCAGATGCTCGGCCTGGAGCAGCTTCAGGTGATCAGCGACCGGGCTGGCGAGCGCGCGAAGGTCCTTGAACTCGAGGTCACGAACTCTCGGGCAAAGCTAAGCTTGCTCGATCAGAAGCTTGCCGGAATCGAGGACCTGAAGCACAACCTGGCGCTCGACGAGGAGGCCCTCGCCAAGGCCCAGGAGGACCTGGAGACCTGGAAGCGCCGTCTGGAGGAGCTGACCGCTCGGGAGGCCACCATGCGCTCCGAGGCGGGGCGCCGCGCCCCCATGGAGAAGGATTGGGCCGACACCAACGCGGCGATCGCCGAACTGGTCAAAACGAAGGCCGACCTGGAGGACAAGCGCCGGAACAACGAGGGCTTGCTGGCCATGGCGGAGACCATCCGCAAGGCGGCCGCCGTAGTCGAGCACATGGCCGAGGAGATCGCCGCCAAGCGGGCGGAGCTGGGCGAGGCCGAAGCCGCCTTCCAGGAACTCTCCGATCGGCGCGATGAAGCCGCCTCGTACCGCGACAAGTCAGCCCAAACCTCGCAAGCGCTGAGCACGGCCAAGAACAATGCCGAGGTCGCCAAGAACGGGGAGCTGGCTTCCCTGGACTCCCAGATCAGGCAGGCCGAGCAAGAGTTGGCCAAGCTTCAGCAGACCTTCGCCACCCTGGAGGTTCGGGCAGGGGCAATCGCCCAAGAAGGACAGAATCTCCGGCAGCAAGCCCAGATCCTCGAGGAGATACCCTGCGGCGATCAGTTCCCTTCCTGCTCGCTGATCGCCAACGCGATCGCGGCCCGGGACGGCATCTCCCAGGTCGACGAGAACGCCAACAAGATCGTGCAGGAGGCTGCTGAGACCGCTGGCCAGCGCGACGCGCTGCAGGAGCGCATGGCCGCTCTGAAGGAGCAGCGCGAGGCCTTCGCCGCGGCCCCCATCGAGTACCCCGAGCTGGTTGCCCAGATGGAGGCTCAGTTTGAGGAGGAGCGCGCCCGCTTCGGCGAGCTGCTCGTCCCCCCGCAGGATCTGGAGACTGCTCGGCATCGGGTCGCCGTCATTCAAGGGCAGATCCGGAACGCCGAAGCTGATCAGGCAAAGGCCAAGACCATGGCCGATCGCCTCCCCTATCTGGAGGCTTCTGAGGCGCGGATCAAGGAGCTGGATGCGGAAACCTCGCGCGTCGACGCCGAGATGGCCTCCAAGGCCGAGCGCCTGTCGCAGTTGAAGGCCGAGATGGACGCCCTCCCGACTCAGAAGGATCTGCACGATATCGGCCTCAATCGGGCGGTTTGCAGCGGCTCCGTCAAGACGGCCGAGGAAGAGCTCTCCACCGCGCAGGGACGCGTCGCCGCCGGCAAGGCTAGGCTCGCCGACCTGGAGGCCTTGGTGCCGGAGCGCGACGAGCTCGTCGAGCGTCTTGAGGAACTCCACCAGAACCTCTCCGAGTGGCGGCACCTGCAGCGCGCTTTCGGCCGCGACGGGATCCAGGCTCTGGAGATCGACGCCGCGGGCCCCGAGGTCTCGGCGCTGATCAACGAGCTCTTGAACTCCTGCTTCGGCCCCCGCTTCACGCTGAGCTTCGAGACGACCGCCGCCCGGGCCGATGGCCGAGGGGAGAAGGAGGTCTTCGACATCCGGATCATCGACAACGAGCGCGGCCGCGAGGGCAAGCTCGAGACGCTGAGCGGCGGGGAGAAGGTCATCCTGAACGAGGCCATCAGCCTGGCCCTCGCCATCTACAACAGCCGGAAATCCGGCCAGCGGTTCGAGACCCTCTTCCGGGACGAGACCGCCGGCGCCCTCGACCCCGACAACGCCCAGCGCTATCTGAGCATGCTCCGGCGCGCCAAGGACCTCGGCGGCTTCCACCAGTTGATCTTCATCGCCCACCAGCAGGAGCTGTGGGAAGAGGCCGACGGCCGGGTCTTCGTCCGCGGCGGCGGCGTGGAGGTGGCGTGATGGCGCAGCACTCGAAAGGTCCCTGGCGCGCCGCACCCGAAGGAGTCCCCTACAACGCAATCGTCTGTGACGAGCCCATGCGGACCTACACGGATCGCTATACCGCGCAGATGGAGCGCGAGGCCTACGGCGGCTACCTGGTGTGCGAGTCTGTAGCGCCGCAGAACGTGCCCATCATCACCGCGGCCCCCGACCTTCTGGAGGCCCTGGAGGGTCTCTACCTCGCCTATTTCGGTGGGCCTAGCAAGGGGCGCGGCCCCTACCTCGCCAAGGAGCTGGGCCTTCAGCATGAGTTCGCGACCAACGGCTACGCCGCTATCGCCCAGGCGCTGGAGGCAAAGGCAAATGCGGCGATCGCCAAAGCCAAGGGCCAGAGCCCCGCCTAACCCACTCACCGCAAGCTTTTACACGATACGAAACGAGGACACCAATGGACCTTTTCCGCAAGATTTTCGATGCCTTGAGCCGCCAGGCCCAGCAGAAGCCCGCCAAGCTCACGGCCGACCTGGTCGTCGTCGGCCGCCTGACGGACGAGGAGATCCTTCGACTCCGTCAGCTCGAGGTGATGGCCTCCGAGATGGGCGACCT
>JAKFCT010000003.1:0-6269 GCA_036676495.1 Candidatus Sericytochromatia bacterium
GATGCGCTAGGGCGGCGAAGGCCACGGATGGCCGAGAGCCGCCGTCTCGGCCCACGACCGATCCGGCCGATGCGAGCCGTTCTCGGCCGAGACAGGGGCTCCCCACGGCTCATGCGATCATCTCTGCTGGCCCGGCTCCCCTGGCCCCCACCAGAATCCAAGTTCCAGCCAGGGGAAGCGTTCGAGGGAAGCGTTGGACCGTACCGCCCGGACCGAGCCGCTCCTTGTCGCTGGCCGTCAAGAATTGCTTGAGCAATCAGACCTACTGCCTGCCGAGTCTTTGTACGATCTTAATCCGGTTTTTACCGGATCCCCGATGGTTCTCCCGACATTCTCTTGCAGGGGGAGCCGTCCATGCAAACTGCCGCCAACAACCAGTACCAGGGGATGCTTCAGCGCCTGAGCCAATTGGCTTCCGGTCAGCCCAACGCCGTGCCGGCTGCGGCGATGCCCCAGGCTCCGCTTCCGAGCGCCTATCCCGTCGCCGTTCCCGTGATGGCTCCCGACCAGCTGGCACTCTCTCAGGCGGCGCAGACGGTCGTCTACGGCCCCGCACCTTACGCCGCCTACCCGGCTCCTCCGGTGTACGTGAGCTATCCAACCTACCCTGCCCAGGCTCCTGCGGCCGTCCCGGCACCGGTTCCCGTCAGCGCGCCCGCTCCGGTAGCCAGCGGCAATCCTCTGGGAATCGAGTGGGTCGGCGCCTCCACGACGGCAAGCCCGGCGTCAACCGCTCCAAGCGCCTCCCTGGGAGTGGTCTGGTCAGGCACCTCCACGGCGGCCCCTGCGCCAGCCTCGAACAACCCCCTCGGGGTCGACTGGGCCACTGTCCCGGCAGCTCCCTCTCCGGCGGCGCCGGCTCCCCAGCCGGGCGGCACCTACACCGTGCAATCCGGAGATACCCTGGCGAAGATCGCCCAGGAGACGCTGGGAGATGGGAACCGTTGGCGCGAGATCTTCGAGCTCAACCGGGATCAGATCTCGGATCCCAGCCTGATCCGCCCCGGCCAATCCCTTCGTCTCCCCGGCGGCGCCAACGCTGCCCCCGCTGTGCCCAGCGCCGGCAGCCCAGGCTCGGGAGTTGGTGCTCGCGCCGTTTCCGAGGCCCACAAGTACCTGGGAGTCCCCTACGTCTGGGGAGGAACCACCCCCAAGGGCTTCGATTGCTCGGGGCTCATGCAGTACGTCTTCCGTTCGCTGGGCGTCTCCATCCCCCGGGTCGCCGCCGATCAGTTCCGGGCCGGCCGCGAGGTCTCGCGCAACGATTTGCAGCCCGGCGACGCCGTTTTCTTCAAGAATACCGGCAGCCGCACGGGCATCACCCACGTCGGGATGTACATCGGGAACGGCAAGTTCCTGCACGCCCCCAAAACCGGAGACGTCGTCAAGATCTCGAACCTCGACGAGTCGTACTACCAGTCGCACTACGCCGGAGCCAAGCGCTACAGCTAAACGGAGTCGTGAAGGGCCGAGAGGAAGGCGATCGCCTCGTTCTCGCACCAACGCTCGTCCATCCAGGGCTGCGGCAAGGGGCGATCGCTCCGCGCATAAAAGCCCACATGCCCCCCCGTTTCCGGAAAGGCCGTCACCAGCTTGGGATTCGCGCGGATCAGGTCCATGCGGGCCCGATACATCTCGAACGGCACGACCGGATCGTCCTCGGAGTGAATCAACAGCGTCGGCACCTGAATGCGATCCAGGTGATCCGCCGAACTCGCCTGGGTGTAATAGTTCGTCGGGGTTCCGAAACCATTCAGGGGCGCCGTGATGAGGGCGTCGAAGTCCCGCAGGGTCCGCGCCCCGCGCAGCTCGGCCACCCGATCGCGCAGGGCCTCCCCGCCGGGGCTGAAGCGAACCTTGCGGCGCATCTTGCGCTTGAGCTTGCGCAAGAAGTAGCGCTCGTACCCCCAGGCGAGGCCCTCCGTGAAGGTCACCCCGTTGAGGTCGATGGCCGCCGAGATGGCCACCGCTCCCTGCAAGCCGGCGGGGACCGCGTCCCCGCACTCCGAAAGGAACTTCAAGAGCAGGTTGCCGCCGAAGGAGACTCCGGTCAGGTAGAGGCGCTCCATGCCCCAGGTCCCGCGCATGGTCTCGAGGATCGCTCGCACGTCCCCGGTCATGGCGCCGTGGTAGAGCTGACGGGCCAGGTGCTCGGTGTCCCCGCAGTTACGGAAGCTGACGCGCAGGGTGTGGAAGCCCGCCGCGAAGGCCTTGGCGCTCAGGCCACGCTGGTAATGGGAATCCGCGCTACCCTCCAGGCCGTGGAGGTGGATCACCAGCGGGCGCCGGCGCCCGGGATCGTCAGGGTGAAGGTGCAGGAAGGCCTGAAGGCAGTCCTCGTCCGGAAGCGCGATCCGCAGCTCGCGGCGCGCGCTATGCCAGTCGGGATAGCGCGCGGCCATGTTTCGCGGCGTGAACTCCGAAGCGAGCGTTTGAGCGTGAGGGTTTTTCAGCCAGCTCGGCGGGTGGAACGGGCGGGGTGACGGGATCGGGTTCCGGGGCGTCGAATCGTTCATGGCCAGTATGATATCACCCGGGATGACCCGAGGGGACGCACGAATTTCAGTTGCGGTCCGAGGCTGGGCAGTCTAGCATGGGGCGATGTTTACCTGCCAAGCCAGCATTGTGTAAGGAGTAGGAGTTCATGCAGCGCGTCCTGATTGCCACCGAGTCGTCCCGTTGTTCCCTGCAGGCCGTGCGCCGCTTCGTGGAGATGATGCGGATCGGCTCCTGCGAGGTGGAAGTCCTTTCGGTCATTCCCGCCCGTGAAGCCGCCGGCCATGATCCCCGGCAGATCGAAAGCACCAACGCCATGGCCGACGACGCGCTCGAAGCCCTGGACGAGGCCTTACAGGAACTCGAGCAGGCGGGCTTCAAGGCGTCCGCCCGTGTGAAGATCGGCACTCCCGCCGAGACGATCGTGGCGGAAGCCCAGGCGTTCGAGGCGGATCTGATCGTGCTGGGGACCCGCAACCACGTGGGGGATCCCATGCGCCAGAGCGTTTCGGAGCGGGTCTTCAAGCATGCGACCTGCGGGCTCTTGATCTTCCCCTTCGACAAGGAGCCTCTGCGTAGCGCTCCCGAGGCGCTCCTCGCCCAGGACTAACCATGCTGGAAACCTTGCGCGAGGCCCTCGCGGCCCAGCCCTTGCTGCTGCTCTTCCTGACGATCGGCCTCGGGTACCTGCTCAGCCTGCTCAAGATCAAGGGCATCGGGCTCGGGGTCGCCGCCGTCCTCTTCGCGGGCCTCGGGCTCGGCATGTGGGGCGGGCACGCCTTCGAGCTGCCCGAGCTCGTCAGCCAGTTCGGCCTCCTGCTCTTCGTCTATGCCATCGGAGTTCAGGCGGGCCCCCTTTTCTTCCGGATCCTGCGCAAGAGCGGTCTGGGCTTGACCCTGCTGGCCCTGGTTGCGGTCGGAGGAGCCGGAGCCGCCGCCGCCATGGCCGTCCGCCTCTTCGGGATCTCTCCGGAGCTGGGCATCGGGCTGTTTTGCGGGGCCGTGACGAACACCCCGGCGCTAGCGGCCGTCTCCGAGTCCTTGCGGGGCACGCCCGGGGCGCTGCTGCCGACGGTAGGATACTCGATCGCCTATCCCCTGGGGGTGGCGCTTCCCATCCTGCTGGCCGAGCTCTTCCTTCACGTGGGCAAGGTCGACATGCCCGCGGCCGTCAAGCAGGCCGAGCGCTCGACCAGCGAGCACCATGGCACGCCGGCCGTTTGCAACCTGAAAGTCGGCTCCGAGGCCATGATTGGCAAGCCGCTCTCCGAGACGCCGCTTTTCAAGCTGCCGGTCCGGGTGAGCCGCCTCATGCGCGGCGAAGACGTCATGGTCGCCCGCCCCGAGACCGTGCTCGCCGTCGGAGACATTCTGCGGGTGGTCGGGACCGAGGAGGACCTCGTCAAGGCCCGCGAGCTGGTGGGCGGCGAGGTCACGGAGGGGGCGGGCCTGGAGTTCCGGCGCGACCCCGTGGACTACCGGCGCATGATCGTCTCCACCCCGCGCCTGATCGGCCGCAAGCTGGGCGAAATCGAGCTCGAGAAGCGCTTCGAGGCGGTGGTGACGCGGCTGCGGCGAGGGGATCAGGACTTCGTGCCGACGCTGGACACGGTGCTGGAGCGCGGCGATCGCCTGCGCGTCGTCGCCCGGCGCGACCAGATGCCCGACATCGCCAAGTACCTCGGAGACTCCATCCGCGCGTTCAGCGAGACGGACTTCCTCTCCCTCTCGCTGGGCATCGTCCTGGGCATCCTGCTGGGAATCATCAAGTTCCCCCTGCCCGGTGGCGGAACCGTCCACCTGGGCCTCGCGGGTGGTCCTCTCGTGGTGGCCCTGATCCTGGGATGGCTCGGCCGAACCGGCCCGCTGATCTGGAGCCTGCCTCCTGCGGCAAACTTGGCATTCCGGCAGCTGGGGCTGGTGCTCTTCTTCTCGGCCGTCGGCCTCAGGGCCGGTGGGAACTTCGCCGTGGCCCTGGCCTCGCAGGGGCCGTTGCTGATCGCCATCGGTGCGGGCATCACCGTGCTGGCCACCCTGCTCCTGCTGGGAGGGGCCATGTGGGCGCTTCGCATGGATTGGGTGAGTGCGGCCGGAGCATTGGCTGGAGGGCAGACACAGCCTGCACTTCTGACCTTTGCGGACGACCGTTCGCATTCCGAAGCGCCGAATGTGGTTTATACTGCTATCATGCCAACCGCCATGATCGCCAAGATCCTCGTAGCCCAGATCTTGATCTGGGTTCTCGACATCGGTTGATCTCACAAAGGAGTGAATGATGCTGAGCGCCACCATGCCCAGAACCACCCATCAGGGGCTTCTGGATTGGGTCAATGAAATACAAGAACTCTGCCAGCCGGATTCGGTTCACTGGTGCGACGGCTCCCAGGAGGAGTACGACGCGCTTTGTGAGCAGATGGTCGAAGCCGGGACCTTCATCCGCCTCAACCCGGAGAAGCGCCCGAACAGCTTCCTGGCCCGTTCGCACCCCTCGGACGTCGCCCGCGTCGAGGACCGCACGTTCATCTGCAGCCGCCGCAAGGAGGATGCCGGCCCGACCAACAACTGGGTCGACCCCCGCGAGATGAAGGCCAAGCTCACCGAGCTCTTCCGGGGTTCGATGCGCGGCCGCACCATGTACGTCATCCCCTTCAGCATGGGCCCCGTCGGCTCTCCCATCGCCCAGATCGGCGTGGAGATCACGGACTCGCCCTACGTCGTGACCAACATGCGGATCATGACCCGCATGGGACAGTCCGTGCTCGACGCCCTCGGCAAGAACGGCGCCTACGTGAAGTGCCTCCACTCGGTCGGCGCTCCGTTGATGCCCGGCCAAGAGGACGTGGCCTGGCCTTGCAACAAGGATGAGAAGTACATCGTCCACTACCCCGAGGATCGCGCCATCTGGTCCTACGGCTCCGGCTACGGCGGCAACGCCCTGCTCGGCAAGAAGTGCTTCTCCCTGCGCCTCGCCTCGGTCATGGGCCGTGACGAAGGCTGGCTCGCCGAGCACATGCTGATCCTGGGCGTGAAGAGCCCCGAAGGCCAGAAGACCTACGTCGGCGCCGCCTTCCCGAGCGCCTGCGGCAAGACCAACTTCGCCATGCTGATCCCCCCCGCCGAGTTCGAGGGCTGGGAAGTCACCACGGTGGGCGACGACATCGCCTGGATCAAGCCGGGCCCCGACGGCCGCCTCTACGCCATCAACCCGGAGAACGGGTTCTTCGGCGTGGCCCCCGGCACGTCCTACGCCTCCAACCCCAACGCCATGCGGACCATCGCCAAGAACACCATCTTCACCAACGTCGCGCTGACCGACGACGGGGATGTCTGGTGGGAAGGCATGGACGGCGAGGCCCCGGCCCATGCCATCGACTGGACCGGCCAGGACTGGACCCCGGAGGCCGGCCGCCCCGCTGCGCACCCGAACGCCCGGTTCACCGCTCCCGCCTCCCAGGCTCCGACCATCGACCCGGACTGGGAGAATCCCACCGGCGTGCCCATCAGCGCCTTCATCTTCGGCGGCCGTCGTCAGACCGCCGTGCCCCTGGTGTTCCAGTCCTTCAACTGGAGCCACGGCGTCTACATCGGCGCCACCATGGGCTCCGAGATGACCGCCGCGGCCTTCGGCAAGATCGGCCAGGTCCGCCGCGATCCCATGGCCATGCTGCCCTTCTGCGGCTACCACATGGGCGACTACTTCAACCACTGGCTGAAGTTCGGCCGCGAGCTGCAGAACCCCCCGCGGATCTTCCACGTCAACTGGTTCCGCAAGG
>JAKFCT010000004.1:0-1774 GCA_036676495.1 Candidatus Sericytochromatia bacterium
ATGGTTTAGCAGATCTTTAACATTAAGATTGCTTGCCAGGATGACCTTCGCGTCCGCCAGGTTGCGGGCCGACAGCGTCAGGGTCTCGTTCGGGGCCTCTGCGATGATGAGCGTGCGGCCGGTGGCGCCGATCTTGGCCAGGGTCGCCTTCACCAGCTTGGTGCTGGGCTTGTCCAGGTTCCAGTCGGTCAGGCCGATCAGATCGCTGGCCTTGGCCGAGAGCGCCGAGCGCAGCGCCAGGCGCCGCATCTTCTTGGGCATGTCCTTGGCGTACGAGCGGGGCTTGGGCCCGAAGATCACGCCGCCGCCCTTCCACAAGGGAGAACGGATGGAGCCGACGCGGGCGCGGCCGGTGCCCTTCTGCTTCCAGGGCTTCTTGCCGCCGCCGGAAACTTCCGAGCGCGTCAGGGTGCTGCTGGTGCCGGCGCGGCCGTTGGCCAGCTGCCGAACCAGGTGCAGGTGCATTACGTGGGTATTGGGCTCGAGGGCGAAGACTTCGTCGCGAAGGGTCGCTTCGCGCGCCATGTTGCCCTGGGCGTCAAAGAACTTGATCGTAGGCATGGTTTGATACTCCTATCGTCCGACCTTGACGGTGGGACGCACCGTCACGACCCCGCCCTCGACTCCAGGAATGGAGCCCCGGATGAGCAAGAGGTTGTTTTCGGCATCCACGCGCACGATGGTCAGCTTCTTCACCGTCACCTGCTCGTTGCCCATGTTTCCGGGCATCTTGGCACCCTTGTAGACCCGCGAAGGCGTCGTGCCCGCGCCGATCGAACCGGGGTGGCGGTGGTGCTTCGAACCGTGGGTCATGCGACCACGGCCGGCGTTGTGACGCTTCATCATGCCGGCAAAGCCCTTGCCGATCGATTGGCCCGTCACGTCGATCACGTCACCGGCATTGAAGATATCGGCCTTGATCTCCTGGCCCACCGTGTAGCCCGAGACGTCGGCAAGGCGGAATTCCTTGAGGTGACGCACCAGCTTCACGTTGTTCTTCAAGAGGTGGCCCTGCTCGCCCTTGGCGAGGTGCTTGGCCTTGGCATCCTGGAAGCCCACCTGGACGGCCGTGTAGCCTTCCTTCTCGGAGGTCTTCACCTGGGTAACCACGTTGGGGCCAGCCTCGACGATGGTCACCGGGATGACCGCGCCGTTCTCATCAAAAATCTGGGTCATTCCGAGTTTGCGACCCAGCAAACCTAAACTCATTGGATACTCCTTTGGTTCGGGCGCTCACCGTTCGATCCGCCGGGGACATGCCCCGGCGGTTTCCAAACGGGCCTTTCGGCGGCGCCTTTACGCTACAGCTTGACTTCGATGTCGACCCCGGCGGGAAGATCGAGGCGCATCAGCGCGTCGACCGTCTTGGGGTTCGGTTCCATGATGTCGATCAACCGCTTGTGGGTGCGGATCTCGAAGTGCTCGCGGCTCTTCTTGTCCACGTGGGGCGAGCGCAGGACGCAGAAGATGTTCTTCCGCGTCGGAAGGGGCACGGGGCCCACGATCCGCGCGCCCGTCCGCCGGGCGGTGTCGACGATCTTCTCGGTCGAGGTGTCGATCAGCTTGTGATCATACGCCTTCAGCCGAATCCGGATCTTCTCTTGCATGCTTAATTCCTTAGTTTTCGCGTAAGCGCCGCCGGGAAGGCGACTACTCCATGATGCTGGCGACGACGCCGGCGCCGACCGTACGGCCGCCTTCGCGGATGGCGAAGCGCATGCCTTCCTCGACGGCGACGGGCGTGATCAGCTCGATCTCCATCTGGATGTTATCG
>JAKFCT010000005.1:0-12907 GCA_036676495.1 Candidatus Sericytochromatia bacterium
CGGCGGCTACGGCTACCTCAAGGACTTCCCGGTCGAGCGCATGATGCGCGACTCGAAGCTCTGCGAGATCGGCGAGGGCACCTCGCAGATTCAGCGGATCGTCATCGCCCGCAACCTCGGCCTCTAATCGCCCCAGAGAAGCCCCGCAGCCAAGGCTGCGGGGCGTCTTGCTGGGGACTTTCCCCTTTCCCGACGCGATGCGCTAAGTTTAGTCAACTCTTAACGGCAGATTTACCGAATTCCGGCGCGACCTCCCGATAAGACCTTTGGATGGAAGGTAAACCAACGTAGACCGAGGGAGGAAACACCATGAGCATCGAAGTCAAGAAGTTCAGCAACGCCCTGCTCGCCCAGCCTGTCCGCAAGGAAGCGGAAGCGACCAAGCCCCAGCAGACCGCGACCGCGGCTCCCGCGACCCAGGACAAGGCGCAGCTGACCGGCCGCTACACCGTTCAGGTGGGTGACACCCTCGGCCACATCGCTCAGAAGTTCTACGGCAAGGCCTCGCGCTGGCCCGAAATCTACGAGGCCAACCGCGACAAGCTCCGCCACCCCGACATTCTCTTCCACGGCACGACCCTTCGGATTCCCATGGACCGCACGGTGAAGCCGGCTCCCAAGACCGAAGCCCCCATCGTGAAGTCCGAGCCCAAGGTTGAAGTCGAGCCCCAGACCGAAGCCAAGCCCAAGCGTGACTGGGACCTGGGCGGCGTCGCCCCCAAGACCCCCGTCGTGACCGTCCCCAAGGCCGAGCCCAAGACCGAGCCCAAGGTCGAGCCCGCGGTCGAGCCCCAGTACCCCACCGTCGGTGAGTACGTCAAGGAGCGCTTCGACAACAGCGTCGACACTTTCACCACCGGCCTGCACGGTGCGGCCGAGATCGCGTTCCCTCCCCTGCTGCTCGGCGAGATGGCGGCCATCCAGGCCAAGCACCGCAAGAATGCCCTCCAGCAGATCTGGAACCTCCCGATGGATCCCCAGGGCAACTGGAAGATCAAGGCCGCGGAGATCAGCGACAAGGCTTCGGCCGCCGCTTCCAAGGAGATCGGCCAGCTCCCCGGAGTTCGCGCCATCCGGGCCACGGGTGAAGCCATCGCCGACGGGGCGATGTACGTGGGCCGCGGCGTGAAGGCCGCCGGTGAAGCCGTCGTCGACGGAGCCGTGGCCGCCGGTGAGGCGATCGCCGATGGCGCCATCTACGTCGGAGACGCCATCGCCACCGGAGTCCGCGAGACCGGCAAGGCCATCGACCGCGGCGTCACCGAGACCCGCAAGGGCGTCGGCGGCTTCTTCCAGAACTTCGGCCGCTGGATCGCCGGAAACTAACCTTCCCCCTACGTTCCTTACCTTCCATCCATCCTTCCATCCATCCAAACCATCCGCATCGCGGGGGGAGCTTCGGCTCCCCTCGGGGTGTTTCTCCGCTCGGCTTAACCTTTCCGGCCACCCGGAGATCGTCTCCCTGAGCGCGCTTCCCCCCGCTCAGAGCGCCCAAAAGGGCCGAGCAACTTTCACCCAAGCTTAATCGGGAGACAAGACACTTTGGGCGTCCCGGGCCGATAACACTGATGGAACAGCTTGAGTGGAGGAATCGTCATGCAGATGCCCAGCGCCATCAACAACGTCGCCAGCAACCTGCGCCAGCGCGTCGCCGGGGTGATGGAGAACCTGCCGGGTTCCCTCGACGAACTCTCCACCAAGGCCAACGAGCTTCTCGACAAGACTCCGGACGCCGTTCGCCAGGGAGCGAAGGACCTCCTGGCCAACCAGCAGGTGGCCGAAGGCTTCAAGACCATGTTCGGCGCCGGCGATTCGATCGCCCTCTCCAGCGCCGCTACCGGCGGAGAAGTCGCCGCGGTCGCCACCCAGAGCGCCGAGACGGTCGCCACCGCGACCAAGGCGGCCAAGGGCGCCAAGGCCGCCAAGGGTGCGGCGGACGCCACCAAGGCCGCCAAGGGCGCGGTCGAAGCGACCAAGGTCGCGGCCGAGACCACCGCGGCGGCCGTGAAGACCGCCGAAACCGCCTCTTCCGTCGCCACCACGGCCGGCGAAGGTGCCAAGGGTTTCCTCAACTCGATCAAGGACAAGCTTTCGGGACTCGGCAGCAAGCTCAAGGGCGCGCGCTGGGATTCCTTCAAGGCCGGCCTCAAGCAGATCCTGCCGGGCCTGGGCAAGGCCGCCCGCTCGGGCGCCATCGTCTCGGCCATCTTCTCGGGCATCGGTAACATCTACATGATGCTCAACGGCGAGCGCTCGACCCGCCGCGCCATCGGCGGCATCGTCAGCGACACCGTCGGAGGAGCCGCGGGCGGTGTGGTCTCGGCCCTCGCGTCCGGCGGTGCCATCGCGGCCCTCGGCGCCCTGGGCGTGGTCGGCTGGCCCGTGACCCTGGCCGCCGCCGCGGCCGGCTTCCTCGGCTTCCTCGCCTTCGACAAGCTCTTCAAGGGCTCGGGCCTGAAGGACAAGCTCATCCACCTCTTCACCTAGCGCCCGCGGCAGTTTCGTAGGCAAAAGCACCGACACGCCCCGTCGCTCGATCGACGGGGCGTCGGCGTGTGCGGGTTTAACCGGTTTTAACCTTTCGGTGTGAAACCCTCCGGCCATGGGTATACGGGAATCATTCGCCCCGCTTGCCACCCGAGGATCCCCATGGCCAACGACGGTTCGCAGAAGAAGCCCGGCTTTCTCGACAACCTGCTCTCCAGCATGGGGTTGAAGAAGGAAGAGCCGCAGCCGCCTGCCCCCGTGCGATCCGCCGGGTCCCGGCCCCTCTCTCCGCAGGGCAAGTCCAAGTCCGCGCAGTTCGTCCGCTCTCAGGACACCCGGCCGCTTTCGGCCGGCAAACCCGCCGAGACCGTCCCGCTGACGCCCCAGGAGAAAGCCAAGCAGTCCGAAGAGCGCCGCTACCTCATCTCCGCCTTCGAGACCACTCCCACGCTCATCCCGGAGTTCCAGAACCCCCAGTACATGTACAAGCTCATCTCCAACGAGCGCGAGTACTCCCAGGAGTATCTGAGCGAGCTGCTGCAGCGCCGCAAGGAGATCCTGATCGAGCATGGGGAGAGCATGCCTCCCGAGGCCGAGGAGGAGCTCGCAGAGATCGACCTGAAGATCCAGGAGCTGCGCAACGACCTCACGCGCCTCTTCCTGCTGATCAAGCGGGTCGCCGGCATCCAGAAGAGCGGCACCGGCGGCACCGACTTCCTGGATCCCCTCAAAGGGAAGCGCTGAGCGCCTCAACCCCCTCAAACGCGCTCGGGCCCGGTCTCCGGGCCCTCTCGCCTATTGACCCTCCGTTCCATGTAACAGTATATTACACGCAACGGGCGCGCGGTCACGGCCGTTCGGGGCCCGCGACCGGGAGAAGGGTGCCGCGCGAGCCCGATTCGGGCAGGGGTCGGGCCGGAATCGGACGAGAACTGACGAGGAGAAGGGCCGTGAGACAGCGAGGCATTCGCAACCTGATGGACCTGACGGTGGTCACCCGGCGCGGCGTCACCATGGGAGACGTCTCGGACGTGCAGATCGATCCGGCCGAGCAGCGCGTGCTGAAGCTCACCGTCGACTGGGTCAGCGACCTCCGGCAGGTCTACGGCCCGGACATGGACCTTCCGTTCTCGCAGATCGCCAACTTCGATCCGCATCAGCTGGTGGTCGCCGACGAGATCGCGGAGACGGCGGGCCTGGATCTCCTGAACTACGGGGACGACGGCCTCTTCCTCACGGCCACCCAGCTGCTGGATCATCCCGTCCGCACCCAGGAGGGGCGCGACCTCGGCACGCTGGCCGACGTCTTCTTCGACGAGGACGACGGCGCCATCATCGGGTACGAGGTGGTCTCGGAGCGCTCCGAGGCCGAGCATACCCGCTCCTTGATCCTCTCACCGTCGACCGACCTCGAATGGCGCCAGGAGGCGGTCATCGTCCCGGATCGCGTGAAGACCGTGAGCGTCAGTGCCACTCCCGACCTGAGCCGGCGGGAAGCCCAGGACCAGCAGGAGGATCTGGACTACGTCTTCGAGGCGGACGAGCCCGACAAGCGGACGGACGACCCGGATCTCGGCTACAACGACGAGCTGAACAGCGACGGGCTGGTGCCGGACCCCAACGTCTATCCCTACGGGCACCGGGTGGGCTTCATCGAGGAGGACCCGGACTCCCTGCTGGGTTAGCTGCGGATACTTCTCGGTTAGCCGCGAATACTTCTGGGTTAGCCGCGGGCGCTACTTTCGATCTCACCGAGCAGGCGTTATAATTGGGGCGTTTCCCTCGCTTGAACGGAGAAGTCCATGACCACCCATGCCCTCAACGCCGCCCTCCAGAACCGCACCTTCGTCAAGGTCATCGCCGGGATCGACAACTTCGATCCGGCCAAGGTCCTGCCGGTGGTCGACGCGGCGACCGCCGCCGGCGCCCATGCCGTCGACATCGCCTGCGATCCCGAGCTGATCCGGCAGGTCAAGGCCCGGACCTCCGTGGCCGTCTTCGTGTCGTCGACCGAGCCCCAGAAGCTGATCGCCGCCGCCAAGGCCGGCGCCGACGTGCTCGAGCTCGGCAACTTCGACGCGATGTACCGCGAAGGCCTCACCCCCACCGCCGATCAGATCCTCGGCTGGACCCGCGAGGTGAAGGCCGCCGTGGGCGATGCGCTTCCCCTCTGCGTGACCGTTTGCGGCCGTCTGCCCCTTGCCGAGCAGATCGACCTGGCCCAGATGCTCCAGGCCGCCGGCGCGGACATCATCCAGGCTGAGGGCACCGTGGGCACCGCCCCCGTGACCGACACCGCCTCGGCGATCGCCTCCATCACCGCCGCCCTGGCCAACGCCGCCGAGATCCGCCGCGCCATCGAGATGCCGATCTTCGTCGCGGGTGGCATCACCCCCGAGAACGCCGCCTTCGCGATCGCCGCGGGCGCCAACGGCGTCGGCGTCGGCAAGGCCGTCTCCTCCCAGACCAGCGACGCCGCGCGCGCAGCCGTGGTCCGGGGCGTGGTCACCGCCCTCGAGGCGGTCCGCACCGCCCACCCCGGCCTCAAGGCCTAACCCTCCGCTCGAAGCGGCGCCGGACGGGGTCCGGCGCCGCTTCGTCTTGGCCGGCCCCGCCTGGGACCGGCCCTTCTTTGTGATAAGATAAAACTTCGCTCGCCCCAAGGGACGAACCATTCCCCATGCCACCCAGGAGGCCCCCGTTGGAACCCACGACCGCTAGCACCCCCGCTGAACTGACCGAGCACGAGCGCGTTCGCCGGCAGAAACTGGCCGAACTGCGGGAGAAGGGCATCGAGCCCTATCCCTACCGCTTCGAGCGCTCCCACTCCAACGAGGAACTCCAGGACGCGTACCGCGCCCTCACCGATGGCGAGGAGACGCAGGACGTCGTGCAGGTGGCCGGCCGCATCATGGCCCGCCGCGACACCGGCAAGCTCCAGTTCATCGACCTGCTGGACGGCACCGGCAAGATCCAGCTCTTCATCTCCAAGGCCACCGTGGGCGAGCAGATCTTCGAGACCCTCTCGCTGCTCGACATCGGCGACTTCATCGGCGCCGAAGGCACCATCCGCCGCACCAAGAAGGGTGAGCTCTCGGTGGCCGTCACCGGCTACGAGCTCTTGAGCAAGTCCCTGCGCCCGCTTCCCGACAAGTGGCACGGCCTCGAGGACGTCGAGACCCGCTACCGCCAGCGCTACCTCGATCTGATCGTCAACCCCGAGTCGCGCGACGTCTTCCGCAAGCGCTCGCAGATCCTCCGCGAGATCCGCCACTTCCTCGAAGATCGCGGCTTCCTCGAGGTCGAGACCCCGATGCTGCACGCGATTCCCGGCGGCGCCGCCGCGCGGCCCTTCGTGACCCATCACAACACGCTCGACATGGAACTCCACATGCGCATCTCGCCGGAGCTCTACCTCAAGCGCCTCCTGGTCGGCGGCTTCGAGAAGGTCTTCGAGATGAACCGCAGCTTCCGCAACGAGGGCATCTCGACCCGGCACAACCCCGAGTTCACCATGATCGAGGTCTACCAGGCCTACGCCGATTACCAGGACATCATGGCCCTCACCGAGGACCTGGTCTCCCACGTGGCCAAGGTGGTCTGCGGCTCGACGGTGATCCCTTACGGCGATCGCATGGTCGATCTCACCGCTCCCTGGCCCCGCCTCACCATGGAAGAGGCCATCACCCGCCAGATCGGTGAGGACGTCGGCGCGCTCGACGTCAACGGCCTGATCACCCTGGCCGAGAAGCGGAACGTGCCCCTACCCAAGGAGCTCACCCGCGGCCGGATCGTCAACGAGATCTTCGAGGCCCTCGTCTGCGACGAGCTCATGGACCCGGTCTTCATCATCGACATGCCCGTCGAGATCTCGCCTCTGGCCAAGCGCCACCGGCTGCACCCGCAGCTCACCGAGCGCTTCGAGGCCTTCATCGTGGGTCGCGAGCTGGCCAACGCCTTCTCCGAGCTCAACGATCCGCTGGATCAGCGCGATCGCTTCGAGGCGCAGCTGCTCGAGCGGGAGATGGGCAACGACGAAGCCCACCGGATCGACGAGGACTACCTGACCGCCATGGAGCACGGCATGCCTCCGGCGGGCGGCCTCGGGATCGGCATCGACCGCCTGGTCATGCTGCTCACCAACCAGCCCTCCATCCGCGACGTGCTGCTCTTCCCGCAGCTCCGGCGGCGGGACTAGGGGGGGCCTTTGGCCGAGTCGCGCTCGTTGATGAGCATGCTTTCCCTCTGGGGGCGCAACCTCCCGGTCCTCGTGATGCCTCCGGGCTCGTCGATCCTGCTCGCCGGGATCATCGCGCTCGCCGGCTGGGAAATCGGGCTCAACATGCCGTACGCCGTCTCCGACATCCTGGCCGTGCGCTCCATGGGGGCCGTCGCCCTCGGGGTCGCGACCGGTGGCACCGGCTGGCAACAAGCCTTCTCGGCCATCTACGCCACCCTCAAGGCCATGCCTTCTCCCTCCACCCCCGCGGTCGCCTCGGCCATCGTCACGGCGACGGTCCTCCTGGTCGCCGCCGGGGGCTGGATCAATACCTCTCTCGCCCTCATCCGGGGCGAAACCCCCAGCGAAAGCACCTGGTGGCGGGGCGTGCAACGCTCCTGGGTCTCGACCCTTTGGTTCTTGATCCTCTTCGGCTTGGCCTTTTCGGCCATCGGCCTCAGCGCCATCGCGGGAACCGCGGTCCTGCGGGGAGCCGTGACCGGCACCCTGGCCGCCGGAGCGCCCACCTTGATCGCCGCGGGCGGCGCGCTCGCCATGTTCTTCCTCTCCTTCATCGGCGCCTTCTACGGGATTGCCGTCACCTCCTTGACCGGCATCGTCGCCATCGCCGAGCCCCAGACGCCGTTCCTCAAGCTGCCAGCCCGGGCCCGCCGGATCTTCAAGGCGGGTGACGGCTGGCAGTTCCTGCGCCAGCTCTCGCTGGCCCTCTCGGTCTGGATCGTCCTCAAGACCCTGGCCTACCAGCTCGTCATTCCCTTCGCGCCGCTCGCCGCGCCCTTCGGTCAAGCCGCCTCCGTCGGAGGGGCCGTGCTCTACGCCATGCTGACGATCGGTGACGGGCTCGTCCTGCTGCTGGCCATCCTGCTGGCCTCGCGGACCTACCTTTACGGTAAGGAAAAGGTCTCCTAGCCATGTTCCGCCATGCCCTCGGGGCAGACGCCGAACTACGCCTGCTCGAAGCGCGCCACGCCAGCGCGCTCTTCGCCCTGATCGACGACAACCGTCCGCACCTGCGCCAATGGCTGCCATGGGTCGATCTGACCCGCACGGTCGAGGACTCCCGCTCCTTCGTCGAGCTGACCCTGCGGCAATTCTCGCAAAGCAACGGCTTTCACGCCGGAATCTGGTACCAGGGCGAACTCGCCGGCATCATCGGACATCACCGGATCGACTATTCCAACGGAGCCACCATCCTGGGCTACTGGCTGGGCGAACGCTTCCAGGGCAAGGGCCTCATGACCCGCGCGGTGGAAGCCTTCGTCCACCATGCCTTCATGGAGGTGAAGCTCAACCGCTTCGAGATCCGCTGCGCCGTCGGGAACGAGCGAAGCCGGGCGATTCCCGAGCGGCTCGGCTTCAAGCCGGAAGGCGTGCTGAGGGACGCCGAATGGCTGTATGACCACTTCGTCGACCATGTGATCTACGCGCAGCTCGCGAGGGAATACCTCGAACGAGCTGCGCGTTGATCCCAGGCCCAAGACCCCTTCGTGGCCGGCTAGCGGCCGGCTGGCTAGCGGGCTCCCGCCACCAGCCGCGGCACGTCCGCGCGGTCGGCTGACGCCGGCACGGCCCGCTCCTCATCCTTGAAGAAGGCGATCACTTCCAGCAGGACATGACCCTGGCGCTGGAGATCGATCGCGGCGCTGGCCACCATGCCGGCGGCGCTGGCCGTCTCGTGGGCCGAGCGATTGATGTACTCCACCGCCTGAACGATCTGTTCTCCGCCCTTCCGCTGCTCGGAGGTCGCCGCCGAGACCTGGAGAGTCATCCGGGTCATGGAGGCGAAGGCCTTGGCGATCTGCTCGGAGCCTTGCGCCTGCTCCCGGGTGGCGGACGAAACCTGCCGGGTGAGGTGATTCATGGAGGCCACGGCCTGAGTGATCTGCTCGGCGGCCCGGCTCTGCTCGCGGGTGGCCTGACTGACGTGCGTCATCAAGGAGGACACCTGCTCCACGGATCGCACGATGGATTCCAGGGCTTCGCCCGAGCCCTGGGCCAGCTGGGTGCCGTCGGCGATCGCCCTGCTGCCCTGCTGGGTGCTCTGGATGGCCAGCCCGGTCTCGTGCTGGATCCCGGTGATGAGCTTGGCAATCTCGCCGGTAGCCTTGGCGGAGCGCTCGGCCAGCTTGCGGACCTCGTCGGCGACCACCGCGAAGCCGCGGCCGTGCTCGCCGGCCCGCGCCGCCTCGATCGCCGCGTTGAGGGCGAGCAAGTTGGTCTGCTCGGCGATATCGTCGATCACCGAGATGATCGCCCCGATCTCCTCCGAGGACTTGCCCAGGGACGCGATCACCGAGACGACCTCGTTCATGGCGCGGTTGATCTGGGCCATGCCTTCGATGGTCTGCGTGACCGATTGACGGCCCTGCTGCGCAGTCTCCGCGGCCTTCTCGGCGAACTCGCTCGCTTCGTGGACGTTGAGCGCCACCTGCTGTACGCTGGCCGCCATCTCCTCGATCGAGGCCGAGGTCTGCGAGACGGTTGCCGAGAGCGCGTCCGCGCTGGCCGCCACGTGCTCCACGCTGGACGCCGTCCGCTCCATCGCCGCGGAGGTCTCCGTCACCGAGTCGGTCAAGCTATCCGCATTGCCGGCCACCTGCTGGATGCTGGCGGCCATTTCCTCCATCGCGCTGGAAGTTTCCTCGACCGCCGAGGCCTGGGTCTGGGAGGACCGGGCCATGTGCTCGGCGCTTCCCGAGATCTGGTCGGCTCCCGACGCGACCGAGGCGGCCACGCTCCGCACCTGGCCGATGACCTGCCGAAGGTACCCGCGCATCTGCTCGAAGGTCTTTCCCAGCTCGCCGAGCTCGTCGTCCCCGAGCACGGTCACGGGATGGCCGAGCTCGCCCTTGGCGATGAACTGAGACGCCTCGGTCAGCTTCTGCAGGGGACGGAAGACCCGGCGGCGCATGACCACCGTCGCGAAGAGCACCATGCCGATGGTCAGCAGCGTCAGCACGATCACCATCGCGGACTGGAGAAGTTGCTCCTGCTTGGCCAGCGCCACCCGCTGCGCCGTTTCGGCGCTGACGGCATCCGCCACGCTCAGGATGGCATCGATCCCCTCGGTGGCCGAAGTCATCCATTCGGCGCCGGTAACCGGGTAAGCGACCCCGCGGTTGCTCGCATCGTAAACCGCGGCGCGAACCTGCTGGAACTTGCCCAGGAAGATCTCATCCATGCGCTTGACGGCCGCGCGCACCTGGGAATCGCTCGACGACTGGGCATCGAGGGCCCGCAAGAGCTCGAGGTTCTGTTCCACGATGCCACGATTCCGGCTCAGGGTCAGTCCCACGTCGGCGGGAATGGGGCGGTTCTGGGCGATGAACGATCCGAGCGCGGCGCGCTCGCGGCCGGCATATTCGGAGGCCAGGAAGACGATTTCCTTGATCTGGAGGTTGCTGCGGTAGGCCTCGTCCATGGGGTTCGACGCGACCAGGGCATCCCGCCGGACCACGCTCAAGGCCTCGATGTAGGCGGTCATCCCCCCGACCCACCGCTCGACCGCGATCGTCGCCGTCGACGTCCTGATCGCTTGATCCACGCTCACACGCGCCTCGTCGAGGGCCTTGCGGCGCTCCGCGAGGTTCGCGAGACTGGCATGGAGCGGGTGATTCGTCTTCCCGGCCACGATCCGCTCGGCGAGATGCTTGGCCTCCGCATACGAGGCGTCCCCGGCAAGGCGCAGCGTCTCGATCTTCTGGCGGGTCTCGGAGCTCACGTTCCGGACATCGGAAAGGGCCGTGGCCGTCAAGCCGCGCTCGACGGCCCCCTTCGCGGTGGCCTTCAGGGCGTTGTCCGCCAAGCGGTTGGCATCTTCCAGCCATTGGGTCTTCTGGTAATCGGAGACCACGTTGAAGGTCTGTTTCCCGAGCGTCGCGAGGACGGTCAGTGCCAGCAACCCATAGAGACCAAGCAGGATTTGTCGAATCTTCAATTGCTTCATCATTCACTCCTGGAATCGAGCAAGCCCACGCCAACCGTGCGTCAGGACGACGGTGATAAGCAAGGTTTGGAGCCCGAGAGAAAACCGTGGAAGCGAGGACAAGGCAAGGCTCGACTTGACTTGGAAACGTGCCGACTGAAGGGGCGACATAGAGGTTATTCCCCGTTAATGCGTACTTTTTGCGGACAGAAAGCGCTTTTTGACGTTCCGGGAAAGAATCACATGCGCCATGCGATCGAGATCACATGGCGCATGTGGCGCGCGTCCTGGATTCAACACAGCCGCGTCTGCTCGCCCTGGCATGGAGCGGGGTTACGCATCGAGGGCGGCCAGCAAACTGGCCGCCCTCGATGCGATTCGATTTCGGAAGCGAGTTAGCGCTCGACGATGACGCCGGTCCCCATGCCCCCGCCGATGCAGAGGCTCGCCAGGCCGTAACGGCTGTCGCGGCGCTGCATCTCATGCAGCAGGGTGACCAGGATCCGGGCGCCCGAGGCGCCGACCGGATGGCCCAGGGCGATCGCCCCGCCGTTGACGTTGACCTTCGCCATGTCCGGCTTCACCTCGCGGGCAACGCCCAGCGACTGGGCCGCGAAGGCCTCGTTCAGCTCCCAGAGGTCGATCTGATCGGGCGTGAGGCCCGAACGCTGGAACAGCTTCTGGCTGGTGGGGTGGGGGCCCATGCCCATCACCTCGGGTTCGACACCGGCCGAGGCGTAGGTCACGATGGTCGCCAGCGGCTTGACGCCGAGCTCCTTGGCCTTCTCCTCGCTCATCAGGACCAGCGCGGCCGCGCCGTCGTTGATGCCCGACGCGTTGCCGGCCGTGACCGTGCCGTCCTTCTTGAAGGCGGGACGGAGCTTGGCGAGCGAATCGACGGTGGTCTCGGGCTTGGGGTACTCGTCGGTGTCGACGATCTTGGGCTCACCCTTCCGCTGGGGGATGGAGACCGGGACGATCTCGTCCTTGAAGCGGCCGGCGGCCATGGCCTCGGCAGCCTTGCGCTGGCTCTCGGCGGCGAAGGCATCCTGCTCCTCGCGGGTGATGCCGTAGCGCTCGGCGACGTTCTCGGCGGTGATGCCCATGTGGTAGTTGTTGAAGGCATCGGTGAGGCCGTCGTGGATCATGGAGTCGACCATCTGGACGGCTCCCATCCGGGCGCCCCAGCGGGCGTTGGGAACGAGATAGGGAGCCGCGGACATGTTCTCCATGCCGCCGGCGACGATGACGTCGGCGTCTCCCAGGAGGATGGCCTGGATGGCCAGGTTGACGGCCTTGAGGCCGGAACCGCAGAGCTTGTTGACGGTGAAGGCGGGCACCTCGGCGGGGACACCCGCCTTGATGGCAGCCTGACGGGCGGGACCCTGGCCGAGACCGGCCTGCAGGATGTTGCCCATGATGACTTCATCCACCTGCTCGGGGCTAACCTTGGCCCGGTGAAGGGCTTCGCGGATCACGGTCGCGCCGAGCTCCACGGCGGGCACGTCCTTGAAGACGCCGCCGAAGGACCCGACGGGAGTGCGGACGGCGCTGGCGATGACGACTTTAATCGACATAGGGGTTTCCTTCCAGTTAGGCGAGGGCGAGCTCGCGGACGTCGGGAGAGACCGTGAGCTTGGCCTCGGTCTTGGCAACGACCTCGTCGACGGTCACTCCGGGGGCGAGCTCCTTGAGCACCAGGCCCGCGCGGGTGACCTCGATGACGGCGAGGTCCGTGACGATCATGTTGACGCAGGCCTTGCCGGTCAGGGGCAAGGTGCAGGTCGTGCGGATCTTGGGGGTGCCGTCCTTGCTGGTGTGCTCCATGGCGACGATCACGCGCTTGGCGCCGGCCACGAGGTCCATGGCTCCGCCCATGCCCTTCACCATCTTGCCGGGGATCATCCAGTTGGCGATGTCTCCGAACTCGGAGACTTCCATGGCCCCCAGGATGGTGAGGTCGACGTGGCCGCCGCGGATCATGGCGAAGGAGTCGGCGGACGAGAAGTAGGCCGAACCGGCCAGCTCCGTGATGGTCTGCTTGCCGGCGTTGATGAGATCCGGATCCTCCTCGCCCTCGACGGGGAAGGGGCCGATGCCCAGGAGGCCGTTCTCGCTCTGGAGGACCACGTCCATGCCGGCGGGAATGAAGTTGGCCACCAGGGTCGGCATGCCGATGCCCAGGTTCACGTAGTAGCCGTCACGCAGTTCCTGAGCGATGCGCTGGGCGATCTGATTACGATCCAATGGCATGA
>JAKFCT010000006.1:0-6456 GCA_036676495.1 Candidatus Sericytochromatia bacterium
CTCGGACACCAGCTCCTCAGCACCGGACAGCCCCGGGCATTCTCGCTCCCATCGCTCACTCCTTGAGCTTCCGGTAGATGGTCCGGCTCGCGATGCCGAGGAGCTTGGCCGCCAGCTCCTTGTTGCCCTTGGTGAGCCGGAGCGTCTCCTCGATCAGCCGCTGCTCGACCTCGTCGAGCGGCATCCCGATCGGGATGGGGACCACGCGGGGGGCGGGCTCGGCCTGGCTGACGGCGGGGGGGAGGTCGGCGAGGTCGATCAGACTCCCGCGCGCCAGGATGACCGCGCGCTCCACCGCGTGCTCCAGCTCGCGGACGTTCCCCGGCCACGGGTAGGCCCGGAGCCGGGCGAGCGCCGCCTCGGTGAACCCGGCCAGCTCGCGGTGGTTCCTGGCGACGTGCACGCGGAGGAAGTGCTGGGCGAGCAGGGGGATGTCCTCCGCCCGCTCCCGGAGCGGCGGGATCTCGATCGAGATGACATTGAGCCGGTAGTACAGATCCTCCCGGAACCGCCGCTCCTTGACGAGGAGCGCCAGATCCTGGTTGGTGGCGGCCACGACCCGGACGTCCACCTTCACGGTCTTCGTCCCCCCGAGCCGCTCGAACTCCCCCTCCTGGAGAACCCGGAGGAGCTTCGCCTGCGTGGCCGCCGAGAGGTCCCCCACCTCGTCCAGGAGGAGCGTTCCCCCGTCGGCCAGCTCGAACCGCCCCTCCTTCCGGGCTCCGGCGCCGGTGAAGGCGCCGCGCTCGTACCCGAAGAGTTCCGACTCCAGGAGCGTCTCGGGGAGGGCCGCGCAGTTCACCCGGATGAACGGCCGCCCCCGGCGCGGGGAGCCTTCGTGCAGCGCGCGGGCCACCAGCTCCTTGCCCGTCCCGCTCTCCCCCTGGATGAGGACCGTGGCGGAGCTCGGCGCGACCTGCTTGACGAGCGCCAGCACCTGTCGGATGGCGGGGCTCTCGCTGATGATCTCGCCGGCTCCCACCAGCTCGTCGAGCCGGCGCTGGAGGTTCCGGTTCTCGAGGACGAGGGCGCGGTGCTCCAGGGCCTGGCGGATGGCGCGGACGAGCTGGGCGCGGCCGAACGGCTTGGTGAGGAAGTCGTAGGCGCCCTCCTTCATCGCCTCGACCGCCTCCTCCACCGTGCCATGGCCGGAGAGGACGATGACCTCCACCTCCGGGGCAAGGAGCTTCGCGGCCCGGAGCAGCTCGAGCCCGCCGAGGCCCGGCATCCGGAGGTCGGCCACGAGCAGGTCCACGCCGCCGCGGCGGAGGGCGTCGAGGGCCGCCTGCCCATCCTCGACCGGGACCACACGGAATCCCTCGCGCTGGAGGGCGCGCCCCACACTCTCCCGCACGCCAATCTCGTCGTCAGCGACGAGGACGGTCGGCTCAGCCATAGCCGGTTCCTCGCAGGGGAAGGCGGAGGATGAAGCGCGGCCCGCCGGCGGGGGCGTTCTCCCACGTCAGGGCCCCCCCGTGCTCCTCGGCGATCTGCCGCGCAATGGCCAGCCCCAGCCCGGTCCCGCCGGGCTTCGTGGTGAAGAATGGCTCGAAGAGGTGCGGGGCGTGACGCTCCTCGATGCCGCTCCCCGCATCGGCGACCGTGACCTGCACCCACCCGCTGTCGAGCCGCGTCGCGACGCGGACTTGACCGCCGCGCGGTGTCGCCTCCATCCCGTTCTTGACCAGGTTCAGCAGCGCCCGTCGGACCAGATCCCGGTCGAAGGATAGGAGAGGAATCCGGGGGTCACACTCCTCCTTCAGCACCACGCCCCGCTGCTCCGCCTCCGGCCTGAGGAAGGCTACCAGCTCCCCGACCATCTCGTGGACCGAGTCCTCCGCGGGCTGGGCTCGCGGGAGCCGGGCGAAGGTCAGGTATTCGTCGGTCAGCCCCGCCAGTCTCTCCACCTCGGCCCGGATCCCGCGGAGGAGCTCGTCGGCATCTCCCATCGTGGGTCCCGGGCACTTCGCGACGATCTCCTCCAGCATCTCCACGTTGAGCCCGATGGCGCTGATCGGGCTGCGGACCTCGTGGGCCATCTTGGCCGACACCTGCCCCGCAGCCGTCAGCCGCTCCGCGCGGACGGCCCGCTCCTTCGCCTGCCCCAGGCGCGTCATGGCCGCCCGGAGGTCCGCGTTGAGCTGCTCGGCGGCGGCCCGCGCGGCCCGCTCGCGCGCCGCGATGTGGCCGAGCGCCAGTCCCAACAGCCCGAACAGCGCCGCCCGCGCCCCGATGTGGGGCCACGGCGCTTGGGGGGCCACCAGGACGTTGGCGAGGGCCATCAGGCCCGCAGAGAGGGCGGCGGCCAGGCCGCCCACGTTGGGACCGAACTGGTAGGCGTTCAGCACAACCAGGACCGAGAAGAGGAGGTAGAAGTGGCTCTCGCCGCCGCCGGTGAACCAGACCAGGACGAAGACGATGCCCAGGTCGGTGCCGAGGGTGGCGAGGAAGATCGCCCTCGCCCGCTCCGGGCGCAGGACGAGCAGGGCGAAGAGGGCCCCCTTGTAGAGGAGGAACGCCCCGAGGAGCAGCCCCAGGTGGACCTGGTGCTCGGGGCGGAGGGGCACGATCGAGAGCGCCGCGAGCCCCCCGATCATCGCGAGCCCCCGGAGGACCGCAAAGGTGAGCGCCTCCTGCCCCAGCCGCTCCCCCATCCGCCGGCCCGCTCGCGCATCCGCCCCGGCTCCGCCTCCCTCCACGGCCTCGGAGTTCCGGGGCGGGGTTGCGGGAGGCATGACGGGAGCCAAGCCCCAGGTCGGAGGAGGCGGTTGGCGGACGGTCTGCGGCTGGGCAACCTGGTCTAGGCGAGCTCTCATGCTTTCCTCCCTCACGCTGGGGCCGCGGGCAAGCCGGGCGTCGGACTCGAAAGTTCTTCTCGCCTTCCACGCCGGGAAAGTGTCGTCAAATCTTCGTTTCAGGCGCTAAATCTTCTTCAAATCCGTGTTAAACGCCGGGCGGATCTGCTAGAATTGCGGGCAAAAGCCCCCCTCGCCCTCTCCCTCGAAATCCTGTGCAGACGGGCAGAAGCACCTCGGAGGACCTTGATGGACACGCGTTCCCTAGCCGGCATGATCGACCACACCCTGCTGAAGCCCGAGGCCACGGAGGCCGAGATCCGCACGCTCTGCGAGGAAGCCCGCAAGCACGGCTTCTACTCGGTCTGCGTCAACCCCGCCCACGTGGAGCTCTCCGCCCAGCTCTTGGCCGGATCCGAGGTCACGGTTTGCACCGTGGTGGGCTTCCCCCTGGGAGCCACGACCTCGGCGGTGAAGGCCTTCGAGACCCGGGACGCGATTGCCCATGGCGCCGGCGAGATCGACATGGTCCTCAACGTCGGAGCCCTTAAGGGCGGCCGCTTGGATCAGGTGGAAGCGGACATCCGCGCCGTGGTCGACGCGGCGGCCGGCACGCCGGTCAAGGTGATCCTCGAGACCGCGCTCTTGACCGACGATGAGAAGGTGGCGGCCTGCAAGGCCTCCAAGTCGGCCGGCGCGACCTTCGTGAAGACCTCGACGGGCTTCTCGAAGGGCGGAGCGACGGTGGCGGATATCCGCCTGATGCGTGCGACGGTCGGCCCCGAGATGGGAGTGAAGGCTTCCGGGGGCGTGCGGGACCGCGAGACGGCGATCGCCATGGCCGAGGCCGGTGCGACCCGCCTGGGCGCCAGCGCCTCGGTGGCCATCGTCACGGGCGCGGAGGCGACCGCCGGGTACTAGCCATGGCTGAGATGGACTGCCCACGCTGCCAAGAGGCCCTCACCGGCACCTACCTCGGCCCGGTGCATGCCCATCTCTGTCCGGAATGTGCCGGAGTCTTCCTCGGACGCGGGACGCTCTCCGAGCTGCTGCGCTCCCACCACCTGGAGTACCTGGGGCCCCAGATCGAGGCGCTCAACGCCTCGATCCCCAAGGTCGAAGGGCGCGCCGAATGTCCCGTTTGCTTCGGGGGGCTCCCGCTCACCCGCCACCGCCCCGAGAAGCTCGGGGGCGTGGCGATCGATGTCTGCAAGCGCTGCGGCGGCACCTGGGTCGACGGAGTCGAGTTCAAGCGGCTCGTCCGCTTCTACACCAAGGGCCGGAACGTCTTCACCCGCCTCTGGGACACCATCGAGTTCGTGCTCGGCACGGCCCGCAAACCCTGATTAGCGCTTCAGCAGCAGCTTCAAGTTCAGGTTCGCGGCCTCGTCGATGCCCTTGTGGCCGCAGGCCCGCAGCAGCGCGGCCACCTGGGCGTCCATCCCGAAGTCCCGCGAGGCCAGCGACACGGGCTGGCGATTCTCCAGCACGATTCCATGCTCCATCGGGGTCAGGGCGAGACGAATGCCGTCGAGATCCTTACGGACCCCATGCAGGTCGAGCGTCCCGTCGAGGACGGCCTCGTAGGTCTTGCCGCGCTCCAGCGCGCCTTCTCCGGTGACGGCCACTCGCCGCAGCTCGAAGGTCGCCTGCTTGAACACGGGCGCCTCGAAGTACGTCTCGATGATGTTCAGGTCGCGCGGCGCGAGGCCCGTGTCGACCGAGTCGAGCGCGATCTGGATGGTCCCGCGCAGGTCGTTGAGATCCGAGACGCCCTTGAGCTCGCGGACCGGCTTGCTGAGCGAGACGGTATAGCGCTCGAACTTGCCGTTCACGGGAGTCTTGCTGGCCTGGGGCTCGGAGTCCGGTCCGACCCATTTGTTCATGCTGAACGTCAGGGCGGAGTAGGTCTTGTCGACCTCGGCGGGCCAGGCCGTCGGGCGGGAGGGCAGGGCTTGGACCGCCGCGGCGGTCAGCACGCCGAGCGTGGCGAGGACGATGAGGGCACGGGGATGTCGCATGGAGGTTCCTCCGGAATGGAAGCGAGGCTGCAAAGAGTAGGCATTGTACCACTGCAGCAACCGCCCTGCCGCCCCCCAGGCCCCTGCCGGGTCCATACCCTGGCGCTCCTTGGCGTATAATGAGGCCATGATTGACGAGAAAACCCTCCGCGAGCAGCTCGTCCGAGTCTGCCGCCAGCTCTACGCCAAGGAGCTCATTGTCGCCACCGACGGCAACGTCAGCGCGCGGCTCGACTCCGAGCGCTATCTCACCACTCCGTCGGGTGTCTGCAAGGGGCATCTCGAGCCCGAGATGCTGGTCGTCGTGGATGCCGAAGGTCGCCGCCTCGAAGGGACGCTGAAACCTTCCTCCGAGTTCGGGATGCATCTGGCCATCTATGCCGTTCGGCCGGATGCCCAGGCCATCGTGCATGCCCACCCGCCTACCGCCACCGCCTTCTCGGTCGCGGGAGTCTCGCTCGAGCCTCCGATCCTCACCGAGGTCGTGCTCACGCTCGGATCGATCCCGACCACGCCGTACGCCACTCCCGGAACCCCGGACGTGGGGGAGGCCGTTCGCCACGCCGCGACGACGCATGACGCCTTCATCCTGGATCATCATGGGGCCGTGACGCTCGGACGCAGCCTGGACGAGGCCTACTACCGGATGGAAACCGTCGAGCAAACCGCGAAAGTCCACCTCATCGCCCATCAACTGGGGGGTATCCGCCCGCTCGACAGGTCGCAGGTCGAAGCCCTGAACGAAATCCGGCGCAAGATGGCGGCCGTTCCAGTCGAAAAATAGGTATCCCCTGAGATCCGAGCGACGGATCCGGGTATGGTGACAAGGAAGCCCTCAGTTCAGGAAAAGGAGCGCTCCGGTGGGTTTTAAGCATCCTATCAAGCTCGCAGTCCTACCCCTTCTGGCGGGGTCGCTGCTGCTGTTGACCGGATGCCCCTTCTTCAACCAGGGGCTCACCATCCACAGCGTCTACATCGAGAACCAGACTCTCTCGGTGGGAGGGCGAACGCAGATCCGGATCCAGGCGTCCACGATGCCGGGACGGACCATTCGCTACGCCGTGCGTGCCGAGCGCGGCCGGATCCTCACGGGCGATCCCAAGATCGACGAGAACCAGCAGCTCGTGCGGACCGAGCGTGAGACCTTCGCCTACGTGGCGCCCTTCACCTCGCGCTTCCCGGATGCCCAGGGCAACTTGGTCCAGGGCGACCGGCTCATCATCCAGGCCGATGACGGCTTCTCCTCGTCCCAGACGACCGAGCCGATCAACCTGAGCGGCGACACCATGGTCTACGTCAAGGAATCCAACGGGGCCGTCGGCGGCGAACTCTGGGCCGCGACGGTCGGCGAGGGCGGCTACGGCGTCACCAACCATCGCCAGCTCAAGGATCGCAACAACGTGCCGTTGAGCGGAGGCAGCCCCGCCGTCTCACCGGACGGCCGCCAGGTCGCCTTCGTCTACTACCCGGGAACCGGCTCCTCGGCCATCTACACCCTGGACTCGGCCGGCTACACATGGAACGTCACCGGCGTCTCCGGCATGAACGTCGATCCCACCTGGGCGCCGGATTCCCGCCAGATCGCCTTCGCCAGCGATCGCGGGGGAGGCAACTTCGACCTCTACCGGGTCAACACCGAT
>JAKFCT010000007.1:0-49562 GCA_036676495.1 Candidatus Sericytochromatia bacterium
ATGAGCCAGATGGGCAAGATGACCCAGGGCGTCCTGAGCGCGATGGAGCTGATCAACAAGACTCCGTTCGCGGCGAAGATCCCGGGCATCGCGGGCCTGATCGGCGGCGTGGCCGGCGTCGTGTCGGACATCGGCAGCATGAAGGACGGCGCCTCGCCCTCCGAGATCGTCTCGCTGATCGGCAACGTCTCGGGGACCATGGCCAACGCGTTGACAGTGATGGCCCCGGCGACCGGCGGCACCAGCCTGGCGGTGGCGGCGGGCCTCAAGGGGGTCTCGCTGGCCATGGACGGGGTGGGCTTCGTCATCAACAACAGCGAGAAAATCGAGGATTGGGGTAAGAAGGCTTGGAACTGGGTTACCGGAAAGGGTTAGCGCCTGCGGCTAGTGATTGAGGCTGCGAGCGTTGGCCGTGATGCAGGGCCGCGACGGGAAGCCATCAGGCTCGCAGCCCTGCCGAAACGACGTTAGCTAGAGGAAGGACCATGGCCAAGATTACCTACGATGCCCTGCTCGAGCAGTTCAGCAAGCGAGCGGGCAAGGATGAAGCCAAGAAGCTGCTGAACCTGTCATTGATGCGCCTGGGCCTGTCGCCCGAGTCGGCGTACACGACCGAGGAGGCGCTTCAGATCAATGCCTTGATCCTGGCGGATGCCGCCGAGGAGATGGCCCAGGGGTACATGGGCATGCTGCCGGCGCTGCAGCGCGCCATCGAGGCGGGAATCGACCTCACGCCCGAGGACGACAAGTAATCGGATCGCGCGAGGCCCCGAAGGCGAGTGCCTTCGGGGCCTCGCCGTCTTGGTCGGCAGGGCGACTTGACAGCCCGTGAATCCTTCGGTAGGATGAGGTCGTGATCGAAAGGTCACGGAGGGGAGTAGCCGCTGCCGCGGGTTTCGGATCGAAACCGGTGAGACAGCCCAGAGAATCGTCAGTACGGCCAAAAGCCCGGTTCTCTGACCCGAAGACTTCGGGGGGCAAGACCTTGTTGTAGGATGAGCAGCGCTCGTTCTCCGAGGTCTTGCCCTCTTTGTTTTTGGCAACTCGGCGGCGGCTGCACTAGAGGAGGAAACTGATTGAAGTACCGTAAACTCGTGGCAATCGCCACCCTGAGCCTGATGATGGGCGGGGTCGCTGGGTCCTTGATGGCCGATCCGGCCGATGCCCGGGCGGGCCGGCGAGGAGGAAGCTTCGGTGGCTCTTCGTCCTACAAGTCGATGGGCGATCGCGGAAACCGGACCTTCGACCAGGGTCAGCAAAATAAGATGCAAGGCATCACGCAGACCCGTCAGAACGCGACCAAGCCGGCCGCGGCGGCGGGCGCCCAGAAGCAGAGCTGGTTCCAGCGTAACCCCCTGATGGCGGGTCTCGTCGGAGCCCTGGCGGGCACGGCCATCGGCGCCATGCTCTTCAACATGCTCGGCGGCATGGGCGGTCTCGGCGGCATGATGGGCATCCTGGGCTTGCTGCTCCTCGTGGGGCTGGCGTTCATGGCCTTCCGGATGTTCCGCGCGTCGCGGCAGCCCCAGGCCCAGTTCTCGGGCATGGGCGGCAACGTGACCCCGTTCCAGCGCCCCGACGCTCCGATGGCGGCGACCGCGACGGCCCCGGCGGCCGGCGGCTATCATCAGACCAAGGAGCAGGGCCTGGCGGCGATCGCCCTCGCCAATCCCAGCTTCCGGACCGAGAACGCCGTCGATGAGCTGACCGGCATCTTCTTCCGGGTGCAGGAAGCCTGGAGCGCCAACGACAAGGCGGGCATCCAGGCCGTCACCACCGACGAGATGGCGGACTACTTCGCGCAGGACCTGGACCTCATGGTCATGAAGGGCGAGCGGAACGTCATCAAGAACATCGTGATCCGCGCCTTCGAGATCGACGAGGCGTGGCAGGAAGCGGAGTCGGAGTACATCACCGCCAAGATCCAGGCGCGCCTGATCGACTACGTCGAGCGCAACGGCCAGGTCGTGGAGGGAGATCCCCAGCAGCCCACCGACTTCGCGGAGTTCTGGACCTTCAAGCGCCCGCGCGGCGGCAACGTCTGGAAGCTCTCGGCGGTCAACCAGATCTCCTAAACGGCTATCGGCGTGGAGCTTGGGTCCGCGCCGCAACGAGGGGAGGCCCCATGGGGCCTCCCCTCGCCCTTTTGGGGGATGGGGTCATGTCGGCCAAGGAGTTTCGACATGGCCGACGATGACGCGGGAGCGCGCAGGCGCTAACGTGGTGGCAAGCAACCTGTCGCAAGCCCCTCGTCCCCTTCATCGTCCAGGAGATGTGCCATGTTTCGTCGATGGTTCCTGCTCGGATCCCTGATCCTCGTCGTGGGGGGGCTCGTCAAGGCGGAGATCCTCCAGCTCGCCTGGCCACCGCTGTCCTTTCAGGCTCCCGCGAGCGCGGAATCCGCCGAGGCGGAGTCCGCCGAGGTGGTCTTCATCACGGCCGAGGCGCTCAAGAAGCGCCTGGATCTGGGCGAGGAGATCCTGGTGGGCGACGTCCGGCGCAAGGCGTCCTACGACAAGCTTCACCTGCCCGGGGCGCTGTCGCTGCCCATGGACGACCATCCCCGCTGGGCTCCCACGCTCTCCAAGGACGTGCCCTTGGTTCTCTACTGCGCCTGCGAGGGAGACGAAAGTAGCGCGCGGGCCGCGCGGGAGATCCGCAAGCGTTACCGCCATGAGCGGGTCATGGTCCTCCAAGGGGGGCTGGGCAGCTGGGTGGACGCCGGTTACCCCATCTTCGAGAAGAAGCCTCCGGCGAGCCTTCCCAAGGTGCGACTCCAGTAAGCCCCTTCAAGCAAGCAGCCCGCCTCCCTGGGGAGGCGGGCTGCTTGCTTGAAGGGGTCAGGACCGAGTCCTGACGCAACGAGCGTTGCTTAGAAGGCGTGCTCGAGGTAGAGCGGCATCATGCGACGCCAGGTGGTCCAGTCGTGGCGCATGTCGTGGCCCCAGAGGTCGAGGTTGTGGGGGATGCCCTTCTGGCTCAAGAGCCAGGAGAGGTGCTTGGACTGGCCGGGGGCCTCGTAGTCGCCCTGGCCGGTGAGGATGTGGATGTGCCGCTTGGAGCGCAGCCGATCCAGGTACCAGGGATCGTTGAGGTTCTTGAGGTAGGCGAAGGGCGAGTTGAAGTAGACGTTCTCGTCCATGTAGTCGCCGACCCAGGGACGCAGGTCGTAGGCGCCGCTCATCGCGATGGTGCCGTCGAAGAGGTCGGGGTGCTTGAGCAGGAAGTTCATCGCGTGGTAGGCACCCATCGAGGCGCCCGTCGTGATGATGCCCTGGCGGCTGCGCTGGTGGTTCCAGATGAAGGGGACGACTTCCCGGGTGACGTAGGAGTCGTAGAAGCCGTGCTTGTAGGCGCGGTCGCCGGGGTGGGCCCGGTTGTTCATCCAGGTGTGGGCGTTGACCGAGTCGATCGAGTAGACCTTGACCTTGCCGGCGTCGATCCAGGGCCGCATCACGCTCAGCAGGTAGAAGCGCTCGTACTCCTCGAAGTCCGCCGCGGCGGTCGGGAACATGAGCAGGGGGAAGCCGTAATGCCCGTAGACGGCAATCGGCATCGTCTTGCCAATGCTGGGGCTATACCAGGAATGAACTTCTTTTTTCATGACCTTCCGTTCTCGCTACGACGGTGGTGACGCTACGCGGGCCGGCTTCACATGACACAGAGGCGACCCATCGCTTAAGGCTATTTTAACCACAAAGCCATGGATTTGTCGCCCCTGGATCTCGGGCTTAAGACCAAGGAGGCAGGCGCTCGATTCCCCTAGATTAGCATTGGAGGGGCGTTCTGGCGAGGCGTTGGGGCCAATTGGGAGGCCGTGGCTCGTCTCCGGCCGGTATCGCTTGCTATAATGACCTCGTCGCGCCGTCCCCGCTGCCGGCCCGAGAGGGGCCGCGAACGCGTCCCGGCCTTCCCCTTCGAGCCCCAGGAGTAGCCATGAGCACGCCCACCAAGTTCTTCGTCTTCGACTTCGAGACCACCGGCACGGATCCGAGCAAGCACGCCCCGATCGAGATCGCGGCCATCGTCCTCGACATGGCGACCCTCAAGGAGGTCGACCGCTTCGAGACCCTGATGAAGCCCTTCGAGGGGGCCGCGATCGAAAAGGAAGCCATGGCGGTCAACGGGATCACCCCGGAGCAGCTCAAGACCGCCCCCGAGCCGGAGGTCGCCTTCCGGAACCTCAAGGCCTTCGCCGAGCGCCACGGCATGATGTACGCGGTGGCTCATAACATCGACTTCGACTGGGACTTCCTCAAGGCCGCCGAGGTGCGCCACAAGATCTGGGCGGTTCCCCTGGAGAAGTGCAAGATCGACACGCAGGCCCTGGCCATCTGGACCCTGGGACGCCCCGGCCAGCTGAAGACCTTCGGCCTGAAGAGCTTGCTCAACCACTTCAACCTGGACAAGGCGGGCCATCACCGCGCGATGTTCGACGTCGAGCAGCTCTGCGAGGTCATGCGCAAGCTCGCGGACTTCAAGCCCGCCATGCAGATGGGGCTCTTCGGCTAATGGCGGCCCTCGACGACTTCAAGGCTCGCCTGGAGGCCCAGGGCGGGCGGCTCGGGGCGGAGGACGCGGATTTGGCGATCGCCGTCCTGCGCGACTACCTCGAGGCCGGCGCCCCCCAGGGCCGGGGCCTGCGGTCGCTCACGCGCCAGTTCCGGCCCGCCGACGCGATCGGGGTCGACCTCAGCTACCTCTTCGTGATCGTGGTGGACGCCGCCAACCACGCGGGCCGCAACCAGCCGGTCGTCGACTTCGCGCATTCCGACTCGCCCCTGGCCTCCCAGGTCCAGGGCCTTGCGGAGATCCTGACCTCGGAAGCCTATGCCGAGAAGGTGGGCTGGCGGCCGGCCCGCCGCGGAGACAAGCCCCCCCAGGCCTGATTGCCCCTTTTTCGAATCGTCCAGGAGGCCCCTTGCGCGTCGGCGCGAGGGGCCTTAGGCTGTCGCCAAGGGCATCCCGCGGGGAGAGGAGGTCTCCATGCCGATCGCCCACCGGCCCTTCTCACTGGTCGTCTTCGACTGGGACGGCACCGCCGTGGCCGACCGCCGGGAGGACGCCACCGAACTCCGCGAGCGTCTCCTGGCCCTCCTGAACCACGGGGTGGCTCTCGTCATCGTCACGGGCACGAACATCCGCCACATCACCTCCCAGCTCGCCCTGGAGGGCCAACGCCTGCCTCGCGGCCGCCTCTACGCCGCGACCAACCGCGGCTCCGAGGTCTACGCCTTCTTGCCCGACGGCCGCCCCGAGGCCCTCGTCACGCGGCAGGCCACCCTTGCGGAGAATGACGCCCTCGATCGCATCGCCACGCGCCTCCAGCACGCGCTGCGCGCCCGCAGCGGCCTCGACATCACAGTCGTCTTCGATCGCCTCAACCGCCGCAAGGTCGATCTCATCCCCCTGCCCGAGTGGCGCGATCCTCCCAAGGCCCGGATCGACGAGCTGCTCGAGGCCGTCACCCGCCGCTTCCGGGAGGCCGGGATGCCCGACGGCCTCCGCGTCGCGATCGCCGAGGCCGCGCGCATCGCCCGCGAGGAAGGCCTGCCCGACGCCCGGATCACCAGCGACGTCAAGCACGTCGAGATCGGCCTCACGGACAAGGGGGACTCCATGGCCTGGGTCCTGCGTGAGCTCGCCCCCGCCATGGGCCTTCCGACCGAGGCCATCTTGGTGGGAGGAGACGAGTTCGGCCCCCTCGCGGGCTTCCTCGGCAGCGATTCGCAGATGCGCCTTCCGGAGGCCTCTGGAGCGACCTTCGTCTCGGTCGGAAGAGAGCCCAACGGCGTGCCGCCGGGCGTCATCCACCTGGGAGGCGGGCCCGTCCGCTTCAAGGCTCTCCTGGAGGACCTGGCGAAACACAAGCTCCCGGCCCTTCCCACGATCTTCATCCCTACCCTGGATCGGTGCTGGCACCTGCGTGAGGACGGCTTCCTGCCGCAGTCCGAGCACGAGGTGGAGTCGCGCTTCGCGCTATCCAACGGCTACTCCGGCACCCGGGGCTCGCTCATGGAGGAAGGGCCCTTCTCGCGCGCCGGAAGCTTCCTCGCCGGCGTCTTCGACCCCGGCCGAGCCGGCTTTCCCGAGCTCGTGCTCGCCCCCTTCTGGCCGGCCCTCCGGGTCGAGGTCGGAGGAGAGCCCCTCCGGCTCGATGCCGGCGAGATCCTCGCTCAAAGGCGCACGCTCGACATGCGCCGAGGCATGCTCATGAGGGCCTGGCGGCACCGCAGCCCCGAAGGCCGGATCACCCGCGTCCACGAGGTCCGCTGGGCCTCCTTGGCCGATCGGCATGCCTTCTTCCAGGAAGTCTGGCTCGTCCCCGAAAACTACTCAGGCCCGCTGCTCCTAACGGGAGCGCTCGACGGAGTGATCCGCGACCTCGAGGGAGAGGTTCATCTCGAGCCCGTGAGCGCCGACGCCTCCCCGCTGCTGGTGCTTCAGACCCGCCATTCCGGGGTCAAGCTGGCGTTCGCCGGAGCTTTCGAGAGCGTTCCGCCGCGCGAGCCCGAGCCGCGGATCCAGGGGGCGCGCGTGGAACAGCGCTGGAACCACCTGGGAGGCGTGGACGATCCCTTCCTCCTCAGGCGGGCCGCCGTGGCCTACACCAACCGGGACGGGCTCGACCCCGCCGCCTCCGCGCGCGCGCATGCCGACGATCTCCGGCCCCTCGACATGGAGGGGCGCGCCGCCGATCATGAGGCGACATGGAGCGCGGCCTGGGAAGACGCGGATGTGCGGATCGCGGGCGATCCGGAAGCCCAGCGGGCCCTTCGCTTCGCCCTGTTTCACCTGATCGGGGCCGCCAATCCGGACGATCCCCGGGTCTCCATCGGAGCGCGGGCCCTGTCGGGCGAGGGCTACAAGGGCCATGTCTTCTGGGATACCGAGCTCTACATGCTGCCCTTCTACATTCACACCCAGCCCCATGCCGCCCGGGCCCTCCTCATGTATCGCTACGTCACCCTCGACGGAGCGCGCCGGCGAGCCCAGGAATGGGGTTACCGGGGAGCGCTCTATGCCTGGGAATCGACCGATACCGGGGAAGAGGCCTCCCCGGAGATGGTGATCGGCTTCGACGGGCTGCCGATCCCGATCATGACCGGGAAGATGGCGCATCACGTCAATGCCGCGGTGGTCTTCGCCATCTGGAAGTACTGGGAGGCCACGCAGGACCAGGACTTCATGGTGGAGGCGGGAACCGAGATCGTCCTGGAGGTCGCGCGCTTCTGGGAAAGCCGGGTCGAATCCGACGCCCGCGGCGCGTACCATATCCGGCACGTGGTGGGCCCCGACGAGTACCACGAGGACGTCGACGACAACGCCTACACCAACGAGATGGCCCGGTTTTGCCTGGAGCTGGGCGTCCGCTTCGCCAGGTCGCTGGTGCTGCGGCTGCCGGCGGTCTGGGCGGCCCTCGCGGAGCGCCTGGAGGTGAGCGAGGCCTCCGTGTCGGCGTGGCAGGAAATCGCCCGCCGCCTGGTCACGGGCTTCGACCCCGCGCGCGGGATGCACGAGCAATTCGCGGGCTACTTCGGCTTGAAGGACGTGGACCTCACCTCCTACGCCTCCCGCACGATTCCCATGGACGTGATCCTGGGCCGCGCCATCCGGGAGACGCAGGTCATCAAGCAGGCGGACGTCATCATGCTCATGCGGTTGCTCTGGGACCGCTTTCCGCCGGCGGTTCGCGAGGCGAACTTCCGTTACTACGAGCCCCGGACGGGGCATGGGAGCTCGCTTTCTCCGGGAGTGCACGCGCTGGTCGCCGCCCGCCTGGGAGACGCGGCCCTCGCGATGCGCTACTTCCGCTTCGCTGCGGCGATCGACCTCAGCAACCGCATGGGCAACGCCTCGGAAGGCATTCATGCCGCAGCCCTCGGCTGCCTCTGGCAGGCGGTCGTCTTCGGCTTCGCGGGGATTTACCTTCAGGAGGAGGCTTTGGCGCTGGATCCCACGTTGCCTTCGGAATGGAGCGCGCTGGAGTTCCCCTTCCAGTACCGTGGCCAGCGCCTACGCGTCGCGCTGACGCCCAAGGAGCTCGTGATCGACAGCCCCGGGCCGGTCCCCGTGCGGTTGGGGACGGAGGGAATCCGGGAGTTGGCGCCTGGCAGCCACCGGGCGCGCTGCGAAGGAGGATCATGGAAATGGCTGACCGATTCGTCCCCCTAGCCGAAGGCCCGATCCTCGTCGCGCTGAGCGAGCCGCGCCATGCCCGTTCGGCGCTGGCCGTCGCGAGGACGCTCTGCGCGCAGGTGGATCGAAGCGTCATCCTGCTTCATGCCAGCATCCCGGCGATACCCTCGGAGGAACTGCTGGAGCATCTCGGCCTGACCTCCCAGGAGCTGATGGGCTTCGTCATCGAGCCGCTCGAAGGGCCGCCTGAATCGGTGATCCCGGAGTATGCGCGCGCGCGCCATGCCAGCCTGCTGATCCTCGGGCTGGGGGCGGAGGGCGCGGAGCCGGGGAGGGTCGTGCGGCGGCTGCTGACCGAGGCACCCTGTCCAATTCTTTTCGTGCCCCCCGAGCTGCGCGACCACTGGGGGGAAGACGGCAAGGTCCTCTTGCCCCTCGACGGCACCCCGAGCACCTCGGCGGTGGCGCCCCTGGCCATCGACATGGCCGTCCGGAGCGGCGCCGAGCTCGAGATCCTCTACGTGGGGATGGCCTTCCCCCCCAGCGAGCCCGGCTCCATGGCCCTTCCCTCGTTCATCGATCAGCCCCAGTACGAGTGGGCCCGCTGGAAGCGGGAGTTTCTCTATCGCTTCGGCGAATGCCACTGGGGCGGAAAGCTGCCCGTCGATACCCAGCTCGTCCTCGACACGGGAAATCCGGGCGACGCCATCCTCGAACTGGCCGAGCGCCATGGCCCCGATCTCATCGTGATCGGCTGGCATGGCGAGCTATCGCACTCCCACGCGCGCACCTTGAGGACCTTGCTCGCCAAGGCGCACTGGGTGCTCCTGGTCGCCCGGGTCTAGTGGGGTGCCCGATCTCCGACGTGAACGTCAGCATGCAACGTGACAACCCTTGGCCTGGTGCATTTAGGATGGGGCGGTACGGCAAATCCCCAACTTGCCTGCCAAGGCTACAGGGAGGAACTCGCATGGGCTTCAACCCTTTGACCGAGCGTGGAATTCCCCTCGAGAAGCAGCTGAGGAACTGGTCTCAGCTGAACGTTCAGCCTTACGACACGCAGACGGTCGACCCCTACACCCGCTGTCGCATCATCACGATGAACGGGATCGAGGTGGAATCGATCCTGAACTCTCACCAGTTCGCGCGCCATACGGACAACCCGGAGGTGAAGGCGAAGCTGGCCTTCGTCCGGAGAATCGAGCAGCAGCAGCAGAAGGCCGTGAACTGGCTCTTGCCGGGGACCGAGTCCACCTTGGAGGTGACCCTCGGCTACGAGCAGGTCGCCATCGACCTGACCGCCTTCCTGGCGCGCAACGAGCCGGATCCCTACATCAAGCAGACGCTCGATTTCGGCCTGCTCGAGGACTTCGACCACCTCTACCGCTACGCCAACCTCGCGGACCTGATCGAGGGGAAGAAGGCCGACCGCATCACTCGGAACTACACCGAGATCATGCCGGGCCGCCCCACGGTCGTCGAGCATCGCCACCCCTACGACGACGTTCGCTGCCATTACGACGCCCACACGGCCGATCCCTTGACCAAGCTCCATGCCTTGACCATCACGGCGGCCGAGCAGCAGACCATGAACTTCTACATGAACGTCGGCGCCCAGTACCAAGAGCCCATCGCGCGGGCCCTGTACCAGGAGATCGCCATGATCGAGGAGCAGCACGTCACCCAGTACGAGTCGCTGCTCGATCCGATGGAGACCTGGTTCCAGCGCGAGGTCTTCCATCACTACAACGAATGCTACCTCTATTACTCGTTCATGCAGACCGAGATCGATCCCCGGATCAAGGACCTCTGGGAGCTTCACCTGAACCAGGAGATCGAGCACCTGCGGATCGCCGGCGAGATGCTCAAGAAGTTCGAGGGCATGGACCCGGCCGAGATCCTGCCCAAGGAGCTTCCCGAGCCGACCAAGTTCGAACAAAACAAAGACTACGTCCGCCAGGTGCTCGCGACCCAGATCGACCTGCGCACTGTGGGCCCCACCTTCGTTCCGGTGGATCAGCTCCCCGAGGACGCCCTCTTCTGGCAGTACCAGGAGGCCGTCAACTCCGGTGGCTTCGTGCCCAGCGAACAGGTCATCAAGGACCTGCAGGAGAAGTCGGGCTATCGGATCGCGTTCATGACGGAGGGGGCGCATCCGGTCGAAGCCATGCGCGAGAAGTAGCGCCAAAGAGAGGAGGACGGTCATGCCTACCTTATTCGCGACCAAGGAGACGGGCGCCAAGACGCTTCCGACCTTGATGACGATCGCCGCCCCCGAGCAGCAAGCCTCGGTGGAAAAGCTCCAGGAGCTGGGAGCTAAAGCGGGCCTCAACGGCTTGCTCTTCGCCAACCTCCTGAGCGGCTTCGCGCAGCTGGAACGCGATGCCGTCCACCTCTATCGGGTCGTGGCCGAGAAGACGAAGTTCGAGGAGTGGCGCTCCCGCTACGAGGCCTTCGGCAAGGAGTCCGAGGATCATATCCGGATCTACGAGGAGCTCATCACGCGGCTGGGCGGAGATCCCCAGTACGTGAGCCCGAACGCCCGCATGTGCGAGTTTCGCGATTCCAAGCTCCTGGAGCCGCTGCTGTTTTCAGGTTCGGTGGACGAGCTCACGCTCGAACTGACCAACCTCGAAGCGGTCATCGCGGCCGAGACCCAGTGCCACGCCAACTGGGAGCTGTTGAGCGCCCTCGCCGATCGGGTCAGCGATCCCACCGCCAAGGGAGCGATCCAGGACGCGGTGAAGCAGGTCATGCCCCAGGAGGACGAGCACCTGAGATGGGCCAAGACGACCTGGCAGGAAACCCTGCTCGGCACCCTGTCGAAATCGGCGTAGGCAACGAGGGAGGGCCCGGCCCTCCCTCGTTCAATCGGAGGAACGCCCATGGCGCGTCTTTCGAGTTTGGCCGTGACGGCCCTCGTCGTGCTTGGCTGCGGCCTCGACGCGAGGGCCCAGCACGAGCACCCGCCCGCCCCTTCAGCATCCGAGGGAGAGCTGCTGCCGTCGCTCGCGCCCTCATTTGGCGGCCTCCAAGCAGATCCGATGGGCGTCATGATGCGCCGCATGGCAATCCAGGGATCGGGAACCAGCCTCCAGCCCGAGTCGTCGCCGATGTGGATGGCGATGCGGCAGGCGGGACCTTGGCTTTGGCGGCTCCATGGCAATGCGATGCTCTCCTGGAACGGGGCCACGGGGCCGCGGGGATACGGGGAGCTCTCGCTTCCGAACTGGGCAATGGTCATGGGCTCTCGCGTCCTGGGAGCGGGCCTTCTCGATCTGAGGCTCATGGGCAGTCTCGATCCCTACACGACGCCTCCCGGCGGGACGGCCCAGCTCTTCCAGACGGGCGAGACGTTCGGCGGGGTACCCTTGGTCGATCGCCAGCACCCGCACGACCTGTTCATGGAGCTCGCGGGGCAGTATACCTTGCCTCTGGGGGCCGGGACGTCGCTCTTCCTCTACGGAGGCCCAGTCGGAGAGCCTGCCCTGGGCCCCAATGCCTACATGCACCGGGCGTCGGCTGCTGATAATGCGATGGCCCCGCTTTCCCACCACCTTCAGGATTCGACGCACATCGCCATGGGAGTCTTGACGGCCGGCGTCCAGTGGCGCCGCTGGCAACTCGAAGGCTCGTGGTTCCGGGGCAAGGAGCCTGACGAGAACCGCACGAAAATCGACTTCGGACCGTTAGACTCGTACTCCGGCCGCCTCAGCTACGCTCCCACGCGGAACTGGACCATGCAGGTCTCCTCGGGGTACCTGACCCACCCCGAGGTGCAGGAGCCCGGGAACCTGATCCGCAGCACGGCTTCGTTGCATTACAACCGCCCCTTGCCGTCCGGAAACTGGGCGAGCGCACTGGTCTGGGGACAGAACCAGGCGCTGGTCGAAAGCCCATCCCCCATCAAGACCGGCCTCCTTCTCGAATCGGCCCTGGACTGGGCGGAGCAGAACCACCTCTACGGCCGCTATGAGCGGGTGGACAAGGAGGGGCTGGTCGTCGGGATTCCCGGGGAGATCGGCCCAATCTCCCGGATCCACGCCCTGACCCTCGGCGTGATCCGGGACTTGAGCCTGGAGCCCGTCGTGCTCGGGATCGGCGGGGATGTCACCCTCTATCGTCAGCCAAGGGAGTTGGACGCGGTCTACGGGACGATGCCGCTCTCTATTCGGGTCTTCGTGAGGATCCGGCCGCCCCGAATGACCCATCGGATGCCTTGATGCGCTCCGCGGGGAGAGGCGATGGCCGAGCCGCATCCTTGTTGTGCTCCGCACCTAACCGCGAGAGCATGCGGGGAGGAGGGGCGGGTCATGCATGAGTGGATGTGGGGCTATGGGCCCAGCGGCTGGGGATGGCTGATGATGGTATTGGGGAGCCTTTTCTGGATTGCCTTGCTGGCGCTGATCGTGGTGGCGATCATGCGGCTTTGGCCGGGCGCCGGCACGTTCCAGTCATCGGCTCCCCGGGAGGACGAGGCGCTGTCGATCCTGAGGCAACGCTACGCTCGAGGGGAGATCGACCACGAGGAGTTCGAGCGGAAGCGGCGCGACCTCCTCGGCTAGGCCACCAAGTGGAAGTTCACGGTCCTACTTCAGGCGGAGCAATCGCGCGTTGATGGCGACGATCACGGTGCTGGCGGACATGAGGACGGCGCCGGCTGCGGGGCTCAGCACGACGCCCCACGGAGCGAGCACACCGGCGGCCAGCGGGATGGTGATGACGTTGTAGCCGGTGGCCCAGAGCAAGTTCTGGATCATCTTGCGGGTGGTGGCACGGGAGAGTTCGATGACGGCGACCACGTCCTGGGGGTTGCTGCGCACCAGGATGATGTCGGCGGTCTCGATGGCCACGTCGGTGCCGGCCCCCACGGCGATGCCCACGTCCGCCTGTGCGAGGGCCGGGGCATCGTTGACGCCGTCGCCGGTCATGGCGACGATCTGGCCGCGGCGCTGGACCTCCTGGACCTTGGCGGCCTTGTCGGGGGGAAGGACCTCGGCGAAGACCTCGTCGATGCCGATCTCCGCGGCGACCCAGTCGGCGACCCGGCGATTGTCCCCGGTGAGCATCATCGTGCGAATGCCCATGGCCTTGAGCTTGGCGATCGCCGGCTGCGACTCGGGGCGGATCACGTCCGCCAGGGCGATCGCCCCTTCCGGCTTGCCGTCCACGAGGACGAAGATCACCGTCTTGCCCTGCTCCGAGAGCTGCTCGATCCGGGGATCGCCCACGGATAGCCCCTCCGCCCTCAGGTACCCTGGGCTCACGGCCTTTACGTCCCGCCCTTCGACTTGCCCCTCGGCGCCCTTGCCCGGAATGGCCTTGAAATCCTCCACGGGAGGGGCGTCCGGCACGGCGGCCACGATACCTTGGGCGATCGGGTGCTCGGAATGGGCTTCGACGGCGGCGGCAAGCCTGAGGATTTCGCTTTCCGAGAGGCCTCCGAAGCGGAGGACGTCCGTCACTCCGAACCGTCCTTCGGTCAGGGTGCCGGTCTTGTCGAAGATGAGGGCATCGAGGTCGCGCGAGCGCTCGAAGGCCGTCCGGTCTCGGATCAGCAGGCCGCTGGAGGCGGCGATCGCCGTCGAAATGGCGACCACCAGGGGCACGGCGAGGCCCAGCGCATGCGGACAGGCGATGACCATGACCGTCACCATGCGCTCGAGGGCGAAGGGGAGGTCCGCGCCCAGGCCGAAGCTCCAGATCGCGAAGGTGAGGGCGCCTCCCACCAGGGCCACCAGGGTGAGCCACTGGGCGGCTCGGTTCGCGAGGTCCTGGGTCTTGGACTTGCTCCCCTGCGCCTCCTGGACCAGCTGGATCACCTGCGACAGGTAGGAGTCCTTGCCCGTATGCTGGACGGTCACGGTGAGGGCTCCCTCGCCGTTGATGGATCCACCGATCACGGCGTCGCCCATTCGCTTGGGGATGGGCTTGGACTCCCCGGTCAGCATGGCTTCGTTCACCGAGCTTTCGCCCCCTTCGACCGAACCGTCGGCCGGGACCTTCTCGCCGGGTTTCACGAGAACCCGGTCTCCGACCTTCAGGTCGCTAAGGGGGACGTCCTGGGTGCTTCCATCCGGCAAGACCTTGTGGGCATCCGAGGGCATCAGCCGTGCCAGGGCCTCGAGCGCGCGGGAAGCCCCCATCACGGAGCGCATCTCGATCCAGTGCCCCAGCAGCATGATGTCGATGAGGGTCACCAGCTCCCAGTAGAAGCCCATGCCCTCGAGGCCGAAGGTCACGGCCGCGGAGTAGACGTAAGCCGCCGTGATGGCCACGGCGATGAGCGTCATCATCCCGGCCTGGCGCTCCTTGAGCTCCGAAACCAGCCCCGTCAGGAAGGGCCAGCCCCCATAGAAGTACACGACGCTCGAGAGCGCGAAGAGCAGGAGGTCGTCGCCCGGGAACCGCCAAGTGTCCCCGACGCCCAGGAACTGCTGGATCATCGGGGAGAGGGCCAGGATGGGGACGGTCAGGATGAGCGATACCCAGAAGCGCCGCTTGAAGTCCGCGATCATCGCGTCGTGGTCATGGCCTCCCGGGGCACCATGCCCCCGCGCGGGCGAAGGGCCGTGGCCATGGGGTGAATGCGAGTCATGCATGCGGGCCTCCCCGATCGCCGCTCAGCGGTCGTCAACCTCGGGTTCAGCGAGCCCCGGAGGACCTCCGCGACCCGCCCCCTCGCGCTTAGAGCATCTAACAAAACCAGGCATGTTACGGCCGATGGCCGCCAGCGGGCGGCTTGAAGAAACAGGTTTGTTAGTCGTTCTTACTGGGCCTGGATGTTGAAGGTGGCTTGCTGGGGACCCGCCTGATCCTGGAAGGTCACCGTGGTCTGCCAGGTGCCCTTCATCGACAGGTCCACGCGCCCCTCGAAGACCCCGGGCTCGCCCGTGGGCTTGAGCGGGGTCTCCGCGCTCATCGCCGCCATGGTCGCCATGGGCGGCATGAAGAACCGGATGCTCTGCGCCTGGACGTCTGCGGGCTGTCCGCCCTCCTCGAAGGAAACCCGCAGGTCATTCTCGCCCGAGACGAGCTTGCCGCCAGGAGCCAGGAGCACGATCGTCTTGCCGGCCGCCTCTGTGCTCGTCACCGGCTGAAGTCCCCCGCCACATGCCGAGAGGCCCAGCGCCAAGACGGTGCTCACGCTTGCGGCTGTCCACGAACGCATCACGCTTTACCTCCTTGCTCGAAAGAGCCAGGCCTTGCAGGAGCATGGTACTGCTTCCGCAAGGCCGGTCAGGGGGCAATCTCGCCTGGGTTTTATCGTCTAGAGCGGCTTGGCTTCGTAGCCGGCCTCGCCCACCACGCTCACGATCTGCGAAACCGCGATCCGGCCGGGGTCGAAGGTTGCCACCAGGCGCTTCTCAGCCACTTCCAGCACCGGCTCGACCTCGGGGAGGCTGGCTCGGAGCGCTTTCTCAATCGTGCTGGCACAATGCCCGCAGGTCATGCCGTCGATCTGGAAGCGGGTGGTCACTTTTTCCGAGGGGGTCATGGCAAACTCCTTTTCTGGATGACGCGAGATGCTCTCGGCATCTGCCTCCATCTTGCTCCTTCCCGTCGACGGGAAGGTCAAGCAGTGAGGGGGAAGGCCCGCCTTCCCCCTCGAGGTGAACTTACTTCTTGGCCTTGCTCAGGTGCATCTTGCACTCGGGGCAGCGGCCGGGCTTGTCCGAGGTCACCTCGGGATGCATCGAGCAGTAGTAGTCCGCCGTCACCTTCGAGAGGTGCATCTTGCACTCGGGGCAGCGGCCGGCCTTGTCCGAGACCACCTCCGCGTGCATCGGGCAGACGTAGATCGCCTTGGCGGCCTTGTGGTTATGCTGATGCGCCGGCTTGGCCGGGGCCGCATCGGCCGGCTGGACGGCGAGTCCCCCCAGGAGGAGCGCTCCGGCGAGCACGGGCAAGGTCAGGAAACGGGGCTTCATGGTCATGAATATCCTTTCATCAGAGGGCCACGCAAACAGCGTTCGAGCCGTGAGGGGGTTACCGGGAACTAGCCATGGGTGCTTTCGGAGGGGACCAAAGTCCCGCGCCGCAGCTCCCAGTTCTTCCAGAGGCTGAAGAGCACCGGAAGCACGATCAGCACCAAGAGGGTCGAGGTGAAGAGTCCGCCGATCATCGGGGCCGTGAGGGGGCGCATCATGTCGGCGCCGGTTCCCTGGCTCCACATGATGGGCATCAGGCCGAGGAAGTCGACCGCGACGGTCATCAGCTTCGGCCTGAGGCGGAAGACCGCCCCCTCCATCGTCGCCGCGTGGATCAGCTCCGGCGTGACGGGGCCGCTGGCGAGCATCTTGTCGAGCGATTCGTTGAGGTAGACGAGCATGACGACGCCCGTCTCCACCGCGACGCCCGCCAGCGCGATGTAGCCCACCCAGACCGCGACGCTGAAGTTGTACCCCAGCAGCTTCTGCAAGAGCAGGCCGCCGATCAGGGCGAAGGGAATGGAGAGCACGACCAGCGCCGAGGCCTTCAGATCCTTGAACGTCATGTACAGGAAGAAGAGCACGATGACGAGGACGATCGGCACGACCACGCGCAGCCGCTCGGCGGCCCGCATCTGGTTCTCGTACTGGCCGCTCCAGGCGATGTAGCTGCCGCCGGGCAGCTCCAGCTCCTGCGAGAGCCGCTGCTTGGCCTCGTCGACGAACGAGCCCATGTCGCGTCCCCGCACGTTGAGGAAGACGATCGAGCGCAACAGGCCGTTCTCGGAGTTGATCATGGGGGCGCCGGTGGTCACCGCGACATCGGCGAGCTGCCCCAGGGGGATCTGAGCGCCGGACATGGTGGGCACCAGCAGCTGCCGCAGGCTCTCGGCGTCTCCTCTCAGCTCGCGGGCGTAGCGCATCCGGACGGAGTAGCGCTCGCGGCCCTCGACCGAGGTGGAGAGGGGCATGCCGCCGATGGCGGTCTCGATGACGTCCTGGACGTCGCCGACCTGCAGGCCGTAGCGGGCGATCGCCTCCCTTTTCGGGGTGATGTCCAGGAAGCGCCCCCCCACGATCCGCTCGGCGAACACGTCCTGCGCGCCGGGAATCGTCTTGAGGATGCCCTCGGCCTTCACGGCCAGCCGCTCCAGTTCCTGCAGGTCCGAGCCGTAGACCTTCAGGCCCAGGTCGGTGCGCACACCGGTGGCGAGCATGTTGATCCGGTTGATGATCGGTTGGGTCCAGCCGTTGGTGACGCCGGGAATTTGCAAGGCGGCATCCAGCTCGCCGATCAGGGTGTTCTTGGGCTTGCGCGGATCCGGCCACTCCGAGCGCGGCTTGAGGTTGATGATCGTCTCGATCATGCTGACCGGCGCGGGGTCCGTGGAGGTCTCCGCACGGCCGACCTTGCCCAGCACCGAGTCGACCTCGGGGAAGGTCATCAGGATCTTGTCCTGGACCTGCATGATGCGCTTGGCCTCGGTGATGTTCACGTCGGGAAGCGTGGTCGGCATGAAGAGCAAACTGCCCTCGTCCAGGTCCGGCATGAACTCGTTGCCGATGCTCTGGTAGACCGGGATGCAGGCCAGGATGCTGAGGATCGCGATCCCCACCGTGGTCTTCTTGAAGCGCAGCGCCGTGGTGAGGACCGGCTTGTAGAGCCGGATGAAGAACCGCGAGACCGGGTTCTCCTCCTCGGGGCGGATCTTGCCGCGCAAGAGGAAGCTCATCAGCACCGGCACCGCCGTGATGGCCAGGATGGCCGCGCCCGCGATGGCGAACGACTTGGTGAAGGCCAGGGGATGGAACATCTTGCCTTCCTGGCCTTCGAGCATGAAGACCGGCGCGAAGGACAAGAGCACGATGAGGAGCGAGAAGAAGATGGGACGCCCCACCTGCTTGGCGGAGGTGATGACCGTCGCGAGGTAGTCGGGCTCCTCTCCGCGCTCGCGCTGCTCGGCGAGGTGGCGGTAGGCGTTCTCGACCATGACGATGGCGGCGTCCACCAGCACGCCGATGGCGATCGCCACGCCGCCCAGGCTCATGATGTTGCTGGTGATGCCGAACTGCCGCATGAGGATGAAGCTGATCAGCACCGCGATGGGCACCGAGAGGATGATGATCAGGGCCGCGCGGATGTGGAACAGGAAGACCAGGACCACCAGGCTGACGATGATGGCTTCCTCGGTGAGGGCCGTCGTGAGGGTCGCGACCGAGCGCTCGATGAGGTCGCTGCGGTCGTAGGCCGCATGCACGGTGACCCCGTCGGGCAGCCCCTTCTCCAGCTCGGCGAGCTTGTCCTTGACCCGGTCGATCACGGCCTTGGCATTCTCTCCATGGCGCATGACCACGATGCCGCCCACGACCTCGCCTTCGCCGTTCTTGTCGAGCACGCCGCGGCGCGTCTCCGCGCCCAGCTGGACCGTGCCGACCTGGGCGACCGTGACCGGGATGCCGCCGGGGGCCGTCTTGACGACGATCTTTTCCAGATCGGCGGCCGACTGGATGTAGCCGCGACCCCGCACGGAGTACTCGGCGGCATTCTCTTCGACCAGGCCGCCACCGACCTCGTTGTTGCTCATCTTGATGGCCTGGGCCACCTCCTGGAGCTTGACGCCGTAGGTGTAAAGCTTGGCCGGATCGAGCTCAATCTGGTACTGCCGCACGAAGCCACCGATGGAGGCCACCTCGGCGACGCCCGGCACGCTCTGCAACTGCAGCCGCAGGTACCAGTCCTGCAAGCTGCGCAGCTTCGCGAGATCATGGCCCTTCCCCTCGACCGTATACCAGAAGACATGGCCCACTCCGGTGCCGTCAGGCCCCAGCGCGGGGACGACTCCTGAAGGTAGGCTGCCCTGCACGGAGGCGAGGCGCTCGAGGACCCGGGTCCGGGCGAAGTAGGGATCCGTGGCGTCGTCGAAGATCACGTAGATCATCGTGAAGCCGTAGGCCGAGGAGGCGCGCACGGCCTTGACGTTCGGCAGGCCTTGCAGGCTCGACGCCAAGGGATAGGTGACCTGATCCTCGATGACCTGGGGGCTGCGTCCCTCCCAGTCGGCGTAGACGATGACCTGGTTGTCACTGAGGTCGGGGATGGCGTCCAGCGGGGTGCGCGTGACGGACCAGGCGCCCCAGAGCATCGTGGCGATCAGGGCGATGACGACGATGAAGCGGTTGCGTACCGACCATTCGATAATTCGTTCAATCATGCCGTCAGGCCCTCACCCAAAGGATTTCGCCGCAGGCGCTCATCTTTTCGATCATTTAGTGGCCCTCGTGTCCCGAGGTGACGGGTTCACTCGCCTCGACCCCGAAGCCGGCCTGGATCTGGGAGTTGGCGTCGATCAGGAAGCCGCCGGAGGTGGCGACCTTCTCGCCCTGCTTCAAGCCGGAGAGCACGGGGAAATGATCCATGGCCTTGCCGCCCAGCGAGACCTCGCGAGGCTGGAAGGTGCCCGGAGCGGTTTGCACGTAGACGATCTGGCGCTTGCCGGTGTCGAGGACGGCCGATGCGGGCACGGCCAGGACCTGGCTGCCGGGCGCCTGAAGCTGGGCGGTGACGAACATGTCGGGCTTCAAGAGGCCGTCCCGGTTGGAGAGCTCCACGCGCACCTTCATGCTGCGGGTCTCGGGGTTCAGGAAGGGATAGATGAAGCTGACCTTGCCCACGAACGTCTTGCCGGGGTAGGACGGGCTCGTGATGGTGGCCCGATGCCCGACCTTCACGTCCTTCATCTGCGCCTCGAAGACGTCGGCCTCGGCCCAGACCTGCGAGAGATCCGCGACTTCATAGAGCACGTCCCCGGTCTTCACGTACTGACCCGGCTGTACCAGCTTCTTCAGCACCACCCCCGAGGAGGGAGCGTTGATGCTGAGTGCCAGGGTCGGCTTCTGCGTCCGCTCCAGCTGTGCGATCTGGGAGTCGGTGATGCCCCAGAGCTTGAGGCGCTGGCGAGAGGCGTCGAGCAGACTCTTGGATCCCTCGGCGAGGTCCGGGTAGTCGCTGTTGCGCATCTGCTTGTACGAGCGCTGGGCCACCAGGTACTCCTGCATGGTGGCGACCGCCTCGGGGCTGTAAAGCGTCCCGATGGGCTGCCCCTTGGAGACGCGATCGCCGGTGGCATTCACGTGGAGCGTCTCGATGCGGCCGTCGATCCAGGCGGTAATTTGCGAGAGCCGGGTCTCGTCATAGGTGATCTTGGTCGGAGCCGTGATCGCCGCGCTCAGCATGCGAGGCTGGATCGCTTCGGTCTTCACGTTGGCCAGGACGAGCTGCTCCGGCGAGAGCACGACCTCCTCGAGGCCGGCCGGCATCTCCGTGGTCGCTCCATGCGCGCCATGCGCCGAGGGCTTCGCCTTGGAGGCCACCAGGTCCATGCCGCAGATCGGGCATTCGCCTGGCTTATCCGATTTGATCTGAGGGTGCATCGGGCAGGTGTACTCGGTTTCAGCCGCCTGCACACCTTGAGAGCGCTCGGAAGCCGCTGGCTTGGGGGCCGCCGCCACCAGGTCCATGCCGCAGATCGGACATTCGCTCGGCTTGTCCGACTTGATCTGAGGGTGCATGGGGCAGATGTACTCGGCGGCATGCGTATGCTCCGCGTGGGAGTCGCGCGCCTGGACCTGCGTATAGGTGAAGACGCCGCCGCCGACCAGCAAGAGGGACCCCACGAGGGCGCCGATAATCTGTAACTTCTTGGGGTTTTCCATGATGATCATCCTTACTTCGCGGACGGGGCGCTGATCGTCGCGCCAACCAGGGCTTCGAGCTTCGCCAGGGTCTGGTGGTAGTCCGCCTTGGCCCGGGCCTCATCCGTTTGCGCCTGGTAGACGGCAGTCTGGCTCTCCAGAACGGTGTCGAAGTCGACCTTGTTCACCTGATACGCCGCGAGGGCGGCCTTCAATGCCTGGGTCGACTGGGGCAGGATCCCTTGCTTGTAAAGCCGTACCTGGCGCTCCTGGCGCGAGAGCTCCGCGAGCACCCGGTGGATTTCGCCCCGCAGGCGGTTGCGCTCCGCCTGATAAGAGGCGTTCGCCGCATCGAGGCCCGTCGCGGCCTCCCGGATGCGCGCCTCGTACCGGCCCGCCGAAAGCCACGGCAGGTTGAACCCGACCATGCCCCCGATGTACGTCATGTCCCCCGGCATGCTGCGGCCGGCTTCCACCCCGACCTCGAAGTCGGGCGTCCCCTTCTCCTGCTGCGACAGCCTCAACGCCGCTTCTTGGGCCTTCACTTGGGCTTGAACGGCCCGAAGGGCGGGACTCTTGGCGTCGGCTTCGGCGAGAAGGGCCTCAGTCTTTGGCATGGGGGGGAGGGCCGGCAGGTCCTTCGGCACCTGCACCGCCGCCTTCGCCGGCCGGTTCGCCAACGTGTTGATCCACGCCCGCGAGGCGTCCAGCTCGGCGTCGAGTTTCAGGCCCTTCTCCAGCAACATGGAGAGCTCCCGCTGGGCGCGGATCGGCTCCTGCTGCAGGCCGGAGCCGACGGCGTACTTGGCGTCGGCGATTTTACGAAGGTTGCGGACTTGCTCCAGGGTCTGCTGGTAGATGGCCTGTGCGCGGTTCAAGTAGACATGCTCGGTGTAGGCCTGGCGGAGGTCGCGGGCGACGGCGAGCCGCTGCTGGGCGAACTCGGCTTCCGCCACGACGGCGTCGCGATCGGCGGCTTCGGTCATGAGCGCCCGCTTGGAGCCTCCCGGAATCATCTGCGTGATCGCGACGCTCGGTCCCCCCAGGGTCAGGACGTCCATGAGCGAGGCCTGGACGCGCGGGGCGTCGAGGGCGCCGGCGTAGCCGGCCTTCGCCTTGGCGGCTTCCCAGCGGAGACGCGCCGCTTCCAGGTCGGGATTCTGAGCGTCAGCCCGCTCCAGGAGGGCGGAAAGTCCGAGCGGAGCGAGTTCCGCCGCTGGATCCGCCGCCCATGCCGGGGCCATGGCGCCCAAGGGGCCGGTTCCAACCATGAGCGCCGCCACTCCCACCCCGAGAACCGGGCGGAAGAGACGGCGGAGAGAGCATCGCGAGGGCTTGGCCATGGAGCTTCCTTCTGTGACGACCATGCGGAATCTACTAACCTGATTAGTATACTAACCCGCTTAGTATACCAGGAATGCCGAGGGCTGAAACTGCGGGAAAACCCCGATCTCGGAAAAGGCGGCTAATGCGTCCCGGTGAAGGGGCCTTGGTCGGGAAGTTCGGCGTTCCACTCCCCGCTGAGCGCGCCGGCGATATGCCGGCACGGCGTGTTCGGGGAGGGAGGGCGGGAATCCACGTCCTGCTTGTAGGCGCGGAGATGGTCCCGGAAGGCGCTCATCTCGGCGATTCGCCGATCCAGATCGCCGATCTTGGCTTCCAGGAGGCTCGAGACGTGGCCGCAGGGGGAATCCCCCTGGTTCCAGGCTTCCAGGATGTCCTTGATCTCGTTCAAGGACAGGCCCAGCGCCTTGCCGCCCTTGATGAAGCTCAGGCGCTCGAGATCCGCTTCCGAGTAGAGGCGATAGCCCGACTCCGTCCGCTCCGGCTCGGAAAGCAAGCCCAGCCCCTCGTAGTAGCGGATGGTCTTGGGGTTCATGCCGACCTGCTTCGCGGCCTCACCGATGTAAGCTCCCTTGGGCATGGGCGTTCTCCTTTCCGTGGCAGCCTCCATGCTAAACCTTACCGCCGGGTGGAAGGTCAAGGGATGCGGAGTTTTTGCGGGAATCGCTTTCGTCGCTTGACTTTCCATTGCGCTGGAAGGTTTAGACTACCATCAGCAGCACGAAAGGAGTGCCCCCATGAGTCAGTCAATTAGGCCGAACGGCCGTTCAGGTGGACTCTCCGGCGCCGAAGGCGCGATGATTCCCCTCGACACCGTCACCCCTCCGCCAGCCCCCGCCGCCCGCCTCTCGCTGGGCATTTCCGGAATGAGCTGCGCCTCATGCGCGAGCCGGATTGAGAAAGCCCTCGACGCGTTGCCGGGAGTCTCGGAGGCCACGGTCAACTTCGCCTCGGAGAGCGCGACGGTGGCCTATGACCCCAGCCGGGTGACGCCCGAGGCGATCGCCCACGCCGTGGTCGACCAGGGCTACGAGGCGACCCTGCCGCCGGCCCCCACCACCGTGGACCTCGTCCTGGGAGGCATGTCCTGCGCGGCCTGCGCCAACCGCATCGAAAAAGCCCTCAAGGCCGTGCCGGGGGTCTCGAACGCCGCGGTCAACTTCGCCGCCGAGCGCGCCACGGTCATGCTGCGTCCCGACGCGCTGCGTCCCGACGCGGCTGGAGTCGAGGCGGCGCTGGTCGCTGCCGTCCAGGAGGCCGGCTACGAGGCCTCACTGGTCTCCGCCGAAGCTCCCGCCGAGGAAATGGTCACCCTTCAAGAGGAAGCCAAGGACCGCGAGCTCACGACCCTGCGCCGCCGCCTGATCGTGGCGGGCGCCTTCACCCTTCCGGTCTTCCTGATTTCCATGATTCCGGCCCTGCAGTTCAACGGGATGGGCTGGGTGCTCCTGGCGCTCACCGCCCCGGTTCAGTTCTGGGCGGGTGCCCCCTTCATGCGCAATGCATGGAAGGCCCTGAGCCATCGCTCCGCCAACATGGACGTGCTCGTCAGCCTGGGGACCCTGGCCGCCTTCTTCTTCAGCGTGGCGCAGCTCTTCGACCCCCATGCCCACGGCCATTACTACTTCGAGACCGCGGCCGTCATCATCACCCTGATCCTCCTGGGCAAGTACCTGGAGGCCCGCGCCAAGGGCAACGCGTCGACCGCGATCAAGAAGCTGATGGGCCTGCGCGCCAAGACCGCCCGCGTGATCCGCGCCGGGGTCGAGGTGGACGTCCCGGTGGAGACGGTCGCCATCGGCGATCAGGTCCTGGTGCGCCCCGGCGAGAAGGTGCCGGTCGACGGCGTCATCCTCAGCGGCGACTCGTCGCTGGACGAATCCATGCTCACCGGCGAGAGCCTCCCGGTCTCCAAGGGACCCGGGGACGCCGTCATCGGGGCCACCTTGAACCGGACCGGCTCCTTCGTCATGGAGGCGCGCAAGGTCGGTTCCGAGACGGCGCTGGCGCAGATCATCCGGCTGGTCCAGGAAGCCCAGGGGGGCAAGGCTCCGATTCAGCGGCTGGCGGATCAGGTTTCGGGGATCTTCGTGCCCATCGTGGTGGCGATCGCCCTCGTGACCTTCCTCGCGTGGTTCTTCGGAGTCGCTCCCGGGGACTGGGGCGCCGCTCTGACCGCCACCGTCGCGGTGCTGGTCATCGCCTGCCCCTGCGCGATGGGGCTCGCCACGCCCATGGCCATCATGGTGGGCACCGGCAAGGGGGCCGAGCACGGCATCCTCATCAAGGGCGGGGAAGTGCTGGAGCGGGCCCGCGAGCTGACCACGGTGATCTTCGACAAGACCGGGACGCTCACCGAGGGCAAGCCCTCGTTGACCGACGTCATCGCGGCCGGGGGGCAGGACGCTGACCGCCTCTTGCGGCTCGTGGCGAGCGCCGAGCGCCACTCCGAGCATCCGTTGGCGGAGGCCATCGTCGCGGGCTCCAAGGACAAGGGGCTTGCGCTGGGGGAGGCGACGGGATTCGGGGCGATCGCCGGGGGCGGCATCCGCGCCACGGTGGATGGCCATGACGTGCTCGTCGGGACCCGCCGCCTGATGGACGCCCAGGGGATTACGGGGGCTGGCGCGCTGGAAGCGGAGGCGCTGCGGCTCGAATCGGAGGGGAAGACCACGATGTTCGTGGCGCTCGACGGGGTCTTCGCGGGCCTCGTGGCGGTGGCCGATCGGATCAAGCCGCATGCCGCCGAGGCGGTGGCCGCCTTGCAGCGCGAAGGCCTGGAAGTCGTGATGATCACGGGGGACAACCCGCGCACGGCGGAAGCCATCGCACGTCAGGCCGGGATCGAGCGGGTCGTGGCCGAGGTCCTTCCGGAGCACAAGGCCGACTGGGTCAAGCGCTTCCAGGGGGAGGGCAAGAAGGTCGCCATGGTGGGCGACGGGATCAACGACGCGCCGGCCTTGGCGCAGGCCGACGTGGGGATCGCGATCGGCACCGGCACCGACGTGGCGATGGAAGCCTCGGATCTGACGCTGGTCTCGGGGGACGTGCGGGGCGTGGAGCGAGCGATCCACCTCTCGCGGGCCACCCTGAAGACCATCAAGCAGAACCTGTTCTGGGCCTTCTTCTACAACGTGATCGGCATCCCGATCGCGGCGGTGGGCCTCTTGAACCCGATGATCGCCGCCGCGGCCATGGCCTTCAGCTCGATCTTCGTGGTCACGAACTCCTTGAGGCTGCGCGCGTTCGGCAAGTTCGTGGCATAGCCGCGGGCGCTGGTCTAGCTGGCCAGATTAGGGCGCGTCCTCGTCCTTGGAGCGATCCCAGCGCTCCTGGTGCGATTCGAGCTCATCCGGGGAAAGCGGAGGCGAGGTGGCGGAGAATTCCGGCTCCTCGCCTTTTTCCTCCATGATCACCCGCGCCAGCATCACGGCGAGGACGAGGCCCGCGATCACCCCGAAGAGCACCGTCCAGAACGTCTCCATCGCCTTCCTCCCGACTCTCCCGGGCCGCCCCGGCCGTCCCGGCCGTCCCGGCCGCCCATGCGCGATCCCAGCGTCCCGGCCCCTCCCCACCCATGCTAACGCCGCGGGGCCCGCCCGGGATCGGCAGGGGAGGCAAGCTTCGGGGCGTTTTTCGTCACGCGGGGACAAGACCGCCGTCCCACGGCGGCAGCGACTCTGGTACGATGGTAGCGACAGTGGTCCTGGCGCAAGGCACCCACTTGCTCTGCGGCCTTCCACCCACGGAGATCAGCATGACCCCCAACACCGACGCAACCTCCCCCAATCCTCGCCTCTGGCGCTGGCTGGCCCTCGGCATCGTGGCCCTCGCCCTCGCCGTCGCAGGCCTCACGATTTACGCCAAGCTGCCGAAGCCCCTCGCCGACCTCCCCATGGTCGATCACCAGGGCAAATCCGTCCGCCTCTCGGATTACCGCGGCAAGTGGCTCATCGTCTACTTCGGCTACACCGGCTGCCCGGATGCCTGCCCCACCGGACTCGGCGAAATCGCCAAGGCCCTCGAGGACATGGGCCCCGATCGCTCCGTGATCCAGCCCATCTTCGTCTCGCTCGATCCCAAGAATGACACCCCCGAGCGACTTGCCAAGTACCTGCCGTACTTCGATTCCGCCTTCATCGGTCTTCGCACCGAGGAGCCCACCCTGGGCCAACTGGCCAAGCAGTTCGGGGTCACGTACGTCACCGCGGAATCCCCCAAGTACGGCACCCTCATCGATCACTCGCTCTACGCCTACCTGATCGACCCCAAGGGAGTGATGCGCGACTCCTTCGCCACCACCTTCCCCCCGGATTTCCTGCGCAAGCGCCTCACCCAGCACGGGTGGAAAGGAGCCTCCTAGATGAACCGCGGTATCCCCCTCCTGCTGGCGGGAGGCCTCCTGCTCGGAACGGCTACTGCCCCCAGCGCCTTCGCCATGGGCGAGACGCCCAAGACGCAGAGCGCCAAGATGCAGAGCGCCAAGGCCCAGACCCCCAAGACCCAAGACGCCCTCGCGATCGAGGCTCCCTGGGTCCGCGAGGCCCCTCCGGGCGCCCGGGTCGTCGGCGCCTACATGACCCTGGTCAACGGCTCGGAGCGTGCCGATCGCCTGCTCTCGGCCACCTCGCCGCTGGCCGGGGAGATCGAGATCCACCGGATGACGGTCACGAACGGGATGATGGACATGGAAGCCATTCCCTTCCTGACGGTCCCAGCCCGCGGACAGGTCAAGCTCCAGCCCGGCGGCAACCACCTGATGATCTACGGCCTGAAGCGCGACCTCAAGGAGGGCGACCTCTTGCCGCTCGAGCTGAAGTTCGAGCACGCGGGCGTCAGGACGATCGACGCTCCGGTCCGCAAGGTCATCGGGAAGTCCCACCAGCATTGATCGGAAGCAGGTTCATCTCCTCGATCCCGGTCCGGGTGAGGTAGAAGAGTCGCGCACCGTCCGGTGACGGTGTCAGGGATTCGAAGACCTCGTCGCTATGGTGCCCCGCTTGGAAGCCGGGTGCCGTGACGACGGGGTCTTCGAGGCTTTTTGAGCGGATCTGCGGCCCGTAGCCGTAGATCAGGCGCTTGCCGTCATGGCTGAACGCGTGGGTGTAGTACGAGTAGAAATGCGCCTTGTGAAGCCCGCCCGCGGCGTCGGGATCGCCCGGGTCGCGCAGCACGTAGATGCCGTCCTTGCCCAGGGTGAAGCCCCCGCGCTCGAGTTGGCAGGTCATGGGAGCATGGAACATGAGCCCTTCCGGCCGCCATTCGAGTGGGCTGAACATCAAGCCGTAGGTGCCATCCCAGATGCCCCGGAGATTCAAGCGATCCAGCAGCTCCATGATCGTCACGGGCGCTCCCCCGGCGAGGCGGAGGCGCATGAGCTGCGGGCTCCGGCTGCTCGCTTCGTAGCGCACGTAAGCCACTTGCGTCTCATCCGGGGAGAGGACGGGCGAGAAGAGGCCGTCTGCTCCAGAGGGAACGAGCTCCTGCGCTCCCGCGGCGCTCAGGAGCGTGACGGAGGCCGAAGCGGCCTCGCCGGAGGCGGGCCAGGCCCGCAGCAAGAAGCCGCGACTCCCCCAGTCCACCCAGTCCGCCTGGAGTCCGCCGGGTAAGCGAACCTCCTCCCGAAGCCCCGTCCCGTCGAGCGCCACGCTCCGGACCGCGCCAGCCTGGATGAAGCCCAGGCGTTTGCCGTCGGGGGAGAGGGTGAGGTTGGTGAGGAAGGGGGACTGGATGGGGACCATGCCCCCGAACTCGGGGTCTTCGGCTTCCTTGAGGCGGCTCGCGTCGTAGATCTCGTCGAGGGCGACGAGCTCGCGGTGGTTGCGCAGCGTCAAGGGCTTCAGGCTGGAGCCCGGAGCGACCGTCACCGCTTCCAGCGTGGCGGGGAAGTAGCGGTCATGCGTGGCGCTCAAGGTGTAGGTGCCGCGGGGGATCTCTTGGAAGGCGAAGTTGCCCTTGGAGTCGGTCCGGGTGACGTGGCGGCCGCCCGGTCCCGTGAGATGCAGCTCGATGGATGCTTGATCGGTGTAGACGCCCTCGAGGCGGGCCCTTCCGCTGAGTGAGCCCGTCGGGCCCGGCGCGTCGAGCGGGGTCTGGGAGCAGCCCGCGAGAAGGGCGATCGCCGTCGCCAGGATCCAGGGTCGGGGCATGCGGCCTGCGCGCAACGCGAACCTCCGTCGTCCGGGTGGGTCTTAGGGCGCCCCATCCGGCGCCCTCCCGAGGTCATGCTCTCCCATGCCCCGGCGGCTCCGGGCGAAACGCGTTCCGCCAAAGCTTCATCTTGGGGAAATGCTTTTCCCACCTCTCGAGGGGTACAGTGCCTCGAGAGGAGGGGGTGCTTGATGCGTCGCGGATTGCTCTTGTCGATTGCCGCCGCCATGCTGCTGAGCGGCTGTGGCACGGGCTTCTTTCAGCCTCCCCTGGGCGAGCCGCGCTCCGAACTGCGGGTCGAGGCCGGGGCCGCCCAATGGACTCCCCTGGCCCTTCCGGATCTCGCGGCCTTTCCGGTCGATCCTCCCCCCGCTCCGGGCTCGACCCGGTTCCGGGAGGAGCTCGACGAGCTCGTCATCCTGCAAGCCCAGCGGACTGAGGCGGATCAGGCGGAAATCGCGACTTGGAACGCGCTTGCCGCGCCCCTTCCGTGGAGCGCGCTGACCGATAAGATGCTGATCGAGGCCGGGACGGCCCCTCCGCGCGCCGCCCGCGCGCTCGCCATCGTGCATGCCGCCATGTTCGACGCGACCGTCGCGGCCTGGAAGGCCAAGGGCCGCTACGCGCGCGCCCTTCCCAAGGCCTATGAGGCCCGCCTCGTTCCGCTGGCCGGTGACGAGGGCATCCCCAGCTATCCCTCCGAGCATGCGGCCGTTGCGGGAGCCGCCGCTGCCGCCCTCGCGGGGCTCTTTCCGGAGCAGGCCGAGGAGCTGAGGCAGAAGGCCCGCACGGCCGCCGAGTCCCGCCTCAAGGCCGGCGCCAACGTCCGCAGCGACATCGAGGCGGGCCTGAAGCTGGGAGAGGCCGTGGCCCGCCAGATCCTCGCGCAGGTGGCGACGGACGGCTCCGAGCAGCCGCGGACCGGTAGCTTACCGGCCACTGCCGAGCAATGGGGCCATGCGAAGGCCATGGAGCCGCATGCCGGCTCATGGAAGACCTGGCTTCTCGACTCGGGAAGCCAGTTTCGCCTCGGCGCTCCCGCGAGCGCCGGCAGCGCCGCGCTGCAAGCCGAGCTCGCCGAGGTCCAGCGCGAGGTCGCGAGCCTTTCTCAGTATCCCTGGAAGCTCGAGCAGGCGCGCTACTGGAACTTCGACGTCCCCGCCATCATCTGGAGCAAGCGCGCCCAGAAGCTCAGCAAGCTCTATCGCCTGAGCACCCCGCAGACGGCGCGGGTTCTCGCCGTCTTGGCCGCCATCGAGGCCGACACCTTCATCGCCTGCTGGGATTCCAAGTACGTGATCCGGCGTCCCCGCCCCTCCGACCTCGATGCCTCGCTGCCGCTGGGAACGGCAGACCGTCCCGCCATGCCCTTCCCCACGCCGCCGCATCCGTCCTATCCCTCGGGTCATTCGGCCGCTTCCATGGCCGCGGCCACCTACTTGCAGCATGTCTTCCCGGAGGAGGCCATGGACCTGGCGGATGATGCCAACCAGGCTGCCATGAGCCGCCTCTACGCGGGCATCCATTTCCGCAGCGACAACGCCGACGGCATGACGCTCGGCAAGCGGTGCGCGGAGTTCATGATCGGCAAGCTGAAAGCCCGTGGCACGCTCTAGGCGCGTCGGGGCGATCGCCATGGCGGCGGCGATCGCCCTTGCGGGCTGCCACGCCCCACCACAGACCTCGGATCCCGTGCCCTCGCCGACTCCCCGGCCGACTCCCGACGCCTGGCAAGCCGTCAATCCCGACGGCCCCGACCAGGTCGTCCTGGGCCGCGTGCTCTTCTGGGAGGACTTCGAGACGGATCTCTCGCGCTGGACGATCGACGGCTCAGCCGGCGGGGCGCGCTGGCTGCGCCTGGAGGGAAACTTCTGCGGCGGGGCCTTCACCATGCTCTTCGGCTTGCCCGAGCGCGCGGAGTTCGCGACCGGCTCGGGGCAGTCCACGCTGACCCTCGCGGATCCGATCGATCTTTCGGAGGCGCGCCGCCCGCAGTTGAAGTACGACGTGAGGGGGATCAGCTACCCGCAGGACGGGGTCATGGTGCAGCCGGAGGCGCGCCGGCCCGGGGGCGATTGGGATCCCGTGGGGCCGGTCACCGTCTCGCGTTACCCCTCCGACATGGGCTACCGCGCCGCGGATCTCAGTTCCTACGCAGGCGGGGAGGTGGAGATTCGCTTCAAGGCTTACCTCTCCCCGCTGGAGCGCCCGACCCGCGGCATGATGCTCGACGACGTGAAGATCCTGGAGCCAGCGAGCTAGCTACCAGCGGTAGCCGACGATGAAGCCGTTGAAATCCCGGACGGCCGAGCCGAAGCTGGTCGCGCCGCTGCCGAGGCCCTGGGGAATGGCCCAGGATTCGAGGCCGAGCACGAGCACGCCGTTGGTGGGAAGCCGGAAGGTGAGGCCTGCCCCGTAGGAGCGAAGGGCGGTTCCCACCGGCGAGAAGCTGTTTCCTTGGGCGGCGGCCAGCAGCAGCTGGTGGTGGAAGCCGAACGCGTAGAGGCCGAAGGGAGCCAGGGGACTGTCGTACCCGGCGATCGCGCTGAAGGGCAGCACGGCGCTGAGGCCGAGTTCGATGCCCCCGGTGTGATCCAGCGCGGACTCCCCGTAGAAGGCCCAGAGGTGGCGGTAACCCAGGAGCCCGTTCAGGGAGAGGGGGCTGTCGAGGAGCGGTGCGGGCAGGCGCAGGGCGGCTTGAAGGAGTTGCATCTGACCGCTTCCGGGGCGATCGAGCACCGGAGCGTAGTCGATCTGAAGCACGCCTGACGGAATGCCGGCCTGGAGATTGCCGGACGAACCAGGGATGGGCTGGTAGTAGAGCCCGCTCTCGGGGACGGCCTCGGCCGGAGCGATCCGGAGCAGCGAGGTCGCGAGGAGGGCGAGCATCAGGCCAAGTCGGCGCATGCGGACGTCCTTTCGGTGATCGGCTCACGGGGGACGGGGGCGCGGGCTCCAGGATGCCATGAGAGGGGGCGCGCGGGAGTCGCCGGGATCGCGTTGCGGCTGTGACCTGCCTTACGGCTGCTTGCTCGGCAACACGGCGAAGGGCCCGCCGGAGTCTGACTCCGGCGGGCCCTCGACCGTGGGATGGGTTAGACCGAGACGGTCTCGGCCACGTCCCGGAACTCCGGAATCTGATCGAAGTTCATGTAGCGGTAGATCTCGGAGGCCTTGGCGTTGACGGCCTGGACCTTGTCGAGGTACTCGCTCGGGGTGGGGATCTTGCCCATCAGGGCGCAGACGGCCGCGAGCTCCGCCGAGCCGAGGTAGACCCGGGTCTCGATCCCGAGACGGTTCGGGAAGTTGCGGGTCGAGGTCGACATGGCGGTGCTGCCCCGCTTGATCTGCGCCTGGTTGCCCATGCACAGCGAGCAGCCGGGCATCTCCATGCGGGCGCCGGACTTACCGAGGACGGAGTAGTAGCCTTCCTCGTTGAGGATCATGGCGTCCATCTTGGTGGGGGGCGCGATCCAGAGGCGGGTGGGGATGTCGGACTTGCCGTCGAGGACCTTGCCGGCGGCGCGGAAGTGACCGATGTTGGTCATGCACGAGCCGATGAAGACCTCGTCGATCGTGTCGCCCGCGACGTCCGACAGCAGCTTGACGTCGTCCGGATCGTTGGGGCAGGCGACGATGGGCTCGGTGATCTCGTTCATGTCGATCTCGATCACGGCGGCGTACTCGGCGTTCTTGTCGGCGCGCAGGAGCTTGGGATCGGCGATCCAGTCCTCCATGGCCTTGATGCGGCGGCGCAGGGTGCGCTCCTCTTCGTAGCCGTTGGCGATCATCCACTTCATGAGGGTGATGTTCGAGCGCATGTACTCGATGATGGGCTCGGGGTTGAGGTCGACCACGCAGGCGGCGGCGGAGCGCTCGGCCGAGGCGTCGGTGAGCTCGAAGGCCTGCTCCACCTTGAGGTCGGGGAGTCCCTCGATCTCGAGGATGCGGCCCGAGAAGATGTTGAGCTTGCCCTTCTTCTCGACGGTCAGGAGGCCCTGCTTGATGGCGTAGAAGGGGATGGCGTTGACCAGATCCCGCAGGGTGACGCCGGGCTGCAGCTTGCCCTTGAAGCGGACGAGCACGGACTCGGGCATGTCGAGCGGCATGACGCCGGTGGCGGCGGCGAAGGCGACGAGGCCCGAGCCGGCCGGGAAGGAGATGCCGATGGGGAAGCGGGTGTGCGAGTCGCCGCCGGTGCCCACGGTGTCAGGCAGCAGCAGGCGGTTCAGCCACGAATGGATGACGCCGTCGCCGGGCCGCAGCGAGACGCCGCCGCGGGTGGTGATGAAGTCGGGCAGCTCGCGGTGCATCTTCACGTCCACCAGCTTGGGGTAAGCCGCGGTGTGGCAGAAGGACTGCATGACCATGTCGGCGGAGAAGCCGAGGCAGGCCAGATCCTTGAGCTCGTCGCGGGTCATGGGGCCGGTGGTGTCCTGCGAGCCGACGGTGGTCATCTTGGGCTCGCAGTAGGTGCCGGGGCGGACGCCCTGGCCCTCGGGAAGACCGACGGCGCGGCCGACCATCTTCTGCGCCAGGGTGTAGCCCTTGCCGGAATCCGAGGGGATCTGCGGCAGGCGGAAGAGGGTGGAGGGCGCCAGGCCAAGCGCCTCGCGGGCCTTGGCGGTGAGGCCGCGGCCGATGATCAGCGAGATGCGGCCGCCGGCGCGAACCTCGTCGAGGATCACGGGCGTCTTGAGCTGGGACTCGGCAATGACTTTGCCGTTCTTAAGGGCGGTGACCTTGGCGGTCGCGTGATCGACGCGCAGCTCGATCGATTCGCCCATGTCCATCTGCGAGACGTCGAGCTCGATGGGCAGTGCGCCGGCATCTTCCATGGTGTTGAAGAAGATGGGAGCGATCTTGCCGCCGAGGCAGACGCCGCCGAAGCGCTTGTTGGGCACGAAGGGGACGTCCTCGCCGGTGAACCAAAGCACCGAGTTGGTGGCGGACTTGCGGCTGCTGCCGGTGCCGACCACGTCGCCGACGTAGGCCACGAGGTGGCCCTTGGCCTTCAGGTCTTCGAGGAACTTGACGGGGCCGCGGACGCCAGCCTCTTCGGGCTCGATGCCCGGCCGGGGGTTCTTGAGCATGGCCAGCGCGTGCAGCGGGATGTCAGGGCGCGACCAGGCATCAGGAGCGGGCGAGAGGTCGTCGGTGTTGGTCTCGCCGGTGACCTTGAAGACGGTCAGGACCTGCGACGCGGGGACCTCGGGGCGCGAGGTGAACCACTCGGCGTCGGCCCAGGACTGCATCACGGCCTTGGCATGGGGGTTGCCCTTGTCGGCCAGCTCCTTGACGTCGTGGAAGTAGTCGAAGACCAGCAGGGTCTTCTTCAGGGCTTCCGCGGCGGTTTCGCCGTGGGGGCCTTCGAGGGCCTCGATCAGCGGTACGACGTTGAAGCCGCCCAGCATGGTGCCCAGCAGCTCGATGGCCTTCTCGCGGGAGATCAGCTTGCAGGTGACGTCGCCGGCGGCAAGGGCGGCCAGGAAGGAGGCCTTGACCTTGGCGGCATCGTCGACACCCGCGGGAACGCGGTAGGTCAGAAGCTCGACGAGGAAGTTCTCCTCGCCGGCGGGCGGATTCTGGAGCAGCTCGACCAGCGCGCTGGTCTGCTGAGCGGTCAGGGGCAGCGGGGGAATTCCCAGTGCGGCACGTTCGGCGACGTGCTGACGGTAAGCTTCGAGCATGTAGCGTCCTCTCGACGTTTTGGGGTTGAGACGAGGTTGGTGACTTCCTCTCCGACGCGGGAGACGGGTCACGTCTTCTCTATTATAGGCCTTTTCACCGTCTTCCGCGCGCTCTCCCCCTCTTTCGCTCGGGGAGGCTCTTCCCGTATCATGGGTCAGAGCCGTCATTTTTAGCCTTCAGGCCGCAATGGTGAGCCTTCAGGCCGCAGGTGCCAGCAGCGCCCCGTCTTCACGAAAGGATCCCAGGTTGAACCCGACGCTCCTCAAGCACGGTAAGGTCGTCACGCCGACCGGCATCATGGAGGCCGACCTCCTGATGCGTGACGGTCGGATCGCGGCCATCGGCCAGGAACTGGCCGCGCCGGCCGGGACCGAGACGTTCGACGCGCGCGGGAACTGGGTGCTGCCGGGCTTCATCGACACCCACGTGCACGGCGGGCTCGACGCCGACACCATGCAAGCGACCCTGGAAGCCTTCGACACCCTCTCGCGCCACCTCGCGCGCCACGGGGTGACCTCCTGGGTCCCCACCCTCTTCGCCTGCACCGCCGAACAGCTCGAGGACGTCCTGATCGCCATCCGCGCCGCCATGCGCGCTCCCCTCGGAGGCGCCAGCATCCTGGGCGCTCACCTCGAGAGCAGCTTCATCGCCCCCAGGTTCAAAGGGGCGCAACCTCCCGAGGCCCTGCGCCCGGTCGCGGACCCGGCGCTGCGGGACGTGATCCGCCGGCATGCCGAGGTCATCCGGATCGTCACCCTGGCGCCCGAACTCGAGGGCGCCGCGGAGCTGATCGCGGAGCTGATCGGGCACGGCATCCGGGTCTCCATCGGCCACACGGACGCCACGTACGAGCAGGCCGTCGCGGGCGCCGCGGCCGGCGCCACCCGGGTGACGCATCTCTGCAACGCGATGCGCCCCTTCCATCACCGCGAGCCCGGCACGTTGGGCGCGGCCCTGGTGGCTGACGGCCTGGACGCCGAGCTGATCGCGGATCTGGTGCACGTTCACCCGGCGGGAATCCAGGTGGCCTACCGCTGCAAGGGAGCCGACCGGCTCATGCTGGTCTCCGACGCCCTGATGGGAGCCGGTCTGCCTCCGGGGACTCATACGCTGGGCGGCCGCGAGATTCACATCGGCCCCGACGTCGCCAAGCTGCCGGATGGGACCATCGCGGGGTCGATCATCACGCTGGATCGGGCGCTGCGCAACGTGGTCGAAGTGGCGGGCATCCCGCTCGTGGATGCCGCGAGGATGGCCTCCACGACGCCGGCGCGCAGCCTGGGGCTGGCCGATCGCGGCGCGCTCGAGGTCGGGATGCGGGCGGACGTGGCGTTGCTGGATGCCGCCTTCCATTGTCAGGGCACCTGGGTCGCCGGGGAGCGTGTCTTCGCGCCCGGCGCGGATACCTAGGCCGAAAGAGAGGACGCGTCGATGCCGGACCTGCAGGTCGCCCCAGGAATCGTGATCCCGGAAGCGGCGATCGCCTTCAGCGCCACCCGCTCCTCGGGGCCCGGAGGCCAGAATGTCAACAAGGTCTCCAGCAAGGTCGAGCTGCGGGTGGAAGTCGCCCAGATTCGCGGCCTCAGCCCCGAGGCCCAGGAGCGCCTGCGGCTCGTCGCGGGCAAGCGCTGGATCGAGGGCGGCTTCCTGCTGGTCACGGCCTCCGAGACCCGCAACCAGCCCGATAACCGCTTGCTCGCCGAGGAGAAGCTGGTCGCCCTGGTCAAGCAGGCGCTCTTCGTTCCCAAGAAGCGCAAGGCCACCAAGCCGACCAAGGGCTCCCAGGAGCGCCGGGTGGCCAGCAAGAAGGCCCGCTCAGAGACCAAGAAGGGCCGCTCGTTTCGCGGGGACGACTGAGCCTCAAGCTCGCTTGCTTCGGGCCGATACTCAAGGAAGAATGCTTGAGGAGGGCCACCATGCCGATCACGTCACAGACCCGCGTTGCCACTTACCCCGTCCTCTCCGCGGCTCAGCCCGCTCCGGCTTCCCAGCCGCCGGCCGCCGCGAGCGCGGCGACCTTCGCTCAGGCCCTGGCCCAGGCGAGCGCTAACGCCTCCGAGCCCGCCGCGACCCCGACGCCGATCGCGCGCAAGCTGGCCGGCTCGCTCTTCGGGGATGCCGCGGCGGACGGCATCATCACCGGCGACGAGATGCGCGCGGCGCGAGACGAGGCGAAAGCCGCGTACCAGCGGCGCTTCGGCGCGGCGATCGCCGCCCAGGCCATCGACACCTCCGTGCCCTTGAAACTGCAATCCGATGCCTTGGGGCGGGTCGTCGTGGTCGGGGACCATCCCGACAAGGCCCGGATCGAGCAGCTCTTCGCGGAAGACGGGGAGCTGAACAACGCCTTCAAGAAGGCGTCCTCCCTGGCTCGCATGGTGGCCGCGTTCGAGGAGGTGCTTCCCTTCCACGAGGCCTACGCCAAGGATCCCAAGGCCGCGGTCGCGCAGTACGCTTACCTCTTCAACAGCTCGTCCCAGATCACCACGGAGCATCGCTGGGGACCCGACGGCCTGGACGTCCTTTTCAACTCGGAGCGCGTCTGGCGCTCGGCATGGGGCTAGGCGAAAAGCCCGGGAATTGACATCTGTTCTACGTAGAACTAATATCGAGGAGCGCGTCCCCTTGATATGGAGGTTCTCATGAAGCCGGTCATCCACGGTCTTCCGACCAACGTCGTCGCCCTCGAAGGCGATCCCTCGGCTCCTTTGGTCGTGGGGATGCACGGCATCGGCTCCAACGAGGACGACCTTCCCGGCGCCTTCACCTGGCTCGAAGGCCGCGCGGCGCTCGCCTTCCCGCGCAGCCCGCTATCCCATCCACCCGGTTACGCTTGGTACCGGCTGGTTCGAATCGGCGTTCCCGACCCCGCGTCCTTCGAGCAAGCGCTCGAGTCTCTGGATGCCTTCATCGATGACCTCCGGAAGGTCGAGGACTTCGCCTCCCGGCCCCTGATCCTGACGGGCTTCAGCCAGGGAGCCATCATGTCCCTCTCCTACGCCCTGCGCCACCCGGAGAAGGTCGCGGGCGTCATGGCCTTCAGCGGCTACGTTCCCGATTTCGTCGTGAACGAGCTCCCCGCTCCTACCCCGAACGCTCCTCAGCCCCGGGTCTTCCTCACGCTGGGCCGCCGGGACTCCTTGTTCCCCTTCTCGCGCCTTGAAGAGGCGGCTAACGTGCTGTCTGCCCGGGGAATTCAGCCTGAGCTCTTCGCGCATGACGGCGGCCACGAGATCCCCCGCGAGGCGATCGCCGCCGCGAAGGCCTGGTACGACCGCGCCTTCTAGTGCCCGCGGCCGTTTCGTCAGGAGCCGGCTAGAACTCGGGCGTCTGGAGGCGCTGGGCGAGGCGGGTGTAGCGGGCGTTGCCCTCGACGTTGCGCAGGGCCATGGCGATCGCCTTCTTGGTCCCCACGATCACGACCCGCTTCTTGGCCCGTGTGAGCCCGGTGTACAGGAGGTTGCGCTGCAGCATGGGGTAATGCTGCATGGTCAGCGGCATGACCACCACTGGGTACTCGCTGCCCTGGCTCTTGTGGACGGTGATGGCGTAAGCGAGGGCCAGCTCGTTGAGCTCGTGGAACTCGTAGCGCACCGATTGGTCCCAGAAGCTGACCATCAGCTCCTGCTCCTCCAGGTCGATGGAGGAGACGATCCCCGTGTCCCCGTTGAAGGCGCCCTTGTCGTAGTTGTTGCGCAGCTGGATGACCTTGTCGCCCGCCCGGAAGGAGCGACCGCCGGACTGCGCCACCGCGTCACCCGGCTTGAGGGGGTTGAGAGCATCCTGCAGGACCCCGTTGAGGTGGTTGGCGCCGGGAATGCCGCGGTTCATCGGGCAGAGCACCTGGATGTCCTCGCGCGGATGGTAGCCCAGGCGCTTTGCGAGCGACCTGGAGACGATCTGGGCGATCTTGCCCGGGACCTCCTCGGGCTCGTCCACTGGCACGAAGTAGGAATCGCTCTTTTGCTTGCCGTCCGGGATCACCAGCTCGGGCATGAGGCCCCGGTTGATCCGGTGGGCGTTGGCTACCAGCTGAGAGCCCTCGGCCTGCCGGAAGACCTCGGTGAGGCGCGCCTGCGGCACGACGCCCGACTCCAGCATGTCCTGCAGCACTCGCCCGGCGCCCACGCTCGGCAGCTGATCGGCGTCTCCCACGAACAACAGCTGCGCGCTGTCCGGCACGGCCTTGAGCAAGCTGTTGGTGAGCGTGAGGTCGATCATCGAGGCCTCGTCCACGATGATCACGTCGCCCGCCAGCGGGTTGTCGGCGTTGCGTGAGAAGGCCATCTTCTCGGGGGTGAACTCCAGCAGCCGGTGCAGGGTCTTGGCCTCGCCTCCGGTGACCTCGCTGAGGCGCTTGGCCGCGCGCCCGGTGGGACTGGCCAGCAGAACCCGCTTGCCCAGCCGCTCGAAGAGCTTGAGGATGGCGCGGGTGGTGGTGGTCTTGCCGGTGCCGGGGCCTCCGGTCAGGATGAAGCAGCGGTTCTTCACGGCTTCGAGGACGGCGGCGCGCTGCTGCGCGGCAAGAGTCAGGTCCTCCGTGGCCTCCAGCTCCGAGAGCTGCTCGGCGAGCTCGGTCGCATCCATGGGCAGCGGGTTGGACGACAGCGCCCGCAAGCGGTTGGCGACGCCGATCTCGCAGTAGTACAGAGGAGGCAGGTAGATCGCCGTTTCCTCGGCCATGAGGGCCTTGTCCTCGATCATGGGCGCGATGACGGCTTCCAGGCGCTCGGGCTCGATCTTCAGGACCTCGGCGGCTTCTGCGATCAGCTCCTCGCGCGGCAGGTAGACATGGCCCGAGTCGGAGGCCTGGCCCAGCACGTAGAGGAGGCCGGCGCGTAGGCGGCCGATGGAGTCCGGGGCGACTCCGAGGGCCTGGGCGATCTTGTCCGCGGTGATGAAGCCGATGCCCCAGATCTCCTCGGCGAGCCGGTAGGGGTTCTCGGTGACGACCGAGATGGAGTCGTCCCCGTAGGCCTTGTAGATCTTGACGGCGTAGGTGGTGGAGACGCCGTGGCCCTGCAGGAAGACCATGACCTCCTTGATGGCCTTCTGCTCGATCCAGGCCTTGGCGATGAGCTTGACCCGCTTGGGGCCGACGCCGGGGACCTCGTTGAGGCGCGCGGGCTCCTTGTCGATGATTTCCAGGATGTCCACGCCGAAGTGCTTGACCATGCGCCGGGCCGTGACGGGCCCGACGCCCTTGATCAGGCCGGAGCCCAGGTACTTCTCGAGGCCGACGACGGTGGCGGGGGCGAGGACGTCCGAGAAGAGGGCCTTGAACTGGGAGCCGTGCTTGGGGTGGTTGGCCCAGTGGCCGCGCAGACGCAGCGATTCGCCCGCGCTGATCTGGGCGAAGGTGCCGACCACCGTCACCAGGTCCAGCTCGCGCGGAGCCTTGAGCTTGGCGACGGTATAGCCGTTCTCGGGGTTGTGGTAGGTCACGCGCTCCACGATCCCGGTGAGGGTCTGGAGCGGAGTTTGATTGTCGCTCATACGTTCGATTATCCCGCGAAATCCCTACCCTCGCAAGGGTGCCGACTCTCGCTCAGCCGTCATTCCCGCGAAAGCGGGAATCCACTGGACTCCCGCTTTCGCGGGAGTGACGGGTGGGGGCGTCATCCCTGTTCCGGAGGCTAGATCCCCTCGAAGAGGTATGCGCGCAGCGCCGCCATGTCCGTGCTGGTCAGCGGATAAGGAGGCATCTCGGTATCCGGCAGGTAATCCTGGGGGTGCTGGATCCAGCGGTCGGCCCAGGGCACCTGGAGGCGATCCGGGGTGTGCCCGAGGTCCGGTGCGAAGCGCCGCGACGCGCTAAGGTCGAGGCCCTTCGGGACCGGGCTCAGGATCGGCGCGTTGGCGCCCTTGACCTGGTGGCACCATCCGCAGTTCAGCTCCGTGAAGAGCTTCCGGCCCGCCGCCACCTGCTCCTTGGTCCCCCCGACGGTGACCTCGGCAGGCTGGGGGTAATTCTGCTCGGCGATCCCCTGGAAGTAAGCCAGCAAGGACTCGATCTCGGTGGGCTTCAACGGGAAGCTGGGCATGCGCCCCGGGTGATCCGGCCGCAGCTCGCGGGGACCGGCCAGGAAGTGCGAGAGCCAACCCTCCCTCACGCGCAGTCCCTCGATGTCCAGGACCGGAGCGAACTTCTCCCCGCGGCCCTCGATGACGTGGCATCCCCGGCAATTGTACTTGTTGACGATCCGGCGCCCCTCCGCGAGCACGCGGTCCTCGGGCCTCTGGGCCATGGAGTCCCGGGTCTTGGCGGCCTTCATCGACGGAAGTGCCAGCAGGGCCAGGGCAATCCGGGTGTCCTCCTCGAGCTCCCAGCCATACGTCATGGTCGCGGTGAGCCGCGGGTGAAGCACGGCGTTGAGATCGCCCTGTCCCGCCAGGACCGACGCGAGCCCCTTGCGAAGCTCGGGTGAAATGGTCTCGATTGCGCGCTTGGGAGGCGTGCTCAGGCCCGGCATCGTATGGCAGCTGGTGCAGGTCTTCGTCTCGGCGAGCAAGCGGCCCTTTGCCTTGGAGCCGCCCTGGAAGGGAACGTCGTTGGGAAGGACCGTCCTGTCCAGCAGATAAGCCGTCATGTCCTGGGTTTCGGCTTCCGTCAGGCGGAAGCTCGGCATGACGATGCCCGAATGGTAGTCCTGCGGCTTCGCGAGGTAGGTGCTCAGCCAGTCCGGACGCACCTTGTGACCCAGGTTGGTGAGGTCGGGAGAGAAATCTCCGCCGTAGTGGCAAGCCAGACATTCAAGGGTCTCAAAGAGCTTCTTCCCCTTGGCTGTGTCGCCGATCTTGACGGGTTGTGCGGGGGGAGGGTCTCCCAGCACGAAGGCCGCCAGGTCCTGGATCTCCTGGGGAGCCAGGGCGATGCGCGGCATGTTGAGGGAGGTTTCGAGCGCCTCGGGGCTGTGCAGATAGCTCGTGAGCCAGTCGGGCTTCAGCTTGCGGTTGACGAGCGTCAGGCTGGGAGAGGTTCGGTAGTGCGGATCGGTGCCCGGAATGGTGTGGCAGGCGATGCACTGCTTCTGCTCCATCGCCCGGAAACCGGGCGTATCCTCGCTGCCGGCTTCGGCTCGGGTGAGGGTGACCCCCAGTAGGCCAGCCAGACCCAGCATGATGCCGATAAACGCTCGCTTCATTTCATTCCTCCAGAGGTCGATAGGGCCTCGGCCCCCCATTCCCGTATACCCGGTCTGCTCTTGCTCGGTTGCTGCCGGAAGGTTACAGAGTGTTTCCGCATCTTCGGCCGAACGCTCGCTCGCGTGCAAAACGAAGCCTCGTTGGGCATAAGATCAGGAATCATGCTGCGCCGACTCACGCTCCTCGCTATGTTAGTGATGCTGCCTCGCCCGGCCCTGGCTGCCGAGGCGATGGATGGCGAGCAGCTGGATCTCGAGGCGCTGCTCAGCCCTCAGGTCGAGGTCGCCACCAAGCGCCGCCAGGCCCTGAGCGAAGCCCCCGCCGTCATCGAGGTCCTCACCGCCGAGGACATGCGCGTGCGCGGCTACCAGTCGGTCGCCGAGGCCCTGCGTGCCGTTCCCGGCTTCTACGTGGCCGACGACCACTTCCTCCCCAGCGTCGGCGTGCGCGGCATTCCCAGCGGCCAGCGGGCCTGGAGCCGGATCGTCAAGGTGATGATCGACGGCAACCCCGTTTCCTTCCGCCCTGACGCCTCCAACTTCCTCGGCCCCGAGCTGATTCCCGTCGAGCTGATCAAGCGGATCGAGATCGTGCGCGGCCCCGGCTCGGCGCTGTACGGCGCGGACGCCTTCCTCGGCGTCATCAACGTCGTCACCCTCTCGGGAGAGGACCTCGCCGGCCGCCACCTGACCACCCAGGCCGGCAACTTCGGCCGGAACCCCCAGGCCCTCGCCTCGCTGGCACTCGGTGAACCCCTCCCCTGGGGCAACGCCGAACTGGCACTGGGTGGCATGATGGGCGTCACCGAGCGCTCGGGAATGGGCCTCGCCGCCACCAGCCCCGCCATCAGCACGCTATCGAGCCTGCAGACGGCCAACGATCGCTCGCTGCCCCGGACCCTCTTCGGGCGCCTGGGACGCCTGGGGACCCCCGTCGGAGAAGTCTCGCTCGACGGCGGCTACCAGCGCGTGGACGCCTCCGGCGAGTTCCAGGACTGGCGCCCCTTCACCCACCAGAGCCGACTGGGCCTGGAGAACCGCTTCGGCCGCGCCACCCTGCGCGGTGGACTCGGCGAGGCCGTCGACACCACCCTCAGCATGGGCTACGCCCAGGGCAACCCCACCCCCGAGGACCGCCTCGGCATCGGCCGCGACGATTACCTGATCCGCCGCGACATGGCCTCCGAGGCCTGGGACGCCGCCGCCGAGGCCATGGTCAGCCTGAACGCCCGCGACAGCCTCACGCTTGGCGCCGACTGGTCCCAGACCGACCACCAGCTGCCCACCTACTACGACGTCTTCACCCCCGCCAGCCCCCGCGCCGGCACGGAGATCCAGGACGGACCCGCCGGGATCTCCCGGCACTTCACCAACCTGGGGCTCTACAGTCAGGGAATCGTCCACCTCGGCCAATCTCTGGGTGTCACGCTGGGTTTGAGAAGCGATAGCCACTCGATTTACGGCAATGTGCTGAATTCGAGGCTCGGCCTCGTCTCGCCTCTGGCCGAGGGCGTGACCGGAAAGATCCTCTACGGCACCTCCTTCAAGGCGCCGTCACCCCAGCAGCTCTTCGGGCGCCCCCTGGTCTTTGGAGACATCATCGGGAACGAGGCCCTCAGGCCCGAGCGCGCCCAGACCGTCGAGGCCGCGGTCAACTATCAGCCCGTCCACGGCTGGGATCTGGTGGCCAGCACCTACTACACCCACGTGACCGACAAGGTTGGCTTCGTCACCCAGCGCGGCAACCCCAAGGCCATCAACCAGAACCAGCTCGACTCCGTGGGCGTCGAGGGCGGCCTCAAGTGGACGCATCGCGGCCTCTTCGGCATGCTCAACCTCTCGGCCCAGCAGACCGTCTCGCAGGCCCTGGCCCTCGACGAGATCTCGGACTCCGAGGGCCTCGCCGAGGCTTATCCCGCCCTCATGGCCAACGCGGGCCTGGGAGTGCCGCTGGGAGACTTCACGGCCTACCTCGAGGCGCGCCACGTAGGCGGGGTGCCCGCCACCCAGTCGAACTTCGCCAATAACGGGCATGTGGCCTACACCCTACCGGCTGCCACGATCTGCGACCTGACCCTGTCGAGCCGGGAGTGGTCGCTGGCCCAGGGATCGCTGCGGGGCAGCCTGAAACTTTACAATCTCTTCGACGCGCCGTCGGCCACTCCGGGCTTCGGGGGAGTCGACTACCCGGGCCCGGGACGCATGGTTCTCTTGAGGATGCAGTATGGCTGGTAGAACGCTTCTGGGACTGCTCGCGCTGACACTCGCCGGTTGCGCGCTGCTGCCGACGACGAGCGCACAGCGCACCGACACCCTGCGCATCGGAGCCCTGGCGCCGGCCTCCGGCACGAACGCCGAGAAGGGCGATTCGGTCTACAACGGCGTCCGGCTGGCCGTGGCACAGGCCAACGCGGCGGGCGGCATCCTGGGCAAGCGCGTGGAGTTGGTCACGGGCGATGACCAGTCGAGCAAGACCGTCGCGCCCAACGTGGCGGCCAACCTGATCGCCAAGGGCGTGCTGGGCATCGTCGGCAACGTGCAGAGCAGCCTCACGCAGGAGGTCCTCCTGAAGCAGACCCAGCCCAACGGCGTGGTGCTGATCTCTCCGGCCTCGACCTCTCCGATCTTCAGCGACCCGACGCAAATCGACCACGGCGGCTGGTTCTTCCGGACGATCGCCAACGACGCCCTCCAGGGCAAGGCGCTCTCGGCCAAGGCCAGAGCGCTCGGCTACCAGAAGCTGGCCGTCCTCTACGTCAACAACACCTACGGTACGGGCCTGGCCTCGGTGCTAAAGCGGGACTTCGAGGGTGCGGGGCACGCCGCGACGCTGATCCCCTACCCCGAGACCAGCCAGCCGCTTCCCTCCTACGCCGATATCCTCGCTCCCGCCCTGGCCCAGTCGCCGGACGCCGTCGTGCTGATCGGCTACCCCGGCGAGGGCTCGGTCATCCTGCGGGACTGGATCGTGGGCGGACAGCTGCCAGGACTCAAGTGGCTCTTCAGCGAGGCGCTGAGGGCCGAGTCATTCGTGGACAACGTCAGCGACAAGACGCGCCTCGAAGGATCCGTGGGCACGGCGCCTCACCTCGAAGGAGCCGCCTACGAGCGCTTCGCGCAGGCTTACCGCTCGCGCTTCGGCGAGGCGCCCTCTCTCTACGCGGCCAACGCCTACGACGCCGCCATGCTGATGTTCCTGGCCCTCGAAAGGGGCAAGGAGGCGTCTCGCATTGCACTCAAGGAGAACCTGCATGCGGTCTCGGACGGCTCCGGAGAGGCGGTTCATGCCGGCGAGCTGGAGAAGGCCCTGGAGGTGGTTCGCGCCGACCGGAAGATCAACTACGAGGGGGCCTCGGGGCCGGTGGACTTCGACGAGCGTGGGGACATCAAGTCCGGGACGTACGTGGTCTGGCAGATTCGCGACGGCAAGATCGTCAACACGCCCGAAACCTTGACCCCGTGAGGATGACATGATTCGCCGGTGGTATAATCCCCTTGCAACCAGCTGTTTGCAAGGGGGCCAGAGGGGGGAGCCATGAGCCGCCAGCCATTCGGGGACGACATCCGGCGGACCCTGCTGATCTTCTTCACGGTCTTCGCGGTGCTGCCGGTGCTGGTGGCGATCGCCTTCATGACCCGCACCGCCGACCAGGCCATCTCGCGGACCGCCGAGCAGCTGACGCAGGTGGGCTCGCAGACCCTGCGCGAGTCCGCGGGCAAGGTCGCCTCCACTGGCCAGGAGCGCCTGGACCGCTCCGGCGAGGCCCTGCAGCGGATCGCCCGGAAGTCGCTGGAGGACACCTCCGGCACGCTCATCTCCACCAGCCGCGACAAGCTCTCGGGCGCCAGCAGTCAGCTCATCGCCCAGGGCTCCGAGACCAACCGCCAGCTCAGCGAGCGCCTCATCGCCCTCAGCCAGGCCGAGTCCACCCAGCTGAGCGCCCAGCTGATCGCCGATAGCCAGGCGGCCAACGCCGAGCTGGGCAAGACCAACGAGAAACTCGCCGAGCGCGCCCTGGTCGAGACCACGGACCAGCTCGTCGCGCGCACGCAGGTGCTGACCAACGCCATCAGCGACCACCTGATCGGCCTGAACCAGAAGTCGGCCCGTGAGCTCTCGGATGCCATCCTGGCGGACGTCGAGAAGGAGCCGGTGGTCAACTTCAAGACGCTGGCGACCATCTTCGCGCAGGGCATCGCCGGCGGCAAGGTGCTGCCGATCCAGGAAGGCTACCTGGCGGTGGTGGACGGCCGCGGCCGGGTCCTCGCCAGCACCAAGCACCGCAAGGGCGCCTCGTTGCGCCACCTCGACGTCGTCTCCAAGGCCCTGGACGCCGGCTCTCCCAATGACGAGCTGATCGTCTTCCAGGATGGCAAAGAGACCTACCTGGGCGTCTTCGCCCGGCGCGAGGAGGGCGGAGCCGTGGTCTTCGCCTACCTGGCCGACAAGGCACGGATGGACACGGAGCGGATGAAGGCCGACGTCCAGGGGGCGATCGCCGCCATGGGCCAGACCTCCTCGGGCTACGTGCGCGAGGCGCTGGCCTCGAACGTCCCGGCCATCCGCCGGGAGGCCACGGCGCTCTCCGAGAAGGCGATCGCCGAGATCACGGCGGAAAGCCGCGCGTCCACCGAGCGCACCGCCAAGCAGATGGGCGAGCGTGCAGAAGCCACCGTGGCCCGGGCACGCGAGCGCATGGCCGCCCAGAGCGAGTCCATCGCGGTTTCCAGCCTGTCGCGGATGGAGGAGCGGTCGCGGGAGATCTCCTCGCGGGCGATCGCCGAGATGGAGCCCATCGCCCAGCAGTCCGTGGCGAGCGCGATCGTGGCGATGCAGCAGCAGGCCGAGCGCTCGGTCGACGAGACGGCCGCCGAGCTCAAGAGTGAGGTCGAGGCCTCGGGTGCCAGGGCCGTCGAGCGCATGCCGCCCGCAGCCGAGCGGATCGCCCATGAGGCGCGCATGCAGTCCCTGATGATCGCGGTGATTTTGCTGGTGCTCGAGGTCGGCCTCGCCTTGCTCTTGAGCATGGTGCTGTCTGGCCGGATCGCCGCTCCCATCCTGACCGAGCGCCAGAAGTCACGCGAGGAGCAGGAGCGCCTGAAGCGCGAGCTGGAAATTGCCAGCCAGATTCAGCTCTCGATGCTGCCCCAGGCTCCGCCGGTCATCCCTGGCGTCGACATCGCCTTCTACTTCCAGCCGGTCGACGAGGTCGGCGGGGACTATTACGATCTCATCCGGGTGGGCAACCAGCTGGCGATCGCTGTCGGCGACGTCAACGGCCATGGCCTGGGCGCCGCCCTGCTGATGGCCATGGCCAAGAGCGCCTTCCACACGCAGGCGGGCCGGGACCCCGACGTCTCGGCCGTCATGACCGGCCTCAACGAGATGGTCTTCGGAGCCACCCAGGAAAGGCGCTTCATGACCTTCTTCTACGCCCTGATCGACCTCGACACCCGCCGGATGGTCTACTCCAACGCCGGCCACCACTACCCCTACCAGCTGGAGTCCACGTTGGGCCGGCTCACCTCCCTGCAACCCTCGGCCTACCCGCTGGGCGTGCGCCAGAACACCAAGTTCCCGGTGCGTACGGCCACCATCTCCGAGGGGGACCTGCTGGTATTCTACTCGGACGGCATCATCGAGGCGCGCAACCCCGAGGGCGAGGAGTTCGGCTTCGAGCGCTTCGAGCAGGCCATCTGGCTGCACCAGAAGCACTCTGCCGACACGATCAAGACCTCGATCCTGGCGGAACTGTCGGCCTTCCAGCAGGGGATCCGGCAGGACGACGACATCACCCTGGTGGTGGTGCAGTTCAACCCCGAGATCCAGAAGGCGGTCCCGGCCGTGCCGGCTGCCCAGGTGACGGCGTAGCAGGAGCGCCGGCCCGTGCGGGCGTCGAGATGGGCAGGAAGACCGTGAAGGTGCTTCCGCGACCCGGGTGGCTGACCAGGGCCACCCGGCCGCCGTGGAGTTCGGTCAGCTTCTTGACCATGCTGAGCCCGAGGCCAAGTCCCCCTTTTCGCTGGGAATCTCCGATCTCCAGCTGGGTGAAGGCCTGCCAGATTCGTCCGAACTCTGACTCGGGGATCCCGGGTCCCGTGTCCCAGACGTCGATGCGGACCTCCTCACCGGACGGCCCGATCCGGATGCCGACCTGGCCTCCGGCGGGAGTGAACTTCTCGGCATTCTCCACGAGCTTGAGGAGCACCTGGGAGATCCGGCGGAAATCGCCGGTGATGGCGGGAGTCGCGGGATCGAGGTCGAGCGTCAGCGCCAGCCCATGCGCGCGCATCCCGGCCGCCACGAACTGGACGACGTGCCGTGCGACCTCCTCAAGGCTGATCTCGCTCGGGTAGAGCGGAAGCGTCCTGCTGAGGACGGCGCTGTACTCGAGCAAGTTGGTGATGTGCTCGTTCAGCCTCTGGGTTCCTTCCAGCATCCCCTTCAGCAACTCATCGTCGGGATACTATTCCTCCAAAAGCTCCGCGTACCCGCAGATGAGCGAGAGTGGGGTCTTGATCTCATGGGAGAGTGTGGAGAGGAAGTGGTCCTTGAGCTGGTTGAGTTCCTTGGCTTTTTGGAGTTCGGCCGTGCGGCGGGCCATCTCGGTCTGCACGCGGCGGAACTCGGTGAGGTCCCTCACGATGGCCGTCAGGCTCAGGATACGCCCCTGGTCGTCGCGGACGGCGAAGAGGCTAATCCAGACGTCGAGACGTCGGCCGTCCTTGGCGACTCTCACGCTTTCGAAGGGCTCGAGCGCCTCTCCGCTCAGAATCCGCTTGAGATTCTGACGCGTTTCCTCCAGGCGGTCGGGCGGCACCACGAAGCCGAAAGGATTGCCGATGGCTTCTTCCGCGGAGTAGCCGAAGAGCCGCTCGGCGCCGGGGTTCCAATACTGGATGGTCAGATTATGGGGGTTTATGCTGACGATGGCGTCGAGGGAGGCCGTGACGATGGCCGCCAGTCGCCTCCGGCTCGCGTCCTCGCGAAACTGCTCGGTGATGTCGTTGAGGATGGCGATGATGCCGCGGGGCGTCCCGTTCGGGGACCAGAAGGGAAAGCGTACCGCGGAGAAGACGTGCTCCTTGCCGTCGGCCGCCACCAAGTGCTCCTCGAACTTCTGCGGGCCATTCGATTGGAGGACGACGCGATCGTGGGCTAGAACGCACTCGGCGGCTTCCGCGCCGAGGATCTCGCGATCGGTTTTGCCGATGAGGTCGCTCGGGTGCGAACCCAGCAGCGCGGCTCCAGCCGGGCTGATGGCCTGAATGCGGCCGTCGAGATCCTTGATGATGATGGTGTCCACGGTGCTTGTCAGGGCGCTATGCAGCAGGGCCTCGGAGGCTTCCAGGGGATGGAAGTCGGTTTCCAGCAAGGCGCGGGCGAGCGGGCGGCGGGATAGGGCTGCGACCCAGATGAGGCCGAGGCCCGCGGCAAGGAGCATGCCGCTCAGCAAGCTGCCGATCAGCTCGGGGCGGTGCGATCGGGTTTCCAAGTGCTCGCCCATGGCGTTACCTCGGTCGTAGCCCGCGGGTTCCGATGGCCGTAGTATATCTCACCTCGAAGGGGGGCGGCGTTTTTCTGCCATAGGCCGAAACCGTTCACCGTACCGCAGATGCCGACGAGCCCCACTCCAGGCTGGAATGCCGGGGTGGGGCTCGCTTGATGCGGGGAGGGGGCGTTAGCGGGCGAAGCCGGCCATGCGCTTGGCCTCGGCGATCATCTCCTCGGCGACCACCGGGTCCTTCCAGCGCGCCTGGGCTTCGGCGGAGAGCTGGTCGATGGGGTCGAAGTACATGAAGATCTCGTCCTTCTTCACGCTGGGCGCGGTGTAGACGATGATGCCGTTCTCGCGGTCGTAGTACTCGTAGGAGTGGATGTCGCGCTTGCCGCCGCCGCCAGGGGCGTCGCAGACGAAGGTCGGGGTGTTGAAGCCCGCCGTGGTGCCGCGGACCCACTTCTCGATGTCGAGGGCGGTCTGGACGGTCGTGCGCAGATCCTCCACGCCCATGACCATGTCGTGCTGGTAGACGTAGTAGGGGTGGACGTTCACGTGGCCGAGCCGCTTGACCAGCAGGGCCATGGTCTCCTTGGAGTCGTTGACCCCGCGCTGCAGAACGGCCTGGTTACGGACGTAGATGCCGCGCTCGAAGAGGACCTGCATGGCCTTCTCGGTGATCCATGTGAGCTCGTTGGGGTGGTTGAAGTGGGTGTGAAGGACCACTTCCTTGCCGAGGCGGCGGCCCATCTCGGCGACCTCGGTGAGGGCCTGGACCCAGGCGGTGTCGGTGAGGAGCTTCATCGGCATGACCGCGGGGCCCTTGGTGGCGAAGCGGATCCGGCGGATGTTGTCCATCTGCAGGAGGGTCTCGCCGCTCAGCTTGATGTTCTTGGCCGGGATCTGGTAGGAGTCGCCGCCCGAGATGACGATGTCCTCGAGCTCGGGGCGCGAGGCGATGTACTTGAAGG
>JAKFCT010000008.1:0-49238 GCA_036676495.1 Candidatus Sericytochromatia bacterium
GTAGTTCGGCGAGGGCATCGAGATGACCCGCGGCTTGGCGATGCCGCCCGCCAGGACCGACTGGACCTCGGGGACGTGAATCGGAGGCTGGGGGATGAATTTACCATCGGGCATGTTGCCGGGGTCGAAGAGATGCGCGTGGAGAGCCTTGAACTCTTCGGGAATCGGATCTCCGACGTTCTGGGTCTTGACGGTCGGGACGATGCCCATCAGCGGCGAACGAATCTGCATGGCTCCTCCTTGTCCCGAGAATGGCCCGGTTCAGTACCTATCGTCCCGGATCGGCCCGAACTGAGTAAACGTCAGTTGAACTTTGGATTAAGCCTGTCGCGGGGGACACGGAGTCTCGGCCTGGAGGGCTGAGACATGGGGCGGTTCTGAAGGGGGGCGTACGGCTGCATGGTAAGATAGGGGCGGAGGATAGCCCGTCGATGACCCAGAGATCCCCGTCTCCGCGACCCCCTAAGCCATCACTTGCCCCGGAAGCTCGAGCCCGCCGGCGCTCGCTTGCGAGGCGCCGCCGCCAGGTCTTGGTGGGAACGCTCTTCGCGGCGGTCGCGATCTCCGGAGTTCTCGCGTGGCAGCGCCTCGCCGGGACGACCGATGCGTCCACCGCTCCAGGCCTCTTCCAGGGGAAAATGCGGGCGCATGGCAACGATGCCGCTCTCAACGGCGGCGTGCTTGCGAATGCCGTGCAGGTCCAGGCAGCGCTGGAGGCTTACCGGCAGGAGCACGGGCAAATTCCCACCAGCGCCGAGGCCTTCAATCGTGAGGTGCTGCCGCGCTTCGCGGGAGGGCAGCTGCCACGCTCCCCCTGGGGGGGAGAGCAACAGGGCATCTTGGGCATGTCCCCCGAGCTGCTCCATGCGGTGGCTGCGGACGGCGACGAGCGCTGGGTCGTCGGGCCCGGCCGGGAGACCCCGTCGATCTCCGCTCCCACGGATTTCGGGGCGCTCGCCTACGATGCTTCCGCTCAAGGCTACCGCATCTTCGGCATTGGCCGGGGAGCCGACGGCCGGGCGGTAGTGCTCGTTCGACTCACTTCTCCTTGAGCGGAAGCCCCCACCACTCGAACCCGTAGCCCAAACAAGCACTGAGCCGCAGGCGCTGAAGCGCCTGCGGCTCAGTGTCGATGGGAAGATCCCGGGTTTAGGCTAGTCCCTCACGCGGTCCGGGCGCTTGGCGGCAGGAACCTTGATTCGGCCGGTGGCGGGCGGCGTGATGGTCGAATTCTTCTTCAGGTAGCCCAGGACGGCATCACGCAGGAAGACGCCCTGTCCCTGGTAGTTCGAGGCCTCGGCGAATTGGGGCTGGCGATCGCCACCCTGCGCCACGTAGTCGATCGTCGCCACCTTGTAGGTGCGCGCGGGATCGATTTCCTTGCCATTCACCAGGACGTCCTTCGCCTTGTTGTCCTCGATCCGGAAGGTCAACCCCGAGAACTGGAGGAAGCCCGAGCCGCCGAGGTAGGAGGCCGTGGTGTCGAGGATCTGCTGGAGGAGCTTGCCCTTGACGTCGACGGTGACGACCGCGTTGTCGAAGGGGAAGACCGAGTAGACGGCTCCGACGGTCACGGCGCCCGGCTGGAGGCTGGCGCGCAGGCCTCCCGAGTTGACGATGCCGATCTCCGCCCCGCTGATCTCCTTGAGGAGATCCGCGGTCCAGTTGCCCAGCGCCGAATCCCCTTGGTACTTGCCCTCGGAGGACAGGCCCTTCGGGGCCTGGGCGACCACGATCTCCATCTCCTTGGCGATCTTGGCGTTGTAGGACTCGACGGTCTCGGCGACGATCTGGTCTTCCTGGATGGCGCGCGTGATGGGCAGGAGCTTGCCGTCGTAGCTCACGATCTTGCCGGCTTCGACCTTGAGGTCGAGGCGGCCGAGATACTCGCCCCACTGGAAGCCCTGCACGACGAGGGTGCGCCAGTCTCCGTTGGTCACCTCGCGGGGGACGTCCAGCTTCGTGTGGGAGTGGCCGCCGACGATCAGGTTGATGCCCTTGACCTGCTTGGCCAGCGCCGTATCCTCTTCGAGGCCGCTATGGCTGAGCATGATGACCATGTCCGCTTCCTTGCGAAGCTCGTCGGTCAGGCGCTGGGCGATTTCCAGCGGCGGAACGAAGACGTAGTCCTTCTGATACTTCTTGGCGACCGCCCCCTGCGCGTCGTCGCCCAGGACGCCGAACACGCCGATCTTCAGGCCGTTGCGCTCGAAGATGTGCTTGCGCAGGAAGATGTTCTTGCCGGAGTGATCCAGCATGTTCGAGTTGATGACCTTGAACGACCGTCCCTTGGCCTGCTTGAGGAGGTTGGCCAGGCCGTTGTCCAGCTCGTGGTTGCCCACGGTGGTGGCGTCGTAACCCGCCTGATCCATGGTCTTGTAGTCAGCCTCACCCTGGTAGAAGGTGTAGATGGGCGTCCCTTGGAAGACGTCGCCGGCATCCAGGACCAGGGTGCTGGGCGTCTGGGTCTTGATCTGCTTGATCAGAGCGGCCCGGCGGGCGACACCCCCCAGGCTCTTGCCTTGGCGGGTATCGTAGGGGAGCAGGTGATCGTGCGTGTCGTTGGTATGCAGGATGGTCAGATCGACGGGAGCCGCAAAGGTCCCCGTGGTGCCAACCAACCAGACGGTGGCGGCCAAAAAGGCGCGTTTTAACACGGCTTGTATCTCCTCAAGCGGTCGCGGGGCGTCATTTACCCTCATCTTAGGATTCTTGGCCCGATTAGGCAAGCGCGGGCATTTGCGCCGGGTCGACATGGTATCATGGGCTCGGTGTCCCACTTGGTAAAGTCCCCAGCAAGCCTGACAAACCGGAACAGGAGGGAGTGCAGAATGCTCGCGTTGCCCCAGCCGCTACAAGAGGTCTGGAACGTTTGGCAGGAAATCCAGGGAGCGGCGAACCGCCCTGCGACCCTTGCCCTGGTGGCCGAGCCCGGCCCCGAACGCGAGCACTGGCGCGATGCCCTGCTCATCAACTCGCTCTATCCCGAGATGCTGCACCTGGTCGAGCCCGACGCCTCCCGCCCCGTGCCGGCCGACGTCTATGTCCTGCTGACCTCGGACGCCTCTGTGCCGCTGGCCCAGGCGTTTCCGGTGATCGAGACGCTTCCCAAGGACAAGATCGTGATCGCCCTCGTCTCGGTGCCCGAGCACCAGGCGGCGGCGCGCCAGCGCGAGGTGCTGCATGCCCTCGAGCTGGGTGAGGATCGGGTCATGGTCCTGGAGAGCCTGCGGGATCTCTCCGGCCCCTTCGCCAAGCGCCTGATCGGCCTCTTCTCGGATCATTCCATTCCGCTGGCCCGCCAGTTCCCGATCCTTCGCGAGGAGGCGGCCTGGGAGGAGATCAACGCGACCTCCAAGCAGAACGCCCTCATCGGCGCCATTCCCATCCCGGGCGCGGATCTTCCCCTGATGACCGCCAACCAGCTCAAGATGATCCTCCGCATCGCCGCCATGTACGACATGCCCATCTCGGTGGATCGGGCGCGTGAATTGCTGGCCGTGGTCGGCGGTGGCTTCGCCCTTCGCGCGGCCGCCCGCCAGGTCGCCAAGTTCATTCCCGTCGGAGCGGTGGTCGGTGCGGGCGTCGGCTACTCCGGCACGCTGGCCATGGGCAAGGGAGCCATCGAGTACTTCAAGCGCGTGGCGCCCCAGGAAGTGCCCGTCCAGCGCGACTCCGAAGACTCCGAGACGATCTCGGCCGAAGCCAAGCGGGTAGAGACCGAGTCGTGAGCACCCTCGTCCTCGGCATCGAGACCTCCTGCGACGAGACCGCCTGCGCTGTCGTCAAGGATGGCACGCAGGTGCTCAGCAATCTGATCTCGTCTCAGATCGACATCCACCGCCGCTACGGCGGGGTCGTTCCCGAGGTGGCGAGCCGGGCCCACATGGAGGCCATCGGCCCGTTGATCTCCACGGCCCTCTCAGAGGCCGGTGTCGGCTGGGACGATCTCTCGGCGATCGCCACCACCTTTGGACCCGGCCTTCAAGGAGCCCTCCTCGTCGGCCTCACTTCCGCCAAGGCGATCGCCTGGGCACGCGGCATTCCCCTGATCGGCGTCCATCACCTGGCCGCGCATATCTGGGCCAACAAGATCGCCAATCCCGATCTGCCTGTGCCGTTCCTCTGCCTTCTCGTTTCCGGGGGGCATACCTCCCTGGTCCTGGTCCGCGGCCCCGAGGACTTCCAAACGCTTGGAGAAACGCTCGACGACGCCGCTGGAGAGGCCTACGACAAGACCGCCCGCCTCCTGGAGCTCGGCTATCCCGGCGGCCCCATCATCGACAAGCTCGCCAAGGACGGAGACCCCAAGGCCTACGATTTCCCGCGCTCCTGGCTGCCGGGCACCTACGACTTCTCCTTCAGCGGCCTCAAGACCTCGGTCCTCAGGATGGTTGAGAGAAGCCGGGCCGCAGGCATCCCCGTCAAGCCGGAAGACGCCGCTGCGTCCTTCCAGCGGGCCGTCACCGACGTTCTGGTGGGCAAGACGATTGCGGCGGCCGAGGCCCATGGCCTCACGACCGTGGCGCTTGCGGGAGGCGTGGCCGCCAACCGCGAGCTTCGCGAGCGGCTGACCCAGGAGGCGACCAAGCGCGGCTGGACCGTCTCCATCCCGCCCTTCGACCTCACCACCGACAACGCCGCGATGATCGCGGGCCTCGGCTGCGAGCTCTACAAGCTCGGACGCTTCGCCCCCCTGGGCCTCGCCGCCGTTTCCCGCATGCCCCTCGATAAGCTCAAGGGCGCCTGACCAGTCTTCCTAATCTTGTCCCCCCTTGATGGGGGGACGGCCGGCGTAGCCGGTAGGGGGGTGTTGGCCGGCGCAGCCATGGCGTTCCTCGTTATAAGGAACCTGGGAGCAGTGACACCCCCCTGGCTTCGCCAGTCCCCCCATCGAGGGGGGACAAGATAGGGAAGATTTTAGGCCAGCAACTTCCGCTTCTGCTGCTCGATGAGATCGACCAGGATCGCCTTCATGTGCTCCTCGGTCCCGTTGCGGTGCATCTCCTCGAGCATGATGGTGGAGGCCTTGTCCACGAGGCGGCTGACCTGCTCGCGGTGGGCCGCATCCTGCAGGGAGTTGAACGCGATTCGCTGGGTACCGGCGACCACTTCCGCGATGAGATCCGGCATGTAGCGCTCGGGCAGGGACCCCAGGAAGGGGATTTGCTTGAGATTCTGGTAGGCGGGGGATTCGTTGAGGGCTTCAATGGCCGCATAAGTGAGCAGCCCTTCGAGTTCGGGGGCGACCTGCGGCAGGACGCGGCCCAGGACGACTCTCAATTGCTGGTCGAAGAAGCCCATGACGGCTTCGCGTTGCTCGGGAGTCAGGGTCTTCAGGGTCTCATCCAGATCGAACTTCCGGATCGACTCCTGGGTGTTGCTGAGCAATCGGACGCTGACGAGATCGGTGACGAGGTCCACCACCTTGCCGGCGAATTCCTGGGGCACGGTGATGGGATTGATCAGGCCCAGGCGCTGCATGCGGTTGCCGACGGAGATGCCGCGGACCAGATGCACCCAGCCGGATTGTCCGAAGGGAATGAGATAGGCGCCCACGGGCAGGAAGTAGACCAGGTCGTACCAGCGGGCGTAGCAGAAGGCCTTCCAGCTGGGATGCCGGCCTCTCCCGATCTCGATGCCTCCGCGCACCAGGAACTCCAGGGCGAAGAAGGGCACGAAGAGCAGGTCGATGATCCAGAAGGCATCGAAGGGCTTGCCGTTCTCTCCCAGGGCGCGGTAGTAGTTGCGCTCCATCAGCGGCTTGATCTCGCGCTCGAAGAAGGCCGCCTCTTGCGTGACGCGCGCCGGAGTCATGTTCTCGGCGGTCCAGAAGCGCTGAAAGCCGTCCTTGGCCGATTCCTGGCCGGTATGGCGGCGCATCTTGTTCTTCATCTGCTCCAGCACCCCGCTCAGGCCCGCTCCCGCGAAGGGATCCTCGTGGATGAGGGTGGCCGAGTGCGCCCGCATCTCCTGGAGCAAGGAGCGCGACTCGGGGCTGGTGTTTCCGACCATGAGGTGCGCGAAGGTCAGATCCGCGCGCTCGAGGTAGCTCTGGGTGATCCGGTGTGGAGCGACCCCCTTGACGGGATCGTAGCGCTCGACGATCTGAGGGGCCAGCTTCAGGTAGTAATGGCGAACGTCGAGGTAGGTGAAATCGAAGACCACCACCGCCAGGTTGAGGATGGCCAGGATCAGGATGGACCAGTCGGCGAACCGCCCCAGCATCCAGAGGATGCGTCCCTTGAACGAAGGCGGCATGGGGGCGGGCCCTTCTTCCCAGCCGGGGAAGAGGACGTGGTCGATTTTTTCGGTCAGCTGAGCGGGAATGGGGGCGGTCGACATGGGCATTCTCCTGGCGCGTTGGTGCTTATATTGTGCCCGAAACTGCTCGAACGACACGTCGACGCTATAATGAGAGGCCTGCCGGGGCAAGATGCCGACGGGCAGCGCCTTAAGCAGGAAGGGGGTCGCGATGACGTCGGCGTCCAGCATAGAGGAGCGTGAGGAAGGGGCCGGTCTGATCCTGGTCTTCCTCATGGTGCTTGCGCTCTACGCCCTGCTCTCCATGGGCCCTGCGACCCCCTATGACGCCCATGTTCGCCTGGCAGACGCCTGGCTCTCGGGCGTCGTGACCCCGCCGACCTTGCCCGCGCATATCGAGCACGTGCCGGGCCCCACGGGGGCGATCATTCCCTACGGGCCCGGTCCCTCGATCCTGCTCTTGCCGTTCGTGGCGCTCTGGGGCCTCGGCACCAATCAGAGCGCGTTCTGCATGGCGCTCGGAGCCTTGAACGTGGCGCTGATGTGGAGCCTCGCGGGGCGGCTGGGGGTGAGCCGGAACCTGCGCACGGCCCTTACCGTCCTCTTCGGGCTGGGGAGCCCGCACCTCTTCTACGCCGTCCAGAGCGGGAACACCTGGCCGCTGATGCATATCGTCACCGTCTTCGGCATGCTGGTTGCCCTGCGCGCCGTCTTCAGTCCGCCGACCCTGCTGAGCGGTCTCACGGTCGGCCTGGGCCTGGGCCTGGCCTTCCTGACCCGGCAGCCGGTGGCCTTGGCCGTGCCGTTCATCGCGTTGATGCTCTGGGATCGGCCCTTTCCGTGGAAGCGGGGAGCCGGCTTCGCGGCGGGCTTCGGGGCTTGCGTGGCCGTGACGCTGGCTTACAACTGGGCGCGGATGGGCAACCCGCTGGATACCGGCTACGAGCGCGTGATCATGGCCATCACTCCCGCGCACCTCATCCCTCACGGGGTCTTCAGCCCGGAGTACCTCTTACGGAACCTTCACGCCTACTTCCTGAGCGGCCCCGAGCGGATTTCGGGCTTTCCCTGGTTTAGTCCCAGCCAGTACCAGATGAGCATGCTGCTGGTCTTCCCCGCCTTGTTTCTGATCCCGCTGGCGGATTGGCGCCAGCGGAGAGACGTGCTGGCCATGGGGGCGATCGCCTCCATGGTGGCCGTCTATCTGGTGTATTACTGGACCGGGGCCACCCAGTTCGGCATGCGCTACGCCGTGGACTGGCTTCCGCTCGCGATGCTGCTGATCGCGTCGGCGGGACGGCGGAACTTGCCGCTCGTCTGGCTCGCCGCGGGCCTGGGGTTCGCGGTCGAGGCCTGGGGGTTCGTCATGTGGAGGGCGCTCGGCTGGAGCTAGACCTTGCTCTTGGACTTTCCGGGAGTCTGGTACTGGAAGCGCACCAGGGCGTAGAGTCCTTCACGCACCGCATCCGGCAAGGACTGGACCCGGACGGCGAAATCCACGACCTCGGAGTTGAAGGAGTCGTCGGTCACGAACCATTGCGGGGAGATGCCGGTCCAGGAGCACATTTTCTCCCATTGCTCCCAGCTCGGCTGAGAGCGGCCGTCTTCCTTTTCCCATTCGATGACCGTGTTGCGGGAGACGCGCAACCGCTTGGCCAGTTCCGGCTGGGTCAAGCCCAGGGAGGAACGGTACTGGCGGAGTCGCCGGGCTACTAGGGCGCGAAGCGGTTCACTCATGACGTTCCCATCTCATTTGGTGTCTTGGAAGCGGGATGAAAGGCTGATTACAAAGGAATCTTCACTGACCCTTTACAGCTTTCGATCATTTAGTTTACAAGCTTTGCCGAAGCTTGTCAGCCCCCTTGCCGCTCGCGTTCTTGATTTGATAGCACGCCCTCGTTGGCCAGGGCGTCCGCCCTGGCGTTATGCTGGCGCTCCACGTGCTCGAGCCGCACGTCCCGGAAGTTTCCGAGCAGATCGCGCACCCGGTGGTACAGCGGGATCAAGGCATCGTGACGCACGGCGTAGGCCCCCTGGAGCTGCCGGATGACGAGCTGAGAATCCGAACGGACGAGCAGGCGACGGATGCCCATGCGCTCGGCTTCGTAAAGTCCCCGGATGACGGCCTGGTACTCGGCCACGTTGTTGGTGGTGACGCCCAGGGGCTCGGCGACTTCGCGAAGCACCTCGCCGTCCTCGGTGGCGATGACGAAGCCGAGGCCTGCGGGACCCGGGTTGCCCTTGGAGGCTCCGTCCGTCGAGAGCACGTAGTGGCGCTCCGGATCGATCGCCGGAAGGGGCGGCTGCGGAGTCGGATGACTGAGCGCGGGCAGCTCCCAGACTCCATCGAGCACGGCGTCGGCATAGGGCTGTAGGGTTTCGCGGGGGCTCACGCCGGAGGCGACGCCGATGGCGGCGGCACAACCTGCCGCCTTGGCCATGAGCAGGTCGGCGAGGGTATCCCCGATGACCACGCATTCGGAAGGGGGGATGCCCATGGTCTCCGAGCACGCCAGGACGAGATCGGCATGGGGTTTGGAGCGGGAAACGGAGTCCGAGCCGGCGACCGCCCCCAGCAGGGCGTCGAATCCCAGCAATTCGGCATGGCGCGTGGCGTTGCGCGTGAGATCCGAGGTGGCGATGGCCAGCTTCCAGCCGTCCTCGGCAAGGCGCGCGAGGGTATCGGCGACGGTTCCGAGGGGTTGAACGGCCAAGCCCCAGTCGATGTCGCCTTCCGCGGCGTCGAAGGCCTCTTCGACCAGCGGGCGGGCCGTGATCCAGGCCATGCCCCGCCGATAGAGAAAGGCGCTGGCGATGGCTTCTTCTTCGATCCGGGTGCCGACAGCCAGGGGCCCGGTCGGATCCACGCGCCCGTCCTGGATCCCTAGTTCCTGCGTGAGCAACTCCGCGTCGTCTTCGCTCAAACCCGTCCGCTGGGCCAGATGGTGGACCCGGAGGCGCGAGACCTCCCCCCAGAAGCGGTGGAAGTCGACCAGGACGCCGTCCTTGTCGAAGATCAGCGCCCGCCCTTGGACCGTGCCGTCGGGAAGCCTCAATTCGGGCATCAGTCGCGCTCCTCGGCGAGGTCCACCTTCACCTCGATGGGCGGCCGGGTGGACGGAATGAAGCCGCGCACGGCCACGTCGTGCGCATTGGCGCGCATGAGCCCCTGGGCATAAGCCATGCGCTCGTTGAGCTCCTGGGCGATCGGCGCAGAAAGCTGCTTACGGGCGACGAGGGCGGCCGTGAGGGTCTTGAACTCTTCCATGCGGCTGATCACGGGGGCGTTGGCCATGAAGGGGATATTAGCTGGCGAGCCGCCGGCGCTAGCCGACGTGCTGCCGGCGGCCGGGATCATGCTCGAGAGGGCCTGCACCTCCTGGCTGAGCGCGCGGGCCGAGGCCGAGAGCTCGTAGGTCCCGGTCGCGATGAGGCTTCGCAGGTAGGAGCCGTCGATCTCCTGCAGCACGCGCTTGGCGGCCTGGGCGGGATTGCGGTGCGGGATCATGGCCTTGCGCCGGAAGGGGCCCTCGGCGAGCGCGGAGAGCAGGCCGGGGCGCATGTGGCTCATGGCGAAGAAGATCACGCCGGGCTGGTTCTTTTGCTGGAGCATGCGAATCTGGGCCATGGTCTCCCAGGAGGCGTCGGTCATGCGGTGAGGGCCGAGGATCGGATACAAGAGGTTCGGGCGCTTGTAGCCGTCGGTCTCCCAGGAGAGCCAGGTGGCCAGCTCGTCGGCCTTCGAGGTGTAGAGCATGCTGGTGACGACGTTCACCCAGCGGTTGTTGGACCAGTGACGCCAGTGCTGCATCTTGGTGAGCCGCGCGAAGGACTCTCCCCGGAAGGTCGACGCCGAGACGGTGAGCCGGGGGTTCTTGCGCTTGAGGCGCTCGGAGAGGTCCTTCACCAGGAGGTTCACTTGCTCCTCGCGCCAGCCCTGCCACTCCGCGGCCGCCGTAGAGTTGGGCGGAATGGGCGACGGCGGGTACTGGCCGTACTTGGCGAAGTAATCGAGCGCGAAGTAAGTCCGGCTGCTCTCGTCCTCGGGGATGGTCTCGTCGTAGCGGACGTAGTCGAGCATGAGCCCGTCGAAGCCGTAGCGGGAGAACATCTCGTCGACGAGCAGCCCCACCCATTGCCGGGCGCGGGGCTCGGCGGCCGAGAGGAAGCGAGGCTCGGTCTCGGTCGCATTGCGCGAGGCCAGCCCCGGAAGCCGATCGAGCACCGGGTTGCCGAAGCCCGGCGAGCGCACCCGCAGGGTCCAGATCCAGGGGTGGACTTCCATCCCCAGGGCATGCGCCTCGCTGACGAGCGTCTTGAGGAGATCCGGGCTCTTGCGGAACTCGGGGTCCTGCTCGGTGAGGCGGCTGGGGTAGAGCGTGTAGCCGCGCCGGAAGACCTCGGGGTAGATCACGTTGAAGCCGGCCTTGGACAGCGAGCCCAGGAGGTAGCGGATCCCCTCCGGAGACTTGGGGAGGGCTCCGGCGTCCAGGAACATGCCCCGGGCCTCCACCGCCCGCGAGGGCAGCATGCGCAGGCGCGCCGCGAGCATCGCCTCGCGGGCCTGAAGCAGCCAGCCTTCGGCGCGGGCCGGATCGTCCCGCATCTCGGCCATCAACGTCACGGTGTCGAGCGCCATGCGCGCCGCGGCCAGGTCCGCCGCGATCTTGCCCGACGGCACCTCCAGCCGCCGCGCCTGGGCCGCGGCGAAGTCCCCCTCGAGCTCCGTGAGGTCGCGCCGCAACCCCGGCACGGAGTCCATGGCCGGGGCCGCATGGGCCGCATGAGCCCCGCAGAAAAGGCTCATGATCACGGCTACGCAGCCTATTCGGTGTCGCTTCACGACGGAAACCAGCCTCCCAGTGCGATCTGCGGGGCGTGCATCCCCTCGAATCCCCGCCATTGTGCGGCGAGCCGTCTCTATCTAACCGGGCAAAGGCCCCCCCGTCAACGTCCGTACGGGGTGAGGGCTATTGTGTATTTTTGTGAAGCGTGTTATCCTCCGGGCCATGAACGACCCGAAGTGCGACGCCATGCGATTGCTCGCGAGCGGGCGGCCAGTCGATCTGGCCGCCCCGCGCGATGATGCCCACCTCCTGGCCATCGGCCACGAGGCATGCCGCGTCCTCAAAGACGCCGGCATCCCCGCCATGGTCGGTGGCGGCATCGCCGTCTGGGTCTACGGCCGGCGCCGCTACACCAAGGACATGGACCTCTTCATCCCGCCCCGGATCCCCCTGGTCGCCCTCGACGCCCTCGGCAAGGCCGGCTTCCACACCCGCGAAACCGACGCCTCCTGGCTCTACAAGGCCATCAAGCAGGACGTCCTGGTCGACCTGATCGTCTGGACCACCGGCAACATCCGCGTCACCGACGAAACCTTCGCGCGCGCCCGAAAGGCCCAGATCGACGGCCACGCCTTCACCCTCATGGGCCCCGAGGACGTCCTCTTCCGCAAGATCCTCTCCCATAAAGAAGACCGTCGCGACTGGTACGACGGCCTCTCCATGCTGGCTCTCCCCCAGGCTGGCTTCGATTGGGAGTACTTCCTCCGCCTCGTCGGCGTCCGCTACGCCCGAAGAGCCCTCAGCTTCCTCTTCTACGCCCAGACCGAGATCCGACCCGAGGTCGCCCCGCCTGCCGTGATCGCCGAACTCCTCGACCGCCTCTGTGAGGAAAGCTCCCTCGGCTCCCCGCTCGGCCCCGTGCTCTTCGCCCCCAGCCCGCGGTTCTCCCCGCGCCTCGCCCCAGGCCTCCCTCAGGAATAGCCCCGCGCTACGCCTCCGGTGCCGCGAGCCGCGCGATCGCCTCCGCGTCCGGCGTCACGAAGAGCGTCTTCTCATGCTCGTAGATCACCATGCCGGGCTTCGCCCCCGAAGGCTTCTTCACGAAGCGCTTCCGCGTGAACACCACCGGCACCTTGCTCGACGCCCGCGCCTGCGAGAACCATGCCGCCAGCATCGCCGCCTCGTCCCGGGTCCGCTCCGGCAACTCCCCGCTCACCCCCCGTACCAGCACATGCGAGCCCGGGATGATCTGCGTGTGGAACCACCAATCCTCCGGCCGCGCCAGCTTCAAGGTCAAGAGATCGTTCTGACGATTGTTCCGGCCCACCAGGATCTCCAGCCCATCGCTCGAAACGAACCGGCTGGGCTGCGATTCCGGCTCCTTCTTGGTGCCGCGCGGCGGCCGGCCCTTGGGAGGGGCTTCCGGATTGAGCTCCTGCCTCACCTCCAGCAGATCCTCCAGCCGCGTAGCCTGGGCGATCGCCGTCGCCACCGACTCCCAGTACCGGATCTCCTCTTGGCCCTCGTCCAGCAGACGCTGGCTCACTTCCATCCCCGCCTTCGCCTTCTGATACCGCCGAAAGTACCGCTGGGCGTTCTCGGAGGGCGTGAGCCTCGGGTCGAGCGGAATGTGGAGGGTCGGAGAGCCGTCGACGTAGTGATTGGGCGCCTCGAGGCTTTGCGCTCCCGGCGGAAGGCCCCAGCCGTAAGCCAGGATCAGCTCCCCCCACAGCTTCTGCTCCTCCGCCCGCTCGCCGGCCAGCACCCCCTCGCGGATCCGCTCTTGCCGCGTCGTTTGCTTGGCCAGCCGCTCCTTGACGTCCTTGGCGAGCACGGAGCGCATCGCCTCCAGCCGCTCGCCGGTCTCGATTTCCCGGTAATACCCATCCAGGAGGGCGTTGGCGTCGGACGGAGGCGGCGCCTCAGCCCGGGTCCAAAGCATGCGGTAGTCCCAAGGCTTCCCCGTTTCCCGCTGGGCGCAGAAGACGCCCCGCCGGATATTGGCCATGGCCTGATCCCAGGTGGACGCCAGCCGCGAAAGGGCTTCAGACTCCAGCTGATGGGCGTCAGCCTTGGGGGAGAGCCCCGCGTCCTCGCAGATCTGGGCGATCGCGATCTTGCTCAGGCTGTGCAAGCCCGCCAGGATGGCGCTGTCGAGCGCGCCCCCCGGCGCGAGCAGGGCCAGCAGATCCGCGCCCGAGACGTCGCGCGGGTCGCGCCGGTTGGCCGGCACGGGAGGAGGGTCGTAGGGGATGCCCGCGTAGATCTGGCGCTCCCGGCTCATGCTGGCGGTCACCGTGCGCAGGCTCCCCAGCACCGTCCCGTCGGGACGATCCAGCAAAATCAGGTTGGAGTGCTTCCCGGTGAGCTCGGCCACCAGCACCCGCTCGATCGGATCCCCCAGCTCGTCGCGGCCCGTGGTGACGATCTGGATCACGCGCTCCAGGCCGACTTGCTCCACGCGCAGCACCCGGCTGCCCTCCAGGTGCTTGCGAAGCAGCATGCAAAACATGGGAGGCTGGGCCGGGTTGTCCGGACGGCTCTCGGTCAGGTGGACGCGCGAGAACGCCCCGCGGACGGAGAAGAGCAGCCGGAAGACCTCTCGGCCTCCGCGCAGCTGCCAGAGCATCTCGGTAGGGGTGGGGACATGGATCTTCTCGATGCGGGCGCCCGTGAGGCGTTCGTTCAGTTCGCGGGCGATGGCGGCGAGGGTGAGGCTATCAACGGTTTGCATGGCCCCATCATACCAGTTCCCTTGCGTGCCAAAGCCCCAGGGCTTACACTCCGAAAGGATCTACCGGAAGGTGCCCATGTTCGCTAAGCTCAAACCCTGGCTTTCGGTCGTCATGGCCGTCACGCTGCTGACCCTTTACCTCTCGGGACGCGTCGAAGGCCCCCTCGCGCTCGGCCTCGTCGCGGCGCTCGAGGGCGGGCTCGTGTTCTGGGCCCTTTGGGGCCTATACAAGTCCCTCAAGGGCTTCCATGGCGCCGTCGGTGATCCCTGGAAAGGCCTCGAAACCGCCCTCAGCGAGATCATGCCCGCCCAAGCCGCGCGGCTCGTGGTCATGGAGTTCAGGCTCTGGGGCTGTCTTTACGCCTGGATGCGCCGCCGCCCGCTGGGACCCGACGCCTTCCCGTACCACAGCCGCTCTCCGATAGGCATGCTCATGGGGGTCGTGCTCCTCACCACTCCCCTGGAGATTGCCGTCATCGAGCTCCTGATTCCGTGGCCTTGGCTGCGAATCGCGACCCTGGTGCTTGCCCTCTACGCCGTCCTCTGGCTGATCATGCTCTTCTCGAGCTTGCGCTCGCTGCCTCACCGCATGGCGCCCGAGGGCCTGGAGCTTCGCTACGGCGTCCTCGCCGGCGCGTTCATCCCTTACGACCGGATTGCCGAGGCCCATGTCATGATGGCCTCCCCGCCCAAGACCGGGGATGGCCTTCAGGTCATCGGCGAGACGGCCTATCTCGTCGTCGGCGGGGAGACCAACCTCGTTTTGCGCCTCACGCAGCCCATGCCGCTTGACAAGACGCTGGGAGAGACCTCCCCGGTTCGCGAGATCCACTTCGTCACCGACGAGCCCAAGCGCATGATCGAGCGCCTCGTTGCGCGCTTGAAGCCCGTCGACGCGGAGCCTTCGCTATCCGCTCAGGCGTAGAAGGGGTAAAATAGCGAGGTCTGAGCCACTCAAGGGGAGCGTGATGATTCGTATCCGGGACCTCACCAAGCATTACCAGACCGGAGACCAGACCATCCGGGCGCTCGACGGGGTCAGCCTCGACATCGCGGAGGGCGAGTTCGTCGCCATCATGGGAGCCTCGGGCTCCGGCAAGTCCACCCTCATGAACATCGTCGGCTGCCTGGACACCCCGACCTCCGGCAGCTACGAGTTCGAGAACCTGCCGCTCGATCGCTACGAGGACGATGCCCTGGCGAAGATTCGCAACCAGAAAATCGGCTTCGTCTTCCAGAACTTCAACCTGCTTCCCCGCACCTCTGCCGCCGAGAACGTCGAGCTGCCGATGCTCTACGCCGGCGTCCCCCCTACCGAGCGCAAGCGTCGGGCCCTCGAAGCCCTGGAGCGGGTAGGCCTCGGAGAGCGAACCGATCACAAGCCCAATGAGCTCTCCGGCGGTCAGCAGCAGCGCGTCTCGATCGCCCGGGCCATCGTCAATCGGCCCAAGATTCTCTTGGCCGACGAGCCCACCGGAGCCCTCGACTCCAAGACCAGCGAGGAGATCATGGCCCTCTTCACCGAACTCAACCGCCAGGGGATGACGATCGTGCTCATCACGCATGAGCCCGACGTGGCGGAGTATGCCCAGCGCGTCATTCGCTTTCGCGACGGGCGCATCCTGTCGGATGAGACGCGCGCCTCGACCCGCGGGGAGGTCCGTGCATGAGGCCTTTGCTCGCCATCACCCTTCTCGCGGGCCTGTCGATCGTGCCGGCCGGGGGTCCAGCCCAGGCCGCAGGGGCCGGAGCGGTTCTGGATCCCGCCGTGCGGGCTCCCGCTGTGCGGGCTCCCGCTGTGCGGGCTCCTGGCTTGCAGGTTTCGGCGTTGACGCTGGAGGAGGCGATCGCCCGGGCGATCGCTACCCATCCCGACACTAGGATCGCCCGGGCGCAAATCGACCAGGCTGGCCTGAGCGTCGCCGACGTCAACGCCCAGCGGCTCCAGCTCTCGGCGGATGCCTCCGTGCTGGGGCGGCACGCCCAGACGGGCCTCTTGGCCGAGAACGTCCCCGGGACCCAGACGGACCAGACGGGGATCAACGGGACCGTCGGCCTGACCGTTCCGATCTTCACTGGGGGCAAGCTGACCCAGGGCCTGCGCGCCGCCGAGCGCCACCGCGACGCCGCGACCTACCAGGGGGCCATGACGCGCGCGGACCTGACCTTCGAGGTGACCCGGGCCTTCTGGAACCTGGCTCGACAGGAAGCGCTCGCTCAGGTCCAGCAGGAGACGATCGTCCAGGCGCAGCGCGCCCTGTCGCTGACCAAGGCGAGCTACGGCCTGGGACGCCTGACCTCCAACGACGTCGACCGGGCCGAGGTCGATGCCCTCAACACCCAGGACGCCCTCTTGCGCGTGAAGGCGCAGGCCGAGGAGGCCCGGGTGCGCCTGGCGGCGCTCTTGGGGTTGCCGGCTTCCGAGGTGACCATCGCCCCGGGGACTCCCCTGGCGGGGCAACTGGCATCGACGTCACCTGCCGCCCCGTCGCCTTCCGTGCCAACCTTCACCTTGCCGGAGCCCGAGGAGGCCCTCGCCAATCATCCCAGGGTTCAGGCGGCGCAAGCGCGCCTCGAGGCGGCTCAGGCGAGCGTGGCCGCCGCCCACGGGGATCGTTGGCCGCAACTGGCGCTCATCACGACCTACCAGCACGGCAACAACCCCTTCGATCCGCTCAGCGGCGCGCGAGGCCTGGGCTCCTTCTCGGGGACCTGGGACGCGCGCCTCTCCGCCAACCTCAACGTCTTCGACAACGGCCGGATCGGCCGCGAGGTCGCCAGGGCGGAGGGTGAGCTGGCGATCGCCCGGGCCAACCTCGACAAAACGCGCCGCGAGGTGCGTTCGAGCATCGAGGTCGCGCTCATCCGGGCCCAGAGCGCCCAGCAGCGGGCGGCCTTGGCGGATCGATCGAGCGGAGTGGCCGCCAAGACCCTCACCTGGGTCGAGACCCGCTATGAGCAAGGCTATTCCCTGCTGGTCGAGGTCCATGACTCGCGTCGCAGCTTGCTGACGGCGCGTACCCAGCGCATCGAGGCGCAAGTCGATTTCCAGATTGCCCGTGCGGAGCTCGCGCTCGCCATGGGCAGGACCGAGTAAAGGAGCCCCCGCCATGTCTCGTCGCAAAAAGCTGATCATCGCCGGCGTCCTGCTTCTGGTCGTCGGCGGCGGCGGGGCCGCCGTCATGCTCGGTGCCAAGGGCGCCTCCACGGCCAAGGAAGAGACCGTCACGGTCCAGGAGGGGGCATTGAAGGTCGTGGTCTCCGAGACCGGCACCATCGAGCCGCTGACCAAGGTCGAGATCAAGAGCCGGGTAGCGGGCCAGGTCGCCGAACTGCGGGTGGACGTCGGGGACCGCGTGGAGAAGGGTCAGCTGCTCATCCAGCTCGACACGACGGACATGGAGCGCGAGCGCGCCCGGGCGGAAGCCGACCGGGACATGGTCAAGGCCCGCCTCTCCATGCTGGAAGCCGGGGCGCGCCCGGAGGAAATCCGGGAGGCGCAGGCGCAACTCGAGCAGGCGGAGTCGGCCTACCAGCGCGCGGACGCCGAGTACCGCCGCAGCCAAGCGGCCCTGAAGGCCGAGACCATCACCCTGCGCGATGCCGAGACCGCCCGCAACGACTACGACGGCGCGCGTGCCCAGCGGGACGCGGCCAAGGCGCGCTTGGCCAGGCTGAAGGCCGGCTCGCGCCCCGAGGAGATCACGGAGGCCCGTGCCCAGCTCTCCAAGGCCGAGGTGGCGCTGAAGGCCGCCGAGGATCAGCTCTCCTACGCGTCGATTCGCTCCCCGATGGCGGGAACCGTCATCAAGCGGGGCATCGAGGTCGGCGAGATGGTCTCGCCGGGCGTCTCGGCCACCGCGCAGGGCACGAGCATGCTGACCGTGGCGGATCTCGATCGCTTGATCCTCAAGAGCAGCCTCAACCAGATCGATATCGGCAAGGTCTCGAAGGGCCTCTCGGTCGAGGTCCGGGTGGATTCGGCCCCGGGCAAGGTCTTCATCGGGGCGATCCACAAGGTGGCGCCGGCGGCCGAAGCCGGCAACAACTCTCAGGACGGCCTCCAGACCTTTCCCGTCGAGACCATCCTGAAGGCCGACTCCGGCGCCCGGACGGAGCTCTTGAAGCCCGGCATGACGGCGGACCTGGACATCCAGGTGACGACCAAGGCGAACGCCCTCTACCTGCCCGTCGAGGCCGTGATCCGCGGCAAGGGGAACGAAGCCACGGTGACCTTGCCCGCCAAGAGCAAGGAAGCCAAGCCCGAGACCCGCACGATCAAGCTGGGACTCACGAACGACCACCAGATCGAGGTCCTGGAGGGCCTCGCGAAGGGGGACGCCGTCCTGATCAAGCCGGCCTCCTCGGCTGACAACGCCGCGAAGTTCTAGCATGCTCGGCGAGTACCTGCGCCTGGCGTTCAAGACCCTGCGAACGAACCGTCTGCGGTCGATTCTCACGGTCTTGAGCATCACGATCGGGGTGACGTCCGTCATCCTGCTCACCAGCCTCGCGCAGAGCGGCCTCGCGACCCTCATCCGGGGCGTCGAGGAGGTCGGCGGCACCCGCTTCATCATGCTCTGGCCGGATCAGCCGAAACGCGCCGCGGGCAAGTCCGCACACTACCTCAAGGGCCTCACCTACGAGGACGCCGAGGTCCTGAAGGCCCTTCCCGACGTCGAGCGCGGAACCGTCTTGCACCAGGCAGGCAAGGTCAACGCCCGGCGCCCCGGAACATCCGAGCGCCAGACCGACTTGCTGGGAACCGACCAGGACTTCACCAAGGCCTTCGTCTACGAGCTGGCAAGCGGACGAAACCTCACCTCCGCCGATCTGCAGGACCGCCGCCGCGTGGTCCTGGTCGGTGACGTGCTCGCCTCCAAGCTCTTTCCCGGCGAGGAGGCCGTGGGCAAGGAGATCGTCCTCAAGGACGAGCGCTACCGGATCGTCGGCCGCTTGGCCTTCGCGGCGAAGTCCGGCATGAGCTTCGGCTTCGACTGGAACGACGTCGCCCTCGTCCCCTTGACGGTGGTCAGCCCAGGTGGAAGGGTCTCGACCATCAGCTTGACGAGCCGGGATCCCTCCCGGAATGGACCGCTTCTCGATCGTGCCAACGCCCTCTTGATGCACCGCCACAACGGCCTGGACGACTTCCGCTTCCTGGACTTCGGAGGCATGCTCAAGGGCTTCTACGCGGTCTTCTACGGCATGATCCTGGTGGTCGGCTTGATCGCCGGGATGAGCCTGGTGATCGGCGGGGTGGGCATCATGAACATCATGCTCGTGGCGGTGGCCGAGCGGAAGCGCGAGATCGGCCTGCGCAAGGCGGTCGGCGCCCCGCAATCCGCCATCATGCGGCAGTTCCTGGTGGAGGCGGTGGTCCTGAGCCTCTTCGGTGCCGCCATCGGAGCCGCCGTCGGCATCGGCCTCGCTCAGTTCGCGGCCTGGCTCGGCCCCGTGATCAACAAGGGCTGGGTGGGCATCGTGAGCCAACCCGCCATCGCGATCGCCGTCCTCGCCTCGGCAGCCATCGGCCTCTTCTTCGGCTGGTATCCCGCCAAGCAGGCCGCCAAGCTCGACCCCATCCTCTGCTTGCGATCGGAGTAGCTGATGCGCGCTATCGACCAAATCGCCAGCATTCTCGCCACGCTCAACTCCCAGCGCGTCCGGACCCTCCTCACGCTTCTGGGCATCATCCTGGGCGTGGGCACATTGGTGCTGCTTTCTAGTGCTATCGAGGGCCTTGGGAAGTACATGGAGCGCGGGTTAAGGACCGCGTCGGGCGAGGATATCATCACCGTCTCCCGGCGTTGGCGCGATGACGAGACCGGAAAGACCGCCCAGCCCCTGGATCGCTTCGACTCACGGGCCCTCAAGACCGCCCCCACTCTGGAGGGATCCCAGGTGCTCAACACCTACACCCAGCGAGTGCCCTACGGCACCCGGGAGGGCCAGCAGGTCCAGGTGGTGGGCACGACTCCGGGAGCCCTCGCGTTCTACGAGCTGCAAGTCGCCAAGGGTCGGTTCATCACGCAAGCCGACGTCTGGAGCCGAGATCGCGTCGCCGTCCTGGGTTCCGAGGCCGCGACGAAGCTCATTACCTCCGGAGACCCCCTGGGTCAGGAGATCAAGCTCAAGGGCGTCCGCTTCAAGGTCGTCGGCGTCCTTGCCCCGAAGCCTACCCTGGGCCAAGGCGGCTTCTGGACCTGGAACGGGGCGGTCGTCGTGAATGAACCGGCCTATACCGACCGGATTTCCGGCTCGCGAGGGATAGAAGACATCGTCCTCAGGACTCCCCCCGAGGCGCTGGAGTCGCTGGGCTTGGCCCGCCTCGCGCATACGGCCAAGGCCATCGTCTTGAACCGGCACCGGGGGGTGGAGAACTTTCACGTCACGGATCCGATCAAGAACGCGCAGAGCATGAAGGTGGCCGAGCTGATCATCGGGGGGCTGGAGTTGGCGATCGCCCTCGTCTGCCTCGGCGTCGGCGGCATCAACATCATGAACATCATGCTCGTCACCGTCACCCAGCGCACCCGCGAGATCGGCATCCGTCGCGCCCTCGGCGCCACCAAGGCCGATATCCGCCGCCAGTTCCTGGTCGAAGCCGCCATTCTCGCCGCCGTCGGCGGGCTCTTGGGCGTGGCCAGCGGCACGTTGCTGGCATGGCTGCTCTCCGTGATCCTCTCGGCCACCCTCGGCCACTGGCCCTTCATCTTCGCCCCCGTTCAAGCCACGCTCGGCTTCGCCTTCGCACTTCTGACCGGGCTCGTTTTCGGCTGGTATCCGGCACACCGGGCCGCCAACCTCTCGCCGATCGACTGCCTACGCCACGAATAGACGCGCGAGTTCCGGGGGCGCTCGCTCCGGGTTAAGCGTTTTCTATCGAGATTTAACCCAGCTTTTACCGGATCGGCCGGCTGTTCAGGCATAACCCTGATAAGGGGGACCTTCGATGCAGCCGATGATCAACCAGTCGTATCAGGGGATGTTGCAGCGCCTTGGCCAACTGGCCGGGAGCGCTCCCGGCGTCTCGCCGGCTCCGATGCCTCCGGCCGCCCCCTATCCCGTCGTCATGCCGGACCAGTTCACCTTGTCGCCATCCGCTCAAGCCATGGCGTACCCGTCTGTTTATCAGCCTGTTTATCAGCCTGTTTATCAGCCTGCGGCGGTTCCGCCGGTTTATCCTCCGGTCACTCCCGTCGCGGCTCCTCAGGTCGTGATGCCGCCCGCTGGGGCGATCGCCCTTGCCCCGCAGCCGCCCGCCGTGATGCCAACCGCCATGGCGCCTGCTACCGTGGCGCCCGCCACTTTACCGCAGCCCCAGGCCTCTGCCCTCTCCAACCCGCTGGGAGTCGCCTGGGTCGAAACCTCCGTTCCCGTCGCTCCCACGACGGCACCTTCGTCGAACCCACTGGGAGTGTCCTGGCTAGAGATGGCCACGCCTGCGGCTCCTCCTGCCACCCCCCAGCCCGAGGCGAAGCCCGAGCCCAAGCCTGAACCCAAACCTGAGCCCAAGCCTGAACCCAAACCTGAGCCCAAGCCTGCGCCCAAGCCCGCCTCGTACACGGTGAAGAGTGGGGATACGCTGTCTCGGATCGCTCAGGTCACGCTGGGAAGCAGCGATCGCTGGCGCGAGATCTACGATCTCAACCGGGGGGTCATCGGCTCCAACCCGAACGTGATCGTCGCCGGCATGGTCCTGGCGCTGCCCGGCGGTGCGAAGGCCGAGGCCCCGGCCCCCAGCACCTCCAAGGCCGGGAAGGCCCCGTACATCAACCAGTACTCCCCGGCCGGAAATGACGGATCGTACTGGAACGGCCCCGCCAACTGCGGACCGACGTCCATGGCCATCATCGCCCGGGCCTTCGGCTACGGCGCCAACATGAGCGACGCCAAGCTGATCAACCACCTCGGCAAGATGGGGGGAACCAGCGGCAACGGCACCAACGTCAACGGCATCGCGGCAATGGCCAAGGGCATCGGCAAGTCGGCCGTGACCAGGGGCCCCGGAGCCCAGGTGGACTGGATTGCCTCGGAGCTTCGCGCCGGGAAGATGGTGGTGGCCAACGGCGACTACTACGCCATGGCTCCGCATATCGACAACAGCCGGACGAGCGGGCACTATGTGGCGGTCATCGGGCTAGACAGCCAGGGCCGCTTCCTGGTTCACGACCCGGCCTGGAAGAACGGCGGGGCTCCCATCGCCCTGACGCGCGACCAGCTGGCGGTCTTCATTCGCTCCAACCCGAACGGAGGGTGGCAGATTTCGGTCGGGTAGCCGACTCCTGACAGCAAGACGCCCGTCTGCCGAGAACGGCAGGCGGGCGTCTTAATTACCCTTAAGCGATCACGAGGCCTCTTTCCCGAAGTCGGGATCGATGGGGCCTTGGCCCACGCCCAGCGGAATGGCGCAGGGATTGCAGACCCAGAAGTGGATGAGGCGCATGCCGTTTTCGCTGACGGCATCGTAGAAGTTGCCGAAGCGCTCCGGGCCTTCCGGTTGCTTGCACATGGTGCAGATATGGGGTTCTTGCTCTGACACGAAAGACTCCTATTGCCGTGGGGGCTAGCCGAGGGCGATCGCGTTGCCGCCGAGCTGGTGGGTGCGGAGGAACTGGTTCATGGCCTCGGGGCTCACCGCCCGGACGTTGGGGTCGGCGGGATCGTTGACCAGGAAATTCCCGCGGTCGTCCATGCCGACCACCGAGACGAAGTGGCCGCTGTTCTTGCCGCCATTGGCATGGGGCGGCATGGCGTAGTAGTTGCCGTTGGCCACGACCTGCTTTCCGTCGCGAAGCTGGTCGGCGATCCACTGGGTGCTGACGCTGTACTTCGCTTGAGCGGGGGCGCCGATAGCCTGCGCCATCGAGACGATGCCGTTGACGCCGGTGCCGTTGCTGCTGGTTCCGCCGATCTTGCCGAGGTGGTTGATGAGCTGGGCATCCGTCATGCCTTCGCCGTATCCCCGGGAGCGGGCGAACATGGCCATGGAGGTGGGGCCACAGTTGGCGGGACCGTTCCAGTAGGAGCCGTTGTTGCCCGAGGGGTTGTACTGGCTGATGAGCGGGACGTTACCGGCACGGACTGCCGGACCGCCCGTCACGGAAGCGGTCTGAGCCATGGCCGACACTCCGCCGTAAGCCCCGTAGCGGCTAGCGGCCTGTCCCGAGCTCTGAGCGGAATCTCCGGGAACCTTGAGCGACCGGCCGGCGATGATGAGGTCCGGGTTCTGGATGCCGTTGGCCTTGGCCAGATCCTGAACGCTGGTGCCGAACTTCCGGGCCAGGGCACCAAGGGTGTCGCCCCATTTGATTTTCACGTCCATGCGCGTCCTCTTTCGTCTTGATGCCGCTATAGGTCTTATGGACGGAAACGCGAGATTTTAGCGGGATAAAAGCAAGATCTGACGAAGATTTATCGGGGAGTTAATACGCGCCGATCGACTGGCGGGATGCCCCGGCCCTCGGTAGACTAATGGGGTTTGACGTTGCCGGATCCTGGTTGCGGGACCCGGCCGACCATGGAGGACCCATGAAGCACGCATCTGCCCTTGCCCTGGCGGCGACGATCCTCGTCACCGCGGGGGTGCCGGCCGTCGGGGCCACGGTGCCGGTCCCGCAGGCTCCCGCCTCGGCGGCCAAAGCCTCGCCGTCCCCGCGCATTCCGGTCCAGGAGCACACCCTCTCCAACGGTCTCAAGGTCCTCCTCGTGGAGAACCACAAGGCGCCGGTCGTGTCGGTGCAGGTCTGGTACCGTGTCGGCTCGCGCAACGAAGATATCGGCAAGACCGGCTTGGCCCACGTGACCGAGCACATGATGTTCCAGGGTTCCAAGAACTACGCCACCGGCAAGTACAAGGAGCTCGTGGAGGCCAACGGGGGCGACTACAACGCCTTCACCACCGAGGACATCACGGCCTACTACGCCACCTTCGCATCCGATAAGCTGGAGCTCGCCCTCTCGCTCGAGGCGGATCGCATGACGGGCCTGATCATCCCCGAGTCGAAGTTCGGCTCCGAGGTCGAGGTGGTCAAGGAAGAGCGTCGCTGGCGCACCGAGAACTCGCCGTTCGGCATGATGTGGGAAGTCCTGGGATCCACCGCTTACCAGGCGCACCCCTACCGCTGGCCCGTGGTCGGCTGGATGAGCGATCTCGACGGTCTCACGCGCAAGGATGCCTGGGATTTCTACAAGCGCTTCTACCACCCCAACAACGCGACGCTCGTCGTCTCGGGCGACTTCACCGCCAAGCAAGCGCTGCCGATCATCCAGAAGACCTTTGGGAAGATCCCCAAGGGCCCCGTGCCTCCCCAGGTGATGACCGTCGAGCCCAAGCAGATGGGCGAGCGCCGTTCGGAGATCGTCCGCCCGGTTCAGACCGCCAGCGCCATGGTGGCCTATCATATCCCGGCCTTCGGCCATCCGGACCTCTATGCCCTGCAGATCCTCGAGAACCTGCTCGCCAACGGCGAGTCCTCGCGGCTCTACCAGGATCTCGTGTACCAGAAGGCGATCGCCCAGGACGTGGGCACTTACATGTCCAAGCAGATCAACCCCAGCCTCTTCCTTCTCTACGGCACGCTCGCGCCCGGCAAGGCGCCTACGGCGCTCGAAGAGGGCCTCTACGCCCAGATCGAGCGTCTGAAGTCCGAGCCCGTCAGCGACCGCGAACTCCAGAAGGCCAAGAACCAGGTTGAAGCCTCCTTCCTCTTCGGCCAGCAGAAGGCCGAGCAGGTGGCCAACGTCCTGGGCGAGGCCGCAACCCTCAAGGACTACCGTCTCGCCAACCAGGCCGTGGATCGGGTCCGAGCCGTGAGCGCCGCGGACGTCATGCGCGTGGCCAAGACCTATTTCACCAAGGAGAACCGCTCGGTGGTGACCTTGATTCCCGCGCCCCGCGCCTCCGGCGTCAGCGGCTCGGCAGGCGCCAGCGGCTCGAAGGAGGAGCAGAAGTGATCCGGATCATGAAGCCCATGGCTCCCTCGTTTTTCGGCGCGCTGCTGGCCGCCACCTTCCTGATGCAGCCGGCCTTGACGCCGGAGGCGCTCGCGGCCCCGGCGCAAGCCAAAACGGTCAAGCCGCAATCCAAAGCCTCTCAGCTGAAAGCGCTTCCGAAGCCCCAGGAGTTCCGCCTCGCCAACGGCCTCAAGGTCCTTCTGGTCGAGCGCCATGACCTGCCGCTGGTCCAGGTGCAGGTGGTCTTCCGCGCCGGCCGCCTTTACGAGCCTGCCGGCAAGGCGGGCGTCGCGGAGCTCACCGCGCGCCTCCTCACCAAGGGCACCCACTCGCGCACGGCGACCCAGATCGCCGATGCGATCGACTTCGTGGGCGGCTCACTCTCCGTCGACACCGATGCCGACATGGCGACCGCCGGCCTCGCGGTCATGAAGAAGGACCTTTCCACCGGGCTGGAGCTGCTCGGCGACGTGTTGACGCACCCCGCCTTCAGTTCCGAGGAGCTCACGCGGGCGCGGGAGCAGGCGATCGCCCGCCTCCAGAGCACCCTCGACGACGCCGATGCCGTGCTGGGCGCGGCCTACGACCGCGCCCTCTATGGCCAGCACCCTTACGGCCGTTCGAACCTCGGTACCGAGGCCTCGCTCGCGGCCCTCACGCGCGAGGACGTCGTGGCCTTCCACCAGGAGCGTTACCGCCCCGACGGAGCCTTCGCCGTGATCGTGGGCGACGTGACCCGCGCCGAGGTCGAGTCCCGCTTCGGCGAGGCCCTCTCGGAGTGGACGGGCAAGGTCTCGGGCACTGAGCCTCCTCAGCCTCCCGCCCCCGTCAAGGGCAAGCAGGTCATGCTGGTCGACATGGACGTGAACCAGTCCTATGTCCTCTGGGGCAACCAAAGCTTCAAGCGGAACGATCCCGACTACTACGCGACCTCCCTGATGCTCTCCATCCTGGGAGGCGGCATGAACTCCCGACTCTTCTCGGAAGTGCGCGATCGCCAGGGCCTCGCCTACGGAGTCTGGTCCTCCAACCGCATGGAATTGACCTCGGGTTCCGTCATGGTCGGCCTTCAGACCAAGACCGCCTCGACCAAGCAAGCGCTGAGTAGCATCCAGCGCGAGATCGCGCGCATGGCCAAGGACGGTGTGACCGCCAAGGAACTCGCCGACGCCAAGTCCTCCATGCTCGGCTTCTTCCCCATGCAACTCGAATCCAACCCGGATCTCGCCCGGATGCTCACCCGGATCGAGTTCTACGGGCTGGGCTCCGACTACCTGAGCCGCTTCTCGGAGCGGATCTCGGCGGTCGATCGCCAGGCGATCCGCCGGGCCGCCCAGAAGTACCTGCCCTCCGGGGATTACGCCTTGGTCCTCGTGGCCCCGGCCGGGCAGATTGAGGCCGACCTGAAGGCCTTCGGCGCCCTGAAGACGCTCTCCAAGCAAGAGCTGATCCGCCAGTAGCGCGCTTGGCGCCAAAGCGAGGCGGGGCCGGGGTTTAAACCCCGGCCCCGCCTCGCTTTTTGAAAATAATTGGAAGAAATTAAGAGTTTAAAGGCAAGATTAAATCCTGGTTGTCTATAATCAATTCAGCCCCGGCTCGACCCGGGAAAGATTGAGCCCCTGTAGGAGGATCTTGCTTCGATGAACCGCTTCCGCTTGCTGACCGGAACCCTCCTTGCCTCCGCCATCCTCGCTGGCTGCGGCATGCCCTCGTCGATGGCCCCGATGGGCGCCAACAGCCCGTCCGTTGCAAAGAACGACTTCCGCGGCAACGGCACCTCCCGTCGTGAGATCGTCGTCAAGCTCACCCCCGGTATCGGCGCCAAGAGCCTCGGCATCAAGGTGAAGCGGACCATCCCCTCGATCAACACCATGGTCGTCGAGGTTCCGGACGGCAAGACTCCCGAGCAGGTCATGGCGGACCTCCAGAAGACCGGCCGCGTCCAGTACGTCGACTACGTCAACCAGGTCATCCTCGAGGCCGACGCCGTCGACCCGATGATGAAGGATCAGTACGCCCTCACGAACACCAAGGCCACCACGGCCTGGAAGACCACCAAGGGCGACGCCAAGACCATCATCGCCGTCATCGACACCGGCGCTGACCTGAACCACCCCGACCTCAAGGACAAGATCGTCTCCTCCTACAACGTCTTCACCAAGACCTCGGCGGTCTCTGACTCGCACGGCCACGGCACCCACTGCGCCGGCATCGCCGCCGCTGCCCTCAATGGCGTGGGCATCGCGGGCATCGCTCCCGACGCGGGCCTCATGCCGGTTCAGGTCCTCAACGCCAGCGGTGGCGGGTCGGATGCGACCATCGCCGAAGGCATCGTCTGGGCCGCGGACAACGGCGCCAAGGTCATGACCATGAGCCTCGGCCTCTACAAGCGCTCGAAGGTCATCGAGGAGGCTCTGCAGTATGCCCTCGACAAGAACATCTCGCTCGTCGCTTCGGCCGGTAACAACAACGCCCTGAACGACCCCGAGAAGGCTCCTCACCTGCCCTCGACCTACCCCGGCGTCATCGAAGTGGCGGCCACGGACAACGCCAACCAGAAGGCTCGCTTCTCGAACTTCGGCAAGACCGTCTCCGTCGCGGCCCCTGGTGTGGACATCCTCTCGACCGTTCCCGGCAACTACAAGAAGATGAGCGGCACCTCGATGGCTTCCCCCGCCGCCGCCGGCGTGGTCGCCCTGATCCGCAGCAAGTACCCCAGCCTCAACCAGGCTCAGGTCAAGGCTCACCTCGAGAAGACCGCCCAGGACCTCGGTACTGCCGGCTTCGACGAGATCTACGGTCACGGTCTGGTGGACGCCGCCGCCGCCGTCCAGTAAGTTCCAGAATCAACCGGGGCTGTCTCACGCGCGTGAGACAGCCCCGGTTCTGTTGTGACGCCCCTCCCGTCACCCCTCCCGTCACCCCCGCGCACGCGGGGGTCCAGCTCCTGGGGTTGAGGGCATGGCAATCGTATGCCCGTCATCCCTGCGCCTGTGGGGACCAACTTTCAGCCTGAAGTGGGTTGTCATCGCCCAGGAGGGTCACCCCCGCGGACGCGGGGGGCCAGCCTGAACGGATGCTGTCAGGTGGGTTGCCCTGGATTCCCGCGTGCGCGGGAATGACGCTCAAGCGCGTGCCTCGGGGTCGGCCTCTGAGCGGGTGGGTGGGTCTCTGTGCGGGTGGGACGGGCCTCTGTGCCCGCCATGGCTATTGTTCCAGCTTGAGCACCATCAAGGTGACGTCATCGTCCTGAGGCTGGCCCTCCTGGAACTCCTTCAAGCTCGTGAGGATGGCCTCGCGGATCCGCTCGGCGGTTTGGCGCTGGTGTAGCCAGAGGAGCTCTTCCAGGCGCTCGAAGCCGAATTCCTCACCCTGGGGATTCTTGGCCTCGATGATCCCGTCCGTGTAGAAGACCAGGACGTCTCCGGGCCCGATGCTGCCCTCCCGGATCGGGAACTGGGTATGGGGACGGACTCCAAGGGGGTAGGCGGAGGGCTTCAGGGAGATCAGGCGGCCGTCACGAGCCTGGAGCTGGTAGGGGTAGTGATGCCCCGCGTTGGTGTAGTGGATCCGGCGCTCCTGCAGGTCGACCAGCGCGTAGAAGAAGGTCATGAAGCGCCGCTCGGCCGTCGCCGAGAAGACCATCTCGTTGAGGCCGGTGATGACTGTGGCCGCGTCGGGATCGCGCCCCACCTGCATGTGGAAGGCGCTCTTGGCCATGGCCATCAGGAGGGCGGCGCCCAGGCCGTGCCCGTTGACGTCACCGATGGCGATCGCCAGGCGATGCTCGTCCAGCGGTACGAGGTCGTAGTAGTCTCCGCCCACCTCGTCGGCGGGCTTCAGGTAAAATGCGATGTCCAGGCCTTCGATGACCGGAGGCGTCTGAGGCAGCATGGACTGCTGGATCTTGGTCCCCATCTCGAGCTCTTGGCGGTAGCGCTCCTGGTCGAGGAGTCGCTTCTGCTGCTCTTGAAGTTCCGCGGCCATCTGGTCGATGGCCAGGTGAAGCTTGCCGACCTCGTCTTTCGGGCCGTCGGTCCTTGCCCCCCCGGGGGAGTAGGCCCCGGCGGCAATCTGCTGGGTCGTGACGGTGAGGCGGCGCAAGGGAGCTATCACCATCCGGTTGAGGCCGATGATCAGGCCGATGGAGATGAGTGCGACCAGCAGGAAGGCGATGAGCATACCCTGGGTGCGAAGGAGGGCGAGCTTCCGGTCGAGGGAGGCGAGCGAGAACTCGATCTCGGCGACGGCCGCCGGCTGATCCATGACGAACATGGGGGCGATCATCCGGAGGGTGTGCCCGTTGGGGCCGTGCTCCTCGACGGAGAGCGGCTCGCGCGTCTCCAGGACGGTCTTCAGCTCGCGCAGGGGGGCGATCGCCTCGGCGTCCGCCGGGTCGGTCGTCTGATCCACCTCCTCGGCATCGGTGCTGGCGATGACCACGTACTCGCGATTCACCAGGCGCAGGTGGCGCACGTTGGGAAGCTGGCTCACCTCGGCGACCAGATGGGTCAGCTTGGGGGCGTTGTAGAGGTCGGTCTCGGTGATGATGCCGAGGTTGATGGCCTTGGTCCGGAAAAGCAGCTCGCTCTGGAGCTGGCTGAGGGCTTCCTGGCGCTGGTGTCCGACGACCATGGTGACGATGCCCATCACGACGACGGCCTGTATGGCCAGGATCAAGAGGATCAGCTTGACGCCCAGGTTGCTGAAGAAGGCCTGGATGAGGATGGTGACGAGGGCCATGAGCCGCACGCCATCGCGCCCGGGCGACTCCGGGGGAGGGGGCGGCAGCAGGACGCCGGTTTGAACCTGGGACGGGGGCGTCATCAGAGGCTGAACCACTTGGCATAGAGCTTGGAGTAACGCCCGTCAGCCTTCATCTTGGCGAGTTGCTCGTCGAAACGCCGGATGAGCGCCTTCGAGCGCGGGGAGGCCACGATGCCGTAGCGCTCCGCCGTGAGGGTCCCTCCGATGATCTTGAGATCCTTGCGTTGCTTCATCTCGTTGAGGGCCACCGGCAGATCGACCACCACGGCTCCGATCCGGCCTTGGTTCAGCTCGCCGAAGGCCTGGGCGATGTCGGGGTAGCGCTTGATGCCCTGGCTGCTGAGCTGCTTCGTGGCGGCTTCCTCGCCGGTGGTGGCTTGCTGGACGCCGACGAGCACGTCCTTGAGCTCGGTTCGGGTCCGAAGCTTCGAAGCCTTGGTCACGACGATGGCTTGCCCCGCGTCGAAATAGCTTTCAGAAAAGGCAAGGGTCTTCCGGCGCTCGGGGGTGATGGTCCAGGACGAGATGGCGGCATCCAGCTTGCCGGAAGCCAGCAGCTTGGGCTGGTCGGTGAAGGCGACGTTCTGGAGGGTGACGGTTTCACCCATTCCCTTGGCGAGCTCCCGGATCAGGTCGATCTCGAAGCCGGCGTTCCGTTTGCCCTCGAGGTAGGAGAGGGGCGGGAAGTTGGGTTCGGTTCCGATGACCAGGGGTTTTGTTGCGGCTCCGACCGCCGGGGCCGACGCCAAGAGGATGCCGAGAATCGCAACGAGCCAGCCACTGCGCATGCGCCCTCCAATCACACGAAACGTTTCCTCAGGTCAGCCTCGCTGCCTTACGAACCAGCCGCGACGAGAAACCGAGCCTTGCGCGCCACGGCGGGTTCGCCGCGGACGCCGCGTCATTCAGGATTTGATGAGCGTCCTCACGATGTCCGCCCGGCTGATGATGCCGGCCAGGCGACCGGCGGCGTCCACCACCGGGAGACGGTTGTAGCCGCGATCGGCCATGATCGCGGCAGCCTCGGAGATGTCGGCGTCGGCGGAGATGGTGACGACCGGGCTGGTCATGACATCGCGGACACGGGCGCCGACGGTCTTCTTGATCTCCTCGATGACATGCTCGCGGTTGTCGAGCTGGATGAGGCCGTCCAAGAGGAAGAGGTAGGCGGGCGGCTTGAGGGGGCGATCGCGGAAGATCAGGTCTCCCTCCGTCACGATGCCGACCACGCGATCTCCGTCCACGACCGGGAAGCCGCTCACATGGTGCTTCTCCCAGAGCTCGAGGACCTCCTGGATGGTCATCGACGGGGTCACCGACCAGACCTCCTGGGTCATGACGTCACGAACGAGCATTTCCCCTCCTAGAGTGCCGGGACGGTGTACCGTCCCCAGGTGGACATGAAGACGCTGATGATGGCGACGGTGAAGAGCAGGCGCAGGCCGTCAGGCCCGAAGAGCGCGAGGACGGCGCCGATACCCGAGCGGAACGCATGATCTAGGGCGCGCTTGTCGCTCAACTCGGCGACCACGGCTCCGATCAGCGCGCCAAGGAGGGCGACTAGCAGGCTGCCGCCCAGGAAGAGCCCGATCAGCACGCCGATGAGAGCGCCCCAGGCGGTTCGCTCTCCGACCCAGCGGACCCGCAGGTCGAAGCGGCGCGTGAGCGGCTCGATGAAGAAGCCCAGGGCGGCGATCGCCATGGTGAGCACGAAGGCGACGAGCCGGAAGGGGGCTGCCCCGACGGTCAGCGTCATCCAGGCCCCGTAGGCGAGGGCGGAGAAAAAGGCCAGGGCATGGCCCAGCCGCCGGGGAACGAGGGCGAGGAAGAGGGCGATCGCCATGACGACGAGCACCGCGAGGTAGAACAACGGCTGGAATGACGTAGGCACGGACTAACCCTCCTAAGGAGCTTCCGTGCCATTGTACCAGAATCTCTCGCTCAGCGATCCGGCCCCTATAGTCCGAATGACCCAGAGGGCCTCCGCTCGAACGGCGGAGGGCCTGGCGCTCGCGGCTGTTTCGAAAGGCAGCGCAGCTGACCTGTAGAAACGAGAGGCTAGAGATCGCGGCTGTTTCGAAGCGCCTGCGGCTAGGGTTGGGAAAGCGTGGCTGACCTGTAGAAACGACGTTCGCTCTCGGAAAGCCGGATCGGCCGATGGAAGAGTCAGGGGGTCGGAGTTCCCAGCGCGCGCCGCTCGGCATGGCGCGTGAGAGCGAAGGAGATAAGGCGATCGAAGAGCTCAGGCAGCATGATGCCGGCTGCGCGTGCCTCCTTGGGAAGCAAGCTGCCCTCCGTGAGGCCGGGGATGGTGTTGGTCTCCAGCACGAAGATTTCCCCGGCGGGGGTGATGCGCATATCCGTGCGCGACATGCCCCAGCAGCCCAGGGCCTTGTGCGCCTTGACGGCGAGCTCCTGGACCTGCTGGGTCAGCTCGGGGCTGATCCGGGCGGGCACGATCTCCTCGGCGGCTCCGGGAGTGTACTTCGCCTCGAAGTCGAACCATTCGCCCGCCGGCACGATCTCGACGATGGGGAGGGCCTGCAGGTCGCGGCCTCCGATCACTCCGCAGGTGACCTCGGTGCCGGGCACGAAGCGCTCGATCAGGATCTCCGGGCTGAACGAGGCGGCTCCCTTCCAGGCGGCCTCGAACTCCTCGGCGCGTCTCACGATGTAGACGCCGAAGCTGGAGCCCTGGTTATCCGCCTTGAGGACGAACGGGTAGCCGAAGCGGAATTCCGCCACTCGCGCGACCTCCTGGGCTCCGGGCAAGGGAGAGTAGCGCAGGTCGTAGGCCAGGGCATCGGCGGTGGGGATGTCGTTGGCCTGGTAGACCTGCTTGGTCCGCCACTTGTTCATGGCCAGCGCGCTCGCGTAGACTCCCGAGCCCGTGTAGGGCATGTCCAGCAGGTCGAGGGCTCCTTGAAGGGTGCCGTCCTCGCCGCCTTCGCCATGCAGGGCGATGAAGGCCACGTCGAAGCGGGACTTGAGTTCGGACCAGTCGATCGAAGCGGGAGGGAGAAGGTCCTTGAGGTCGACGACCTCAGCAGCGAAACGCTCGGGATCCAGGTTGCGGCGCACCATTTCCCCGGATCGCAGGCTGACGTCCCGCTCGGAGGAGAAGCCGCCGGCGAGGATCGCCACCCTAACCTTCTTGCTCATTGATCGCTCCTAAAAAGTAAAAGGGGCTCCCCCCAGCCGGGGGGAGCCGATTCATTACGCTCCGAGCCGGGTGCCCTTGCCGATGATCGAGTCGTCGGCGAGCACCACATCCCCGGAGAGATGGCTATGGGGGCCAATCTGGCTGCTGCGGCCCACGATGCAGCGCTGGATTCGCGCATCCTCGCCGACGAAGGTGTCGGCGCCGACCACCGCATGGGCGACGGAGGCCCCATCGTCGATGATGACGTTGCGGTCCAGGACGGCGTACTCGTTGAGGGCGGCCTTCTTGCGGATCTTGGAGCCGGGGCCGATGAAGGCCGGGCCCCGCACCGTGGCGGAGTCGTCGATGTGGGCGCCCTCGGCCACCCAGACGTTGGGGATCAGCTCGGTGGCGGGCATGGTCACCTTCACCCGACCGCGCAGCACGTCGACGTGGGCTTCCATGTACTTGGCGGGGTTGCCGATGTCGATCCAGTAGGCGTCGGTGACGTGGCCGCTCATCCGCGCATCGATGTTGAGAAGGTGCGGGAAGAGGCCGCGCTCGAACATGTGGGGCTCACCCTGGGGGACGTACTGGAAGACGTCCGGATCGAGGACGTAGATGCCGGCGTTCACGGTGTCGACCTTGAACATGGCGGCTTCTTCGGCCGTCGGCTTCTCGTGGAAGCGCGTGATCCGCTGGTCGCCGTCGAGGAAGACCAGGCCGAACTGGGTTGGATCCTGCACCTTGATGAGCGTCAAGGTGGCCTTGGCTCGGGTGCGCTTGTGGGTCTCGATGACGGCCGTAAGGTCGACGTCCGTGAGGACATCTCCATTGAAGACCAGCATCGGCTCGTCGTTGAAGAACTCGGCGGCGTTCTTGACGGCGCCGGCCGTGCCCAGCGGCTCAGACTCGTAGGAGTAGAAGAGTTTCACGCCGAACTGGGAGCCGTCGCCCAGGACGTTCTTGATGGAATCCGAGAGGTAGTGGAGGTTGATGATGATCTCGGTGATCCCGTGATCGCGCAGCAGCTCGATCTGGTAAAGCAGGAACGGCTTGCCGAACAAGGGCACCATCGGCTTGGGGGTGTTGTAGGTGAGGGGGCGAAGGCGGGTGCCCGAGCCTCCGGCGATGATGACGGCGCGCATCAGGCTTTACCTGCCATGCGGTTCTTGAGGTTCGAGATGGCCTCGACCGGGGTGGGGTCGATCCCGGCCATGGTAGCGAGGTAGACCGAGACGTAGTCGCCCAGGTAGACCAGGCTCATCTGGCGGGTGAGCTTGTCGGGACCGGCGCCCACGAGTTCGTAGACGGCGTCCACCTGCGGGCGCAGGATGTCCCGGGCGATGTCGAGCTGACGAGCCAGCAACGCCGGGTCCTCGGAGTCGCGGAGGATCACCATGACGTGGTCGGGGTGGGGCTTGGCGCCCAGGTTGACGATCTCGTTATGGGTGAGTTCGGGGAAGACGTTGGCGAGCGTCGTCATCTTGGAGTTTTCGTTGATCTGGCACTTCCAGCGGGTGGTGACCGCCTCGGTGGAGGGGTGGATGCCGAAGATCACCGGCATCTTGCCCGCAAGCGCCTGGGCGAGCTGCTTGGCGGGGTTCTTCTCGGTGGGAACCTCGGGCAAGTAGGTGTCGCGTTCGGCGCGGAGCTGGGCGACCACGGCCGCGGGGTCGAGGCCCTCGACGCCGGGAAGCTGGCTCAGGAGGCCAAGCAGCGAGAAGTAGAGCTCACCGAGGGCGGCGCGAGGCTGCCAGCCGGGCTCGACGGAGACGAACGGCAGGCCGTGCTGAGCGGCCAGCTCACCGAAGCGGCCGCCGGAGGTGACGAGCACGACGGGAATCTTGCGAGCGATCGCCGCTTCGAGGCAGCCAAGGGTCTCCGCGGTGTTGCCCGAGTACGAGAGCAGGATGACCAGGTCGTCTGCGCCCAGGTAGGCCGGGAGGTGCGAGTGACGGCTGACGGCGATGGGGACGCCGCAGCGATCGAAAAGCAGGTTACGGGCGAGATCCCCGCTGATGGCCGAGCCGCCCATGCCGCCGATCAGCACCTGGCGGGGCTTGGCGTTGGGAAGGGTAACGGCGCGTCCTCGCGCGAAGGCGGCCTCGGCCACCTCGGGCAGGCGGAACAGGTAATCGAACATGCCGCTGGGATCAGCGGCCGTCATCTGGGCGGGGTCGTTCAAAAGCAGCATGACATCCTCTTCAACGTTCATGAGCGGCGGCAATCTGCGCAACAGGGCGGAGTGGCTGGAATTAAGGCCCTAGGCCGTTCGAGGAGTTTTCCGGCGCCGCAGCGGTGATCATAGCACGCAAGCGCGACTACTTCCAGACCTCCCCAAAGACGCGTGCCCAGTTGCTTCCCAGGATCTTGGCGATGCGCTCCTCGCTGTAACCGCGCATCAGCATTCCCTCGGTAAGCGCCGGCAAGCACTGGACGCCGGTGAGCCGGGTGGGCGGAGCGGTAATCCCGTCGAAATCCGAGCCCAAGGCGACGTGATCCTCGCCGATGAGCCTGACCATGTAGTCGAGGTGGGCGAGCACGTCGTCCAGATCGGCGCCTCCGGTCGTCAGGAAGCCGGGAACGAAGGTGATGCCGACCAGACCGCCGCGCTCGGCGATCGCCTTCAGCTGCTCGTCTTTGAGATTGCGGGGATGATCGTGAAGGGTGCGGGCGTTGGCATGCGTCGCGACCACGGGGCCCCGGCTGGCCTTCAGCGCGTCCCAGAACCCCGGCTCCGCGATATGCGCCAGGTCCAGGACCACGCCGAGTTCGCCCATCCGCTCGACGAGGTCGTAACCCAGCTCGGTCAAGCCGGATGGATTGGGGCCGACCTTGAGGCCGTCGGCAAAGGGGTTGCGGCCGTTCCAGGTGAGCGCGATCATGCGCACTCCCAGCCGGTAGAAGACTTCCAGCAAGGAGACGTTCCCGGCCAGCGGCTCGGCTCCCTCGAAGGAGAAGCAGAACCCTGGAAGGCCAGGGTCGAGATCGCTCACCCGGAAGACCTGGCGCAACTCGGAGCGCTCGCGTTGCATGTCGAGGAAGGCGCTGATCATCGCGAGGGCCCGGACCGTGGCGCGCTCCCCCTGGTATTCCGGGGGCGTCCAGAGGGAGAAGACCTGACAGTTCACGCCGGCTTCCAGCAGCCGCGGCAGGTCGATGTGGAAGTCCGGGGAGGGCTCGAGAAAGTCATGGCCCTCCTCGAGCACCCGATCGAGCGTGTCGGCGTGCCCGTCGATGACGAGAAGCCGCCGATGCAGCTCCAGCGCCCGCTCATGGTAGGATATCGTCGTCGTCATGGCTCATTCCTTCTAGATTCAGAGGCCCCGGTATGCATTCGCCCGTCCTGGCTTCCCCTCCATTAGACCTCAAAGGCCGGATTGACGCCATTCTTTCGAAGGCCCGCGGAAGCGTTGCTATCGCGTGCCTGGACCTGCTGACGGGCGCGGCATGGGACTTGGAGGGCGATCGCCCCTTTCCCACCGGACAGCTGAGCGCCCTTCCCGTGCTCATGAGCGCCTACGACCGGGCGCAGCGCGACGACCTCGACCTGGAACCGCTCCGAACCACGCTGCTTCAGACGGTCACCGACTGCAAGGGAGACGCGATCACGCAGCTTGCCGAACGGCTCGCTTTGCCGGTGACGGAGTCCATGACGGCGCGCGCGCTCAGAGACCGCCTCGCTGCGCTGGATGCCGCCCATCCGCTCTGGGACTTGCTGGTCTGGGAGGGCGATCGGACCAAGTTCCCGCGTCGGCTTTCACGCTTGGCCATGGCCTACAAGGCGGCGGATCGCTGCGAGCCCCTGCTTGCCCACGCCGCGGGACGCCTCGGCGGTCCCGATGGAGTGCTGCTGGTGGTGCTGACCGAAGGGGACGCAATCGCCAATTCGCTCATCGGCCGGATCGCCCAGGCGGTCTGGGAAGCCCACTCGCAGAGCCGCGACCACGCGCAGCGCGCCACGGAGCAGCTGGAGGCTTGTCGGGCACTCCGGCTTCCGGATCGTCGCCTGGGAGTCTTCGACCTCCACGTGACCTGGAAGGACGGACACCTTCGGATCGCCGGTGAAACCTCGCTTCCGCGGATCCAGATCGAAGAAGCGTTCGCTAAAACGCTGGGCGTGGACCTGTCGGGGGTGGAGAGTCTCGCAGCAGAGCCGGCCTTTGTGATCGCTCCGGTCCTGAATTTGCGTCGAGAGGCCCGCCATGGCTCCGAGCTGGTCTCGCAAGCCCCGTTGGGGACCCGCCTCACGGTCTTGAAGCGCCCTGAGGGCGAGTGGTGGCGCGTACAAACTCCCGACGGCTACGTCGCCTGGGCTCGCTCCGAGAACCTCCGGCTCGAGCCTCCGGCGGAAGAGGGCCTCAGGACCTTACCCATCGTGCTTGTGGCCCAGCGCTCGGATGGAGCAGGGACGGTTCCCCTGTCGGCGGGATCCGAGTTGCGAATCCGTGAGCGCGGCGACGCGGGCTGGCGGGCCGAGACGCCGCAGGGCTTGTCTGTTTGGGTTCCGGAAGGAGAGGCGATCGCCGCCTCGGACCGTGCCAGGCGCTGGCGCGAACCTGCCGAGCTGGGAGCGCAAGCCGTGGCGATCGCCACGCGCTGGCTGGGGGTTCCCTATCTCTGGGGAGGCAAATCCGGCTGGGGCCTGGACTGCAGCGGCTTGACCCAGCTCGCTTACGAGCTGCTGGGAGTTCGCCTGCCCCGCGATGCCGACCAGCAGGCCAAGGCGCTTCCCGCCGTGCCGCACTGGGATGCGCTGCGACCGGGAGACCTCTTGTTCTACCCGGGGCACGTGGCCCTCTGGGCGGGAGAGGGAGCCGTGATTCATGCCTCCTCTCCGCGCGGAGCCGTCGTCCGGGAGGACGTGGCGCAGGTGCCTTGGCTGCGGGAACGCTGTACCGCCATGGGCCGCCCCGTTCAGCCCCGCTGACCCCCTTCGGGCCACTTGGCCTGCGGGGGGAATCCAGACCCATCCCCCTCCGAACCGAGGCAGAAGGCGTTGTCATCCGATCCGCACGCGTGTTACCTTCTTTGCAAATCTTCACGAATTTTTATGAGGAAATGGGTGAAGGAGGTATGGCATGCGAGCGAAGAAGCTGCTTGCGATCGGCTTGGCCGGCACCATGGGCGTTGCCTTGGCGCTACCTGCCCAGGCGCAGATGCGCACGTCCGAAACGTCCCTGCAGGTTCCAGTGGTCTCCGGGATGGTGTCGCCGGGACCGACCCGGCTCTTCACCGTGCCCCGGGCCAACGTGCTGGGTCTTGGCGTCAACCTGATCAGCACGTCGATCTTCCTGGGAGCCACGGCCGCCGCGCCGATTGGCGGCCAGCCCGCCGTGGGCCTCGGCATCGCCAGCAACGCCCTGAACCTGCGGGCCCAGATGGGCATGTCGGATAACTTCGAGCTGAACACGGGCATCGGCTACATCGCCGGGACGCCCTGGCAGGGCCAGCTCGACGTGACCGGTAAGTGGGCCTTCATGAACGAGGGCGACGGGGCGGCGATCGCCTCGGTCGCAGGCCTCGCGGGCGGCGTGCTCTCCGTGGACGCCAACGGCAACCCTGCCCTGGGAGTCCAACTCGGCGTTCCCATCTCCAAGATGTTCGCCTTCAACGACATCAACTTCTTCAACCTCACCCTCTATCCGAACTACAACCTCGGCCTCCTGCAACCTTTGGCGATCTTGCCCGGCGGACGGCAAGCCGCCCCGCTCAACTTCCTCGCGCTGGGCATCGGAGGCACCGTCGGGATGACCGATAGGCTTCAGCTCCTCGCCGACACCAACTTGGGCGTGCCCGTCTCGGGCATCAACACCCAGTCGAATATCGGCGTCCGCTACGCGTTTACCCAGGATTTCGTGGGAGATGCCTTCGTCGGCTTCAGCCCGGGCCCGAACCTCGGCTTCGGTCAGACGCCCGGTTCGTTCGGACTCGGAGCCCACTGGCGCTTCTAGCCGGAGGCTTTGGAAACGGGGTCTCGCTTCGCCCGGCAGCCGCCGGGCGAAGCCCTTTTGCGTCCATTGACGCTCCATGAGCTGGCGTGGTAGAGTTTGGAGCAATAACGCTTATCCAGAGCTGGCTGAGGGACAGGCCCGATGAAGCCCGGCAACCGACCTTTCGGGGCGCGGTGCCAATTCCTGCGGCGAACGGTCGTCGGCAGATAGGCGGAGCAAGATACCCGCGCTCCGGCTCTAAGCTCAGGCTTTGGATGCTGTGGGTGCTTTTTTTTGGTTTGTTCGAAGAGGAGTAGCTCGTGACCCAGCCTCGCCGTACCCTGTTCACTTCGGAGTCCGTCACCGAAGGACATCCCGACAAGATCTGCGACCAGATCTCGGATGCGATTCTCGATGCCATCCTGGCCGAAGATCCCATGGCGCGCGTGGCCTGCGAGACCTCGGTGACCACGGGCCTCGTCCTGGTGGCCGGCGAGATCACCACCACCGCCAAGGTCAACATCACCCAGCTCGTCCGCAACACCATCCGGGAGATCGGCTACACCCGCGCCAAGTACGGCTTCGACGCCGAGACCTGCGGCGTCCTTCAGGCCGTCGGCGAGCAGTCTCCCGACATCGCGGCCGCGGTCGATCGCGCCTGGGAGCTTCGGGGCGGCCTCTCCGAATCCGAAATCGATGCCAAGATCGATGCCATCGGAGCCGGCGACCAGGGCCTGATGTTCGGCTTCGCCTGCAACGAGACCCCCGAGCTGATGCCCCTGCCGATCAGCCTCGCCCACAAGCTCGCCAAGCGCCTCACCGACGTTCGCAAGGACGGCACGCTCTCTTACCTGCGCCCCGACGGCAAGACCCAGGTGACCGTCGAGTACGCGGGCAACGTCCCCCTGCGCGTGGACACCGTCCTCATCTCCACCCAGCACGCCCCCGATGTCGACCACGCCCAGATCCAGCAGGACCTGATCGAGCACGTCATCAAGCCGATCGTCCCCGCCGAGCTGCTCAAGGAAACCCGCTTCCTGATCAACCCCTCCGGCCGCTTCGTCGTGGGCGGTCCCATGGGGGACGCCGGCCTCACCGGCCGCAAGATCATCGTTGATACCTACGGTGGCTACGCGCGCCACGGCGGCGGCGCCTTCTCGGGCAAGGACGCCACCAAGGTCGACCGCTCCGCGGCCTACGCCGCCCGCTACGTCGCCAAGAACATCGTCGCGGCCGGCCTCGCCGACCGTTGCGAGGTCCAACTCTCCTACGCCATCGGCGTGGCGCGCCCCGTCTCCATCATGGTCGACACCCAGGGCACCGCGAAGATCGCCGAGGAGCGCATCGAAGCGCTCGTCCGCGAGCACTTCGACCTCCGCCCCGCCGGCATCATCCGCGCGCTCGATCTGCGTCGCCCCATCTACCGCCAGACGGCTGCCTACGGCCACTTCGGCCGGACGGACGTCGATCTCCCCTGGGAGCGGACGGACAAGGCCGACCTGCTGCGCCAGGCCTTGTCGGAGTCGCCGGCGCTGGCCTAGCGCCCGCAGCTGGAACGATCGGCATGCGCCCCCTGCGCCCGCTCGCCGCGCTCGCCCTCGCCGCCTCGCTTTGGCTTGGCGGCGGAGCGGGCGCTCCGCCTGTCTGGGCGGAAGAGCAACTCAGCGTCCGCCTGGAGCTCTCGACCCTGGCTCCTCCGTCGATCGTCCAGGCCTTGCAAGAACGGGCGAGCGACGACTGGCTGAGCTCGCTCTTTCCCCTCTTCAGCCCCGAGGACCGCGACCGGATCCGCCTCATGGCCGTCGAGCACACGCCCCGCGGAGTGCGCGTTCGCATCGACCTCAAGGAGGACGTCAAGGAGACCGCGAGCTTGCGCCTCCCCGTCGAGGCGGCACTGGAGCAACTGGCCCAGAACCTCCCCCGCCCCTATTCCTACTCGATGAAGGAAGCCGCTCCCCCCCCGGAGCCCCCCCGCATCCCCTGGGCCTGGCTCGCCGGAATCGGCGGCGTGGCCCTCCTGCTGCTTTTGCTCGTGAAGCGCCGCCCCGGTTTCCTCTCCCAGCCGCGCTTTGCAGGCCTCCCCATGGCCGGCGTCTTGCCTGCAGGCTTGGGCATGGGCGGGAGGTTCCTTGAACTGCAATCGGCACCCTGTCAAACCATGGGAGTCATGGTCCGGGAGATGGCGCTCGCCGCGTTCCCCCCGACCGAGGCCCGGGAAGTCCGCGAAGTGGCGATCGCCGCCACCGGCGATCCCGCGGCCGCCGCCGTCGTCACCGCTGCCCTGGGCATCTCCCTGGTCCGTGACGGAAAACGCGTGCTGGTGGTCGACTTCATGGGCGAGGACTCGGTCCTCTCGGAGGTCCTCGAGGAATCCGACGAAAGCGATTCCCCTTTGGAAACCGGAGACCTCGCCACCCTGCGCCATACGGGCATCCCGGACCTGGACCTCATGACGGCACTTCCCTGGCCCGAGGGAGAGGCTCCTCTGCTGCCTCGCGCCCTGGCCGCGAGCTTCGATTGGACGCTCTTGGTCCTTCCCCCGGGGAGATTTGTCGCTGAGGTTCCGAACTTCCCGGTCTTCAGCGGCCCGACCTCTCCGCTTGCGGCCTGGCGCACGCGCTTGGCGGCATGGAAGCAAAAGGCCCCCCTGCTGGGAGCCATTCTGGTGGGAGTTCCGCTGCCTCCGGAAGTTCGCGAGCGCATGCTCGCGCGGTCGTACTTCGAGCGCATCCGGAGCCTCGAGAAAGTCCTTCCGTGAGCCTGCGCCTCTCCGCCGCCCTGGCGGTGCTCATGGCCCTTTCCCTCCCGGCCCATGCGGCCGAACGCAACCCTGTCCTCTTGATTCATGGGATCGATGACACGCAAGCCGTGATGGAGCCCCTCGGGCAATACCTGGAACGGCGTGGTTGGCAGCGCTTCGCTTTCGACATGGTGCCCAATGACGGCCAAGTCGGCTTCGAGGCGTTGGCGCGTCAGGTCCAGCGTGAGGTTGCCGCGATCCGGGCCCGCACCGGCGCGCAGAAGGTCGACCTCGTGGGCTTCAGCTTGGGAGGAATGGTCGCGCGCGTCTACCTTCAGGACCTCGGGGGAGCCGCCGAGGTCGAGCGCCTGGTGACGATTTCGAGCCCTCACCATGGCTCATGGATGGCTTACTTCCGGTGGAATGCCTTGGGAGAAGAACTGAGGCCGGGAAGCCGGGTCTACCAGCGTTTGAACTCCAACCTCGCCGCGCTTGCGGGCATCCGCCACACGGCCATCTGGACGCCCTTCGACTTGATGATCGTTCCCGCTTGGAGCTCGTCTCTGCCGGGAGCGCGCGAGGTGCGGCTACCGGTCGCGCTTCACCCCTTGATGCTTCGCGACGCGCGTTGCCACCAGGCCGTCGAGGCCGCCTTACGCGACTAGCGGCGCTTAGAGCTCTTCGTCGTCGTCCTCGGCGAAGACTTCCGCGGCGGCCTCGCTGAACCAGCGATCGAGGACGGCGGAGGCCGTCGTCGGGGCTTGCCCCAGGCCGGAGGGCGCATCGAAGGATTCCCAGGGCAAGGGGATGAGCCTCAGGATCCGGTGCTCGTCGACCAGGTCGATGCAGCTGGCTCCGTCGGGATCCTTGCCCAGCTTCGCGTACTCGAAGGTGTTGAGGTTGAGGTAGAGCCGCTCGTTGAAGACAATGGTGGAGGACTCCTCGCTCGCGAAGATGCTCACGACTTGCCCTTCGCCACTGGCCGCCACCTCGCCGCCGTTCAGGTCGACGTACCGGACCCGGACCAGGTCCCTCAGAATGCGGGCCATGTCGCGGCGGTGGTAGAGGACTCCTGCGTCCACGATGCACGGGCGCCGGTTCTTCTGCTCTCGATGATCCATGCCGCTCCTCCTGGACTTGCCGCGTTGCTTCAGGACCGTGTCGCCTGACCATGCGAGGCCGCAGGCGCTCCGAAATCGCCGCCGGAAAAGTTCGATTATAGCACGCATCGGGGGCGAGCCGGGACTTCGAACGCCTTAACGCCCGCTTGTCGGCTTCGCCATGAGGGGAGCGTCTTTTTGACTGAAAAAAGGTATTGCGTATTTGAATCAAATACGCTTGAATGCTCCTATGTTGAGCATTCAGGAGTTGTTACCCCATGTCGAGATCCTGGAGTCCGACGAGCGCTTTGCCGTGACTCCCGATCCGCGACCGTTCTCCGTCGTGGCCGTGGGCTCGCTCTCTCACGACGCGGAGTGTCGCCGGATCGCCAGCGCCCGCCTCATTCGCGTGGCGTGGGTGTCGATGACCTGCGCGGAGCGCTCACAGGCGCTCTTCGGCAGCGAACCCATCCTCGTGGGACCCGGCGAGGATCTCGAGGAGGCCCGCCAGGCCTTTGGTGTGGAGCGTGCCGGGGAGCTGCTGGAGGCCCATCCCGCCGGGACGGTTGCCCTGATCGAGGGGCCCCTCCCGTCGCTGAACGCGGCTTCGGAGACGCTCACCAACGTCCTGCTAGAGGCCCTGAACCGTGCCAGGGCCTCGGGCTCGACCTTGCTCGGCTACGTCCCCCACCCGTGCCCCGCGCTTTTCGACGGCTGGCTCCGCTCTGGGGAGCGAACGCCATGGATCCGTAGCAATGCCTTGCAGTTTTGCTACGTCAACGTCTCCGAGACGGTCTTGCGGCTCGAAGCCTACGAGATCGCCCCGGAGCAGCATGACCGGGTCGCGGCCATCGCCGTCGCCCAGATCCGGAGGGGCTTCCCCAGCGTCGCCCAAGAGGACGAACCCCCTCTCGCACTTCGAGATGAGGCGCCGCCGAGCCCGCAGGACGCGGGCTCGGCGGAGGATCCCGTGCCGGCGAGAGCCAAGGCCCTCTAGTTCCCGGCGATCAGCTCGGCATGCCGTCCGGCTTGCGAGAGCCTAGAGCTTGTTAGCGATCTTCTGCATCAAGCCTTCCTTCCATGCGACCAGTTTCTGGCGCTGGGACTGATCCAGGCTCGCCATGAAGTCGATCATCGCTTGGGAGGGCGCGCCCGCGTTCAACCGCTCGAGCTCCGCCTGCAGCTTCGCCTGATCTCCTTCCTTCATATGCGTGGCCATGGCCGTGTAGTACGCGGCGCGGTTCGTCATCCAGAAGTCCTTGAAGGCGGTTTTTAGGTTCGAGAAGGCCGTTTTCTGAGCCTCGGTCATGGTGACCTGCATCCCGGCCTTGTCCATCAACCTCTCGAACATCTTGGTATGCGGATCGTCCTCCCGCGTGCTCATCTCCGTCAGCTTGTCGGCGACCATGGTTCGCTGTTCGGGCGACAGGGTCTCGCGGACCTCTTCCAGGGTCTGGGCATCTTGGGCCGCATCGGCCTTCATGGCGTTCTGGATGGCCGTGGAAAGTGCCGTGCGGTCGATTTCGGGTGCGGTGACGAGCGGCTTGAGCTCGGCCTGCAGGGGTTTTGCACGCTCCAACGCGTTCTTGACGATGCTCTTGAGCTGCGTCTTCTGGTCCTTGGCGAGCGCGAGCTGCGTCATGAACTCTTCGAGCTTCTTCTTGTGCTCGGAGTCGTCTTCGACGAGCACCTGGTAGGTCGGAGCGCTCAACGCGCCTGCCGGGGGAGCCATGAGAGGCTGATTGGCGGTCGAGGGCGCGCTCACGCTACAACCGACCAGGGCGCTGGCAGCCACGGCGACGGCAGCCAGCTTCTTCATGGGAGAGCGAGTCTTCATGACGATCGATCCTCCTGAGGAAAGTCTCGGGTGACCCGTCCATGATCGCCGTCACATTTCCATGTCACAACGAATGGCCGAGCGCTAGCCTACCCTGTCCCCACCCGATCATGGGCCTTTTTCTGCCCTGTGGGACCGGTCGTACTTGCTGTACGACCCCTCAGGAGGCAAATTCGTCCTTTCAGGGGATCTTCGTCGTGGCTTTCCGCCATGCTTGCCGCACCGCGCTCGGAGCCATCGGGAGGGGGGCCGCGCAAGTTTCACGGGGGCCCGAGGGATAACGTCTTTTTGATGTCAAAAGGAGCAATCCATGACCATATCGCCGATTCCCCCTTCCCCCCTCCCCCCGGCCCCGATCGTCCGGACGGCCCAGGCCATCCCCCAGGCGGCGCCTTCGATGCCGCGCGATCGCTGGGTTTCCCAGATCCCGCCCCTTCCCGATCCTCCGACGGACGTGCCGGATCAGGATCCGTGGCGGGAAGTGCCGGAGACCGTGGCCTCCTCGGCCCTGCACTCGGCAGGGGCGGGAGCCGTCGGGGCGATTCTCGGGGCCGTCGTGGGCGGCCCGGTCGGCGCGGCCATCGGAGCCGGCGTCGGCACGTCCCTCGGTCAGGGATACATGCAGCTGCTCTTGGGCATGGCCGACGGCGGAAACACTTCCCGTCACCGCCTGGGGGCCGCGCTTCCGGGAGCGCTGGCCGTGGCCGGCGGCGTCCTCGGGGGGATGGCCGTCGGAGCGCTGGGAGTCACCGTGGGGGTGCTGGCCGGTCCCTTGCTCGCCGTCGCGGGCTACGGCCTCTTCAAGGGCTGGCAGCGCCTTCAGTAGCGCCCGGGCCCGTTTCGCCCGGAGGCGGGGACGCGAAGTCCTGAGGCGGCGCTTTCACCGCCTCGGGAGGCTGCTGCGGTTTCTGGCCTTGCTCCCAGGTGGCGGGCCCGTTCCCGGGGTTGATGCCGGGGTTCTCATGGCGGTCCATGCTACTCTCTCTTTCCCGGCGCAGGGGCCGGCGCTAGCCGCGTGAGACGATGCCGGTGCTGCTCTCCTGATTCGCGGGAGAGGCGATCTCCCCTTTCTCCAGGGATTTTCCGATATCGAGCATGCGCTCATCCACGGGGCCGAGCGCCGTGAGGTCCTCCTGAACTCTCGGCTGCGCTTCGGAGTCAGGCGCGGCGTTCTCGGCTCCCGGTCGTTGCGTCGCGTCGCGATTGGCCATGCGTCCCTCCTTCCCCGTACGGGGACCCCCAGCATACGCCACCGGCCGGGATCGTCAATCGGCGCCGCCCTGCTCTGGAAGCCGCGCCACGAGCCACTCCCGCACCCGGGTGTGGACCGCCTCGGCCACCTCGTCCAGGCCATGCCCCGCGCCCTCGTAAAGAACCAGCTCCTTGGGATCGCGGGCGCGCTCGAAGATCGATTCGGAGCACGCGGGGCTGAGCACGCGATCGCCCGTCCCATGAAGCAGCAGCAACGCGCAGCGAGGTCCCAGCGCACTGGCGGGATCGGCGCCGTAGCCTTGGGTCGCCAGGGTCACCACGGTTCGCACCTTCGGGGAGGACGCTGCGGCCTGGATCACCACCGCTCCTCCGAAGGAATGGCCCACCAGGCCGATCTGCTTGACCCCTTCCGCCTCCAGGAACGCGAGGGTCGCGAGCACGTCCAGGACCGCTTCCTCGAGCACGGTGGGGTGGCGGAAGCAGAGCCGACACAGGGCGATGCCCGCGGAGGGGAGGTCGGATCCCAGGCGGGGATAGAGGTCCTGGGCGGGGGTGTCCCAGCCGCCTCCCACGCCGCCGACGGTGATGACGGCCCGCTCGCTACCTTCCGGGACCGGGTAGAGGCGGCACCGGATCGGGCCGCGGCTGGTTTCGAGGGTCACGGGGTGGAAGCCGGAGCGCTCCTGGCCCACCTCGAAGCCGGTGACCTGCATGTCGATGGTTCTCGCCATGATCGCCTCCCTTCATCGCGCCTCATCCTAGCGCGGGGGTGGAGCGATCGCAGGCGGCGATCTACGCTTGGAGACGCGCGGAGGCCGCTACCAGAACGGCCAAATCGGGCGGGAGGGCTCTTTCTCCAGCGTCACGACGACCTCGGACGGGGTATGGCGCCAAAGCGCTCCGCTCAACGCGTCCCAGCCGAGGCCGAGCAGGCCCGCACCGGCCAGGCCCATCCCGAGGGACATGACGGGGACCCCTCCCAGCGACTCGAGGCTCGCGCCCGGGTGGGTGTTCCCGTAATGGATGCCGTAGGCCCCCAGGCCCAGCACCATGAGGTCGCCCAGCACCTGAGGCTGAACCTGCCGTCCGATTCGGGTCTCCAGGGATTGGTAGCCGCGGCTGCGGACCCTGAGCGTGTAATCGGAGTGCCGATCCAGCGCCACGGTGAAAAACGGGACCTTGCGGCGGATATGGTGATCGTTGGACACCCCGTCGATCAGGACCTCGACATCCTCCTGGGGCTCTTCGACGGAGACGTCGAGCTTCGAGGGCCCGCCCGAGAAGAGCGCGGCACAGCCGGAAAGAGCGAGCGTGAGGCTCATCGAGCCGAGCATCAGGGTGGCGAGGATCGGGCGGCGCATGGGACCTCCTAAGCGGGACGCGGCGTAGAGGCCTTGTACCCGCTCGCCTCCCCGGCAAACGTGGGGGCGATGCCGGGGCCTGGAAGGGCCGCCCATCGCCGCTTTCGCGGGTATAATGGAGGTGACGCGGCTGGCGTGACCGCTGCGGACTACTCTCGCCATCAAAGGAGTCGTTATGCGCTCATCCCTGGGAATCGCGATCGAGCCGATCGGGGACGCCCCTCCTCCGGAGCCCGCGCCGCCATCGGAGTGGCGCTTGCTGGAGAAGCACGGGCCGTGTTTCGTTTGCCAGCCGGACAATCCGGGGGGCTTGCGCGCGGATCTCTACCGGGAAGGAAACGCGATTCGCTGCCGCTACGTCTACCCGCCGGAGTTGCAGGGGCCTCCGGGCCATGCGCATGGCGGATCGACGGCGGCTCTGCTGGATGAGGTGATGGGGGCGGCGGCCTGGAACCGCCGCGACAACCTCCTGGCCGTTCACTTGGAATACGACTTCCGGCGTCCGATTCCGCTGGGCCAGGAAGTGCTGGCGACGGGCTGGGTTCGGGCCGATGGAAACCGCTCGGTGAGGGTGGCGGCCGAAATCCGGCTGGCGAATGGAGAGGTGGCCGTTCAGGCGACCGGGGTCTTCGCGGTGGCTCCGACGATGTTCGACAAGCCGTTCTTCGGTTGAGCCGCGGGCGCTAGACCAGCAGGCCTCCGCCCGCGTTCGACGGCCGGACCCAGGATTCGCTGAGGTCGGCGTTGAGGATGTGGACCCAGCCGTCTTCCGCCAAGGTGACGGCAGCCCCGCACTCGCGACAGAAGTAGCCGGTCCACGACAGGGCCTGCATGGGACCGGTGCAGTTGGGGCAGGTTTTCGAGCTTTGCGACGACATGGCGCTACCCTCGCGACAGGGGGGGACCCCCTCACGGTAGCCGAGAAAGATTACGCGAAGATTGCATGGCTATCTCCCGCGGCTTGCGAGCGACCGAGGGTCCTGAGCGGCTAACCGAATCCAAATGAAAGTTTCACACGGATCCTAAACGGCGTTGCGGCTTTCTTAACGCTAGCTTGCTAGGATAAAAAGCGTGGAAGGTGAGCGGTCCAGGACGGGCCGGGAGCCGGAAACCCAGCGTTCGAGGCGGATCCATCAGCCCTAAAGGCGGTTCGACCGTCGGGGAGTTTACCCGGATCCAAGAGGAGTGCTGGCGTGCCCACTCGCCTGTCATCCGTCAGGGCGAGGTGACCGGGAGAGGCCTGCGGGCCCTGTGGTCTAGGCACCGAGCGCAATGCGCGAGCCGACGGCCCCCGTTTCGGGGGCCGTCGGCGTTTCTCCGATCAGGACCTGGGCGGGCAGAGACGCCCGCCCCACGCACAGTGGGGTGAGCCTCCGCGCCCGCTGTGCTACGGGCAAGCGGCGCCCCCAGGCGATTGACAAGCCCCCCCGATCCGGCGTAAATTGAAGACACTAAATCTGACTAAAATTGTCTGGATTGGTTGCCCCTGGAGCGGCAGGCGAAAAACCCGCTCCAAGCGCCGCCCATTCGACGGGAACGCCGGAGTTCCGAGGAGCTTGACCATGAGTTCATCGCTGCATGCGGTCGTCAGCCAGCCGTATAAGCACGGATTCGTCACCGAGATCGAGTCCGAATCCCTCCCGAAAGGCCTCAACGAGGACGTCGTGAGGGCCATTTCCGCCAAGAAGCACGAGCCCGAATGGATGCTCGAATTCCGCCTGAAGGCCTATCGCCACTGGCTGACCATGGAAGAGCCCCGCTGGCCCAACGTGGAGTACCCGGAGGTCGATTTCCAGGACATCGTCTACTACTCGGCTCCCAAGAAGAAGGAGCAGCTGAGCTCGATGGACGAGGTCGATCCCGAGCTGATCCGCACCTTCGAGAAGCTGGGCATCCCCCTTTCCGAGCAGAAGATGCTCGCGAACGTGGCCGTGGACGTCGTCTTCGACTCGGTCTCGGTCACCACCACCTTCAAGGAGAAGCTGGCCGAGGCGGGAGTCATCTTCTGCTCCATCTCGGAAGCCATCCAGAAGCACCCCGAGCTGGTCAAGAAGTACATCGGCTCGGTCGTCCCCTACACGGACAACTTCTACGCCGCCCTCAACTCCGCGGTCTTCACCGACGGCTCCTTCTGCTTCATCCCCAAGGGCGTCGCCTGTCCGATGGAGCTCTCGACCTACTTCCGGATCAACAACGAGGAGTCGGGCCAGTTCGAGCGCACCCTGATCGTCGCCGAGGAAGGCGCCACGGTCAGTTACCTCGAGGGCTGCACCGCCCCCAAGTTCGACACCAACCAGCTGCACGCGGCGGTGGTCGAGCTGGTCGCCCTCGACGACGCGGACATCAAGTACTCGACCGTCCAGAACTGGTACGCGGGCGACGAGAACGGCGTCGGCGGC
>JAKFCT010000009.1:0-16054 GCA_036676495.1 Candidatus Sericytochromatia bacterium
AAGCAAGAGGGCCGCACCCTGTTCATGATCCTCGCACCCAGGAAGAAGGAGAAGTAATCCCCATGCCCAAGATGAAGACCCACCGCGCGTCGGCCAAGCGCTACCGCGTGACCGGCTCGGGCAAGCTGATGCGCCGCAAGGCCTTCAAGAAGCACCTGCTGGTCAACAAGAGCTCGCGGCGCCTGCGCCAGATCAGCGGTTCGGAAGAGGTCCACGAGACGGACGAGCGTCGCGTCAAGCTCGCGCTCCCCTACCCTCAGTACTTGCGGTAACGAAGGAGTTTATTCATGCCTCGCGTCAAACGCGGTAACGTCAACCGCAACAAGCATAAGAAGGTTTACAAGCTCGTCCGCGGCCATCGCGGCAGCCTCAAGAAGATCTTCCGGGCAGCCAACCAGTCCATGATGAAGGCGCTCCGGTACATGTACCGGCACCGCCGGGAGCGCAAGCGCGACTTCCGCCGCCTCTGGATCCAGCGCATCAACGCGGCCGCCCGCATGAACGGCATCAGCTACTCGCAGCTGATCAACGGCCTCAAGAAGGCTCAGGTCGAAATCAACCGCAAGATCCTCGCCGACCTCGCGGTCAACGATTACCCCGCCTTCGAGCGCCTGGCCTCCGTCGCCAAGGAAAAGCTCTCGGCCTAACGGTTCCAAGTAAAGCGCGGTCCCTTCCGGGGCCGCGCTTTGCGCTGAATACAGGAGTTTTCCCATGAAGGTCATCGATACCGGCATCCCGGGCCTGATCGTCGTCGAACCCAAGGTCTTCGGAGACGCGCGCGGCTTCTTCCTCGAAACCTACGCCGAAAACCGCTACCACGAGGCCGGCATCACCGAACGCTTCGTCCAGGCCAACCACTCCCGCTCCCGCCGGGGCGTCCTGCGCGGCCTCCATTACCAGCTGATCCAGCCCCAGGGAAAGCTGGTCAGCGTCGCCCGCGGGGCGGTCTACGACGTCGCCGTCGACATCCGGCGCGGCTCTCCCACCTTCGGGAAGCACTACGGCCTCGTGCTCGATGATGTCACGCATCGCCAGATGTACGTTCCGCCCGGGTTCGCCCATGGCTTCGCCGTCCTCTCCGAGGAATGCGACTTCCTCTACCAGGTCACCGACTACTATCACCCGGCCTCGGAGCAGGGCATCGCCTGGAACGACCCCGCGCTCGGCATCGAGTGGCCCCTATCGGACGTCCTGCTCTCCGAGAAGGACAAGCTTCACCCCCGCCTGGCGGACCAGGACCCCGACAAGCTTCCCACTTACTCCGGTGCGCGTGTCCTGTCTTAATCAAAGCTGCGCCTAGGCTTAAACTTGGCTTAAGAATATTGGCCGGATCGGGCCCGATAACCCTCCCAGCAGTGGACATGAAAACGATTGCAGGGAGGACTTACGTGAAGGCAGTTTGGACCGTGGCGTTGGTGGCTCTCCTGGCCGGATGCGGCACCGCCCCTCAGATGGTTGACGGAGCCTCGGGGAACGCCCAGGCAAATGGGCTCTTTTCCTCCTTCAAGGAGAGCCAGTACACCCAGGTGGCGACCCTCGACCAGATCGGCAAGTTCCAGAACGACGAACAAGCCAACCGCGCGGCTGCCGGCAAGCGCTACATGGCCACCGGCACCCTTGGCTACTCCATCGGAGACATGCAGCTCGTGGATGCCAACGATGTCACCCTGAGCCTGACCGGCGCCGAGGGGGGGTACGTCTACATCCACCGCGAGAACTTCATCCTGCGGAGCAAGGCGGAAGCCTTCGTGAAAAAGGTCTTCGGCGAAGCGAAGGGCGCGTCGACGGTCTACTTCACCGTGAAGACCGGCAACCTCCATGGGCGGATTCACGTGGATGCCATCAAGCGTCCCGACGGCAAGCTCGTCACCCTTTAGTCAAACGGCGACGAGGCGCCCCCGGATTCCGGGGGCGCCTCGTCATATTTGTCGCCGTTCTATTCGCCGAAGACGGCCTTGATCGGGTCCACCGCCCCGTGACCGAAGCGGATGTCCTTTCCGGGCTTCCCCAGGTCCTGGGCGGTCTCGGCCAAGTGGTCGCGAATCTGGGCGGGGGTCCAGTCGGGGTGACGGGCAATGATCTGGGCGACGACGCCCGCCACGTACGGAGCGGCCATCGAGGTGCCGGACATCTCGTCGACCTTGCCCTTCTTGACGGCGGAGACGATGTCCGTCCCCGGAGCGGCGAGATCCACGGCGGGCCCGATGCTCGAGTTGGAGCTGAGCTTCAGGCCCTCCTCCGGGGAGGTGTCGTCGAGGTTGGAGACGGCGAGGACCGTCGGATGGGTCGCGGGGAAGTTGACGTTGTCCTTGTCCTTTTCCCCGTTTCGGTTGTTGCCCGCGGCGACCACGACCACGACGCCCTTCGCCTCGGCGTAGTCCAGGGCCTCCTCGAGGTTGCGAATGCCCTTGGCGTGGAGGCTGCCCAGGATCCAGTTGTTCGTCTGGGTGCCCATGCTGATGTTGATGACCTTGGCGCCGTTGTCGACCGCGTGGCGGACCGAATCGGCGACGCGCGTGAACAAGCCCGAGTTGTAGATGGTCGACGTGCCGAACTTGATCGGCAACAAGGTCGCCCCCGGGGCCACGCCGTGAACGCCCTCTTCGGGCAGGGAGCCCGCGATGATGCCCGCCACGTGGGTGCCGTGGCTGAAGAACGCGTCGACGTCGTCCGTCTTGGACTTGCCGTTGTAACCCGGCAGGATCTCGCTCTTGCTGAAGGCTGGATGGGTCACGTCCATGCCCGAGTCGATGACGGCCACCGTGACCTTGCTCAGGTCGACCTCGGTGAAGCCGTCGTCGGTGTGAAGGACCTCGGCCTGCTTTCCGTCCACCTTGAGCGAGTCCCCCTTGCTGATGGCCTCATCGGCGGACTGGTGGGCAATCTTGCTCTCGGTGCGGTAGGCCCCGCTCAGCAAGAGGAGATCATTGCCCTGCTTTGCCAGGATGCTGGGCTTACCATCCTTGGAGGCTTCTTGGCGTAGCCGATCCCGGTTCTGCGCGGTATCCGGCAGCCGGATGTCGTGCGGGCCCGTCTTCAGCGACGGAGTCGGGCGAATCGAGTTGGACATGGGGACCTCCAAGCATCTAGCGGGCGGGCTCCCCTGCTCAAGAGGGGGGTCACCGCTCGTGCTCGTTGAAGCGGGCGACGAAAGGAACGTGGCGGGGCCGCCGTCGTGGCAAGCGGGCCTTCTTGAGGTTATACCCAGAAATTGGCGACTTCCGGTCAGTAGCCTGCGCGCTGGAAGAGGTACCGGGCGAGCATCATGGCCTCGCCCCCCTGGGTCACCATCCCGGTCTGGGCGTTGACCAGCATCACCGGTTCTCCCTGGGTTTGACTCGGCATATCGGCGAAGACCCACAGAGGGCCGTAGGTCTTGATGTCCAGGAGGACGGCGGCGCCGTACTTGTTGGGGACGTAGCCCATGCGCTTGGCGATCGCATGCGCTTCCTTCACGTCGACGGCATGGCGATCGCGCGCCTCGTTGAGCACCAGGGTGGCCTGGTCGAAGCCGTCGGCGGGCTCTTCGAAGGACTTCGAGAAAAGCGACGACAGGGTGAACTCGACCTTGAGGGCCTTCCCCTTGGAGGGCGAGTAATAGGCATGGCGCGTGACGCTCAGGGCGGGAAGCTTCCAGTAGGCCCAGATCGCGTAGAGCTGGCGCGCATCCGAGGCCCATTCCCGAGCGATCCGATCGGCCTTTTCCTGGGAGTTGCGGGGAACGACCTGGACCTGGTAGGAGCTGGCTTCGAGCTGGCTGGCCATGGCCGGCAGGTCGTTGACGATGCCGCCTTGGCGGGCGATCGCCCCGGCCAGCTCCAGCAAGGTCGGCTCAGCGGGAGGCGCCGGAAGGACCGGGCTCTCGGGACGCGAGACGGGGGGATGCGTCATCGGCAGGGCTGAGGCCGGCACCGCCGGGGCTGGCAGGACCGGCGATTGCCAGGTCGCGCGGGAGGGCTGGGAGGTGAAGGGAGCCGCGCTCGGGACGAGGGTGGAGCGGTTGCATCCGGCGAGCAGCAATATCGCCGGCAAGCAGGAAGCGAGCAGCAAGCCCGAGAGCAGGGGCGCGGCGTGGCCGTTCGATGCGAGGCGCATGGGCATCCCTCCAAAGGGGTCTTAAACCAGCCTTAACCTCCATAGCATAGCGGTCTGCCCCTCGCATGTCAAACCCCCGGGGCCGATCCGGCCCCGGGGGGTGCGAGTTGGGTTGCGACGTTACCAGAAGCGGACGGTGTTGCGCCAGCCTTGTCCGGGATGTTCCTTGGTGGCGGAGACGGCCTTGAAGGCGTTGACCCGGCCTTCGCCGAAGTACGCGTCAAATCCGGCGCTTCCCAGGTCGTCGGCGGTCTCGTAGAGGGTCTCGACGACTTGCTTGGGCTGGGCGCGGAAGTGGCCGCGCTTCGAGATGACCAGGGCGGCGACCCCGGCGACGTGCGGAGCGGCCATGGAGGTGCCGGCCAGCGTGAAGTAGGGAGCCGGCTGGAAGGGCATGCCGTCGACGGTCTGCTTCACGGCCTTGGTGCTCCAGGTGCTGTAGATGAAGCCCGCGGAGCTCATCTGGCCGTTCTTGATGATCACGCCGCCGCCCGGCGCCGAGAGATCCACCAGCCGCTTGCCGTAGTTGCTGTAGAAGCTGGCGAACGAGTCGTAGTCAGTGCCCGTGGCGGGACCGGTGGCAGAGACGCCGATGTTGTGATCGAGCATGGCCGGCAGGAGGAAATCCGTGGTGCTGTCGAAGTTCCGCATGCTGTTGCCCGCCGAGCTCACGACCACGGCTCCGCGCCGGAAGGCGAAGCGGACGGCGCGTCCCATCTTGCGGTTGAGCTCTTCACCGCGGGGGTTGCCCACGGCGAACGTGCCGCCGAAGCTCATGTTGATGACGTCGGCTCCGTTCATCGAGGCGTAGTAGATGCCCTTGATGACGGTGTCGAAGTTGGAGACGCCCTTGTAGTTGTTGACCTTGAGCGCGAGGATCTTCGCGTGGGGGGCGACGCCCGTGACGCCCTTGCCGTCCGCCTTGGCGGCGATGATGCCGGCCACGTGGCTGCCATGGCCGCGCAAGTCCATGACGTCGAAGTTATCGGCGTTGGGGCCGTCTCCCTCGATGAACGAGCGTGAGGCCGGGTGGAGCTGGCCTGCGAATTCGGGGTTGGTGTAGTCGATGCCCGAATCGAGCACCGCCACCGTGACGCCCTGGCCCGTGGCGCCCTGGTTCCAGGCCTCGGGAGCCTGGATGGTCCGGAGGCCCCACTGCTGGGCACCGTAGGTAATCGCGCTTCCCGCCTGAGCATCGTCCATGCCGTCGGCCGGGGCGGCGAAGGTGAGGTCGTCCTGGGACCAGTCGACCTCGTAATCCTCGATCACGCTCGCCACTCCGGAAATCTTGCCAGCTTTGGAGAGGAAGTTCGGATCGGACGAGAGCACGGTGGCGAGGCCCGCGCCGTCGAAACGCGTCGAGAGCTTGCCGCCGGCCTTGGTGAGGTCTTTTTCGAAGTTGCCGGGAATCTCGTCTCCCGAGAACTCGACCAGGTACTGGGTCGCACCGCCGACCGTGGCCACCTTCCACTCCGCGGGAGCCTTGGCGGCCGTCGCGGCGAGGTGGCTGGGGGCGACGGTGGCCGGCGCGAGCGTGCTCGAGGGGACCGTTTGGCAGCCTGCCAGCAGCGTGAGGCCCAGGGTATAGGCGATCGAACGTTTGACGTGACGGCTAACTTGCATGAACGCTCTCCTCGGTTTAATGGAGTAGAAGGGAGTCCTAGGCCCCCTTCACGGAGGGCTCACCTCCCGCACTATACCTCGGGACGAGGCCCTAGAAACCGCAAAAACAGAGGGTTGACGAAGTTTTAACGGAACCCTCGCTCGCTGCAACAACGGAGTAACAATTCCGTTCAGGAGAGGCCGGTGGTCCGCAGGATGAAATGCGCGAAGCGCCAGGTCACGAGGCCGGCGATCGCCACGGTATACGTGCCGCCGAGGATGCCGTACCAGAGGAAGGCGCGGCGCTCCCGCCGCTCACCGATCATGGGCAGTCCGCGGACGCGGCGGTCCAGCATGTCGAAGGCGCGGGGGCGGAGGTTGGGGATTTCCAGCCAATCGGCCAGGATGTAGTACCCGTCGAACTTGAGCAATGGGTTGATGTTGGTGACGGTCGAGACCAGGGTGATCGCCACGATCTGGGCCAGCACCAACTCCACGGCGTTTGGGAGCTCCAGCCATGCCCACGCGAGCCCCGCGACGGAGGCCAGCATGAGCTGGAAGTAGATCCCCGCGGCGCTCACGGCGATGCGCTTCCATTTCTCCGGGAAGCGGTGGGCATCGCTCACATCGCAGAAGGCCATGGGGATGAAGACGTAGATCATGATTCCCATGCGCCGGACCTGACCTCCGAAGGCCCGACAAGCCATCGCATGGCCGTACTCGTGAATCGTCGTGCAGAGCAGCATGGCGATCAGGAAGCTGCCGATCCCTCCCACCCAGCGATGGTCGAAGTTCCGGAGGATCAGCTCCACCAAGGTGCCGGCCTGCATGGAGAGCGCGATCGCCGCCACGGCGATCAGGATGCCGCCACCCATGAAGCCCGCGCGGGAGAAGAGCGCTTGCCCCAGGGGAGCGGTCAGGTCGAGCAGGCGGCTGGGATCGTGAAAAGGAAAGCGAATCTGCATCCAGCGGGCCCAGCCGGCGCGGGGCGCCAGGGAAACGGCGGGGGGCACGGGCTCCGGGGCTGGCGCGGTCGCCGGATCCGCTCCGGTCGCGTTCTCGGGAGCCGCGGGGGGATCCATGGAAAGGAGACCGAGCATCCAGAGCCGGGTGGTCAAGGCGAGCAGTTGCTCGGGCCAGACGAGCTGTCCGGTCGATTCCCAGCAGCGCCGGACGATGCTACTGAACGTTTTTTCGCTGACGAGGCCCTCCGCGAGCTGGTACTCCTCGGGGCTCAACTGGACGTGGCGATCGCCGATGGAAAGGACGACGGCTTGCCGATGGGTCTCGTTGATGGGCGTCGCCGTGAGGCCCTCCTTCCAGCGGAAGGATCCGAGATGTTTCCATAAGGGCGAGGATAAGACGGCCTGGGCACTGAGCGCCTGAGAGATCTGCTCGGGGGTACAGACTCCGTGAGCAACCAGGATTTCCCCCAGGAGGCGGGGGTGCGCTTGCTGTTCTTCAAGTGCGCGCTCCACGTCCTCCGCGCGGGCCAGGCCGAGTTCCGTGAGCATTTCGCCGAGACGCCGCGTCCGGGGCTCGAAGCGCAGCAGCTCCTCCACCAGTTCGGGGGGGGCGTCGGGACTCTCCTCCATGGAGGAGGTCGGAAATTGGGAGGAGGAGTGGTCCATGGTGGTGCGTTCAATCCTGCATGCGTGACTCCTTGCCCAACATACCCGACGGAGCGGCTCTCTACCCGGAATTACGCCCGTTATGGGGAGGTCGTGAAGATTGCACGATTGTTGCATCACTTTTAAACAACCGTAGGATGCGTTTCAAATGTTGATTATTACTGGCTTTTAGCGGTTTAGCCGGTTGTGAAGAGGGTACAAGAAGTGTGACGGATGTTACACGCACCCCGCAATGCTGGAAGGAGACCACGGTATGAACAACAAGATGGTAATCGACTTCGTGAACCGCCTGGCCGTTGATGAGTCTCTCCGTGAGAAGCTGGAAACCGATTTCGAAGGCACGCTCACCGAGCATGCGGTTGCGGTGACTCCGCGCGAGTTGGCCTCCCTGAAGGCGAGCTGGCGCTTCATCAAGGATGTCAACCCGATGGAGCTCGAGGCTCGCTTCGTGGCGGACGGTGACGGCGGAGACCACTGCTAGTTCTGCTGGTTTACTGCATGGGGGGGGCAGGCGCAAGCCCTGCCCCCCTTTTCTATTTCGAGGACGGAGGACGCATGTCGCCAGGTAATGAGGACCGCCCGGATGTCTTTCATCTCCAACTCTCGGTGACCAACGCCTGCAATCTTCAGTGCGTGCACTGCTACCGTGACGAGAGCAAGGCCTTCCGCGACGAGCTCTCCGTGGAAGAGATGATCGCACTCTTCGAGCAATTCAAGGCCTTCCTCGATAAGCGAGGCATGGAGGGGCTCATCACCTTCGGCGGCGGAGAGCCGCTGCTGCGCCGCGATCTCGGTTTGCTCGCGCGAGTCGCCCACTCGATCGGCCTGGCGGTCCGGATCATCACCAACGGGGTGCTCTCGGCACGGCAAGCCGAGCATCTGGCCGAATGGGGCATCCGCCTGGTCCAGGTCAGCTTCGACGGAGCGACCGCCGAGGTGCATGATCGGGTGCGGGGCGCGGGCATGTTCGATAAGGCCCTGGAAGGCTGCCGACACCTCCTGGCGGCCGGCATCCACGTCAACCACAAGGTGACGCTGCTAAAGGGCTTCAACGACCACCAGATCCCCGAATTCTTCGCCCTGGCCAACCGCGAGCGGATTCCCTTGCTCTCCTTCGGCCACCTCATCCCGATCGGCTCGGGGGCTCAACTCAACCGGCTCACGCCCGAGGAGCATCGGGCGATCTACGACCGCATCGCTGCGGAGGGAGCCCGCTCGGAGTTCACGCGCTTCGAGTTCCGGGAGCCGGGCTTCGACCGCTCCATGGCCTGGGGACGCCACCGCCCTTACCGGTCGAGCGAAGGAGTGAGCCATCTGGCCATCGACGCCGACGGTACGGTCTTCACGAGCCGCCGGATGGGGATGAAGATCGGCAACATTCGCGGCTCCTCCTTGGAGGAAATCTGGCAGCACCCCTTGCTGGTCACGCTGCGCGAAGGCAAGATCGAGGGCAAGTGCGCCAGCTGTGAGCTCTTCTCGGTCTGCGAAGGAGGGTCGCGCGCGGCGGCTTACGCCCTGACGGGGAACCCCATGGCCTCGGATCCCGATTGCTGGTATTCGCCTCAGGCCTCCCTGGTGACCACCGCATGAGCGGGAGGGCGCTCGGCATCGACCTTGGCAACGCCAAGGTCAAGTTCGTGGCCTTGAACGAGGCTTCAGGCGGCCCCGAGGCGCTCTGGGGTGGTGGGACCATCCCTTACACCCCGAAGCGCCTTCCCGATCGCCGGCATGACTTCGACGAAGGCCTTCCGGCCGCCCTGGCGCGCTTCATGATCACCCATGCCTTCACTCCCGAGGATTTCGAGCGGGTGGTCGTCTCGACCAGCCACTTCTTCTCGTATCCTTCCTTCGAGGCGGCTCACCTCCATACGATGGAGCTGCTGGAGCGGATCTTCCCGGCCTCCGCCTTGAGGTTTCTGGGTGCCGAGGGGCGCCTCTACACGCTTGCGGAGGCCCGGGCCCTGACGGGATCTCAGGTCGTGCGCTTCGCCGCCACCAAGTTCTGGGGCTCGGCCTACCTGGCCTCAAAGCTCATCCCGCACGGGCTCTCCATCGACACCGGCACGACCTCGACCGATCTCATTCCCGTCGTGGACGGGAAGCCGGATCCGCTGGCGGCAGGGGACCCCGATCGCTACAACCTCGACCGTCTCAAGACGGAGCGCTTCATCTGGTACGGGATGACGGCCACTCCCCTGGATTACCTCGCCCATGAGGCGGAGGCGGCGGGCGAGATCTGGCCGCTCTATCCGCGCGTGGCCAAGACGGAGGTGCTGACGGCGATCTTGGGGCTGGCCCCGCGCGAGCTGACCGAGGCCCATGCCTACGGAGGCCAGTTCCCGAGCGTCGAGGAGGCGCGCTTCCAGCTCGCTCAGGCCTGTGGGCTCGATGTTCACCTGATGGGTGAGAAGACCCTCACGGAGATTGCCCGGGATCTGACGCGGCGCATGGTCGAGCGGATCGCGGCGTCTGTCCGCAAGGTCGCGGGCCATGCGGGTCTGGGGCCGCTCGAAAACGCTTATGGCGCGGTCATGGGTCTCGGGCGCGAGTCCGTGGCGCGAGAGGCGCTCTTGCAGGCAGGTTTCCGCGCCGAGCATCTGGTCGACGTCGAAGCGGTGCTGGGCGCAGGGCTATCGAGCGTGTCGACCGCCTACGGCGCAGCCCTCAGAGGGCTCGAGGATCTTCTCGGGAAAAGGCTCGAGATCCGGAGCGAGCACGCGGCAGGCGCTACGCGCTCGTCTTGAGCGTGACCAGGGTGATGTCGTCGAACGGCGGACCATCTCCCGTGAAGTCGTGGATCTCGCCGAGCAGGCGCTGCTGGATCTCGTCCGGGGAAAGGTCGAGGTTCTGGGAGACGATCTGCTCCACGCGCTCCTCACCGAACTGCTCCCGCTCGGAGTTCATGGCGTCCTCGGCTCCATCCGAGTAGAGGACCAGCATGTCGCCGGGATTCAGGGTGAGGGTCTGCTCCTCGTAGGTCATCTTGGCCAGCACGCCCAGCGAGACCCCCTTGGCCTCGAGCCTGCCCACGGAGCCAACCGGGAACGGGTTTCCGGCATTGGCGACGCAGAGACTCTGGTCGCGAGAGTCGTAGATGGCGTAGAGGGCGGTGACGAACATCTTGCTCGACGGGCGGTTGAGGTAGATGAGTTCGTTGGCCTTGGCCATGACCGCTGCGGCCGACTCGTTGCCGCGCGCGATGGAGCGGAAGATGACCAGGGTCATGGCCATGAGGAGCGCGGCGGGGACCCCCTTGCCCGAGACGTCTCCGATCAGGATGCCCAGGCGATGGGGGTCGACTCGGATGATGTCGTAGAAGTCTCCTCCGACTTCCAGGGCGGGCTTCGAGAGGGCGGCCAGCTCGATGCCGGGCAGGGTGGGAATCTTGGAGGGCAGGAGGCCCGCCTGGACTTCGGCGGCGATTTCCAGCTCGCGCTTGAGGCGCTCCTGGCCCGCCACCTGGCCGATGAGCTGGGTATTCTTGAGCCAAACCGAGAGCTGCTGGGCGAGGTTGACCAAGAGGAGCCGGTCGATCTCCTTGTAGTCGAGGTCCGACTTGCGCGGGCCGATGAGGACGCACCCGATGAGATCGTCCTTGTCGAGCAGGGGCACGACGAGCGCGTGCTTCATGGGGCCGAAGTCGTCAGGCTCGGAGGCGATGCCCTTTCCGGAGCGGCCGACCAAGGCCAGCCTCGGATCGATCACGGAAAGGGCGAGTTTCGTCCCCGGCTCGAGTCCGAGGGATTCCTTGAGGTGAAGGTCCTCCGTGCCCTCCTGGCGCAGCAGGATGGCGAGGCTGTCCGGGTAGAGCGCATGTTCGACTTGCTTGATGAAGGCGCAGAGCAGTTGCCGGGAGTCGAGGGTTTCGCGGGCCTCGTCCCCGAACTCGGTGACGATCTTCTGGAAGTCGTAGCCGGTCCGGAAGAAGAGGCGGTCGACGAGGCTCTTGGTGCGATCGCGCATGGGGGAGAAGGCGATGGCGACGACCGCCGTGGCGATGATGTTGGCGGCTCCCGATTGCTCGCCGATGAGCATGCGCACGCCGCCGATCAGCAGGAAGTAGAGGCCCAAGAGCGAGGACGTGACGATGGCGTAGGTAATCGTCCGCTTGATGATGACGTCGATGTTGAAGAGTTTATGGCGGACGATGGTGTAGGCGACCGCGAGCGGGAAGAGCGTGATGGCCAGGTAGGCGAGTTCGGCGCCCGGGAACGAGAGGCCGAAGAAGAAGCCGATGTTGATGCCGATGGCCGGGATGAACGCGGCGGTGGCCCCCCAGAGGATGACCTTCGCTTGCGCGCGCTGGATCGCGGTGCTGGTTCGACTGAGCAAGCTCCAAGTGGCCGCCGCGGGCAGGCTCACGGTGCCCAGCGACCCGTAGGCGGTCAGCAGGAGGTAGGTCGAGAACCAGCGCTCGGAGGCGAAGTAACTGCCGAGGACGAAGAGGGTGACCCCGATTCCGAGCGCGAAGCTGGCCCCGCGGATCCATGGGTATCGATCGAGCAGGGGGGCCCGCCGCGGCAGCTGCAGGGCCAGGTCGATGGCGAAGGTCCCCAGGAGGCAGAAGGCCGCGGTGTGGGGAATCAGGGAGAAGTAGTAGGTGGTGGACGCCTCGAAGTGGCTGAGGAAGAAGAGGGCGAAGACCGAGCAGAAGAGCAGGTAGGCACGCGCGACCGGGTCTCGCGGCTTGACGATCGCGACGAACGCGCCGATGGCGATGTGGAAGACCCCCATCAGCCAGAAGGAGCCGAAGATGCCGGCCCAGTCCCAGAAGGTGAATTTCTGGGTGGGGACGACCTTGGTCATGCGGATAGGCTCGTCAGAGCCGTTGGCCCGTTCGATGCCGTAGGTGATGGAGCTGCCCACCGGCTTGGCGGCCGCGTACCGGTAGATCATCTCGCTGGAGGTCACGGGCATGCCGTCCACGGAGACGACCCGATCGGCCGCCTGCATGCCTTCTTGAATCCCGTTCCATCGCGGGGAGTACAGCGAATCGAGGCAGTGGTTCTGGAGGATGACGAAGCCCGGGAACGTGCGATTGATCCAGGCCGCCGAGAGCACGAGACAGATCGCACTGAAGACGATCAAGAGGGTCATCGACGTCCAGAAGGCGGTTTTTTCGAGTTTCCGGGGTAACGTTATGGCGTTCATCACGGACGGTTATACCCAGTCGTTGGCGGCATGACTCATTTGTGCGGTCAAAAGGGCTCCCAAGGCCAGGGCCGTCGTGACCTCACGGCTCTGATAGGCGCTTTTTCCGAGGGTGAAGTACAGCGGTTCGGCTTGCCAGGCGCCGTCTGCTTCCTGGCGGTCAGCGAGCCAGTCCGCGGCGAGCCGGATTGCGTCCCGGCTCTCCGGCGGTGCCCAGTCACCACCGGCAGCCAGGGCCTCGAGGCAGAAGGCGGTTTCCAGGACGGAGGGGCGCAAGGCCGCATCCTGGTACTTGGGGACGGGCGAGCGATCGGGGATCCAGTAGCCTTCGTGGGTTTGGCGCTGGAGGAGGGTTTCGAGCGCCTCCCGGACCGCGGGGCGCGCTTCGGCCGCGAGTTCCGGCTGCCGCGCGGCCACGGCGCGCAAGGCGCGGGTCCCTTGCAAGGTGCCGTATCCCCAGCCCCAGTACCAATGCGCCGCCCAGCCTTCGGGTTGCTTCTTGCGGATGAGCCAGCGGGCTCCGTTTGCGAGCCGCTCGGCAAATCGCTCGGGAGCGTAGTTCGCCAGGGCAGCCAGGAGGTTCGCCAGCACTTCCGGGTGGCAGAGGTCGTCGCCACCCGCCCAGTTGAGGCGCGCCGCATGCGCCTCGTCAGGGTGCTCAACCAGCCAGGTGTTGCAACTGCCGTCGGGGTGGAAGTTCGTTTCCAGGAAAGCGAGCGGCCCTTCCAGGATCGCGTCGCGATCCGGCCAGCTCAAGCGGGTGAGCAAGTGGATGACATGCGCGAGGTCGTCGGCATCGGGAGGTATGTCCGGGTAGAGATTGAAGTAGCGCCATCCCTGCGGCTCGCCCAGGTCGGCGATGTTCGCGGCCTCGCGTTGGGCAAGCCGCCATGCGGTGTCGGACTGCAACTCCGGGCGCGCAAGCGTGAGCGCGATGAACGCCATGGGGAAGACCGTGCCGATGAGCAGAGGAACTCCCCGATAGCCCGCCTGGACTTCCCAAGCACCGCGGAAGCTCGAGTTGCTGGCCTCCACCATGTAACTCAGTGCCTGGGCGACCGCATCGGTTTGCTTCAAGGGGTGACATCTCCTCAGCAAAAAGGGGAGGGCCTTACGCCCTCCCCTTTATTTACCCGAGAGACTGGATTATCAACCCTTTCGGGCTAGTACTCCTCGGCGTACCGACCGATCTGCCGGTACTTTCCGTAGCGGTCCGAAACCAGCTGGAAGCCCGGAACCTTCGTGAGCTCGTCGAGCTGGATGCCGAGGGCCTCCTTGAGGTTCTGGGCAGCGGCCACGGGGTCGCGGTGCGCTCCCCCGATGGGCTCGGGAACGATGCTGTCGACGACTCCGAAGCCGATCAGGTCTTCTCCGGTGAGCTTGAGGATCTGGGCGGCCTGCGGGGCCTTGGAGGCGTCCTTCCAGAGGATGGCGGCGCAACCCTCGGGACCGATGACGGCGTAGTAGGAGTGCTCGAACATGAGCACGCGATCGGCGACGCCGATGCCGAGCGCTCCGCCGGAGGCTCCTTCCCCGATGACGACGGAGACGATGGGCACTTCGAACTGGCTCATTTCGAGCATGTTCTGGGCGATCGCCCCCCCTTGTCCCCGCTCTTCGGCCTGAATGCCGGGATAGGCTCCCGGGGTGTCGATCAGGGTGATGATCGGGAAGCCGAACTTGGCGGCATGCTTCATCAGGCGCAGGGCCTTGCGGTAGCCCTCGGGATGGGCCATCCCGAAGTTCCGCATGATGTTGTCCTTGGTGTCGCGTCCCTTCTGGTGGGCGATCACCATGACGGTCCGGCCGTTGAAGCGGGCGAGACCGCCCACGATGGCCCGATCGTCGAAGCCCATGCGATCCCCGTGCAGCTCGGTGAATTCCTCGGTGATGGCGAGGATGTAGTCGAGCGCGGAGGGGCGCGCCGGGTGGCGGGCGATCTGGATCCGCTGGATGGGGGTGAGGTTCTCGTAGATGGCGCGGCGGATGTTGAGGGCGCGCTCCTCGAGCAGGCTGATCTCCTGAGTGAGGTCGCCGTCGGACTCCGTGGCGAGTTGCTTGAACTCTTCGATCTTCTCCTCGAGCTCCAGGATGGGGGCCTCGAAGTCGAGCGCGAAGCGGCGGGATTCCTTGATCTTCATGTTAGCCTCCGGTGACCCGCGCGGGGGCGGGGGCCGTGTGCATGGCGAGGAGCTGGGAGAGCATGTCGCGCAGCTTGGGACGCGGGACGATCATGTCGATCAAGCCGTGCCGCAGGAGGCTTTCGGCGGTCTGGAAATCGGCGGGAGTCTTCTGGCGAATGGTGGCCTCGATGACCCGCTTGCCGGCAAACCCGATGATGGCGCTCGGCTCGGCGATGATGATGTCCCCCAGCGTCGCGAAGGAGGCCGTGACCCCGCCGGTGGTGGGATCCGTGAGCACGGTGATGTAAAGCCCCCCGGCCTTGCCGAAGCGCGCCAAGGCCGCGCTGGTCTTGGCCATCTGCATCAGGGAGAGGGTGCCTTCCTGCATGCGGGCTCCGCCCGAGGCGGCCACCACGATCAGGGGCTGGCGCGCTTCGAGCGCATGCTCGATGGTCCGGGTGAGCTTCTCTCCCACGACCGAACCCATCGACCCGCCCATGAAGTAGAAGTTCATGACGGCCAGCGAGATCGCTTGACCCTCGAGGGTCGCGGTCCCGGTGATGAGGGCGTCGCCCGGCCCGCGAGCCGCCGTGGCCTCCCGCAGGCGCTGGGGATAAGGCTTGCTGTCGACGAATCCCAGGGGATCGACCGAAAGCAATTCGACGTTGGTCTCCCGGAACGAGCCAGGATCGACCAGTTGCGCGATCCGCTCGCGCGCCTCCACCCGGAAGTGGTAGCCGCACTTGGGGCAGACGTTGAGATTGTGAATGAGTTCCTTGGTGTAAAGCGGCTCGTGGCAATCCGTGCACTTCGTCCAGAGGCCGTCGGCGACCTCTCGCTTCTCGCGCTCCGTATCGACCAGGGTTGCCTTCTTGCGGGCGGCGAACCAATCCCGTAACGACATTTTATATCCTCTGTATTCAGCTTCGGCAGTCAGCCCACACGGGCGTTTCAAGGGCTCCGGCCGCAGTCGGGGACCGCGCCGGGGCGCCAACGTTTCATTATACGGGGGCCTTGGGGCCTTGTCTAACGGCGCCGCCGCGTGACGTGCCCCCCGCCAAGCAGAGGGAGTGCCCCGTCAGCCGGTAAGCTTAAAGCAGCCTTTATGCCGGCTTTACCGATTTTCGCCGCCACATCGCGATAACCTTCCTGACCTCTCTTGAGCGGCCCCGGGTCGAGGCGCCGTCAGGAAACGACCTCAGAAAGGGATGAGCAATGGCGATCAGGCAGTTCTCTCAGGCATACCGGCCGGCGGTCCAAGGACTTTCGGCGGGCGCGGCGACGGCGATCCCTGCGGAGTTCAAGGCCCTCCACGCGCATCTCTTCGATCCCGGCAACATGCCCGATGGTAAATTCATCCCCCAGCCTCCGATTCACGTCCCCGAGGTCCAGTCGGTCCTGGCGGGCGGCATCGCCAAGCCGCGGGTCATCTCGATGCCCTCGCCGAACTAC
>JAKFCT010000010.1:0-119938 GCA_036676495.1 Candidatus Sericytochromatia bacterium
CATGGGAGGGTCGACCAGGCGGAAACGCCCCGAGGCGTCCGTATAGGTATCCACCGAGGCCGCCCCGCTCCCGACCGACGCGAGACGGCGGTCCGTGACGTAGGAGACCACCCGCACGTTGGCAGCGGGCTCGCCCGAGGCCGTCCGGACCTCACCAGTCACCAGCGGAGTCGTCTGGGTCACGCCGTCATGCAAGGGCGTGGTCTGGGCGACCCCGTCCTGGAGCTTCGACATGCCGAGGCGATCCCAGGGGCCGCACCCCAGGAGCAGCAGGGGGAGGATCAGGCAAGCGGTCAGCGTGGCGAGAAAGGGTCTCATGCGTATTCCTTGAGGCGGGCGAGGTCAATCTTGGCGCCGAGTTTCTCGAAGGCATCGGTGGCGCAGAGGCGATAAGCCGAGGCTCGCGCGGCGTTACCCAGGCGCTCGGCGATGCGGGCGGCCTGGGTCAGGCTGCGGGCATGCTCGAGAGAGGCGAAGGCGCCCTCGAGGAGCGTGAGGGAGGACTGAATGAGCTCGAAGGCCCGGTCCGGGTCGCCCTGACGCATCAGCACGATGCTCTGGCCTCGGTAGGCGATCCCGACCGGGACCACCCGATTGAGCTGGGTTCCCAGTTCGATGGCCCGTTGCAGCGGTTCCCAGGAGCGTTCGTCTTCTTGGGCTTCGACCTCGAGCATCCCGAGGTGATAGTAGAGATCCGCCAGGACCTCGCGATCCCCGATCTGCTCCATGAGGGCGATCGCCTCGCTCAGGATTTCCCTTGCCTCGTCGAAGCGACCCATGCGGCCCAAGGCATTGCCCAGGTTGCAGCGGGCGATGGCGATTCCCGCGCGCTCTCCCAGGCGCTCCTTGATGGAGAGCGAAGAACGGTAATAGCGTTCGGCACTCTCCCACTCTCCTTGGTTGAGGGCGAGGTTGCCGAGGTTGTTGTCGAACGCGCTCGAAAGCCAGGCCTCTCCGATACGCTCGGCCAGGAGCTTGCCGCGCTGATAGGCCTGGGCCGCCTCTTTCCACTTGCCTTGATCGTAGTAGAGGCTTCCGAGATTGTTATAGGTCGAGGCCACGCCCGCGAGGTCCTGGCAGGCCTCCCGCTCGGCGAGGGCGCGCAGGTGGTGGCGCAGGGCCTCTTCATAGCGGCCAAGCCGGTAGCACGAGATCCCGATGAGGCTATAAGCGAGTCCCAGGTCGGTCCTGGATAGCGATTTGCCCAGCAGCGCGGACGCCCGCTGCTCGCAAGCCGCGTAGCGGCCTTGGCGAAGTTCGAGCTGTGCGAGGGCGAGCTCCAGGGCAGAGCGGTCCGGGAGTGGCTGGCCTTGGCAGAGGGCCTCGCGAAGCAGGGCTCCTGCGGCCTCGTACTCCCCCATGCGTTCCTGGACCTTGGCCATCGCGAGCGTCCAGCCAGGCTCCGCTTTTCCCTCGAGGACCTTGAGGAGACGCAAGGCCTCTTGACCGTCGGCGCGGGCCAGCTCGACGTCCGCGAGACGAATCGAGACGGCGGCGTACTCCGCTTCTCGCGGGTGAAAGAGCTCCAGAGCGCGCGCGAGCAACTCCCGTCCCTCGCGCAGGTCGTAGCGCTGAAGGGCGTAATCGGCGGCTTCGAGCAGCATGACCCGCGCCTCCTTGGGGCGTCCGGCCCCGAAAAGGTGGCGAGCGGCCTCGGAAGCCGTGTAAGCCGGGTAACGGGAGGAGCGCTCCTGCATGAGGGCTGCGATCTTGGCATGGCGGCGCCGGCGCAGGTCCGGATCCATGGCCTCGTAGACGGCCTGTTGCATCAGCGCGTGACACCAGCGATAGGAGGTGCCATCGAGCTGCAGGAAGCCGGCGTTGACCAGCTCCAGCACCGTCCGGGAATTTCCCGCGGAGAGGGCGTCGAGGAGGAGGGGGTCGAGCTGGTAGCCGGCCACGGCGACCAAGCCCAGGAGGGCCTGCGCCGAAGGGTTCAGCTCTTGAAAGCGGCAGAGCGCCGCCGAGCGGATGGAGTCGGGAATGTCGCCTTGGGCCGTCCGGCTCTCGAGCAGCTCCGTGAGCAGGAAGGGGTTCCCGTTGGCCCGTCCCAAGATCTCCTGGATCTCGGTGCGGATGGGCTCGGGCAGGGGTTCACCGGCCAAGCCCAGGCGATGGGCCGCCAGCTGGAGGGCGCTCGCGTCGTCGAGGGGAGGAAGCGGCAGCAGGACGCTGCCGAGTCCGTTGGCCCTGAGGTGGTAGCCTCCTCCGGTACGTTCGCTGAGCATGAGCATGAACAAGCGGCTGGCTCCGGTGCCGAGCTCGTTGAGCCAGTACTCCAGGAACTCCAGTGAGCCGTGATCGACCCAGTGAAGATCTTCCAGGACCAGGAGACAGGGTTGCTCATCGATGCGCTGGTTCAGCCAGCGCGCGAGGGCGCGAAAGGCGATGAACCAGGTTGCCTTGGACGCTCCCGGACCACGGCTGTCCGGCGCCGGCGCGGAGGGCCGTCGCCCGAGCAGATGCCAAACCGCTGCCGCATCGGGACCGAAGTCGGCTTCCTCACCCTGCCAGGCCGTGACGATCGCATCCAAGAAGCGATAGCTGGCATGGGCGAGCTCCGGGGAGGCATGGACGGCGATCACCCGGGTTTCCGAGCCCAGACGCCGCATGAACGCCCCGATCAGGGCAGACTTGCCGATCCCCGGGTCTCCGAGAAGGCGGACCACCAGGGGCCGCCCCCGTCGCACGGTGTCCCAGCAACCTTCGATCTGCTCCAGGAGAGCATCTCGTCCCCAGAGCGGGGGGGCTTCGGACGCGGCATCGGTAACAACGGAGCGAGAATCGTCGAGCGGATACGTAGGGGTCATGCGGCTAGGTCCCAATGTACTTGGTGGAATAGTCAACGAGCAGCGACAGCTTGGTTGCTTATATGCTACCACTACTAGGTCAAATGTCCTAGCATCGAAAGAAAGTTGTCATGTCCTCCCCGGGGGCCGGACTCCGGATCCGTCGGGGCGAGGACGCGCTCCCCGCGTTGACATCCGAGGGTCCGCGGGTATATGAAGGATCGGCGGCGCTCGCCGTCTCAGCGTAGAAGGCAGTCGAAACCAGCATGGATCAACCGAGCATCCCCACGTTCAATCACTTACATGGAACGCGAAAAGCCAAGCCCGAGGTCAAGGACCTCCCGGGGCCGACGGTCTTGATCGCGGATGCCTCGGCCTTGTTTCGGCGCAACCTGGGGACCATCCTCCAGCAGGAGGGCTACCGGATCCTCCACGCGGAGACGGGCATCGACGCGATCGCCCTCTGCGCCAAGGAACGCCCCGACCTGGTCCTCCTGGAGGCCGAGATTCCCGGCATCAACGGGATTGCCGCCTGCCAGGCCATGAAAGAGCGCCTGGGCCTCAACGATCTCTACGTCTTCCTGACCCTCGGTCAAGAGCGAGAGGAGACCTTCCGGGCCTCCCAGACCGCGGGGGCCCATCAGATTCTCTACAAGCCCATCGAGATCGAGCCCCTGGTCGAATCCATCAACTCCCTGCTCGTGCCCCTCCCCGTGCCCCACCAACCCCTGACCGTGACGTCGCTGGAAGCCCGACGCGCATGCCATGTCAGTGGCTGGCGCCCCCGGTCACGAGGCCTCACGCTGGATCCCGGCCCTGAGTTCGACTGGCTGGGCGGCAACCTCCAGTCGGGAGTCAAGGTCCACATCGCCTACATGGCCGAGGACGGCGCGCGCATCGTCCGCAACGCCACCCTGCGCCAGGTCTGGAAGAAACTCAACCAGAAGGTGCTCGAGGTCGCCTTCGGGACCGACATCCAGCGGGTCCAGGCCACCGAGTTCATTCACCAGGCCATGGCCATTCAGGTCAAGTACGAGTCCCCCGCCGGGGATTACGTCTCCGGCTCCCTCGTCAACATCTCGGGTGGCGGCATGCGGCTGGCCGACCTGCGCGATCAGCTCGAGATCGGCAGCACGGTTCCGCTCTTCCTGATTCAGGACTCGGAGGTGCTCTTCTCGCTCACCGGCGAAGTCAAGGGCGGCCGGATTCAACCCGACGGCCGCTTCGAGGGCTGCTTCGCCCTGGTGGGCATGAGTGCCGATACCGAGCGACGCCTCAACCAGACCCTCTTCGGATCCTAGACCTAACGTCGTTGCTGCAGGACCGCGACGCTTTCCCAAGCCTAGCCGCGTTTTCTAGCCTCTCGTTGCTTCAGGACAGCTACGCTGCCTTTCGCAACAGCCGCTGTTTCTAGCCTCTCGTTGCTTCAGGACAGCTACGCTGCCTTTCGCAACAGCCGCTGTTTCTAGCCTCTCGTTGCTTCAGGACAGCTACGCTGCCTTTCGCAACAGCCGCGGGCGCTAGCCCTCCGGCCCGGCCGCTTTACAAGTCGTGACCTCGCCCGCCCCCTTGCCGGCAAGCGAGTGTGTTAAAATCTCTCCCATGTCTAAAACCGCTCAGGCAGCCACCCCCGTGCGCGGCCGCGACCTCTTCCGAGATCCCTCCTTCCTCGTGATGTGCGTGATCTCCTTGGCGAACGGACTCGGCGAGAAGTTCCTCTTCGTCTTCATCGCCCTCTTGGCCTCTCCGCTGGTCCCCGCCAACCTCCAGAATTCCATGATGAGCGGCATCTCGCTGGCCTTCGCCCTTCCCGCCGTCTTCCTCGGCTCCGTGGCCGGCGTGCTGGTCGACCGCTTCCCCATCAAGGTCATGCTCTTCCTCAGCAACCTGACCAGAGCCCTTTTGCTACTCAGCTTGCCCTTCGCCCAGCACCTCTTCCTGCCGCTCCTGATCTTCGCCTTCACCTTCGGAGCGCTCACGCAGTTCTACAATCCCGCCTTCATGACCACGGTTCCCACCATCGTGAAGAAGGACCACCTCATGACGGCCAACGCCGCCCTGATGACCATCATGATCCTGACGGTCGTCGGCGGCTTCGCCCTCGCCAAGCCCGTGGGCGACCTCTTGGGGACCCAGAGCGCTTATTTGTCGGTGGCGGCCCTCTACGGCCTCGCGGCCATCGGATCCCTGCTGGTCCGGATCCCGGAGCGGGAGGCGGACCACAAGGCCAGCGGCAACTTCTGGAAGGAGTGGGGCTCGACCTTCGTCTACCTCTGGAAGAACCCGCGCCTGCTGTCGGCCTACACCGTGATGATGGCGATGTTCGGCACCTTCGCGGCGCTGAACGTGCTGGCCAAGGACTACACCGCCAAGGCCTACCAGCTCGACAACTTCGGCATCATCTTCGCCTTCGCCGGCGCGGGCATGGCCATCGGCGCGGGGATCATGGGGAAATTCGGCCGGCATCTGCCGAAGACCATCTGGGTGCGGTCAGGCTGCGTGGTCGCGGGCCTCGCCCTGATCGCCATGGCCTTCGCCCCGAACGTCACGCTCGCTTTCGCCCTGGCAACGTGCGTGGGCATCGCCGGCGCCATGATCGACATCCCCATCTCGACCCTGGTGCAGGAATCCGTGGACGAGGAGATGCGCGGCAAGGTCTTCGGGCTGCAGGGCATGCTGGTCTATCTCGCCACCTTGCTGCCGATGATCATCGTGGGACCGCTGGCCGACCTCTGGGGAGCCGCGGTCATGATTGCCGTCCTGGGACTCAGCATGGCCCTTTTGGTCCTGCTCAAGCTCGCTGAGCATCCCGAACCGCAAGTTCAAAGCTAGCCCGCCCGACATGACCGCCATGCACGTCATGATCGATGCTCGGGAGGCCGGCCCTCAGCCGTCCGGCCTCGCCCGCTACACCTTCAACCTCCTGAGGGGCCTCGCGCGCTACGGGCAGGGCCACCGCTACTCCATCCTCACCAACCACCCGGAACTCCTCCCGGAGCTCCATGGGCGGCCGGACTTCGAGCTGATCAACCCGCGGGTCCACATCGTCGATCCCCGGGAGCAGGTCCTCATCCCCTCCCTGGTCTCCCGGATCAAGCCCCAGATCTTCCATAGCACCTCGATGGTCGCCCCGCGCTTCCTGCCTCGAGGCGTCAAGCGCATCCTGACCCTTCACGACACGATTCCCCTCTCCTGTCCCGAAGGGTTCCGCTGGGATCAGCGCCTCGCCTGGCAATTCTACTACTCCGCCTCGATCCGACCGGTCGCCCTGGCGTCGGATCGCATCCTGACCGTCTCGGAGTGGTCCAAAGGCGACATCGCGAAGCATCTGGGCGTCCCGTCGGATCGGATCGCGGTGATCTACAACTGGCTCGAGGAGCACTTCGGCCCCGTGAGCGACGCAAAGGTCGCCCAAGTGCGCGAGAAGTACGCGCTTCCGGCGCGCTTCGTCTTCGCGCTCGGCTCTCATTACCGCTACAAGAACCCGGACGGCTTGATCCGCGCCTTCGCGGCGATCGCCCCCAGGCACCCCGACGTCAACTTGCTGCTCAAGATCGGCCGTCCCAAGCGCCTGGACGGGCTCGTCCAGAGTCTCGGCATCGCCGATCGGGTCCAGTACCAGGGCTTCGTGCCGGATGACGAGTTGCCTGCCCTCTACCGGGCAGCCGACCTCTTCGCCTTCCCGAGCTTCTACGAGGGCTTCGGCCTGCCTCCCCTGGAAGCCATGCTCTGCGGCACCCCGGTGATCGCGAGCCAGGCGAGCTCCGTGCCCGAGGTCGTCGGGAAGGCCGCCCAGACCTTCGATCCGGCTGACGTTGCGGCGATCGCCCAGCAGCTCGACCGCGTCCTTTCCGATGCCGCGCTGGCAGAAAGGATGCGCGAGGCCGGTTACGCGCAAGCCGCCCAGTTCTCGGTTCAGCGCGGCATCTCGGAGACCCTCGCCCTTTATCGGGAGGTCCTCGGCATCCACCAGGACGCCCCCGAGCCCCTCACGCATGCGGTGACGCCTCCGGGCGTGACGCGGGAAAGGAGACCATGACCAAGCCCACTCCCCCCGTTTCCGCGGGGGACCTCGTCACCCTGGACCTCGAAGCGCTGGTTCCCGGAGGCGAAGCCATCGCCCATCTCGGCGGCTTCACCCTCTTCGTTCCGGGCGGCGTGCCCGGAGACCGCGTCACCGCCGAAGTCATCTCGACCAAGCCCAGTTACGGCCGCGCCCTGGTCAAGAAGCTCCTGACCCCCGGAGCGCAGCGTGCCGGCGCCCGTTGCCCGCTCTTCGGGCACTGCGGCGGCTGCCAGTGGCAGGAAGTCGATTACACGGCCCAGCTCCTTTGGAAGCGTCACATCGTCGAGGATGCCCTCACCCGCATCGGTGGCTTCCCCAAGGACGACCTCGTCGCTCCCACCATGGGCATGGACGATCCCTGGTACTACCGCAACAAGGTGCACTGGGCCCTGGCCAAGGATGAGACTCCCGGCGGCCGCGGCATCCGGATCGGCCTCTACGAAGCGCGCAGCCACCGGGTGGTCGACGTGGAACACTGCTACATCCAGCACCCGCTCAACAACCTGGTCCTGGATTTCCTGCGCAAGACGCTTCCCGGATTCGATTTCCCGCTCTACGACGAGCGCACCGGCAAGGGATGGCTTCGCTCGGCCTTCGCCAAGGCCGGCCACCAGACCAACGAGCTGATGATCGGCCTGGTCACCACCCGCCCCGACTTCCCCCTGGAAGACGCCTGGGTGGAGCAGGTGCGCGCGCAGTTCCCGGGCGTGACCAGCATCGTCCAGAACATCCATCCCCGTCCCGGGAACGCCCTCATGGGCGAGGAGACGCGGGTGCTCTGGGGCAAGGACCACCTCTTCGAGAAGATCGGCCCCCTGACCTTCGCCATCTCGGCGCGCTCCTTCTTCCAGGTCAACTCCGAGCAGGTCGAACGGCTCTACGAAACCGCCGTGACCTTCGCCGGCCTCAAGGGAGGCGAGCGGATCGTCGATCTCTACTCGGGGACCGGGACCATCGCACTGTACCTGGCGGCAAAGGGTGCGGGCGAAGCCGTCGGGATCGAGGTGATCCCCGAGGCCACGCGCGACGCGATCGCCAACGCGCGCCTCAACGGGATCTCCAACGCCAAGTTTTTGACCGGCAAGGTCGAGGATCGCCTCGAGCGCCTGCTCTCGGAGACCGGCAACCTCGACGTGGCGGTGCTCGATCCCCCGCGTAAAGGCTGCGAGCCGGAAGTCATCGCGGCGATCGCCCGCTCGGGCATCCCCCGGATCGTCTACGTCTCCTGCAACCCCGCCACGCTCGCCCGTGACCTGAAGGGCCTGGTCGAGGCCGGAGGCTACCGCCTCGAAGCAGTCCAGCCCGTGGACATGTTCCCCCAGACCGCACACGTCGAGGCCGTCGCCCTGCTCACGAAGGATCGCTAGCCGCCCTTATCCGGAGGACTTCCATGCCCCCCATCACCGTCGTCATCAGTCCCAGGATCCTCTATCAGGCCCTCGCCCTCCTCATCGGCATCACCGCGATCCTGAAGTTCCCCTTCATCCTCGCGTTCCTGCTCATCGCGCTCATCCTCGCCGCGGCCCTGACCCCGGCGGTCAACTTCTTCGCGGCGCGGCGCGTCCCCCGCGCCCTGGCCACCCTGCTGGTCTTCGTGCTGATCTTCGGATCCCTCGGCCTCGTGGGCATGATCCTGATTCCTATCCTGATCGCGCAAGTCCAAGAGCTGGTCAAGGACTTCCCCACCTACGTGTCCCAGTACGAAACCGTCCTGCAGCGCCTCCGGGCCCTGGAGGCCCGCTACCACGTCTTGCCCAGCACCACGCAGATCGCCACGTTCATTTCGCAACGGGCCTCGGGCTGGCTCGCATCCACCCTCACGGCCACGGCGGCTGTGGCCTCGGCCCTGGTCGGCCTCGGCGGCGTGCTGATCACGACCTTCTTCCTGCTCGCGGACGGCCCCAACCTCCGCAAGGGCTTCCTCCAGCTCATCCCGCCCCGCTACCGCGACCGGATCGCCGAGCAGTTCGATCCGATCGCCCAGCGGCTCGGAGCGTACGTCCGCGGCCAGCTGCTCAGCATGACCGCCCTGAGCATCCTGCTCGGCATCGGCCTCACCATCGCCGGGGTCCCGTACGCGTGGGTGCTGGCCGCCCTGGCGGGAGCCATGGAGATCATCCCCCTGGTCGGCTCGACGCTGGGCGCGATCCCGGCCGTGATCGTCGCCTTGACCGTGTCCTGGAAGCTCGCGCTCATCGTCGTCGCCATCTTCGTGGTCGCGAACGTCGTCCAGGGCAACGTCCTGAGCCCCCTGATCCTCTCGTCTTCCGTCGAAATGCCGCCGATCTTGGTCTTCTTCGCCATCATGATCGGGGCCGAGCTGCTGGGGATCGTGGGCGCCATCATCGCCGTCCCCATCGTCGCCACCCTCATGGTGCTGATCCAGAACCTCTACATTCCCGCCATCTCGAAGCCACCCGCTGCGGAACCCGCGCCCCCCGCGCCCCCCGCGCCGCCGCAGCCCCCCTCGGAGGTCTAACATGCTCAATCCCGAAGAACTCGCCCGCATGGGCCAGGGAAACCTGGCCGAAGCCCTGGGCATCGCCCTCGTCGAAGTGGGCCCCGATCAAGTGATCGCCACCATGCCGGTCGATAACCGGACCCGCCAGCCCTTCGGGCTCTTGCATGGCGGGGCATCCGTCGCGCTCGCCGAAACCGTGGCCAGCATCGGGGCCTGGATGAACGTGGATCAAAAGACGCAGGGCGCGGTCGGCCTGGAGATCAACGCCAACCACTTGAAGGGGAAGCGGGAAGGGATCGTGACGGCGACCGCCACGCCGATTCACCGGGGCCGGACGACCCAGGTCTGGAGCGTGACGATCGTGGACGAGCAGGGAGCCCTGGTCTGCGTCTCGCGCTGTACCCTGGCCGTCGTGTCGATCAAGTAAGCCTGCCCCCGTGATTTACACGTTCACCCCGTCCTTGCCGCAGGTGCGGCGGGGACGGGGTGAAAACGCTCATGGGACGCGGAGAAAAAAAGGTGGGCCCGCCGGGTGTGTGGACGACGGGCCCCCAGCTCAGAGAGGTGACTTCAAGCTGGTCTCTCTATCATGCAAAATTTTTGGCCAACTTGCAACGTGCGCTCGTTCGATAATTAGTCGACCGAGGGCGAGACCTTGCCGATACCCCATTCTTTGAGTTCGGCCGTGACTTGCTGCAAGACAGGGCCGCCGCCCAGGTCGACGGTCAAGCCCTCAATGGCTTTCACCATGCCGATTCCCGGGACGTACCAGTAATGGAGCAAATCCTCCGCTCCGGTGGCATAGGCGATCCGGTGGCGCGTGCGGGTGGCCTCGAAGGTGCCGGCAGGCACCGAAACCGACTCCGTCCCCACGATCGTGATGGTTTCTTGCGCGTGATCTCCCCAGCTCCGGCCCGGCCAGCTGCGACCCGCCTGCAGCGGGAAGGAAAGCACCGTGATCGAGCCGTCTTCGGGCTTGAGGTGGCGCGAGAGCGTGACTCCTTGCGCATCCACCACGGCCCGGGTGGGAGGCATCTCGCGCTCGCCGGTCTTGCGGGAAACGACCGCTCGAACCAGCCCCTGCAAGGATTCCGACTCGACGACTTGCGAGAGCTGATCGGGGCCCGGGCGCTCCGGACCGTTCCCCGAGCGCGAGACGGTGCTGTAACGCCAGAACATGCCCGCGGTGAGGGGATAGATCGCTTGCGACTGGCGCGCCGAGAGGGTCTTGGCGTCCCGAGAGGCGAGCGGCGCCCCGGGAAGCGAGGCGCAGCCGACGAAAAAGAGAGCGAGGAGGGGAAGCCCCAGCAGACGCCGGCGCATCAGGCGAGAGGCATCGTGCGCCGCTCGCCGTTGCGGCGGAGGTAGTGCTCCTGGAAGTCCTCGACGTTGAGGTCGAAGAGCGTCTGGAGGGCGCTGGCATGGTGGTGCTGCTGGAGGGCGTTCATGCCCTTCAGGCTCGTCAGGGGCTGGTGCAGGAACTTGTTCATCATGGCCTGCGTCATCGACTCGACGAGCTGGCGCTGCTCGGGCGTGAACGTATGCGCATGCTTGTCCCAGAAGCGGTTGAGCTCCTGCTCGCGCAGGTCCTGCGCCTTGTTGCGGAAAGAGCTGATGGTCGGACTCATCCGGAAGTTCTTGAGCCAGGTCTGGTAGCTGCTGATCTCGGCGACCAGGATGGCCTCGGCTTCCATGGCGACGGCCTGGCGCTCGGTACGGTTCTTGCTGGCGACCGACTGCAGGTCGTCGACGTCGTAGACCGTGACGCCCGGCATGTCGCCCAGAGCCGGGTCGATGTTGCGGGGGACGGAGACGTCCACGATGAGCAGGGGCTTGCCGTCACGATTGGCGATCACGGACTTCATCTCGCTGGGGGTGAGCACGTAGTGGGGAGCGCCGGTCGAGCAGACGAGCATGTCGATCGCTTCGAGGGCGTCCTGCATGGCGTGGAAGGGGACGGCCTCGCCCCCGATCCGCTCGGCGAGCTGCTCGGCGGATTCCAGCGTGCGGTTGGCGACGTAGATCTTGGAGAGGTTGTACGAGGGAAGCTGCTTGGCGGCCAGTTCGCCCATCTTGCCGGTGCCCAGGATCATGATGGTCTTGCCGTCGAAGCCTCCGAGGCTCTCCTTGGCGAGTTCGATCGCGGCGCTCGAGACCGAGACGGCTCCGCGCGAGATCTCGGTCTCGGTCCTGACCCGCTTGCCGGCCGTCACCGCGAAGCGGAACAAGGAATCCAGGACCGCTCCCATCGTCCGGTGCAGCTGGGCCGCCGCTTGCGCGTCTTTCACCTGGCTGAGGATTTGGCCTTCGCCGAGGATCTGAGATTCCAGGCCTCCCGAGACCCGGAAGAGGTGCCGGATGGCCGCATCCCCCTCCAGGAAATAGAAAAACTCCTCGAAGACTTCGGCGGGAAGGTCCCGCTCTTCGAGGATGAAGGCCTTGAGGGCCTCACGGCCCTCAGCGGGGCTGGAGACCACGGCGTAGAGTTCGGTACGGTTGCACGTCGAGAGGATGGCTCCCTCGAGGATTGCGGGCCGGCTGACCATCATCGAGAGGCCCATGGCCAAGCCCTGGCCGGAAAACGCCACCCGCTCCCGAACTTCCACCGGGGCGGAGGCATGGCTCAAACCGAGCATCAATACGTGCATGTCGTCTAGAACTCCTCAGTTGGGCCATCGCGCCACCATTGGCTGCGAGACCGTCGTTCGGGGCCCCGGGGAGGGAAGGCGTTTCGTCATGGCTCCCGTTTGGGAACCAATCCCCGAATCGAGCATCCATATTATAGCGTATCCGCTGGGATGAGTGCCCGTTCCCCGTTTACAAGTTATGAATCTTGCCACGTTCAAACCGGACAAAAATTCCGGTCAATCCTCGCTTCACCACCCTACAACATCCCGTAACTCCCGGCATCGGTACTTTTCCACAGCTGACCGAACGGGAGGGGACACGTATTCTGAAGTCAGGCCGTGTGCGCTCCGCTATTCTTGCCACCACGCCCCCTGCCCGATAGAATGAACCATCTCGCCTCTGTCCCGGGCCTTTCACGAAGGGAAAGCCAATACCGATGTCGACAGCGACGCCAAGTCAAGATAAGCCGCTCAACGACCGCCCCGCCTCGGGCGGCGCGTCCTGGGCCGGCTTCATTCGTTTTTGGAGTTCCGTCAAGCTAGGGATCACGCTGATCCTGGCGATCGCGATGGGGTCCATCCTCGGCACGCTCGTCCCGCAGGGAGATCCCTCGGGCATCATGAGCTCGCCGATGAGTGAGCAGGCCAAGCAGATCCTCTTGGCCCTCGGCGCTCACAACGTCTATTACTCCTGGTGGTTCCTGAGCCTCTTGGCCGTGTTCTTCTTCAACCTGGCCATGTCCACCTGGTACGTCTGCCTGCCGCGCTTGCGGGTGGCCCTCAAGCCGCCCCGGCCCATGGCGGAGGCCACCCAGGAGCGCCAGCATGCGGATCGCCTGGTCATCCCGGCCGTCGAGCAAGAGCAAGTCGCCTCGCTGCTTCGCGCCCACCGCTTCCGCGTCTTCACCTTCCCGAACGGCCAGATCGTCGCCGACAAGGGTCGCGCCTCCAAGTTCTCGGCGCTGATCACCCATATCGGCCTCTTCACGCTTCTGATCGGCGGCCTGGTGAGCGGCCTGACGGGATTCAAGTCCCAGGCCCCGCTGTTCGTCGGGCAGGAAGCCCCGATCAACGACATCGTCAAGGTGGCCCACCAGCAAGGCGCGCTCGCCTCGGGTCATTACAACTGGTCCGTCCGCCTCGACAAGTTCTGGATGGACTACTACAACCCCCAAACCGTTCGCCAGTTCTACTCCAATCTGACGATTCAGCGCCCGGGGCATGCCCCTGAGACGCACCAGATATACGTCAACAAGCCGCTGCGGGTCGACGGTGTCACCTTCTACCAGTCCTTCTGGGGCGTGGGGGGTGCGAAGTTGAGCATCGGCAACGAAAACCGCCATGTCGAGCTGGAAAATGCCGAACGCTTCAAGCTGGAAGGCTCCATCTCGCGCCGGTTGGATATCGGCAAGGGCCAGTACTTCCTTTACCTGCCCGATCACCGGGCTCCGCTTCAGATCATCGACCTCAACTCGTTCCAGCCCGTCGCGGTGCTGGACGCGGGCAAGTCGACCGTGCTGAGCGGAGAGACGGTTTCCTACGTGGAGCCTGCGCTCTACTCGGGACTGCAGGTCAAGGCTGACCCGGGCATTCCCATTGTCTACGCCGGTTTCTTCACCGTGGTCCTGGGCGTTGCCCTCGCCTTCATCAGCCATCGTCAGATCTGGCTCTCCCGGCGCGCGTCCGGTGAGTACTTGCTCTCCGGTGTCGCCAACCGCGGCCGCTTCACTTTCCAACAGGAGTTGCTCAAGATCACCTCCAAGTTGGGAACGACCGCTTAGGAGTTACAATGAACAACCTCGTTGCGATCGAAACGATCTTCGTGAACATCCTCTTCTGGGGAGTTCTCGCCGCCTGCGTCTTCTTCTGGACCGAGATCATCGGCAAGCAAAAATGGGCCCGGCTCGCCGGCACCGCCGGCATGGCGCTCGGCCTCGTCGGATCCATCGGAGCGATGGTCATGCGTTATTACTACGCCGGCTATCCTCCGCTCTCCAACCTGTTCGAATCGCTCTTGGGCCTGATCTTCTCCCTCTTGGCCATCTACCTCTTCATCGAGTGGCGCATGAAGCCCAAGTACTTCGGCGCGGCGGCGGCTCCGCTGGCGTTCCTGCTGATCGGCTTCGCGTCGATCCTGCCGGCCCGCCTCAAGGATGCTCACCCGCTCATGCCGGCCCTGCAGAGCTACTGGCTCAAGATCCACGTCAGCCTCATGCTCATCTCCTACGCCGCCTTCTTCCTGGCCTTCGCGGCCGCGGTGGTCTACCTGATCCTTCACGCCCGCGACAAGCGCGGCGGTGATCAGGGCGGCGGCGGAACCCTCGCCCTGGAGGGCGGTTCCACCTTCGGGCAGGCCCGCACCCAGTCGACGGCGCTCGCCTTCTTCGACGAGATCACCTACCGCCTGATCCTGCTCGGCTTCCCCATCCTCGCGCTCGGGATCATCACCGGCGGCATCTGGGCCAACGCGGCCTGGGGCACCTACTGGAGCTGGGATCCCAAGGAAACCTGGTCGCTCATCACCTGGCTGGTCTACGCCGGCTACCTGCATGCGCGCACCACCCGCGACTGGCGCGACCAGCGCTCGGCGATCTTCGCCATCGTCGGCTTCGTCTCGGTCATGGTCACCTACCTGGGCGTCAACTACCTGGCGCAAGGGCTCCATACCTATGGAAGCTTGCTATAAGGCCCGCCTTGTTGTAACCTGATCATCAGCCGAATTCGCTTGCGGCCGGGCCATCGGCCCGGCCGCACTGCTGAAAGAACCTAGCGGTAGCGCCCACGGCTCTCCCGCAAGGCGTCGAGTGCACGCCCGACACGTCTCGCGCCCCCCACTCGCCGTCCTGTCGGAAGGTCGATGGTTATAGAGGTCAACATGCCGGAAAGCTTCCCCCCTGTCACCGAAGACATCGCTTTCGAACTCCTCATCCTCCACGCGGTCGCCGAGCGGGGTCGTGCTCTGAGAGGAACGCGGGCCTCGGCGCTGCGCTCCAGCCTGCTCTGGGAAGCGCCGAGGCCGCAACCGCGCGCGCCCCGAGGCATGAAGAGCCTGATGCACGTCGCGAGCGCCCTGGTGATCGCCTCGACCCTGAGCCTCACGCCGCCGGCCTCGCTACCCGCCTGGGCCCAGCGCAACGAAATCCACATCACGGTCGTCGACGTCCAGTCGGGCAAGCCCCTCTCCGAGGTCGTGCTGCGCGACTCCCATGGCAACGCGCTCGCCCGCACCCGCGCCGACGGCAAGATCAGCTTCAGCATCCCTTCCGGCGAGCAACGCTTCACCCTGGAGCGGGCCGGCTATCAGAGCGTCACCCTGACTCGCGCGCAACTGGGAGGCAGCAACCTCGTCTCCATGCGCAAAACCGGCAGCCGGGTCGAGCCGGAGTCGCGGCCGACCGTCAAGCCCAGCCCGATCGTCAAGGCCAGCCCGAGCCCCGAGGCTCCGGCGCGCCCCATCGTCAAGCCGAGTCCGGCTCCCAAGGCCACCGTGCGCCCGACCGTGAAGCCCACCGCGGCCCCCAAGGCCACCGCTCGCCCGACGGCCAAGCCGACTGCCGCCCCCAAGGCCACGCCGCGCCCCGCCGCCAAGCTGAGCCCCACCCCCGAGGCCACCCTGCGTCCGACGGCCAAGCCGGTCCTCCAGGCGACTCCCGAGCCCGCGCAGCGCCCGCAGACCCAACCCGTTCCCGCGCAGCGTCCCCCGGCAACGCAAGGTGGCCGCTACGTCATCAAGCGGGGCGACACCCTCTGGGACATCGCGGCCGTCACGCTGGGGAGCCCGCTGAAGTGGCCGAGCCTCTACGAGGCCAACCGGAAAATCCTCACGCGCCCCAGCCTGATCTATCCGGGCCAGACCCTCGTCATTCCGACCGGGGAGGCGGCGACCAAGCCGCGCTTCCGCGGGACCCACACGGTCCGGCGCGGCGAGACGCTCTGGGAAATCGCCGATTCGGTCTACGGCGATCCGCTCCGCTGGAAAGCCCTCTACCAGGCCAACCGCGGGATCATCAAGCGGCCCAGCCTGATCTACCCCGGCCAGACCCTGGTCCTGCCCCGGTAGGATCCCGTGCCTCACGACCTCGTTCCCGCGCTGCGCATCGTCTGGAGACTACTCAGCCTGGGGACGGGGTTTCTTTTGCTCCTGCCCTTCGTACTGCCGCAAACCACGCTCTCCGGCTGGATCCCGACGTGCGACTGGCAGCTCCAGGGCAAGGCATGCGCGCTCTGCGGGATGACCACCGCGTTTTACCGGCTGAGCGCCGGGGATCTGCCGGGCGCGCTCGCCGCCAATGCCATGAGCCTCGCGCTCTACGTCTGTCTCGTCGCGAACCTGATCGTCTGCCTGATCGTGATGCTTCTCAAGAGAAAGGCCGCCCATGCAACTCATTAGTGTCATCTGGGGCCTGCTGGCCCTGCTGGGGGCCTTCGTGGCCTTCTTCCCCTGCCTCGGCTGGCTGAACTGGCTCATCATCCCCTTCGCGGTGATCGGGCTCGTCATGAGCCTGGTCGCCCGCGACCAGGAAGCCCGGACCGGGGTGAAGCCCTCCAACACGGCGGTGATTCTGAACAGCGCCGCGGTCCTGGTCGGGGTCGTGCGCCTCACGATCGGCGGGGGGATCTTCTAGATGCGACGCATCCTCCTCGTCCTCGCCCTCGCCACCCTTCCCCTGGCGATCCCGGCTCATGCCGAGGAGACCTCCGTCCCTTACGACGGCCCCAAGTGGGAGTACCGGATCGAGACCTTCCTGGCCGGCTCGGTGGACGGGATTCCCGGCATGGTGGCCAAGGCCGTGCTGAGCGGGCCGGACGCCCAGCGGCTGGCTGATCTTGGAAAAGAGGGCTGGGAGCTGGTTTCGGTGACCGGTGGGCGCGCCTACTTCAAGCGGCCCTTGAAGGAGCCGCCGGCACGCGGCTGGTGGCCGTTCTGGTAAGCCTTACGCGGGAAGCACGGGCAAGGGAACCGGAGGCTCCGCTTCCAGCCATGTGAAGCGCTGCTGCCCGCAGATGGCCATCCAGTCACAGCCCACGCAAACATTGGCGAGCAGCTCGGCATGGTGAGCCAGGATATGCTCCATGACCGGCGCGAGGTCGATGATTTGCCCCTCCGTCCAGCCCATCGCCTCCAATAGGCGCCGATCGCGCGCCTCGATGGAGCGCTGAAACTGACACGACGTGGGCTCGGACGCATCCTGGAGGTTCGGGCAGGCCTGGCAGAGCGGATCCGCGACGGCATGCACCTCCACCCGGGGGTACTGGCCGGAACGCAGGGCGTGCCAGACGCGGTTCATGTTGGCGACGAAGTCGGGGGAATAGCCCTTGCCCTGGTAGGTGGTCACGCACATCAGGTGGTGGGCACGCAGGGAAAAGGAAGGCGTGGGCGCGGTCATTTTTTCCTTTCGGCGAGGGCATGGGCGAGCCAGAGGCGCCCCCCTTCGAGCGTGAGTTCCGGCACGTGATCAGTTTCCGGAAGCAGGGGGGCGAGCACCCGGGCGCCTCCTCCGGTGAGGGCGACGGGGGTATCGGGGCCGAGGCCCTCGCGCATCCGCGCGATCAGATGCCGGACCATCCCCACATGGCCGGCCACCAGCCCCAGCTGAATACTCTCGACCGTCGTCCTTCCCCAAAGGCCCCCCGGATCCGCCAGATCCACCGGCGGAAGCTGGGCCGTACGGCCAACCAGCGCAGCATGAGACATGTCCAGACCAGGGGCGATCGCCCCTCCCAGGATCGTGCCATCGGCAGCAATGGCCGTGAGGCTGGTGGCCGTCCCCAGGTCGACCGCGATGGCGGGCCCGCCGTAACGTGCGCGCAGGGCGACGGCGTTCGCCAGGCGGTCCGCGCCCAGGGCGCCGGGGGGCTGATAGGCGATCGGCAGGGGGGCGTTCTCGGAGGTGAGGCGGAGGGGCTGCTGCTCGACCCACGCCGCGAGAAGGGCCTGGGAGGCCTCAGGAACGACGGAAACGATCCCCGTGGGGCATCCCGGCTCCGGATGCGGCCAGGGGGCTTCCTGGGTCAGGTGGCGTTCGATCCGGCGAAGGTCGCCTCCCTCGTAGAAGGCGAACTGGGTCCGGGTATTTCCGACGAGCACGACGAGCAAGCGATTCTCCTGGGGGGCGTCTCCCCGATGCTTGGATTCTTGCCAAGGACTTAATCCTATGATAAGCTGATGCCTTGCGTCTTTCGATTATATGCGAAGGCCGAGATCCATTATCTACCGGAGGTACCAAGGTGTCCAAGGTTTGCGAAGTCTGCGCCAAGGGCCCGAGCACGGGTTACAACGTGAGCCACTCCAATCGCCACACCAAGCGGCGGTGGCTCCCCAATCTTCAGAGCGTTCGCGCCAACCTCGGCGGGACCGTTCGGAAGGTCAAGGTTTGCACCTCGTGCCTGAAGGCTGGCAAGGTGGTCCGCGCGGTCTAACCCGCGGGACATCGACGCTCTAAATCGAAGGCCGGAAGCGATGCTTCCGGCCTTCGATTGTTTTCTCCCTAGCGCCTGCGGCTAGGCTTGTGAATGCGTAGCTGTCCTGTAGCAACGAGAGGCTAGCGCCCGCGGCTGTTGCGTAAGGCAGCGAGCGTTTGCCGTGAATGGCATGAACAGGGCCTTGAATTCTAAGCGCGCTGTCCTGTAGCAACGAGAGGCTAGGGAACGCGGCAGTTGCGAGGCGCCCCTGGCTGAAGGCCAGGAAAGCGAGCGTTAGCCGTGAAAGGCATGAACAGGGCCTTTACCTCAACGCTCGCTGACCTGTAGCAACGTCTTTCGCTCTAGGAGGCGAGCAGTTCTTCCAGCTGCTGGCGGCTGAGGTGGTACTCTTCGTTGCAGAAGTGGCAGCGAACCTCGGCCTTGCCGTCCTCGTCGATGATGCTGCGGATTTCCTGGGGCCCGAGGCTCGCGATCGCCCGCATGACCCGCTCCGGGGAGCATTGGCACTCGAAGCGCACGCGATCGGAGCGTTCGAGCACCTCGATGGCGAAGCCCTGCAGCGCGGTCTCGACGATCTGATCCAGGGAGTGGTGGCGGCGGATCAGCTCGGTGAGCGCCGGCAACTCGCGGATGGCCTGCTCGAGGCGCCAGGCGATCTCGTCGCCGGCCCCCGGCATGAGCTGGACCATGAGGCCTCCGGCCGCTTCCACGTGGCCCTCGCGGCCCACGAAGATCCCCAGGGAAACCGCCGACGGCGTTTGCTGGGAGGTGGCCATGTAGTGGGTGAAGTCGTCGCTGAGCTCTCCGCTCAGCAACTCGACGGTGCCCGAGAAGGGCGTCCCCGTGCCGGTGTCGAGGGTGACGGAGAGGGTGCCGTCGTGCCCGACGGCACCGCCGACGTCGAAGGTGCCTTGCTCGGTGGGCGGCACGTGGATATCCGGATGCGCGACGTAGCCGCGGATGGCTCCATCGGCCCGGGCGTCCACCAGGATGCCGCCCAAGGGGCCTTTCCCGATGATCCGGACCGTCAGGGTGCCCCGGTCCTTGAGCAAGGACGCGGACAAGAGGACGCCTCCGGTGAGGGCTTTGCCCAGGGCCGCGGTGGCCGTCGGGCTGGTCTGGTGACGGCGATGGGCCTCTTCGACCAGGTCTGTGGTGATGGCAGCGACGACGCGGATGCGGCCATCCGCGGCCATCGCCTTGATGAGTTGATCGGGCATGGAAACCCCTTCTAGTGGAAATCGATCGAACTGCCCTCTATCTTACCAAAGACGGGGGCGCAGCCCAAGCCGCGCCCCCGAGGTTCCCGCTTCAGGCGCGGGTGAGGGGTTGCATGAACGCCGGAAGGGGCGCCGTTCCCGTGGGATCGACCAGGGCCTCGTAGGCATCGCAGAGCGCTTCCATCGCCGCGCGGCGCGGGCCGAAGGCCTTCAGCGCGTAGAGGCGAGCGACGAGGGCTTCCCGGCCCGATCCCGCGTCCAGGCCCTCCTGGGCGGCCTCGAAGAGCAAGGCCGCCTCGGTGACGGCGATCGCCTCCTCGAAGAAACGCTTGGCGGCAAGCTCGCGGCGCGCGGGCTCGAGCCCATCCCAGCTCGACACCTCGGCGGAAAGCGCCATGACCGCGGCTTCCACCGGCCGCGCCCAGTCCCGCAGCCGCGCGTCCTTGAGGGCCTCCAGGCGCCGGGCGCAGGCCGCCAGCAGCGCCTCATGGGCCCGCTCCTTGAGGAGCGCGCGCAGCATGTCCAGGATCAAGATGTTGGTGGTGCCCTCCCAGATCGGCAGGACCTGCGCGTCGCGAAGCAAGCGCGCGGTGACGAAGTCCTCGATGTAGCCGTTGCCTCCGTGAAGCTCCATGGCCTCCGAGGCATGCGAGACGGCGAGCTTGCCCGTATGGGCCTTGATCATGGGGGTGAGGATCCGCAACAAGGGGCCATCCGTGCTTTCATGGCCCGCATCCACCTGATCCAGGTGGTGGATGGTCTGGAAGACCAGGCGGGTCGCGGCCTCCTGCTCGACGATCATGCCGGCGAGGATCTCGCGCGCCAGGGCATGCTGATCCACGGCCTTGCCGAAGGCGACGCGATCCCGGATGTAGCGGATGGCCTCGAAGAGGGCGCGCCGGGAGACGGCCACCGAGGCGACGGAGTTGAAGACCCGCGAGAGGTTGAGCATCTCGGTCATGTAGTGGAAGCCCTTGGAGAGGTCTCCGACCGCGTAGGCCACGGCCCCCTGGAAATCCAGCTCGGCGGAGGCCATCGAGCGCACTCCCAGCTTGTCCTTGAGGCGGTTGATGCGGATGGGGTTGCGCGCGCCGTCCTCGAGCGTGCGCGGCACCAGGAAGAGGCCCAGGCCGCGGGTGCCGGGCGCGGCTCCCTCGGGGCGGGCGAGCACCATCATCACGCCGGCGTCGGCGTTGGAGCAGAACCACTTCTCGCCCCAGAGGCGCCAGGAGTCTCCCTCGGGAACCGCCTTCAGGGAGGTCTGGCCGACGTCGGAGCCTCCCTCCTTTTCGGTCAGGAACATGGCTCCTTGCCAGAGCTCCTCGGGGTCCGAGGCCGTGAGGCGCGGCAAGTAGCGGCGCTGGAGCGCGGGGTCGGCGAACTTGGCGACCAGTCGCGCGGTGCCGGCGGTCAAGCAAACCGGGCAGTAGAGGCCGGTTTCGGCCTGCGCGAAGAGGTAGCCGAGGCCGAAGGTGAGGACATGGGGGACGCGCCCGAACGTCCGGGCGAGCTCGGCGTCGTAGCCATGGCTGACCAGGCCGGATCCGTAGGCGATGCGGACCATCTCGGGGTAGCTGGGATGGTAGACGATCTCGTCGATGCGGTTGCCCAGGGGATCGTAGGGGCGGTGGAGGGGGGGAGTGCGATCGGCGGCGATCGCCAGGGGGTCGACTTCGGTGGCGGCGCGCTTGCCCATTCGCGCGAACTGGGGCTCTGCCCAGTCATGCAGGTTTTCGGGAAGCATGCGGGCCATCAGGCGGCGGAAGGCCGGATCGGCGGCATAGTAGTCCAGCGGAAGCGAGGTCGGTACCTGGGAGGGGTTCTGGGGGGACATCGCACGGCTCCTTTCCCTATACGCGACCGCGGGCCCCTTCGGAGCCCGGGCACCTCCATGCAACCATGAAAACGGGGGGATGTCGTCGCGTCTTACGCGTCGGCGTCCATGAGCGCGCGGAGATCGTCGGGCAGGGGCGCGACCAGGTCGAGCAGTTCCCCGGTGAGGGGATGCGGGATCTGCAGGCTGCGGGCATGCAGCGCCTGGCGGGCGATCCGAGGATGAGGAGCCCCATAGAAGGGATCTCCCAGCAAAGGGTAGCCGAGGTGCGCCATGTGCACCCGGATCTGATGGGTGCGGCCGGTCGCCAAGAGCAAATCGAGCAGCGTGGCGTCCTCGAAGCGGCGCAGGACCTGGAAATGGGTCAAGGCGTACTGTCCTTGGGGATCGACCCGGCGCTTCGAGCCGTGATCCGGCTCGCGGGCGATGGGCCATTCGATGCGGCCCCGATCGACCGGGATCCGCCCTTGCGCGAGCGCCCAGTAGCGGCGCTGGATCTGGCCGGCGGACATGGCCGTGGCCAGGCGCAGATGCGCCAGCTCGTGCTTGGCGAAGAGGACCAGCCCCGAGGTGTCCTTGTCGATGCGATGCACCGGGTGTAAGCGCCCCGAATGCCCTTGCTGGATGAGGTAGTGCGAGACGCCGTTGCCCAACGTGCCGACGTATTCGCCCTTGGTGGGATGGACGATGAGGCCGGCGGGCTTGGCCAGGGCCAGGAGGGCATCATCCTCGTAGACGATGTCCAGGGGCATGGACTCGGGGATCACGCCCTCGGAGGGGCGGTCAGCGGCCACGAGCCGAAGCTCGTCACCCGACTGCAGGCGATGATGGGTCTTGACGGGCGTGCCGTTGACGAGGAGGCCATCCACCAGCTTCAACCGGCGAATCATGAGCCGAGACAGGGCCAGCTGGTTGCGCAGCACGGCCCAGACGGTCATCCCTTCCTGTTCGGGCGGGACCTTATAGCATGTCAGCTCCATCGCGACGACGACCCTCCTGGCTTTCCATCCTCTCAGAGTGATCCGCATCACGCAAGGGATAGAAGCCTTACCTAAGCTTTCCATTCACTTAAACGATCGTTTGCGGAGTCATAAGAATCTTTCGGCGGCGGGGCGCGATAACACCTTTGTGACAGGTTGGGAACACTGGCTTAAAGGAGTGGGACGATGATGGGTCAAGCTTCCGAAAAGATTCGCGGGACGGCGTTGCTCAATCTGCAGCTGAAAGTCTTGGAAGTGAAGATCCGCGGCGTCCGCGCCCTCTTCGGCGACAGCGCCGAGAGCGAGCGCCAGGCCCAGCAGGCCGAGCAGACGGCCCTGGCCGAGCTCGACCGTCGCGGCCAGAGCGTCTACGTCGACTGGTCCGAGAGCCTCGATCCGGTGGATCGCCGCGCCCTGCGCGAATTGCTCATCGAAGGCCGGTTCCAGGGCACGCTCACCCCGTTCATCTTCGAGGCGCATGCCCGCCGCTCGGAAGCCCTCCTGGATCGCCTGGAGCCCGCCGCCCTCGCCGCGCTGCCCGGAAGCTCGCGCGCCGTCTACCAGTCGCTGGCCGTCATCTACGCCGACACCCCCACCCTGCGCCGCCAGCTCCGCGTCATGCTCGTCACCGGCGCCTTCCAGAGCGTCGCCACCCCCTGGGCCCAGAGCGCCTAGTGCCGCGGCATCGCGGCCGGCCCCCCGGGGATCGCGGGGGGAGGATTGGACTTTATCGGGAAATTCACGACATAATAAAAGGCCGGATGCGCAAGCACCCGGCCTTTGCTATTGGGAAGGAGAGTTAATGACGACGTCGACCCCCCTCAGCGCCGCCCCGACCGACCTGATCGCGATCAACGGAACCGATCACGTCGAATTCTGGGTGGGCAACGCCAAGCAAGCCGCCTACTTCTACCAAAAGGCCTTCGGCTTCCAGATCGTGGCCTACGCCGGCCCCGAGACGGGAATCCGGGACCGGGCGAGCTACGTCCTGCAGCAGAAAAAGATCCGCTTCGTGCTCACGACCGCCCTCGTGCCCGATCATCCGGTGGCGCAGCATGTCCTCGCGCACGGGGACGGCGTTCGCGACGTGGCCCTCTGGGTCGAGGACGCGGCGAAGGCCTTCGCGCTGGCGACCGCCCGCGGCGCCCGCGCCGTCCGTGAGCCGTTTGTCGCCGAGGACGCCCATGGCAAGGTCATCATGGCCACGGTCGCCACCTATGGCGACACCGTGCACACCTTCGTGCAGCGCGATGGCTATCAGGGCGTCTTCCTGCCCGGCTACCAGCCTCGCACGGGCCTCGGCGTCGCCGAAACCGGCCTCGAGTTCGTGGACCACATCGTCGGCAACGTGGGCTGGAACGAAATGAACACCTGGGTAGAGTTCTACCAGACGGTCTTCGGCTTCCACCACTTCGCCAACTTCGACGACAAGGACATCTCGACCGAGTTCTCCGCGCTGCGTTCGGTCGTGGTGGCCAACCACAACGAGCGGATCAAGTTCCCGCTCAACGAGCCCGCCGAGGGCAAGAAGAAGTCCCAGATCGAGGAATACATCCAGGCCTACGGCAGCCCCGGGGTGCAGCACCTGGCGCTGGTGACGCATGACATCGTGGACACGGTGCGCAAGCTCAAGGCGAACGGGGTCGAGTTCCTGAGCACTCCCGATTCGTACTACGACGCGCTGGCGCAGCGCTTCAGCGGCCTCGAGGAGAACCTCGACGAGCTCAAGGAGCTGGGCATCCTGGTGGATCGTGACGACAAGGGCTACATGCTCCAGCTCTTCACGAAGCCCCTCGAGGATCGGCCCACGCTCTTCTTCGAGATCATCCAGCGCAAGGGCTCGGAATCCTTCGGAAAGGGCAACTTCAAGGCCCTCTTCGAATCCATCGAGCGCGAGCAGGACCTGCGCGGCAACCTGTAACCGCCAAAAAGGGGCGGAGCCTGGCTTCAGGCTCCGCCCCTAAAAAACCGGGGAGCGCCCCCTAAGAAGGAGCGCTCGACCCGGCGACCTCCCGGCGCAGCCCCCTATTCGAACAGGCGGGGCACCTGGGGGTCTCTGAATTGGAACTGCCATTCTAACAGGATCCCCCCGGTCGTCAACCCTTGCTTGCCCGCTTCGAGAGGCTCTCCGTGCCCGATCCCGCCGTTCCCCAGCTTTCCCCCGCCGGACGACGCCTCCTGGCGGCGACCCGCATCGTTCTCGAGCATCCCTTCTTCCCGGAAAACGTGGGGGCGGCAGCCCGCGCCATGCGCAACTGCGGCTTGAACCGGCTCGTGCTCATCGACGGGGTCGATCCGGAGCATCCCAACGCCCGCAAGATGGCCGTTCGCTCGGAAGCCCTTCTGGAACAGGCGCAACGCACGGCATCCCTGGAAGCGGCCATCGGCGGAGCAAGCCTGGTGATCGGCACGACCCGCATGCCCTACCCCGGGATGCGCTTGCTGACGCCGCGCGAAGCGATGCCCCTCATGCTGGAGCACGCCGCCCACGGCGAGATCGCCTGGGTCTTCGGAAACGAGAAGAACGGCCTGTCCCGCGAATCCCTGATGCGCTGCCACCAGGTGGTGCGGATTCCCTGCGTGGATCCGGGGGCCTCCCTGAACCTCTCCCAGGCGGTGATGGTGATCGCCTACGAAGTCATGACGGCCGCCCTGGAGGTCGAGGCCTTGCCTTCCGGCAGGCCCCTGACCGGAGAGCGCGATCTCGATCAGCTCGTCGCCCACCTGGAAGACGCGCTCACCCGTTCGGGGTTCTTCAAGGCCCACCAGCGCCCCCGGAAGGAAGCCCTCTTGCGGCGAATTCTCTCGCGAGTGGCGCTCGATGCCGACGAGGCGTCCGTCCTCCACGGGGTGGCGCACCGGCTGAGTTGGAACGCCGCGCACGGCGACGCGGAGCGCGGCTGAGGCCTCCCGGCGGGCCTTGCCTCCCCCCGGCCCCGCGGTAAGATGCCCGGATACAGGAGGCGCACCATGAGCGAAAAGGACATCATCGACTCCTCCTGGGCGGAATGGCGTGAGACCCAGGTTCGCGGGGCCGTCGAAGGCGAGGCTCGGCTCCGCCGCTCGCTCCCGGTCATGGGCAACCGTCCCCACTTGCCGGACGGCAGTGCCGTGATGGACCTCGACTCCGTTGAACGGGTCCACCAGGAGCCCTGGGAGACGGCCCCAATCGAGGGGCACTCCCCTACCTCGTCCTGAACCTCGTCCTCATCGAGCCGCAGGCGCGAGGCGCAAACCCCGCGGCCGGCCCCCGAAAGGGCATGCCGGCCGTTTTTCTTCTCCGATCCCTCCGAGGCTCAAGCTCGCTCGCTTGACTAGACTCGGGACAGGGCCGAGAGGAGGCGTCCATGCAAGCATCGGGCGGGAGCTGGCAAGGGACGAGGCGCAGGGGACGCGGAGGGGGGCTGCGGCGGAGCCTTCGGCTCGCGTTCCGGAGCCTGCTCGGCATGCTGCTGGCCGGGGCGCTGCCGCATCCTGCGGCGCGCGCAGCGACGCCGCCCGCATTCGGCATCTCGCGCTTCGACCTCCAGGACCCGCGCGTCCTGCTTCAGATGACCTTCGCGCAGGGGCACGATCGCCCAAACGGCCCCGAGACCTTCTCGCGGATGGTCGATCGCGCGCGGGGCGCCTTGCTCGTCAACGGCACCTTCTTCAACGTCCGCACCTACGAGACGTTCGGCAACCTCGTCACGGGCGGCCGGCTGGTGCAGCATCGGGACTGGGACCATCGCGGCACCGCCCTGGTCATCGGGCGCGATCGCCGAGGCCGCCTGCATACGCTCCGCGAGGCCGGCTGGCCCGACTACCAGGACTCCTGGCTGATCCTCCCGGCGGGACCCCGGCTCCTCACCCAGGGGCGCGTCACCCTCGATCCTCGCAAGGAAGGCTTCCAGGATCCCACGCTCTTCCGCCGCAAGCCGCGGACGGCCCTGGGCCTGAGCGACGACGGAAGGACCCTCTGGGTGGTGACCATTCGCCAGGACGTCAGCCTCCACGAGGAAGCCACGATCATGCAACGGCTGGGAGTCTCGGAGGCCTTGAACCTCGACGGGGGGACCTCGGTCGGGCTCGCGAAAGCGGGCAAGGTCCGGCTGCATCCGCGCACGCCGCTGACCCAAGCGCTGGTGGTCTACGACGCCCAGCACCCCGCTCCGAGGCCGCTTCAGGAGCGGTATGCCGCCTGGCTCAAGGGGCCTCCGGCTCGGGGGCATTCTCCACGATGATCAGGGCATTGCTCACGGGGCGGCACCAGCCCGTGGCCACGCGGCTGACCAGCTCGTCTCCCACCATCATGGTCGTCGAGCCTCCGCCGTCCCAGTTGAGCGCTTCGGTCGCCCCCAGCTCGAGGAAGAGCTGGGCCAATTCCGCCAGGGCGATGCCCTTGCTGTGGCCCGGGACGCGGCCGTCCACGGTGACGAGGAGGACCCGTCCCTCGGGGGTGAGTCCCACGGCCGTGCGCGGCTCCCGGGCCTTCATGATGTAGCCGTCAAAGCCACCCGACAAGTTGAGCTCGCCCGCCTGAACCAGCAAGGGCCCTCCCTCCAGCGCGAAGGGGGCTTCATCCCACGGTTCATTGAGCGTCGGGGCTTTCCGCGGCTCAGCGGCCTTGGCGGGCTTGGGAGCCCCGGAGAGGTCCCGCAGCCACTGGCGCCAGCGCGGCATAGGCTCGGGAGAAGGCATCAGGGCCTTGGCCAGCTGAGCGCGCTGCTCGGCGGGAGTCAGACGACGCGGGCTTCCGAAGAAGGCCGTGCCGTCGGGAGCCAAGCCCAAGGCGGGGCGATCGCCCCGAGGCTCGCTCAGGATCGCTCCGTCCACCTTGACCAGGCCGATGGGACGCCCATCCTCACGGTTGTTGAAGTGGAAGTAAGACCCGTTGATGGCGGCCAGCGCCTTGTACCGGCGCGCGATCTGGCGGGTCGATTCCCGGCGGGTCGGGCCGGGCCCCTCGGCCGGAGCCACCATCAGGCGGTAACGCGCATCGCGCGGATCGAGCGAGACCACGTTCACGAAGACCGGATGCCCCTTCTCCCGGCCCTTGTATTGCGACCACTCCACCCCCGGAGCGATCTCCCGCCGGGAGACCGTCTCGTAGCGCATGGGGTGGGTCGCCTTGCGCTCGGCCGGAGCGGGGATCTCCATGCGCGGCTCCGCGCGATCCGGCGCCCCGTCTTGGCTGACCGTCTGGCAAGCCGAAAGCATGAGGACGAGGCCGGCCATGGCGCCCCGAAGGGCCGTGCGCGACAGCATTTGCGGTGCTCCTGAACAAGCGAGTGGAACGTTCGTTATCGTAGCAGAGACTCCCCCCGAATACCAAGCCCCCCGATCCGGCCCAGCCCCCTCCCCTAACCTTTGCAAGCAAGCTATAATACGCGCATGGCTACACCGTTCAAGCAATTCGCCGTCATCGGTCTCGGACGATTCGGGCAGAGCGTCTGCCGGACCCTCCACGAGCACGGCCATGACGTCCTCGCCCTCGACCAGTCCGAAGAACTCACCCGCGACGTCCATGCCGAGGGCATCGCCACCCTGGTCGTCCAGGCCGATTCCACGGAAATCCAGGCCCTGCGGGAAGTGGACATCCATGAGTACGATACCGTGGTGGTGGCCATCGGCTCCGACCTCGAAGCCAGCGTGCTTACGGTCCTCAACCTGCTCGACCTGGGCGTGAAGAACATCGTCGCCAAGGCCTCCTACGATCGACACGGCCAGGTGCTGGAGCGCGTCGGCGGCTCCGCGATCCGGGTGGTCTACCCCGAGCGTCAAATGGGCGAGCGGATCGCCAACTCCATCAGCGAGGCGGACATCCTCGAGACCATCGAGCTCTCTCCCGATTACTCCATCACCGAGATTCACCCCCCGCGCGAGTGGATCGGCAAGAGCCTCGCCGAGATGGAGCTGCGGCCGCGCTACGGCGTCACGGTCATCGCCATCAAGAGCGGGCGCGTGCTCAAGGTCGCTCCGTCGGGTGAGGAGTGCTTCCACGCCGGGGACATCATCACCATGGTCGGCCCCAACACCCGGCTCGACGAACTCCGCGCCCTCAGCTCATGATCCCCCGCCTCCAGAAGCAGGGAGGAGGCCTCAATGCCGCCCAGGTGGTGGTCCTGAGCTTCCTCTTCTTCATCACGCTGGGCACCTTGATCTTGCGGCTGCCCTTCGCGCACCAGAGCGGCAGCTCGAACTGGCTCGACGACCTCTTCATGGCGACCTCGGCCATCTGCGTGACCGGGCTCGTCTCGGTGGACCCCGGCACGACCTACACCCTCTTCGGTCAAGTCGTCCTCCTCCTGCTGGTCCAGATCGGGGGCCTGGGCTACATGACCCTGCTCACCTTGAGCCTGGTCATGGTGAGGCAGCGCATCTCGCTGCGCGATCGCCTCAACTTCCAGGTCGCCACGGAGGTTCCCGGCATGGGGGGCCTGGCGGGATTCATCCTCAACATCGCCCGCTTCACCCTCGTGATCGAGGGCATCGGCTTCCTGCTCTTCAGCATGGTGACGGTCCCCGAGTTCGGCCTCGGGCGCGGGCTCTACCAGAGTGCCTTCCACGCGGTCATGGCCTTCAATAACGCGGGCTTCTCACCCTTCGCCGAAGGGGCCATGCGCTGGCAGGGCCAGCCTTTCGCCTTGCTCGTCCTCATGACCCTGGTCGTCATCGGGGGGCTGGGCTACCCGGTCAACCAGGAGCTGGTCAGACGAATCTCCCAGCGAAAGCGGCGCCATCAGCTGGATACCCTGGTCACGGTGGTCCTCGTCACCACGGCCATCATGCTCGTGATCCCCACCCTGCTGATCGTCCTCTTCGAGCGGGGCAACCCCGAGACGCTCGGCGCCTTAACCCCGCCGCTGCAATGGGTGAACGCGCTCTTCATGGCGGTGCAGCCCCGCAGCTCGGGCTTCAACTCCTTCCCGGTCGACGCCATGACCGATCCGAGCCTCCTGATGATCATGGGCCTGATGTTCATCGGCGGCGCGCCCGGAGGCACCGCCGGCGGCATCAAGATCACCACGGCGGTCGTGCTCGTGGCCGCCGTCGCGGCGGCCGTCCGGGGCCGGACCGACGCCAACCTGCTCGGCATGAAGCGGCGCGTGAGCGACGCGGTCGTGCGCAAGGCGCTCGCGGTGCTGGTCCTCTCCATCGGCTGGCTCTTCATCGTGACCATGCTGCTCCTGCTCGTCGAGCCACTGCCCCTTCAGCCCCTCCTCTTCGAGGCCATCTCGGCCATTGGAACGGTCGGGCTCTCGCTGGGCGTCACCCCGACCCTCACGGATGCCGGCAAGCTGATCGTCGCCCTGGCCATGCTGGTCGGCCGCGTCGGGGTGATCATGATCATGCTCTCGCTGTTCACCACCCGGCAGACGTCCGCGATCCGCTACCCCGAGGAGCCCATGATCGTCGGCTGACGCCGCATCACCGCTCCCGCCGCCCGGGGCCGCGCCGCTCCGGCGGCTCCGCACTGCTGAAGGTCGGCTCCCGGTGCAGCACGAAACGGCTCACCAGCGAGAACGCCAGGACGATCGTCCCGACCATCACGTCATTGAACGCATGCGCGGTATTGCCCGCGTACCCCAGGGCCCACGGGGAGACGATCACCCAGATTCCCAGGAGGGCGGTGAGCCAATCCGCCCAATCCCCCACACCCCTGCCGAACGTCCTGAAGGCGGCCAGGAGGGCGATCGCCGCCCCCGCGAAAACGTCGCTCCCCAGTTCGCGGCCGGAGCCATAACCGAAGAAGAACGGCGACAGGATCAACCAAAGGCCCAGCAGGACGTTCGTGCCGGATTCCCATTTGAAATCTTCCATGACGCCCTCCTTTCGGCCTCAGCATAGCCATGGGTTCCCGCCCATGCAACGCAGAAGCCGGGATTCAATAGGGAGGGGCCAGGTACAGGTCCGCAGGCTCGTCGAGACCGTTCACCATGGGCAAGAGGTTGAGGACCTGACGCCTCCAATCGTAGGCCAGGATCCGAGAGCGGCCCCCCTTTGCGCGCAGCTCCAGGTAAAAGACGTCCTCGACGCCCGCCAGGAAGCGCACCGTCCGGAACGTGCCCTCCCCGCGACTCTGGTTGAGCACGGGCAAGGGGTCCACGTTTCCCGATTCGCGGTCGAGCAGCAGCAACTGCCCACCTGAAAGCAAGGCGATATACCGCCCGCTCGGGCTGAGCGCAGCCGCCTGGACGGGCGGCAGATCGAAAAGCAGCGAGAGCTGAAAGAGACGGAACGTGGCGAGATCGTAGAGGTAGAGCCGGCCATCCACGGGCGGGGGAAAGCCGCAGGTCGAGAGCAGCTCGGGCCCCTTCACCGCGGTGATCCAGCGTCCGAAGGGCGCGATGGACAGATCCACCAGGAGGCCCGGCTCCTGATCCAGCTCGGCCAGGATCGTCTCCTCGTCGAAAGGCTCATCCGCGGCCTTGACGATGAGCGAGATGCGCTGCGGAGGCGGAAACTCGGTCACGTCGAGGTGGACGAAGAGGCGGCCGTCCGCCGTCCCCGCACTCCGGAAGAAATCATCCTCCGAGAGGCGAATGCGCAGGCGCCGGATGGGATCGAGGACGAAAGCGCCGAAGCCCTCCAGGTCGGGAACGGTAAAGCCGCTTCCCTCCGGACACTCGATGACGCCCCCGGAATTGTAGAGGATCCGCCCTTCCCCGCGGCGCTCGAAGTAGAAGGGGTTCAGGATCGGCCCACCGGTCACCGCCTCCGGGATCTCGACGATCTCTTGGACGAGCGTATCGTAGAGGAAGAGCCTATCGACCCCATGCAGGCGCTTCACGAAGGGAAGCAGCGGCCTCGGAAGCGGCAGGGGGCTCGACGGAGCCTCTGGCGACGGGTCGGGGGTCGGGTCGGGGGACGCGTCCGGCGACGGTCTCGGACTCGCCTCCGGCATGGCGCGTTGGCCCGCCTCGAAGCATCCGCTGATTCCCACGGCCAAGGCCAGCGCCAGCGTCACTCCCCGCATGTCCCCTCCCGCCTCTTCGTCGTTCCGGGGCCCTCAGCCGAGAGGGGACCGTACCGGAACGGGCATGATAACGCCCGAGATTCGAGGGAGCAAGGATGAGGCGCAGGTCCGCTCAGGGCCTGACGGGACGGCCATGGCGCTCGAGCAATTGGGCGGGTTTCAAGGTGTTGAGGACATCCTGCGGCTCCAGCCATGCCCTCCGAGCGATCGCCACCGCCATGCGCATCCCCTCCAGCCCCTCCACCGCGTGCGCATCCGAGCTCAGCACGATCGTCCCGCCCAGCGCCCTGGCCCGGTGCGCCGCCTCCGAGGAAAGATCCATACGCTCGCTGCCGTTGATCTCCAGGGCCTTGCCCAGGCTCGCGGCGGCCTGGAGCACGCGTTCGAGATCGACCGGATACTCGGCTCTGCGCCCCACGATCCGGCCCGTCGGATGGTTCAAGGTGGCGACATGAGGGTTCTCGAGCGCCCCGATGAGGCGGCGGGTCAGCATATCGCTCGATTGCCGGGTGGAGGTATGCAGCGAGGCGCCGACCCAGTCGAAGCGCTCCAGCACGGAGTCGGGAAAGTCCAGCGCGCCCGACGCCCGGATCTCGAGTTCCAGGCCGCGCAGGATCCGGAAGGGCGCCAGCTCGCGGTTCAGCTCCCGGATCTCCCGCCATTGCCGCTCGGCTTTCTCCTCGGTCAGCCCCTGCGCCACCCCCAAGCCATAGGAGTGATCCGTGATCACCATGTAGGCGTAACCCCGCTCCATGGCGGCCAGGGCCATGTCCCGCAAGGAATCTCGGCCGTCGGAGTAGGTGCTGTGAACGTGGAAGTCGCCCAAGACGTCCGGGAGCGTGATCAGCCGGGGCAGGCGATGCGCCGCCGCGAGCGCGAGTTCTCCGGCATGTTCCCGGAGTTCCGGGGGAATCCAGTCCATGCCCATGGCGGCGTAGACCTCGGCCTCGCTCGCGCCGGCCAGACGCTTTCCCTTGGGATCGAAAAGGCCATACTCGTTGAGCTTCCAGCCCCTGGCGAGGGCCAAGTCCCGCAGCGCGATGTTATGGGCCTTCGAGCCGGTGAAGTAAAGCAGGGCCGCCCCCCAGGCCTCCCGCGGCACGATCCGCACGTCGACCTGGAACTGGTCGCGCGTCAGGAATGTGATCTTGCTCTCCCCGTGCGCCACGACTTCTCGCGTCAGGGGGAGGGCCCGCACGGCCCGGAGCACCCGTGCGGGATCGTCGGAAGCGACCAGGAGATCGACGTCTCCCACCGTCTCTCTGCGCCTGCGGATGCTCCCGGCCGGCTCCACCTGACCTTCCCCCAATGTCTGGCGCAGCGCCTGGGCCACCCGCTCGGCGAGCGGCCAAGCCACGCTCAAGGGCAGGCGCACGCTTCGCGCCTCCAGGCGCTCCAGCTCATGCAGGATGTTCTGCTCGGTCTTCTCGCCCATCCCCGGCACGCCCCGGATGCGTTGCTCCCGAGCCGCCTGGGCGAGCTCCGCCAGGCTGCTGATCTTCAGGGCTTCGTAGAGAAGATGGGCCTTGCGGGGGCCAATCCCGGGCACCCGGAGCAGGTCGAAGACTCCCGCCGGGATCGCTCCGATCTGCTCCTCGAGGTAGGGGCTATATCCCTTGTCCAGGTACTCGGCGATGCGCGCGGAGATCGAGGCGCCGACCCCGGGGATCTCACCCAGACGCCCTTCCGCATGGAGGGTGGAGACGTCCTCGTCGAGCAAGGCGACGTTTCGCGACGCCTCCTGGTAGGCCCGAACCCGGAACCCGGACTCTCCCTTCAGCTCCAGGGACGCGGCGATGTCTTCCAGCATGCGGGCGACGTCCGCGTTGCGCATGGCGTTCCCTCCCTCCGGATCATCCTCTCCCATCCCGTCGAGGAAGACAACGGCCCTTCCCTCGCCCATGTTTCGAACCTATGTTCGATGGGTATGGATTCGGCAGCCCTGTCGAGAAAGAGGAGTCCCGTGGAACTCAAAACCGCCCTTTCGAACTTCCAGAAGGATCGTTACGTCTCGTCGATGATGCGCGAGGAGCTCGAGACGGTCATGCAGGCCCTGGAGCAACTCAAGACGCCTCCGGTCCCGCTCGCGACGATCGAGGAGAAGCTGAGCGAGGCACTCGCCCTGTTGAAAGGAGATCGTGCGCCAGCCAACTCCAAAAGTCGTCCCAAAAGTCGCAACGCTCACTCCCGCGGAGCTGGTGAGGCGGCTCCCGTGGCGGCGAAAGCCAAGTCCTAGCCTCCTGGCGACCAGCGGCGCGCGCTGCGGGGAGTGCCGCTACCTTCACGTGAGCCCCGCGACCGTCGAAGGGCGCAAGCCCATCGGGACCGATTTCGATCTGCCGTGCCACGTCTTCGGGCAGCGGGCCGAGTTCCGGGCCTGTGAGGCCTTCGAGCGCCGCCGCAAGGGAGACCTTTCGGCCTCGGAGCACGCGGGCTAACCCCGTGGAGGCGGGCCACATGGCGGCGAACCTTCCTACGGCTCGCCCAGGAAGCGTCCCATGTCGCCGAGGCTTTCCAGCAAGGGAGCGTCCGGCAGGCTCTCCCGGATCCGGTCACGGTAGCGTCGGGTCGTGGCGCGGGGATCCAGGATGGCGATGACGCCACGGTCGGATGCCCGGCGGATCAGACGGCCGGTCCCTTGGCGCAGCTTCAGGAGCATCTGAGGCAGCAGGACGGCCTCGAACGGGTCGTCGCCGCATGCGATCGCCTGCGCGCGCTCGGCCTCCAGCACGGGATCGGAGGGCGGGAACGGAAGCTTGACGACCACGACGCAGGAGAGGGGATCTCCCGGCACGTCGATCCCTTCCCAGTAAGCCGTCCCCAGCAGGACGGAAGGCCCTTCCTCCCGAAAGCGGTTGAGCAAGTCTGCCGACGGACGCTCCTGATAAAGGATCGGGAAGCCCCCCCAGGCCTTGAGGTGCCTGGCCGCTTCAGCGGCGCGCCGACGCGCGGTATAGAGCAGCAAGGCGCGGCCCCGGCTCGCCTCCAAAAGGGCCTCGAGCCTCCGGATTGCCGCGGCGTAGAAGGCATCGGCGTCCGCGCTGGGATCGGGAAGGTCACTCGGCATGTAGAGCCGCGTCTGCCGCGCGAGATCGAACGGAGTGCCGACGGAGCAGGTCAAGGGGTTCTCGAGGCCCAGCGCGCGCTCGAGGTAGCTGAAGTCCCCTCCTACGGAAAGCGTCGCCGAGGTGAGCACGACGGGGGCCTCGCGGCCGAAAAGCCGCGCCTGGAAAAGCGAAGCGAGGTCGCGCGGAGCAGAGACCAACCGCTGGGCCTGCCGGCGCCGGGGCTCGCCCTCCACCCAGGAGAGATGATCGGCAGGACGCACGATGCCGTGAAGCGGGGCCATGGCCCGTTCGAGGCGCGCCAGGGCGGTTTCACGGGCCGGCGTTTCCGGCATGCCGCCCAGGAGTTCCTGGGCGGCGATCGCCGTGTCGAGAAGGCGCTCGCTGAGGGCAATCAGGCCCTCGTCGCAGCGGATCGCGAAGCGGGTGGTCTCTTCGGAGACTCTCCAGTCGATTTGAGGGGGAAGGGCGTCGAGGAAGCGCTCCGCCAGGGCCATGAGCGCGGGGCCCGTGGGATCCCGGCGCGAGAGCTGGCGCGCGGCGGCCTGCGCGGCGGCCGCGACCTCTGCCAGTTCGGTCTGATGCCCCAGCACGTCGCGGGCCGCGTCGATCACGGCGTGGGCCTCATCCAGGACGATCGCTCCCGGCAAGGCGAAGAGGTGGCCGCCGCTGGCTCTCAGGGCCATGTCCGCGAAGAACTGGTGGTGGTTGGTGACGAGGACTCCGCTGGCGTGCTGCCAGCTTTGGCGTTCGGCGAAGCTGGGGCAGGTTTCGGGGCGCGTGCAGCGGCGGGCGCAAGGGCCTTGCGCGCTCCAGTTGAGAGCTTGCCAGAGGGTTTCGGGGACGGGCGGGGCTTCGGCGCGATCGCCCGTCCGGGTCCGGCGGGCCCAGGAAACGAGGGGCTGCAGTTCGGCGGGCGGCCTCCCGGGGTCGGGAGCGCGCTGGAGCAAGGCCGAGAGCCTGGCGGGGCAGAGGTAATGCTCCCGGCCCTTGGCCAGCCGGAACGGAAACGATTCTCCCAGCAGCGTCTCGACCATGGGAAGGTCCTTGCCGATGAGTTGCTCCTGGAGCGGGATCGTCCGGGTGGCGACCAGCAACGGCAAACCCTTGCGGCGGAGCTGGGCCACGCCTGGAATCAAGTAGGCATAGGATTTTCCGGTTCCCACGCCGGCCTCGGCCAAGAGGTGGCGGCCCTGGGTCATGGCCGTCATGACGTAGTTGGCCATGGCCCGCTGCTCCTCACGGGGCGCGAGGCCGCAGCGCGGGAAGTTTCGGTCGAAGATCTCCTGAAGCCAGGTGTTGTCGTAGGTCATCAGCCCCTCCCAGGGCCTCCCTCCGGAGCCCTATCCGAGCGACGGATCCCCTGCAATGAGCGATTGACAGCTTTGTTAACAGATGTTAACATTGACACAAATTTCTCCATGCCTCAACTCAAAACAAATCGGTCTCATAGCAACGAACGTACGAGAGAAAGCAGGGCTCATGCACGCTCCGATCTACCGTTGTCACACCTGCTGGGTGGAAATGTGGATCATCGGCCGGTCCCACCGGCTCCACTGCCCCCGCTGCCATGTCGAGCTGACGGGCCCTTCGACAGAGCCGAGTGTCTGCGCGGGCTAGCGGTGATCGCGAGGAGAGGCTCATGAGACGTCCATTGCGGATCCTGGTGGTCGATGGGGATCCCGAGGCCCGGGCGCAAGCCGAGAACGGGCTTACCGCCATGGGCCTCCAGGTCACCGGCTGCCCGGACGAACAGCAAGCCCTGAGCCTCTGCTTCGGGGAGCCGTTCGATGCGGTCATCGTGGACCTCGCGGCCCTCGGGATCGGCGGGATTCGCTTGATCCGCCGTTTGCGCGAGCACGTGGCGTACAAGAGCCTACCCATCATTGGCTTGGCCAAGAGCGAGGCCGCCACGGTTCCTTTGGGCTCGGGCCTGGACCTCGTGATCGAAGCCGCCGAGGACGCCCGCACGCTATCCCAGGCCATTCACCGCCTCCGCCAGCAGCGCGGTTTCCTCGCCTCCTCGGAGGCCTCCCCGATGAGCCGCCACTGGTCCTGATCCGGCTTGCAAGCCGTGAGGGCCTCCGAATTCCGCCTTGGCACCCGCGCGAGCGAGCGCCGATCCCCAGACCGCTACCAGAAGTCGGCCTTCTTGCCCTCCCAAGGGGCGTCCTCCTGACAGGAAGGACAGAAGTAGCTTTTCTGGCCGTCGAGATGAAGGACGGAGATGCCTTCTCCCGAGGGACAACCCCGATCGTTGCCCCGGCGCGGCATCAGGTACCCCCTCCGGTCCAGCTCTTGCATGTCTCCGTTGAGCTCGGCGACGGCCTTGAGGATCTTCTGCATCTTGTCATAGAGGCGCTCCCAGTCCGCCCGCAGGAGCGTGCTCACCGGGCGATCGGGGCGAACGCGCCCCTGGAAGCAGATCTCGTCGGCCAGGGCCGGATCCAGGCCTGCGATCCGGTGCTGGCTCAAGAGGGCGATCCACAGGGGAGTCGACGGCTCGATCTTCTCGCTGAGGGCCTTGCGGAAGTCCATGTAGGTCATCTCCCGGGGGTCGGGCCCCAGGCCCTGAAGCGGCTCCATGGCCCGCTCGTCGGTGGTCGGGAAGAAGTAAAGGAGATCGTTCATGGAGGGGACCCGCAGATCCATGGAATGCCCGTCGTCGAAGTGCACGATCAGCCGGGCGTCCGTCGGATGATCCGTGGCGGGGGACGGGACGCAGGCGAGGTCGGCGTCCGCGTACATCGAGACGATCAGGGTCTGGCCGCGATCGGTCTGGAGCAAGAGGAATTTCCCCTTGCGCAGGACCTGCGTGAAGCGCGCCCGGGCCAAGGCGTCCTGAAGGGCATGGGGATCGGTTCCCCGCAGCAGCTTCTCGTCACGGACCTCCACGCGCATGATCGTTCCGTTGAGGCAGGTCCGCTCGAGGTCACGCTTCCGGGCCTCGATGGCGATGAGATCGGACATTTGCTTCCCCCTTTCCGCTGACCCGAAACGATGTTAACGTTCGTAACGTAGCGCATCGAAAGCCGCGCAGCAAGGCGCCAAGAAGGCGAAGGGGGAGGAAGCGATGAAGGTCGCCGTCTACCATGGACCGGGCCAGGTGAGGCTCGAAGAGCACCCCCGTCCCGAGATCCAGCACCCCGAGGACGTGATCGTCGAGGTCCGGGTCTCCACCCTCTGCGGGACCGATCTCCACCCCTTCCGGGGGCGCCAGGAAAAGCCGGAGGGCTATCGGATCGGCCACGAATGCGTCGGCATCATCGACGAGGCCGGAGTGGGCGCCGGGGGCTTCCGTCCCGGAGACCGGGTGCTCATTCCGGCGACCCTTTGCTGCGGCTTCTGCCGCTTCTGCTCGGCGGGACTGACCGCCCAATGCGTCTCCCCGGAATCGGGCACCCTGCAAGGAGCCCAGGGGGAGGTCGTGCGGGTGCCTTACGCGCCGGCCAACCTGATCCGGATCCCGGACGCCGTCTCCGACGAGGCGGCGTTGACCCTGACGGATATCTTCCCCACCGGGGACTTCGCGGCCCAGCTCGGGGGAGTCGGGCCGGGGGATTCGGTGGCGGTCTTCGGGGCGGGTCCCGTCGGGCTCATGGCCATGGTGAGCGCCCGCATGCGGGGAGCCGTGCGGATCTATGCCATCGACCACGTCCCCGATCGGCTGGAGGCGGCGGCCGAAGAAGGCTTCATCCCGATCAACTTCCAGAACGTGGATCCGGTCTGCGCGCTCACGGAGCGCATGAACGGGCAAGGGGTGGACATCAGTCTCGAGGCGGTGGGGCAGGACGCGGTCGATCGCCAGGGCTGGCTACAGGCCTCCCAGACCCTGGAATGGGCGGCGGCCGTGACGCGGCCATGCGGGACGATCGCCGTCGTCGGGGACTTCACCACGCCCGCGGCGGGCGTTCCGCTCCACGTGCTCTTCCATAAGAACCTGGCCCTCAAATCCGGCATCGCGCATCATCGGACGCTGATTCCTCCGCTGCTGGAGGCCGTGCGTCGCGGTCAGGTCGATCCGACCTTCGTCTTCGACGCGCAGTTCGACCTGGCGGAAATTGCCGAGCTCTACCCGCGTTTCGAGCGGCAAGGCTTCCTGAAGGCCCTGATCTGGACGAAGGCGGGGCGGCGCGCGCTCGCGCAACGCGGAGTCCGCCAAGTGCGCGTCACGCCTCCGCGCCCGGCGGCGGCGAAAAAGTGACCGGGCCCGGCTGGCAGCCTCGCTCCGGGACCGGAAGCCGGCGCCAGCGCTCCAGCAAGGTCTCCATGGCCTGGCAGGGGGCACAGGCTTTGCCGCATTCGCTCTGGGCGAAGACCAGGAAACTGAGCGCTCTCCCCGCGTAGGTCTCGCCCACCCGCTCCAGGAAGTAGTCCCAGTCGAAGTCCACCAGGCTCGGGCAGACGATGGAGAGGGCGTCGAACCAGTCCTTCGGCGTATCCTCCCTGAAGGAGAGGATCTTGCGGAAGAGCAGATCCTCCGGCCCCAGGACCGGCAGCAGGTAATGGTCGAGCGCGAAGGTGCGCGACCGGCGGAAGGTCTCCTCGTCGAGGCGGATGTTGCCGGTGGTGTAGACGATGAGATCGATGAGCACGTCCTGCTTCATGGCCTTGTAGAGCCATCCGGCGTCCGTGTCGCGCGTGTGGAAGCCGTGACGCGCCAGGACGTTCATGGCGTCCTCGGGAAACTGAGAGGGCAGGAAGAGGTCCATGTCCTTGGTGCAGCGGCGGCGGCCGTAGGCCCAGAGCGCAATGCCGCCTCCGATCAGGCACGGGATCCCGGCCTCCTGGAGCAGCGTGCGCGCCTCCTCTCCTATCGCCAGGATGCGTTCGGTTCCGGGGCACGGCGGGAGTTGCGTCGCCGGCGCCGGGGGCAATAGTTTCCGCTCCATCCCGCACCTCCGATTGCTCCGGGATCGCCGGCGCCATTGTGGCGGAAGGAGGCCCGCTCCGCAAGGCTTCCTTTGCCGTCAACGCGTCCGCGTCATGCGATCCCGGAGAGCGGCACGCCCGTATTTGCGCCCTTCCAGGAGGAGCAGGAGGGACGAGGCCACCAGAAACGTCGCTCCGAGTTCGCGGGCGGACAGGGGAACGGTGTGGAAGACCGCTTGCAGGACGGGGAGGTAAATGACCCCCAGGTGCAGGACGACGCTGATCGAGAGGCTGAGGAACATCCAGGGGTTCATGGGGAGCCGGAGCATCGGGGTCGTCAGGGAGCGCAGGCTGAAGGCGCTGAACCACTGGAAGAAGGCCAGGGTGGAGAAGGCCAGGGTCTGCGCCTTTTCCAGCGGCGCACCGGTGTCGAGCGCGTTCAGGAAGACCAGCATGGTGCCGAGGGTCATCACGGGCGCGACGGCCAGGACGGGCGCGACCACGTCCCGGGACAGCAGCGGAGCCTTCGCGGGACGGGGGGCGCGGCGCATGAGGTCGGATTCCGCCGGCTCCATGGCGAGCGACTTGTCGAAGGATCCGTCGGTGATGACGTTGAGCCAGATGATCTGGATGGGAACCAGCGGCAAGGGAGTGCCGAGCACGATCGCGGCGGTGAAGGTCATGGCCTCTCCGGTGCTGGTCGCGAAGAGGTAGCGCAGGACTTTTCGCAAGTTCTCGCCGATCCGGCGGCCCTCGGCGACGGCGGCCACGATGGTGGCGAAATTGTCGTCGGCGAGCACCATGTCGGAGGCTTCCTTGGCGACCTCGGTGCCGGTCAGGCCCATGGAGATGCCGACGTCGGCGCGGGCGAGGGCCGGGGCATCGTTGACGCCGTCGCCGGTCATGGCCACGATGTTGCCGCGCTCCTGCAGGCCGCTCACGATCCGGAGCTTGTGCTCGGGCTCCACCCGGGCATAGACGGCGATGCGAGGAGCGCGCTCGCGCACGGCCGCGTCCCCGAGGCGTTCGAGCTCGGCTCCGCTGAGGACCTCCAGCCCCGGGGCCATGAGGCCCATCTCGCGGGCGATCGCCACGGCCGTAGCCCGATGGTCCCCGGTGATCATGGCGACCTGGATGCCGGCCTCGTGGCAGGTGCGGATGGCGGCGATCGCCTCGGGGCGCGGCGGGTCGATCATTCCGGTGACTCCCAAGTAGATCAAGCGGCCGTCGAGGCGGGGAGGCTCGAAGTCCCGGGACGAATCGCGCTCCGGCACGAAGGCGAAAGCCAGGATGCGCAGGGCCCGCGACGCCATGGCTTCGGCCGCCTGGATGACGGCCTCACGCTCCTCCGGCCCCAGGGGCCGTACCCGCCCGTCCAGATCCAGCCAGTGCTGCGCCATCGGCAGAATTCGCTCGAGCGCCCCCTTGGCGTACGTCACGACCTGGCCGTCCGGCAAGCGGTTGAGAGTCGCCATCCAGCGGCGCTCCGAGCTGAAGCTGATCTCCGCGATCCGATCGGCCTCCGCGGTGACACCGCCCTTGGCGGCCAGGGTCAAGAGCGCTCCCTCGGTCGGATCTCCCAGGACCTCCCAGGCGCCCTCCCGCTCGCGCAGATCGGCATCGTTGCAATAGCGAGCTGCCTCCAGCAGGCGGCGCAGGCCCCGATCCGCTCGTGCCGCCCCTCCGGCTTCGGGGCGGATCTCGCCTTCCGGGCAATACCCCTCACCCGTCACGGAGTAGGCCCGCCCCGGCATGGAGACCCTCCGCACGGTCATCATGTTGCGCGTCAAGGTGCCCGTCTTGTCGGTGCAGATGACCGTGATGGCCCCCAGGGCCTCGATCGCCGGCAAGTTGCGAATCAAGGCGTTGCGCCGGGCCATTCTCCAGACACCCACGGCCAGCAGGAGCGTGACCACCAGCGGCAGGCCCTCGGGAATGGCCGAGGCCGCCATTCCCAGGCCGAAGTGGAAGATATCGAGGAAGGCGATCCCGCGGGCCACTCCGACGGCGATCACCGTGGCCACCAGGACGATCACGAGGATTCCCAGGCGGTGGCTGAGGGTCTCCATCTTGCGGCGCAGCGGATCCATCGTGGGGGAGGAGAGCTCGCCCGCGATCTTCCCCATCTCGGTGGCCATGCCGGTGGCGACGACCACGGCGAGCCCGCGCCCGCGGGTCACGCTGGTGTTCAGGAAGGCCATGTTACGGCGATCCGCCAGGGGCAAGGCCGCCTCCGGGATCGGCTCGCGATGCTTGAGGCTGGGTACCGATTCCCCGGTCAAGGTGGATTCGTCGATCTCGAGCTCGCTGGCATGCAGGATCCGGGCATCGGCCGCCGTCCGATCCCCCGCGCTCAGCCTCAGCAGGTCGCCGGGAACCACCTCGCGGGCCGGGATCTCGATCTCCTCGCCGTCACGCAGGACCGTGGCGCGCGGGCTCGTCATCTTCGCGAGCGCCAAGATCGCCTGCTGGGAGCGGAACTCCTGGAGAAAGCCGATGCCGGAGTTGATCAGGACGATCCCCAAGATGACCGCGGCGTCCACGGCTTCTCCGAGGAGCAGCGAGACCAAGGCCACCACGACGAGCACCGTGATGATCGGGCTCTTGAACTGCCTGAGGAAGATGACCATGGGCGGGGGCGGCGGGGCTACCTGCAGCAGGTTGGCTCCGAACGCCTCGAGCCGGCCCGCGGCTTCGCCGAGGGAGAGCCCCTGAGGCGGGGTGCCCAGTGCCTCCGTGATCCGCTCGCCCGGAAGGGTATGCCAGGCCTGCACGGAAACTCCGGCGGCGGTCTTGGTCCTTTCCATGGCGGCAGCCCCCTTCCCATGGCCTCTGCCTCACCATAAGCCCTGATCCGGGGGAAGAAAAGGCGCGCCCGCGCGACGAAACCCGGGCGTCATGGGCTTGAAGCTCCGCGCGCCGCGTGATACGGTAAAGGCAGTCAAAGGGGAGTAGCGACCCGATATGGTGCTCTAGGTCAACATACTAGGCGAAAGCCTTGGCCTAGAGGGCGAGCAAAGCTCGATTTGCAAGACCTTTGGCGAGCCCGATCCGCATGGATCGGGCTCGCCAAAGGTCTTTTCGCATGAAGAGGAGAAGATTTTGGAAGCCTTACTCAGCTCTGTCACGGTGGTCACGCTCTCGGAAATGGGAGACAAGACCCAGCTCTTGGCCCTCGCCTTGGCCTCGAAGTACCGGCGGCCATGGCTGGTCATGGTGGGCATCCTGATCGCCACCCTGCTCAACCATGCGCTCGCGGCAGGCTCGGGAGCCCTCATCGCGGCGTACCTGACCCCGACCGTGCTGGGCTGGATCCTGGCCATCAGCTTCCTGGCCTTCGCGGTCTGGACGCTGAAACCCGACACGCTCGATTCGAACGAATCGGATCGCGGCTGGGGCCCGCTGGCCACGACGATCGTCCTTTTCTTCCTGGCCGAGATGGGCGACAAGACCCAGCTCGCGACGGTCGCCTTGGGCGCCAAGTTCGCCGCGACCACCATGGTGATTGCGGGGACCACCCTGGGCATGCTGGTCGCCGACGGGATCGCCGTGGCCATCGGAGACAAGCTCGGCGAGCGCGTTCCGCTGGACATCCTGCGCTATGTGGCGGCCGGTCTCTTCGCCCTGCTGGGCATCCTCACCCTGATCGGCCTGCTCTTCCCGGAACTCGTCCCGGCCCTCGCCCCGGGAGCGTAGGTAAGGCTACGCCAACGTCTCTCGGCCGTGAGGGGCGTCGAAGTCCAGGATCGGCCCCAGGGGGATGATCCGGGTGGGGTTGATCTCGGTGTGGGTGTAGTAGTAATGGCGCTTGATCTGATCGATCCGGACCGTCTCGGCGATGCCCGGCACCTGATAGAGGTCGCGCAGGTAGCCTGAGAGGTTCGGGTAATCGGCGATCCGGCGGAGGTTGCACTTGAAGTGGCCGACGTAGACGGCATCGAACCGGATCAAGGTCACGAAGAGGCGCCAGTCGGTCTCGACCGGGTGGTCGGTCACGAGGTAGCGACGGGTCGAGAGGCGGCTATCCAGCACGTCCAGCGCCTCGAAAAGCTCATTGACCGCCTTCTCGTAGACGGCCTGCGCGGTCGCGAAGCCTGCCTTGTAGACCCCGTTGTTCACCTTTTGGTAGATCCAGTCGTTCAACTCCTCGATCTCCGCCTGATGCGCGCGGGGATAGAGATCGAGCTTGCGCTCGGCCAAGGCGAGGAAGTCGGTTTCGAAAATGCGCATGAGGTCATCATCCGAGTTGCTGACGATCCGGCGCTTTTCCTTGTCCCAGAGCACGGGGACGGTGAAACGGCCTTGGTAGGCGGGGTCGGTGGCATGATAGGCTTGGCTGAGGAAGTCGAAGCCGTTGACGGGATCGCGCGAGAAGCCCTCTCCGTCGCGGAAGGCCCAGCCGCGGGCGTCTCGGACAGGGTCGACGGCGCTCATGCTGATGACGTCTTCCAGTCCGAGCAAGCGGCGGACGATGATCGTGCGATGGGCCCAGGGGCAGGCCCATGAGACGTAGAGGTGGTAGCGTCCCGCCGACACGGGGAAGCCGGTGCGGCCGTCCGCGGAGACCCAGTTCCTGAAGGCGTCTTCTTGCCTGACGAAACGGCCTTCTTGGGATTGTTCGGATGGAAATTGCGCCATGGTGCTTCCTCCTTTCCCCCTCTATACCATTCCGGAGGCGGCGCTTCAATCCCGAACGAAACGGCGCGAAGGCCTCCCCGTCCGGGGAGGCCTTCGCGCCGTTTCGTTCGGGAGAATCAGGCGGCGGGTTTCTGCGGCGCGGAGCTGTCGTCGGCCGTGGCGGGACGGCGCAGGATCTCGCGCTTGAGGCTGGTGAGTTGATCCTTGACCACGCCGTGCATGACCGATCCTCCCCAGATGGGCAGGTAGATCCGGGGCTTGGCACTGGCCACGTAGTCGACGCGCGTGCCCATCGCGGTGCGTTCGAGGGTCCAAGATCCGATGAAGTGCTCGAAGTCCTGGAGGCCCACGTCGGTGAAGAAGATGCGGCTCTGCGGAGCGACCTGGAGTTGCAGGAGGACGCGCATGGTCTTGGAGATGGCCATGAAGCGTGCGGAGGACTCCTGGGCGACTAGCATGGTGTCGGAGGAGACATGCTTGACGACGGAGGACTTGACGGAGGGGACATAGGAACCGAGGTGGTCGTAATCCGTGAGGACCGTCCAGACGGTGGTCGAGCCGGCGGGGACGGTGAAGCTCCCCCTGACCACGAAGACACCTTTGCCTTCCTCGGCCACCTGGACCTTGATCCCGTCATCGGCAAACGCCGCGGGAGCGGTGGCGATCCACAATCCCAGGCTCATCCCGATCAGTCGCGACCATGGTCTTTTCATCTTGCGATCCTCGAAACCGTTATCAGGCCCGCGGGGCCCTGCGCTGTCCCATTCATACCCGAGCGCGACCTGGAAGAAATCGATTGCTTAGCGGCCTTCACGGTGCCGCGGTGGAAAGTACCAGGCCCCTGGCGCCGGGTTGCGGCGCCAGGGGTGAGGGGACTCTGGACTAGAACTGGTACTGCAGACCCAGGCGACCCTGGATGATGAACTGCTGCTCGAGCGTACCGCCGGCCGTGGCCAGGTAACCGGTCTGGTCGGGCTGGTTGATCAGGTTGTAGTCGCCGATGCCGGGCTCGGTGACGACCGGAGCATTGAGCTGGATGGGCAGGTCCGCAATCAGCTTGAGGTTATGGCCGTTGATGAGCCAGGTGATGGCGGGCGCGATCTCGTGGATGGGCTTGAGATCCTTGCCGAAGTTGACCGTCTTGTTCTTGTTGGTGGCCTTGTCGACACCCGAGACGGCGAAGTTCGGATCCGGCATGAGGACCGAGTAACGCAGGCCGAGCTGGACGGGGTTCAGGTCGTAGGTGGCCTGGGCCCGGGCGCCAGAGAACTTGACGTTGCCCTTGTCGGTCGAGAACTGGTTGGTCATGACTTCCGCTTCGGCGGCGACGGGGCCGTTCTTCACGGAGTAGTCCACGCCCGCGGCCCAGTACTCGGCGTCACTCTTGATGCCGGCGAGCAGGGGGTTCCAGCTGGCGTTGAAGAGCAGCGAGGAGTCGAGCTTGCGCTGGGCCATGGTGCTGCCATGTCCGACCAGGGTGTTCTTGGTGTAGATACCGTTGACGTAGAGGCCCTGCTTGAGGTCGCCGCCGTCGGAACCCTGGGTCAGCAGGGGTTCGGGAAGCGAGTAGAGGTCCTGGCCGATCTCGCCGACACCGACACGGGCCACCAACATGGGGATGCCCATCTTGACGGGGATGTAGCGCTCGGGGATGTCGCGACCACCGCCGGCGAAGACGCCCAGGACGGTGTTGACGCCGCCGAAGCTGTTCTGGTAGCCGAGACCGTAGTCGCGGCCCATCTGGAAGCCCATCGACAGAAGCGAGCGCTTGTTGAAGACCATGTTGCCGCCGTCAGTGAGCTCTTCGAGGCCGAACGGAACCTTGAACTGACCGGCCAGGATCTTACCGTAGGGGGTCGAGACCCGGGTGTACATGTCGAGCAGCGTCTGGTTGTTGTTGCTGCTGTAGAGGTCCTCACCGCCCAGCGCGAGCTGGGAGTAGAAGAGGTGCTCGCCCTGCTTGGCCGAGAACTCGAGGCGCGAGTTCTTCTGGAAGAGGTAAATCTTGTACTTGTCGCGGATCTGGTCGTTGCTGATTTCGCCATGACCCATCAGGTTCACGCGACCGCCGACACCGATCTCGACATCACCGACCTTGGAGACGGTGGTGATCGCGTCGCTCGGGGCGCTCATCCCGACCAGGACGACGGCCGACAACAAACTTCCCCACGCAAATGTCTTCGAACTCATTGGCTTCTTCCTTCCCGTAGATGGCTTTGTCTGGGGCTGTCTTTGCTGCCCCCTCAGCCAGGATTATCAAGTCCGAAACGGCTTGCTCCTACCGTATTTTCCCCTGAAGATCGGCTGAATCAATCTAACAGAGGCAAAAGCCGGTAGTTTTCACCGAACGGTAAGTAAAGAAATGCCTTAAGCAACCGATAATTTCAAGAGACCTAATGAAAAGCCCGTTTTTTTATGTCGAAAACTATTCCGCAAAAATCCCGGATGGCGATAACGCGAAAGTAGTCGAAGATGATCTCGGAAGCCGAAGCAAAGGCAAGCCAAGGATTACAACGGCAAGGGAGAATAAGCGCATGTTTGCAAGCAAGAAGATGATCGCAGGTCTCGTGATGATGGGAACGCTGGTGGGACTCAGCCCCGCAGCCCTGGCCGCCGGGGTGGAGTTCCAGCCCTCGAGCAAGATCTATTTCGAGGGAGACTCGACGCTCCACGCTTACAAGGCCACGTCGAAGACCTGGCAAATCAAGGCGACCGTGACGCCCGGCAAAGACGTCAAGATCGGCGACATCACCGAGCTGGAAGTCGTGATCCCCGCCAAGAGCCTGAAGTCGGGTGACGGCGCGTTGGACAACAACATGTACGGCGCCATGAATGCCGACAAGCACCCCAACATCAAGTTCGTCATGAGCAACGCCAAGGTGACCACGACGAGCGGCGGGGACATCGAGGTGACGGCCGACGGCACCCTGACCATCAACGGCCAGGAGCGCTCGACCAAGCTCACCGCCAAGGGCGAGCTGGAGGGCAACACCCTCAAGATCAAGGGCAGCAAGGAAATGAAGATGAGCGACTTCGGCGTCAAGCCTCCCGTGCTGATGTTCGGCGCCATCAAGGTCACCGACAAGATCACCGTGAAGTACGACCTGGTCGGGAAGGTCACCGACTAATCCCCTCAAATCCCTTCCTTGCCGCGAGGCCCCGCCTGGATTTCAGGCGGGGCCTCTGGGCATCCGGCGACGGTGCCGCGTCCCGGAATCGAGGTTTGCTTGAGGATTTCATGTCGGGGGCTTCGGTGCTATTCTTGGAGCGACTCAACGCGCTGAGGGAAACGGGTCTCGCATCGTCGGCGCCGCAGAGCCTCTTGAACGGCCTCGCGGCCTGAAATCGGGCTCGTCCCCTCGGTTGAGCGGGGTCTGCGTGTTGGGGCGCGGGCCCGTTGTCGATCATTAGGAGTTGGACCGCATGTATACCGAGCAAACGCTAACCTGTGCCGATTGCGGCACGCAGTTTCCCTTCACGGCTTCCGAGCAGCAGTTCTACGCGGAGAAAGGCTTCACCAGCGCCCCGCGCCGCTGCAAGCCCTGCCGCGCCGCGGCCAAGGCGAGCCGGGGCGATCAAGGCGGCAGCCGGGGTGCCAGCTTCGGCACGCCGCGCGAGATGCACGAGGCCGTCTGCAGCGCCTGCGGCGTGACCACCCAGGTGCCCTTCAAGCCCAGCGGCTCGAAACCCGTTTATTGCCGGGATTGCTTCCGGCGCTAGGCGACGACTTCCCCACGCAGTCTGACTCCTCATCAGGGCCGGGCGTACGACGTCCCCGCGAGCCACATCTCGCGGGGACGTTTTCTTTGCGCGCAAGCATGATCGGCGCGCTCCGGGCCGATAACCCCCCTACGAGCCCGAAGGCGCCTGACGCGAATGGCTTGGCCATTCGCTTTGCTGGTAAAATGACTGAGTTTCCCCCGTCACGCCAAGCGATCCCTGACAAGGAGTGTTCGTGGTCACCGAATCCACCCCCGTCGCCAGTCCGGCGCCGAAGCCGCCGAGCTTCCTGGAGCAGATCCGCTCCTTCAACCGAGCCTACTGGGCCTGCAACCTCATGGAGCTCATCGAGCGCTGGGCCTACTACGGCGTCCGCACCGTGCTCTCGCTCTACATCGTCGACGCCGTCTCCCGCGGTGGCCTCGAGTTCACCCATATCCAAAAGGGCAGCATCTACGCCTGGTGGGCCCTCATCCAATCCCTGCTCCCGCTCTTCACCGGCGGCTTCGCCGACCGCTACGGCTACAAGAATACCGTCGCCTTCTCGATCTCCATCAAGATCGCGGGCTACGTGCTCATGGCCACCCAGCACAGCTACTGGGGCTTCTTCCTGGGCTGCATGCTGCTCGCCACCGGTACGGCCGTCTTCAAGCCAGGCGTCCAGGGAATCATCGCCAACGCCACCAAGGACAGCAACGCCGCGGTGGGCTGGGGCGTCTTCTACGCCATGGTCAACATCGGCGGCTTCATCGGTCCCTGGACCGCCGGTTACCTGCGCATCCTGGACTGGTCCTACGTCTTCTACGCCAACGCCGCGCTGGTCGCGCTCAACTTCCTGATCCTGCCGTTCTTCAAGGAGCCCGAACGCCCCAGCTTCGACGCCGGCACCGCGAAGAACCCGCTCCAGGAAGCGGCGCAGATCCTGGTGGTCTCCGTGAAGAACGTCTTCGAGCCCCGGCTCGCGGCCTTCCTCGTGATCTTCTCGGGCTTCTGGCTGATGTTCATGCAGCTCTTCGACCTGCTTCCCAACTTCATCGACGACTGGGTCGACTCGTCCGGCCTGATGCTCAGCGTGGGCCAGCTCTTCGGCAACCAGGGCATGATCGCCGCCGCCCAGGCCGGCCAGCAGATCCAGCCGGAGTGGATGATCAACATCGACGCCGGGGCGATCGTCTTCCTGATGGTTCCCATCGCCGCCCTCTTCAGCCGCATGAAGGCCCTCCACTCGATCATCTGGGGCATCCTGATCTCGGTCATCGGCATCGTGCTCGCCGGCGCCTCCATGAACGGCGCCTTGGTCGCCTTCGGCATCTTCATCTTCGCGGTCGGCGAGATGATGTCGAGCCCCAAGAAGATGGAGTACCTCTCCGAGATCGCTCCTCCCGACAAGAAGGGCCTGTACATGGGCTACGCCAACGTGCCGCTCGCCATCGGCTGGGGCATCGGCTCCTCGCTGGGCGGCTACATGTACCAGCACTTCGGAGACAAGGTGACCCTCGCCAAGCAGTACATGGCCACCAAGCTGAACATGAGCCAGGCCGCCCTCGACGCCCTCCCCAAGGAGGAGGTCATGACCACCTTGGCGGCCCAGCTCGGCAAGACGCCCCGCGAAGCCACCGAGCTGCTCTTCGCGGTCTACCAGCCCCAGCAGATCTGGTACGTGTTCGGAGCGGTGGGACTGGCCTCCATGATCGGCCTCGTCATCTACGACCAGGTGCTCACCCGGATGGCCGCCAAGAAGGCGTCCCTGGCCTCCTGACGCGAGTTCCGTCATCCCCACAGCCGCCGCGATGCCCGAGCATCGCGGCGGCTGTGCGCTCCAACCCTTTAGACCCGATCCCGGCAGGCCGCATGTAGGCTTGATCCTCGGTCAATCGATTCGTAATACCCCAAACAGTCCGCCATGGAACAATCTGGGCTCAGGAGTCGTTCGACAAGTAGGCACCCTACCGAAAGGAGATCGAAGATGCTCAGGACCCTCATGCTGGCAGCTCTCGCGGTCGGATTCACGTCGCTGGCGGCCCCCCCTGCCGCCGCAGCCGTTTGGCCGGCCGTGGACGCGCAAGTCATCATCCAGCCGCGCATCGTGATCGGGAACCCGCAACCCGTCGTCCGGGAGCGGGTCGTCGTGGAGCGTGAACGGCCGGTCGTCCGGGAGCGCGTGATCGTCGAGCGCCCCCGGCCCGTCGTCCGGGAGCGGATCGTGATCGTGGAGAAGCATCCGAAGCATAAGCATAAACACAAGCATGAAAAGCACTACTACCAGGATCGTCACCCGCACCACCCCGGGTACCCCGGGTACTACGATCGCCCCGTGGAGAAGGTGGTGGTGATCCGGCGCTAAGCGCTCCGGAACCCATGGAGAAGGCGGTCCCCGGGGTGACTCAACACCCCGGGGACCGCCTTCTCCATGGGCTAGGCTAGAGGCAGGTACAAAGTTCGGTCTCGCCGCCGCTCATGTCGTTGGGATGCAGCGCGGTCCAGCTCAAGCGCGCCCGGTAGGAATCGAAGTCCCGGATCGGCCGCCGCGCGAGTCCAGCGGCCATGGCGGCCTGGGCGACGGCCGAGGCCACCCAGGTGAGCGCCCGCGGGTCGAACGGTTTGGGGATGATGTAGTCCGGGCCGAAGGCGAGCGGGGTGGCATCGTAGGCCCGGTAGACCTCGGGCGGGACCTCCTGCTTGGCCAGTTCCGCCAGGGCCCGGACGGCGGCGAGCTTCATCTCGTCGCTGATGGTGCGGGCCCGGACGTCGAGGGCTCCTCGGAAGATGTACGGGAAGCAAAGGACGTTGTTGATCTGGTTGGGGAAATCGGAGCGCCCGGTGCCCATGAGGATGTCGGGGCGCACCGCCTTGGCGACGTCGTAAGGAATCTCGGGTTCGGGGTTGGCGAGCGCGAAGACGATGGCGCGCGGCGCCAGGGTCCGGATCATCTCCGGACTGACCAGGCCATGGGTGGAGAGGCCCACGAAGACGTCGGCTCCGACCATCGCCTCGGCGAGGGTGCGATGCGGGGTCTCCACCGCGAACTCGGCGGTGTAGGGGTTCATGCGCTCGGTGCGACCTTGGTAGATCACGCCACCGGAGTTCACCATCACGAGGTTCTCCCGGCGCAAGCCGAGCTTGAGGAAGAGCTTCGCGCAGGAGACGGCGGCGGCGCCGGAGCCGCTGAAGACGACCTTGGCCTCCGAGATCTCCCGGTCCGTGAGCTCCAGGGCGTTGAGGAGGGCCGCTGCGGTGATGATGGCCGTCCCGTGCTGGTCGTCATGAAAGACCGGGATGTCGAGTTCGGCCTTGAGGCGCTCCTCGATCATGAAGCATTCCGGGGCCTTGATGTCCTCGAGGTTGATCCCTCCGAAGGTGGGGGCGATCGCCTTCACCGTCTGGATGAAGCGTTCGGGGTCCTCCTCGGCGACCTCGATGTCGAAGACGTCGAGATCCGCGAAGCGCTTGAAGAGAATCCCCTTGCCCTCCATGACGGGCTTACCCGCGAGCGGCCCGATGTTGCCCAAACCGAGCACGGCCGTTCCGTTGGTGATGACTCCGACGAGGTTCCCCTTCGCCGTATACTCGTAGGCGGTCTCCGGATCGCGCGCGATCTCGAGGCAAGGCTCCGCCACCCCCGGGGAATAAGCCAGCGACAGGTCCTTCTGGGTGAGGCAAGGCTTGGTGGGCGTCACGGCGATCTTGCCCTTCCGTCCCCGCGAGTGGTAGTTCAATGCGTCCATGTTCACGGCGCGTTCCTCCTTTTCATGCCGGCTATTATAGTCCGATTATTCGTGCATGAAAGCGTGGATTCCCCGATTCTTCGATGTTTTCATGTGAAATCACGGGGGCTCTGCCTCCGTGCGCATGATTTCCCCGGAGCGAGTCGCGGTTTCTGCGTATTCCCCCGCAGAAACGACGCTGAATCCATCCGTTCTGTGAATATGCAAAGAAATCTCGCGAATACGTTCAACCCTTCACCTGAGGCGCCCACCGGCGGATGCTGCTGCTTGACAAGGCGGCGCGCGGGATCTAGGCTACATGAGAATCATTCGCATTATCCGGAAGAGCATGCCTCTTCCCTCACCCTGGGGATCGCATGAAGACATCAACCTCGTTTACCTGGCGCACGCTCTTTCTCACGCTGCACCGCTGGCTCGGACTCGCGAGCGGCGCGATCGTGGCCATCCTCTGCCTGAGCGGGACGCTGCTCGCGCTCCAGGGTCCCGTCGAATCCTGGGTCAACCGCGACGTGCTTCACGTCTCGCCCCAGGGCCAGAAGATGGCCCTGGAGACCCTGGTGCCTCAGGTCGTCGAAGGAGCGAAGAAGCCCTTCACGGCGCTCGTGCTCATGCCCGGCGAAACGGACGCGCTGCAGTTCATGCAGGGCCGCCAGATCACCTACGTGAACCCGTATACGGGCGAGGTGCTGGGGGGATTCAACCCCGTCGTCTCCGGGGCCTTCTTCTGGGTCTTCCGGCTGCATCGCTGGCTCTTGCTGGAAACGCCGATCGGCAGGCCGATCACGGGCGCTGCGACGGTGATCTTCCTCTTCGTCTTGCTGAGCGGCCTGCTGATCTGGTGGCCGAAGCGGATGAGCGGCCTTAAACGCGCCCTGACGATGCGCCCCAAGGTCAACTGGAAGGGCCGCAACTACGACCTTCACGTGGTCCTCGGGTTCTACTCCCTGATCCCGCTCGCCATCATGGGGGCTTCCGCGCTCTACTGGTCCTACAATCCCGCGTTCAAGCAGGTGGTCTACGCCGTCCTGGACGGCAGCGCGCCTCCCGTCACGGCGCCGGAGAGCAAGCCTCCAGCGCGGCGGGACGCGCCTCCGGTGACCGCGCTCCCCTATTCGCGCCTCGTGGCGCAAACTCACGCGGCTTACCCCTACCGGGGCCCGATTCGCCTCACTTTCCCTGCGAAAGCCGACCAGCCGGTCGAAGTGGCCAAGACCCACGCGCCGACCGCGATCAGCTTGCCATACGTCGATCGCCTGAAGTTGGACGCCCGGACGGGAGCGCTCGTCACGCGCGAGCCGTTCGCCGAGAAGACGCGCGCGGAGAAGCTGCTCTCGCTCATCAAGCACATCCACCTCGGCACCGTCTACGGGGGCCTGTCGCTGACGCTTTACGTGCTCGCCTGCCTCATCGGCACCAGCCTGCCGATCACGGGCTTCATCTACTGGCTGATCAAGCGGAACGCGCGGCGGCCGCGCGCTCCCCTGGCTCCCGTGACGGACGTGGCCGCGTCGACCGTCGCAAGCCCCTAGCCTGCACGGCACCAGGCCTCGGAGGGTCCGAGGCCTTTTGCGGGCACTCCGCCGCTCCTGCCCTAGTCGAAGTCGAAAAGCTCGCCGAGGAAGGACTTGGGCTTCTTCTTGTAGCCGTGACTTTCCCGCGGGGAGTCGTACGATTGCCGCGCAGGCCGTGACGGGTACGCCGTTTGCTGCGGATAAGCCGACTGGGAAGGCGCCCCCACGGGCGCCGAGCGCTCGATAATCTTGTCGAGCTCCCCGCGATCCAGCCAGACGCCGCGGCACTGCGGGCAGTAATCGATCTCGATCCCTTGACGATCGCTCATCATGAGCGCCACCTTACAAATCGGACACGTCATCATCCCCTCCTTTGAGAAACAGCACCATGGTCCCATATCCGGGCCGCGAGATCCATCCGAGCGGCTGCACCGCCGTTCCGGCTCATCGCCTGGCGATCAGCCGGAACGGCGGTCTTTCCGAGACGGACGTCGAGGGGGTTGGCAAATATACCCTAGGGGGGTATCATGCTCATACCCCCCTAGGGTATATTTGCCGATTTCACGAAGGAGCCTTTCCCATGTCCCAGCCGATTCCCGTCGACGCGACCCGCTTCGCCGAGGAGGTCCTCCAGTCCTCCCAACCCGTGCTCGTGGACTTCTGGGCCCCCTGGTGCGGCCCCTGCCGCATGGTGGCCCCGGTCCTCGAGGAGGTGGCTCGCGCTCACCATGACAAGCTCAAGGTCATCAAGGTCAACACGGACGAGAACCCGGGCATCGCCAGCCAGTACGGCATCATGAGCATCCCGACCCTCATGCTCTTCAAGGACGGAGCGGTGGTCGACCGGATGGTCGGCTACATGCCGAAGTCGACCCTGGAGAGCCGGCTCATCCCCCAGCTCTAGAAGGAGCCTGCACCATGAAACTGGTCATCATCGGCGGGGTCGCCGCCGGAGCGACCGCGGCGGCACGCGCCCGCCGCATCAGCGAAGACGCCGCGATCACGCTCTTCGAACGCGGCCCGTACGTCTCTTATGCCAACTGCGGCCTCCCGTACTTCCTCTCGGGCGACATCCCCGACCGCGCCGACCTCTTGCTTCAGACGCCCGAGGGCTTTGACGCACGCTACGGCGTCAAGGTCCGGGTGAACACCGAGATCGTGGCCATCGATCGCCCGCAGAAGCGGGTCCTGTCGCGGGGCCCCGCTGGCGACGAGTGGGTGCCTTACGACAAGCTCATCCTGGCTCAGGGAGGCCAGCCCCTCATGCCGCCGATCCCGGGGATGGACCGGCCCAATGTCTTCAAGCTCTGGACCGTGCCGGACATGGATCGCATCCATGACGTGCTCGCGAGCGGCGCGCCCCAGACCGCGGTCGTGGTCGGCGGCGGCTTCATCGGGCTCGAGATGGCCGAGGCGTTCCGGAAGCGCGGCCTCGCCACCACCGTCGTCGAGCTGCAAAGCCACGTCATGGCGGTGATGGATCCCGAGTACGGCCGCCGGGTCGCTTCAGAGCTCGAGGAGAACGGGGTCTCGGTCGTCTCCGGAGCCGGGGTCCAGGCCGTGCATGAGCGGACGGTGGAGCTCAGCGATGGCCGGCAGCTTCCTGCGGATCTCGTGCTCTTCTCCGTGGGGGTGCGGCCCGAGTTGCGGCTGGCCAAGGAAGCAGGACTTGAAATCGGCCCCTCGGGCGGCTTGCAGGTCAATGAGCACCTGCAGACGTCCGATCCCGACATCTACGCGGCCGGAGACATGGTGGAAGTCACCCAGCGCGTCTCGGGGCGCCGGATCCGGGTGCCGCTCGCCGGTCCCGCGAATCGTCAGGGGCGGATCGCGGCCTCGAACGCCCTGGGGCAGGCCATGGGCTACTCCGGCGCCCTCGGGACCAGCGTCGTGAAAATCTTCGAGGCGACCGCGGCCATGACCGGGCTCAGCGAGAAGGCCGCCCGCGAGGTGGGCTTCTCCGTGGGCGTGGCCATCCTCCACAAGGACCACCATGCCGGCTACTACCCCGGGGCGGAGGAAATCGCCCTGAAGCTCGTCTACGATCGTCCGAGTGCCCGGTTACTGGGAGCGCAAGCCTTTGGGCGGGCGGGGGTGGAGAAGCGCATCGACGTGCTGGCGACCGCGCTGCACGGCCAGTTCACGCTCGACGATCTCGCCGAGCTGGACCTCGCGTACGCTCCGCCCTATTCCTCGGCCAACGATCCCGTCAACCTGGCGGCGTTCATCGGGCTCAACGATTGCTCGGGCTTCAGCCCGCTCGTCACTCCCGCCGCGCTCAAGGCCGAGCTCGCGTCGGGCGAGGCCCTCGTGCTCGACGTCCGGAAGGACTCCGAGTACGCGCGTTCGCACCTGAAAGGCGCCCGTCACATCCCGGTGGACGACCTGCGCGCGCGCCTCGACGAGTTGCCACGGGACCGGCGCATCTTCGTTCATTGCCGCTCGGGATTCCGGGCGCACCTGGCGGTACGCCTCTTGAAGGAGCGGGGCTTCGAGCAGGTCTTCAACGTCACCGGGGGGTATGTCAGCATCCTGGATGAGGGAGGATTCGAGGTGGAGGCCGCATGAGTATCTGGACCCTTGCCGTACTGGCCCTGGCGGGCTTCTTCGTGCTCTCGCGCCTCAGCGGGGGGAAGCGCTCGTCCCCCGAGGCCCTGAAAGCGCGGATTGACGCCGGAGCGCAGATCCTGGACGTGCGCTCCCCGGGGGAATTTCACTCGGGCGCGTACCCCGGGGCCCGCAACGTCCCGGTGCAGGATCTGGCGCGTCGGCTCGATGAGCTCGATCCGCGACGGCCGATCGTGGTCTACTGCGCCTCCGGAGCCCGCAGCGCGGCGGCCGTCGGCCTGCTGAAAAAAGCGGGCTTCGCGGACGTCGTCAACGCCGGAGGCTTGCGGAACATGCCGCGCTGACGACCGCAGCCAGGCTCCTTGGAGGCTCGGCGGCGCCGCCGACCCCAAGGCGGGAGGCGAGGTGAAAAGGTCCCAGCGTCGTTTCCGCCGCGTGGTCATCCTCATCCCTGCGGGTCTCAGGTTGCTCCGGGTGACCCGCGCCTCCCGGGGCATGGCCATGGGCGCTATGCGTGTCTGATTGCAGAGGTCACGAGGGATCGCTCGAGTCACGATCAGGCGGCGTAGGCTGTGATGGCCAAGGGAACGTCACAACGGAGGAACCGCATGTCGAACCAAACGGAAGCCGTGGATCGCTTTCTGGGGGCGTTGGAGCATGACTTGAAGGAGGAGATCGCGGCGCTGCGTGCGGAGATCTTGGCCTCCAACCCGGAGATCACCGAGCGCATCAAGTGGAACGCCCCGAGCTTCTGCGATCGGGGCGAGGATCGGGTGACGTTCAAGTTGAACCGGAAGGATCGCGTCCAGCTCGTCTTCCATCGGGGCGCCAAGGTCAAGGACAGCCAGGACTTCGTTTTCGAGGATCCTAGCGGCCTCCTGGTATGGGCAGCCGCCGACCGAGCCGTGGTCACGCTTCAGGAAGCCGCGGAGATGACGGCCAAGCGCGAGGCGCTCGTCGCCGTGGTGAATCACTGGATGGAACGAACCCGCTGAGAGCAGCCTGGGGCGGATCTCAGCGGGAGAGCGAAGCCTGCGAGAGCCGGTCGGCTAGGGGCGATCGTCCCCCGCCGCATCACGCGGGACCACGCGTTCCGCCCCCAACGCAGCAAGCTCGGGAGCAGCCGCCGGGATGGCCGCATCGAGGGCAATCTCGGGCGCCCGGCGCCGGATCGTGATCGCGTAACAGACCGAGGCCACCCCCAGGGTCAGGGTCACCCAGAGGATGGTCAGCGGGTTGGCGATGAGGCTTCCGACCACGCTCCAGCCCACGCCCAGCAGGTAGACGGCAAGGGCGGCCAGCCGCCATCCCGTGATGCCCCCACCCTTGATCTTGAGGATCGCGCTCGCGCTCAAGGCCCCGAAGATGGCCAGGGTGACGCCCACGCCATTGAGCATGGCCTCGAACGTGTTCGAGAGCAGCATGAGGACGGCCACGCCCACGAGCAGGCCGACGGGCCCCACGCCCCCCATACGGCCCGTGGTCCATTTCGCCCAGGAAGGAAGAAAGCGATCGCGGGCCATGGCGTCGCAGATCCAGGGGCCACTCATGGTCATGGCGATGATGCTCGAGACCAGGATCAGGAAGATCATCGCGGAGGCCAGGCGTCCGCCGATCTCTCCGAGCAAGCGCACCGCCACCAGGTGACCGAGGGTGATGGACCCGCCCTCGGACTGGGTCGCCAGTTGCAGCTCTTGGGGCGAGAGGGTCGTGACGAAGACGAAATTCAAAAGCAGGTACATGAGCGTCACCGCTCCCACGCCCAGCAGCATGGCCCGGGGAACGTTGCGGACGGGATTCTCCACCTGCGAGGCGAGGTAAACCGCGGCACTCCAGCCGGCGAAGGCGAAACCGACGTAGATCTGGGCGGTGGCGAACGGCAGGCTCATGATGGCGTTCAGGGTCTGCGAGGTCGGCAAGGCGCGCATCGGCTCGCTGATCCCCGAGAAGAAGGCTCCGCCCAGGAAGACCAAGATGATGCCGAGCTTGAGCACGAACCCGATGTTCTGGACGATCTCTCCCCACTTCAGTCCCGCGGCCTGCACGGCCCCGAGCCCGAGCAGCACGAAAAGCGCGACGGGCATGGCGATGGACCGCCCCGTCAGCACCTCGGCGTACGCGCCGGCCGCGAGAGCGGCCATGGCCATGGGCCCCGCGAAGGCGAAGATGAGGGAGACCCAGCCCGCCACGTAACCGGCCAAGGGATGGAAGAGATCATGCAGGTAGCGGTACTCGCCGCCGTTCAGGGGGATGCGTTGCGCCACCGCGGAATAGCACAGCGCCCCCGCCGCGGCCAAGAGACCTCCGAGCAGCCAGCTCAGGAGGATGGCCGCCGGATCGAGGTCACTGGCCAGGAACCCGCTGGTGACGAAGACCCCGCTGCCGATCATCGAGGAGATGACCAGTCCCGTGGCACTGAAGAGTCCGAGAGGCTTGGCGAGACGGGCTGTGGACATTCAGTCCCCTTTCAAAACAACGACAAAACCCTTGGTTACTCCATCCTAATGCAGAAAACCACGCTTGGGAGTCACTTCGCGCAGAAATTCATCCCTAGAACAGGATTCCGCGCCGGCAAGACGTGCTCGACACGGCGATGAGCGGCGGGATCAGAGGAGATGCGCCGGATCGGGCAAGGATCGGCGAAAGGTTACCTTCTTGTGCCAGCGCAGCAGCTTCTGTTCGCCGACCGCAATCTGTTGCGGCTTGAGCGTCGCGTTGAGCGCCTTGAGGGCCGTCTGGGCCTCCACATGGTTCTGAGCGGCGGCAAGCCCGAACCAGAAGTAGGCCGTGGACGGGTCCCGCTCGACATGGTTTCCGAAGTTGTAGGCCGTGCCGAGCGCGTACTGAGCCTCCGCATGCCCTTCTTCTCCCGCCTTCTGGTACCAACTCAACGCTTCTTTGCCGTCGAGGGGAACCCCGAACCCCATGGCGTGCATGTAACCGATGAGGAACATGGCGTCCGGATGATGATGTCGAGCGGCCTTGAGGAAGAGGGCATGAGCCATTGCGTAGTCCAAGGGGACACTCTGGGCATTGGCATAGAGTAAGGCCAGTTGGTAGTGCGCCTCCGCCAGATCTTGATCGCTTGCCTTCCGGTAGTACTCCCTCGCCGCGGCGAGGTCTTGCGGAACCCCCTCCCCGCGGTGATACAGAAGGCCCAGATTCAGTTCCCCGTAGGCATGCCCCGCCTCTGCGGCCAATCGGTACCAACGGGCAGCTTGCGAAAAGTCCTTGTCGAGCCCCTCGCCGTTTTCGTACATCCAGCCCAGGTAGACCTGGGCTGGCGGGAAGTTTTGCTGAGCAGCCAAGCGGAACCACGCTGCGGCGGCCGCTTCGTTCCGCTCCATGCCTTCGCCATCGTAGTAGACGACGCCCACATTGAACTGAGCCTCCGCGTTTCCTTGCTCCGCAGCCCGCTCCATCAAATCGAAGGCTTGAAGGAAGTCCGAATGCGACGAGAACTGAGCCGAGCCGAGGCTGAACGTGGCGACGTCCTCAGCGGGCTCACCGGCCAGCGTTCGATTTTCACTGCCGGGGGCAAGGAGCAAGTTGCCTAGCGGTTTTACCCACGCGCCTCCATGTCCGAGACCCAGCCAGACCGAAGCGGCGACTCCGAGCAGGGCAGTGCCCCCTATGAGCAACCAAGCGCGAGGTTGAATCACCTGGACCATTCCTTGACGATTGAGGGCTCGAGCGGAAGGGAGGCCTGCACGCATCCTGGCTCGCCCGGCGTTGAATCCCGTCCGCTCCGGCTGAGCAAGCAACCCTTGGAATGATAACACGCATCCGCTGACTTTCCAGCTCAAAAACCTGGGCCCTACCGCGCGCAGGAGCCGGTTTTCAGGGCTCGGGGCTCACGCCATTTGAGGCGTCATGGCGACGAAGCCCTGCAGCAGGGCTGCCACCTGCTCCGGGTGCTCCCACATGGGGAAGTGCCCGCAGGGATCCAGGGCCACGAGTCGCGCGTCCGGATGATGCTCGGCCGCCGCGTGGAAGAGGTCGATCGGGAAGAGGGGATCCTGCGCGCCGGCCACCATCATGATCGGGAAGGTCGCGTCCTTGAGGCGCTCGCGGTAGAGCGCGCTCGCGCCCGGCGTGAAATAGGCCTGGTTGGAGCGCATGGTGCTCAGGAAGGCCTGACGATGATACGCGTCGGCGATCACCTCGCAGCCCTGGCGCAGGACCTCCTTGAGGCGATCGCCCCCCACCTGCGGGAGGTCATGGAAGAGCGTCTCGTAATAGCGGCGAATCCCCCAGGGGTGCTCGACGCCGAGCAGCGGCGTGGCCATCAGCATGGCTTCCCCGAGCACCGGACGCAAGAAGGGTTGGAACAGCTCGGGAATCGGGACGTTCACCCAGACGGGCGGGACGCCGACGGTGGCGAGGCCCGCCACGCGGTGCGGGTTCATCAGGGCATACGAGCTGCCGATGAGACCGCCCATCGAATGGGCGACGATCGTGACCCGATCGAGGCCGAGGGCGGCCAAAAAGCTGTCCAGGAAGCGGTGATAGAACGCGAGGGTGTAGGCCGTGAGCGGCCGATCGGACTCGCCCCAGCCCGGGAAATCAGGCGCGAGGGTGCGTGCGTGGGCCGACAAGGCGACCTGGGTATCCCACCAGAACACGTTGCCGGCGGAGACCGCCCCGTGCAACAGCAGCACCGGAGGGCCGTCGCCCGCCTCGGTATACGTGATCCGGACCCCGTCGAGGACCACCTCGCGCTGGCACAAACCCTGACAACGAGATGATTCGCCGCCCTCAAAACGCATCCCTACCCCCTTTCCGCCTACGCTGTCTTTTTATACCTCCTCCAAAGCGCTTGGGACACGTCAGCTTGGACGGCAATCGGCCTGTACGGGGCGGCTTACGCCGGATCCTCATGGGATGAGCGAGGGTCCTTCGCACAACGGAAGCTCAGAGGCCTCCAGGATCCAAGGGCCGTACCGAGCCCTTCGGGTCCGCATGGCCGCGGGACGAAACTTTGAGCCCCAGGAAGCCGATAAGGTACGGATGAGCAGGAAAAATGTCCTTTTGGCAACTCGTGTCATCCCCCCGAGCCTTGAGAACTAGAGGATCCAACCGTGCCCAGTCTTGAAATCACCATGCCGCGCGTCGCCCCCGCGACCAAGCGGCGGCTCGCCGAGACCCTTACCCAAGCATTCGCTGAGACGACGACCTTCGAGCCCGAGATCTTCGGGATCTCGTTTCGCGAGTACGACCTCGAGGAAGCTGCGCATGGGGGCAAGCTCTGGGACGGCAGCGGGATTCCCCATCTGCACTTCCTGCTCTGTATCCCCCGGATCTCCCGTGCGACCAAGCAAAAGCTCGCCGAGACGCTTTCCCGGGTCTTCGGTGAGGGCATCGGCAACCCGGACTGGACGCCGATCATCCACATCAACGAGCACCCCTACGACAATATCGTCGTCAGCGGAAAGCTCCTCACGGATCTGCACCCGCCGCTGGCGACACTTCCCTTCTACTACCCGACGACGGATCGCGAGCCCTGAAGGGCTCAGTGACAGGTGAGCGGCCTTGCGCCCTTCCAACGACGGCGCGCCAGCTTCGACGAGAGCGCGGGCCATGTGCGGATAGCCGAGGGGTGTGGACGAAAAACCGACGAGATCGGTAACTGATACGGACGTAAGAACAAGGCCCCGGAGTTACCTTGAAGCTGTGAGGAGTGAGACCTGAAACGAGTGAAGCGAAGGACGGTTAACACCCTTCGAGGCGACACCGCCACGCAGTTGATTTTGTGAACAGGTCAACAGCCCCTCCGGCCCCCGCCATCCGCGCGGGGGCCTCTTCCATTGAACCTCTTCAAAAGCCTTTCTTCCCACCTCGGATCGCCGTCAGGAGGCCTGAACGTCGGGCGATCTGGCTCAGGGAAATCCCGGAACGCGCTCAGAGTAGGCACGATCTCCCGGATTAAACGTCGGCGGTCGTGGAGAGCGTGGGATCGTGGGGAACGACTTCAGTGGCGCGGCGCCAGCGGGCCGTGGCGAAGTATGCGATCGTGGCCGCGCCCAGGGTCAGGACGGTCCAGAGAAGCGCCATCGGAAAGGCGATGAGGCTTCCGATCACGCTCCAGATCACTCCCAGCAAGTTGACGACCAGGGCCAGTAGGATCCCCTTCGAGATCGCCTTTCCCTTGATCTTAAGGACCGCGCTGGAGCTCAAGGCGCCAAAGAGGGCCAGGGTGACGCCCACGGCGTTCAGCATGACCTCGAAGGTGTTGGAGAGCAGCAGGATCACGGCCATCCCCGCGAGCAGCCCGACAGGGCCCGCACCGCCCCAGCGACCCTCGCGCCAACGCGCCCAGGACGGGAGGTAGCGATCACGGGCCATGGCGTCAGCGATCCAGGGTCCGGCCATGGCCATGGCAATGATGACCGAGACCAGGATCAGGAAGATCATGCCAGACGCCAGGCGGCCGCCGAAATCGCCCAGCAGGCGCAAAGCGACGAGGTGGCCGAGCGTGAGGGCTCCGCCTTCGGACTGCGTGGCGTGCTGCAGCTCCGCGGGCGAGAGGGCGGTCACGAAGACGAAATTCAAGAGCATGTACATGAGCGTGACGGAGCCAAGCCCGAGAAACATCGCACGAGGAACGTTCTTGACGGGGTCCTTCACCTGGGAGGCGAGATAGACCGTCATACTCCAGCCCGTGAAGGCGAAGCCGACGTAGTTCTGCGCGGTGGCAAAGGGAACGCTCGTGATCGCACTGAGGGTCTGAAGCGTGGGCAGGGCGCGCGAGGGCTCCGTGATGCCCGAGAACAACGCTCCTGCGAGGAAAACTAGGATGATCCCGAGCTTGAGCAAGACCCCGATATTCTGGACGAGTTCCCCCCACTTGAGCCCGCCGGCCTGAACCGCACTAACGGCCAGTAGGACGAGCAGGCCGATGGGCATGGCGATCGCCCGGCCCGTGAGCACCTCGGCATAAGCACCGGCGGCCACGGCGGCCAAGGCCATGGGAGCGGCAAAGCCGAAGATCAGGATGATCCAGCCTGCCAGGTAACCGGCAATGGGGTGGTAGAGGTCGTGGAGGTAGCGGTACTCTCCGCCACTCTGGGGGAGGTGGGCAGCGACCGCAGAGTAGCAAATGGCTCCGCAGGCGGCCAGGAGGCCTCCCAGCAGCCAACTCAAGAGAATGGCGGCGGGATCGAGGTCATGGGCCAGGAAGCCGCTGGTGATGAAGACTCCGCTGCCTATCATCGACGAGATGACCAGTCCGGTGGCACTGAACAGTCCAAGCGGCGCGGTGAGACGGGCGGTGGACATTCAGCCCCCTTTCAAAACAGCATCGAAATCACGGTATTCCCCAATCCTAGAGCACGAACGCCTGGCTATGCCACTAACAGGGGGAAATATGGCGGTTGTTTTCGCAGCCTTGTTAGGTTTTAAAAGCCTCCGGCCGAGACCTTCGACGGCTCGCAAAACAAAGCTGACGGGATGCAAGTTGCGCACGTCAGGTAAAGTGCCCTTGAGGGGATGCCAATCGATCTTTCTTCACCAAGCTATGCGATCGAGAGAGCATTGGTAGGTGTTCCTTGGCCCGAAGAGCTGAAGCGAGTGCATTTGTAAGCTGGAAAACCAACGGGTCCTGTATGATAGGGGAGCCTCGTAACGCGGCGCAGTTTGAGCCTCGCCTCTCTCCTTGCTCGCGGGGTGAGCCAACGTGTCATGCTCTCATAACAAGGAGTCCGCAGGTGTCAAAATTGCGCTTCAAGCTAGCAGGATCTATCCTCCTGGCTTGCCTGCTCTTCCTGGCAGGATGGGCATTCTGGTTTGAGCCCCGTGTCCTTGTAGCCAGAGAAGCGGCTCTCGACGTGCCACGCTGGAACCCCGCCCATGAGGGGCTCCGTGTTGCACTCTTGGCAGACCTCCATATCGGCTCCCCACAACATGGCATTGCGAAGTTGCGCGAGATCGTCGCCCGAGTGAACCAGGCAGAGCCCGATGTCATTCTGCTTCTGGGCGATTTCGTCATTCAAGGCGTGAGAGGCGGAACTTTCGTCCCCCCTGAGGAAGCAGCAGTCGAGCTCTCCAAGCTTCGAGCCCCGTACGGGAAATTTGGGGTCTTGGGCAACCACGATTGGTGGTTGGACGGCCCAAGAGTCGCCGCGGCGCTCGAGAGCGCAGGCGTCACGATGCTGGAGAACACCTCCACGAAGCTGACCATAAACGGTCAACCGCTGTGGCTTGCTGGTGTCAGCGACTACGTCGCAAGCCAACCCGACTTGAATTCAGCTCTCAGAGGGATCCCTGAGGATCACCCCGTCCTCTTGCTGAGCCACAATCCGGATTTTTTCCCGCACGTTCCTCAGCGGGTTTCCCTCACGGTCTCGGGGCATACCCATGGCGGCCAAGTCAATCTGCCGTTCATTGGTCGGCCCGTCGTTCCTTCCGCATTCGGCGAACGCTTTGCAGCTGGCCATGTCGTGGAGAACGGCCGACATCTCTACGTGTCTACCGGAACCGGAACCAGTATCTTGCCTGGTCGGTTCCGAGTGCCGCCAGAATGGGGGGTGCTGACGCTTCGCCCCCTTGGACAGGTTCAATCCACCAAACCGTCTTCATCGGCGAGAATCGTCCGGTAGCGGATCTAATCATGTAGGCCGAAACGATGTGCTTTAGATAACTTCGACCTAAGCACTACTGACACGATAGTTCCTCTAACCTCTTAACCACGTTAACCGAGAAGGTCATCAGGTCCACACCGTGACGCTCGCGAGCAATAAAAGAAAATATCCCGAAACCTACAAGAAAATATCAAAAAAGAACTGAGTCACATCGGGTATAAGGTCAACTAGACGATTGGCAGCAGACATGCTCGTTCCTGGAGCGTGTCAAAAGCTATGCGCCGTTTCTCGACATATTCTACTAAGAGATCAAGCAATTGAAGAATTGTAGCGAACCATGCACCTTCTGCCAGATCATTAACAAAGAAGCGCCAGCGAGTCTCGTCTTTGAAGATGAAGACATCATTTCATTCCTAGATTTGGCCCCCGTAAACGCTGGACATCTCTTAGTGCTGCCGAAGCAGCATGCGTTTTCTTTGTCAGACTTGGATGAGCGTATTAGCCTTCGTGTATTCGAGATAGCGCTGCAGTTGTCGAGAGTACTTCGAGATTCCGAGCAGGACTGGGAGGGGATGAACCTACATCTCGCGGAAGGGGAAGCTGCCGAGCAAGGTATTCCTCACGCCCATTTGCACGTGATCCCACGTAGACAGGGGGATGCGGTCAAAATCCATCTACCGTGTCTGCGGTCGCCTAAACGCGAAGAGCTCGACTCGCTCGCCTCACGTTTACGCCAAGGGCATCAAGTCATGAGGAATCGCTAGAGACGAGCAAGTTCGCATTTGTGAGGAGGACTACATTGAAAAGTATTCGTTCCATCCTACTTGCTGGTGCGATCTGCAGCTTGATCCAAGGCCCAGCCCTGGCCTACGAGCTGGTATTCGATGTCGATTCGCGTTACAACAACCTTGCTCGGGTAGCAAGTGCCTCAAAGGTGGTGGAGCTTGCCGTTACGAACCCTTATCATCCGGAGGCTCTGCTGAAGTCCTCGGGGCGTTTCCAGTATACTTTCACCCCGATGGTGCCGGTTCAGGACCAAGACAACGGCGTCACGATGACGCGCCATGGCCAGATCTTTAAAATTACTCCGCTGGACGCCGAGGGAAGACCTATTGGACTTGGCTCGACCTCCGTGAGCGTGGTTCCTCGCCAAGTCTTCAACGGCGCTACGGTCAAGAGCTTGCTAACACCTGCGAGTGGCCTCGTGGCATCGGCGTTGGCTGGCTACTACTCAGGAAGCCAGCTTTCCCCAAATGCCACGGCCGGAGCGAACATGGTTAATGCAACGGCGCTCGTGGCTTCGGTGCTAAGCTTGGTAGCCCATGGGATGACTACCTGGGAGATAATTACCGCCAGTTACCAGTATGACGAACGCTACGTCTTCGAAGCCAGACCCAGCCAAGATCAGGCTAGTGGCATAAGGTTCACGCGGCGGCTGAGCAGCAACTAGGAGGTTCACATGCATGGCACTGGTAAGAAACCGGACGTAGAGGGCGGCTGCATGGGCACTTTTGCCCTGCAAGAATGTAATGGTTGCGGCCACGATAATTGTGTGAACGCCAGTTGGAAAACGTGGACCTGTTGGTCATGCAACCATCATAACCACATCGGCCGTTGAATTTCCTTTGAACCGCTCCTCAAGGAACCTAACCCCACAGGAGTTCAGCCGAAAGACCAATTACATGGAGTGAGACAGAAGCTTTAGGCGACTCTATTACTGGTGTCAGGTCAGGCCTATAATAGACAATGAATATACTAAGAGTTCGTACCGGGGAGCGTTAGAATTTTCATTGGTTCCCTCACTTGCCCAGTTTCGTCTACCAGCGAGTAGGGTTCTTTCTTCTTTACCTTGCCTAACACTTCCACAAGCGCCTGAGAGTAGCGCCCATTATGGTTCCCATTTAGGCCAACATCAAGATGGTACTTATTATTACCGAATTTAACATCGAAGCCCGTATCTAACTTCACCTGCTTAATCAGCCGATCAACGTGGTACCAGCTTTTGTATCCTAATTTTTTTCCTACATCGCTGAGAGAGTAAGGATAGAGCAAGGCAATAGCATCGGGGTCGGAAACAGTACCAAACCCTAGCACGTTCATAAGATTGCTTTCCGTCGATGAGGAGTCAAGAGTCGCAATGTTTACTGAAAGACTTGCGTTTGCCGATTTGTTCTTAACAATATCATAGATATTAGTCATCAAGTTCCTAAGATAACGAACGTCGATTTGTTTAACTGCTACTGGTTGCGATATGGTCTCGAATAGTGCTCCAAAACTGTCAACCAAAAGGTAGTTTACCCTAATTGAGCGGCCATCACCAAGATCAATAACTTTCTCACTAGGTGGTCTTTTACTCTGATCAAACGAGCTCTGCCAATCGACAAACCAAATATTTCCGACCAAGTCGCCTGACTCACCTGGGACCATCTCCGCGATATCAGACAGTATTTCCTTGATATTCATATCTGAAACGGAATATCCCATAATTATTAACGGGAATTCAATGAAATAGGTCAAGAGTTTTGCAGTGAGATACTTCTTCTTCCTCATGAATTCTTGGTAGTCTTCGTGAGATATCACTAGTGACTCTGGTTCCGAAGCACATCCATGAACCTTAAGGATTTCGCCAATTGCCTCAAAAACTGGCTTTCGAATAATTTTCTGACCAATAATAGGATTGAAGAAGGGAAAGACCTTTTCCATTAGACCATCGTAATTAGTTGTAATCACAGCATGGGGTTCGACCTTTGACAGAAGTTTGAGTTCGACAGAGGTCGGCGTATCAGTAAGATCAAGATTGACCTTCTCGGTCAGGCTAGTAAACAATGACGCAATCTTATGCTTTAGAAAAATACCTTTGGAATAAGTTCCCGTATAAAGGTAGTCAGGGAACAACCCACTGCCGTGCTGTTCCCAGGCATAGGTCTGGTAACCATCCTCAAGTAATGACGCAACCTTTGGAAGATCGTGGTCGGCCCTTTGCGAATAAAATCCAAACGGCATATCAAGCTTAGGGTTCTCTGAAACTAGATACTCCAGCAATTCAGGCCAAGATGGTGCCTGTAGATACCTTTTGGATAGGCCTGCGCCTACAAAGAGAATCGGTCGGCAGCCCATCTCTTGAATAACGGATCGCAGATGGAGAAGAGAATCTCTTAAATAGTCGTCATAAATTTTCATAACTGCTCCAAAATAATGAAGACTTGCTTGCCTTGTACATTCATAGCGCTACGACCTATTTAGGTCAAATGACTGATAGAATTATTGCCTGACGCATGCACCCTAATCTACGGTATCTACTCGTTTCGCGGCGTTTATGGGTAATTGTCGAACCGACTTGCTCTCCTGGAAAGTCCACGTCTCTCCAAATAGAGGCCTTCGACAGCAAAGCAAAACCGGCGTGATGCAATGTGCATCACGCCGGTTTTGAGTACCCCTTACGGGATAGTCTTCAAACTTACTTAACCATGTTAACCGACTTAGAGTCCCTTTGCGATCTCTAACGTGTAAGCAAATAGCGGGGCAAGGTCACCCTCGATAGTTTGAAAACCTGGATCAAGGCCATAGGAGCTATAATCGAGACATAGTTGCCACGTCAAACGCCGGATCGGAGGGACGCGTTGTCTGAGGATGTTGAAACCCAAGGCACGACCTGGTGTGAGTGTTGCCGTTCGCCCATGAACGAGGGCATACAGACCGAACATGGCTTTGTGTGCTCGGTCCAATGTCTCAACACCGAACGAATCTGCGGTTCCATCCTCGAAAAGGCTCTAACTACCGGTTCGGCCTCCACCGCCATTCCAGGTTCAGTGAACAACTATGGGGATACCGTGGTCTTCGGTCCCGAACGCGGCCATGGAATTGCGGCAGAGCGAGCCAACCATTTCGTCGACGTTCTTAAAGGGCGAGACGCCAGTCACGTTGGCGGAGACAATGCCAAGAACGGTCCAGATCGCTTGGTAAACGGTATCAATATCCAAAGTAAGTATTGCCACTCTGGTTCAAAATGCATTGCCGAATGCTTCGATGAAAAGGGCGCATTTCGCTATCGCAACGTCGATGGCAGCCCAATGCAAATCGAGGTTCCATCGAACTACTACGAGGATGCTGTTAAAGCTTTAGAGAATCGAATTCGCCGAGGCCAGGTCCCCGGTGTAACCGATCCAGCAAAAGCCAAGGAGATCATTCGAAAGGGCGCGCTGACCTATCAACAGGCACGGAACGTCGCCAAGTTTTGCACGGTCGAATCACTCACCTACGACGCTATCACGGGGATCCAGGTAGCCGGCACAGCCTGTACGGTGACGGTTGCCATTTCATTTGCGCACGCCCTGTGGAACGGCGAAGACTGGAACGCCGCCGTCAAGCTTGCGGCTTCGTCAGGGCTCAAGGTCGGTGGCGCGGCATGGCTTACCAGCATCATTTCCGCTCAGCTAGCCAGAACCGGAGTGGAGGGGGCGATGCGCCCGGCCACCGATTTCATGGTCAAGAAGCTCGGTGCAAAGACCGCGGCTCAGCTGGCGAATGCCCTGCGGAACGGGAGTACGATTCATGGTGCCGCCGCCATGAATCACCTCTCCAAGGTGTTTCGCGGGAATATAGTTACCGGGCTAGTGACAACTGTGGTGCTCTCATCTGCGGACATTTCTCGCATGGTTCGAGGCCGGATCTCTGGACTCCAAGCCTTTAAGAACATTACGACGACGGCAGTCGGCGTCGCAGGCGGAACTGGAGGATGGATGGCCGGCGCTGCCGCTGGGGCAGCGCTCGGATCGGTGGTTCCCATCATTGGCACAGCGGCTGGCGGACTGGTGGGCGGATTGTTCGGCGCATTTGCAGGAGGCTCTCTGGGGAGTTCAGGAACCAAGGCCATCCTCGATTGCTTTATTGAAGATGATGCCAAGCAAATGGCTGAACGCTTCGAATCAGAGTTGGTCCTTCAAGTTGAGGAATTCATGCTCAATGAGGGGGAAATAGCCCGTCTACTTGAGCAAGTGGATAAGATTGACTTCGGAAAGGAACTTCAGAATATATACGCGTCCAGCAGCCGCAAGGCCTACCTGGTTCATCTTATCAAGCCACTCGTCGTCAGCGTCGTGGCCGAGCGCGGTTCGATCGCTCTCCCGAACGAAGATCAGCTATTGGATAGCATCAGCGACCTTGTAGAAACCCCCTGACCAATCCTTGCCGAGTGTATTTTCTCTGATTTTCAGAACGGGCAATGAGTCCTACACTTCACCTGGACGGCCGCGTCTGACCTGCCCCCGAAAACTCCTCCAACCCGCATTAGAAGCTCTCAAGCCGATCAGCAAAGTAAAACCGACGTGATGCAAGTTGCATCACGTCGGCTTGAGTACCCGATACGGGATTCGAACCCGTGTTACCGCCGTGAGAGGGCGGCGTCCTAGGCCTCTAGACGAATCGGGCTTGGAACAAGGTTCATCCTAGCATAACGCCTCAAAGAGTGTCAAAGAGAAATTAAACCCAATTTAAATCGCGCAAGACCAAGGGACTGGGTAGGTATATAGAAGATGGTCTCGAGTAATCCCTTCCCGAAAGGAGCCGACCCATGGTGCAAGTGGCGGATGCCGGTGGAACGCGGCCCGTAAACCCTACGGCCGCAACCATTTCTGCTGCGGCCAACGCTCCGGCTCCTCAGGCGGCCGCAACCCCGGAGGCTGCCGCGCAGCCCCGGATGTCCAGTGATACCTTCGAAGGTATCCCCGAGACCCTCAAGATCAAGTCCGGGGACACCCTGGGCAGCCTGGTCGCCAAGTACCAGGTGACTTACGACCAGCTCAAAGAGCTGAACCCCGAAATCTTCAAAGAAGGCACCGACGCCAAGGGCCGCAAGCGCGCAAGCGACGGACACTGGATCTATCCCGGCGACGTCATTCGCCTGCGGACGGCCTCCGCCCCCAAGCCCGCAACCCCTCCGGCCACGGCTCCCGCCACGACTCCGACGGCCACCGCCACGACCGCCAACGGGAAGGTCGTCGAGGCCGCCAAGTCCGCCATCAACGAGGCAGCGATCATCCCCTCGACGGCTTCCAACGGCCGCGAGCTCTCCCAGCAGGTCTTGAGCAAGGCCCAGGAGATGCTCAAGCTGATCCCCGCGAGCGATCCGGCCCGGGGCCAGTTCGAAGGCAAGGTCAGCCGACTCGAGCGGGAATTCAAGGCCATTTACCCGCCTCCCGCCAGCGCGCAGGAGCGCTTCGACACGGCCAACGAGGGCTTCAACCAGGCCGTCCAGAACTACTACGACGCGTCCGGCAAGGCCGCCCAGGGCGAGTCCCGCGATCAGGCGATTCGCTACTTCAGCGAAGCCCGGGACGCCGCCCGTGAGCTGACCTCGGACGATGCCAAGCTGGAAGCCGGCGAGCGGCTCGAAATGATGGAGTTCGCCCTCACGGACATGGGCGTCAACGCCTCGGCGATCGCCCTGGCCCGCGGCGAGGGAACGGACGCGACTCCGAGCGCCGCCGCCCCCGAGCCGACGTTCGCCGAGCGCGACAAGAACCAGGACGGCTACCTCTCAGGCAACGAGCTCGATGCGAAGGCCCGCTCCTTCGATGCCGACGGCAACCAGCGCGTCACCCGCGAAGAGTGGGAGATGGGCCAGATGGCCGAGCGCGAAGTCGAGTGGAAGCGCGAGTTCAAGCAGGCCGACGCCAACCAGGACGGCTGGCTCTCGGGATCCGAGGCGGCTTCCTTCAGCGCCCACGACGCCAACGGAGACTTCGAGGTCACCGAGCAGGAGTACCTCAACGCCAAGCGCGCCCAGGTGATGAACGGCGTCTACGATCAGGACTTCGCCGCGCGGGATAAGAACCAGGACTCCTACCTGTCGGGCAACGAGCTCGACGCAGCGACCCGCGCCTTCGACACCAACATGGACGGTCGGGTCACCCGCGAGGAGTACATGGCCGCCAAGTCGGGCGCCATGCCGGCGGGAAGCGCTCCCATGACCGCGACGCCCGTCGGCCAGATGCCGGGGGCGACCGTGCCTGCCGCCGGAATTCCGCAGCCGCAGCCGACGGCTCCCTCCAACCCGCTGGAGGCCTTCGAGGGCGCGAGCGCTCGCTTCAACGACGCGGCGACCCGCAACGACGTGCTCACCATGACCACGGCCTACCAGGACGCGGCCTACGCCATCGCCTACATGCCGACCGGCGCCGAGCGTGACACGCTGGCCGCACAACTGGAGATCATGGGCTTCACGCTCCAGCAGGCCTACGCCGCCACGGGTACCCCCGTCGCCGCCGGCGGCAGCGTGACCGGCCTGACGGCCCAGCCCCTCACCCCCGGCGTGCAGGTTCCTGTCACTCCTGCCGCCATCCCGGGTCAAGCCGGTTACCCGGCCACCGCTTACCAGGCGGCTGGCTACCCGGCAGCGGGCTATCCCGCCGGCGCCTATCCTGCCGGTGCCTACCCCGTCCAGCCCGGCGCGCCCATGGCTCCGGCGGCGTATCCGCAGGCCGGTTATCCCGTCACGGCGACGGGCGTCCCTCAGGCGGCCGTGGTGCCTCCGGCGGCTCCTGCCGCTCCGGCCGAGCCTCCGCGCCAGACCTACACCCAGGTCTGGTCCAGCCCCGACTACCTTGCCGAGGCCATGGGCTACAACAAGCCGGCTCCCGCGTCGCCCAACGGCAATCAATCGGCGCAAGGCACCACTCCTCCGGGAACTGACGCCACCCAGGGCACCCAGACTCCGAACGGAGCCAATGGCCAGCCTCCGGTGAACGAACAGGCGGTCCGGGAGATCGATGCCTTCCTCCAGCGCTCGGACGCCAACGCCGTCCGCGACATGCTGGCCAGCCGCCCCGAGTTGCTCTACGACTCGCTGCCGCGCCAGAAGGCCGCCATGCTTCGCCTGCTGGTCGAGGGACGGACGGATGCGGGCGATCGCTCCGCCATCGTCAACATCCTCGACATGGCCGCCAAGACCGAGCAAGTGGACACCATGCTCAACGAGCTCGACGGCCTCTACGGCGGTGCCGGCAAGGGCATCAAGCGCATGTTCGAGGACCTCGACCAGGCCACCAAGGGTGCGGCGCTCAAGGCGATGTTCACCCCCTCGCTCATGCAGTACCGCAAGTACGATCCCGCGGCCTTCGACGCGGTGGTCGGCGCCATGACCAAGGACGACATCAAGCTCCTGATGGAGTCCATGGGCTACGGAGTCTCGTCCCCCTGGATGAGCGTCTTCTCGCCCCAGGCCCGCCAGATGATGATGGACAAGCTGGGCAGCGGCTTCAACCTCTTCGGGCTCTTCGGAGGCACCGAGAAGCAGATGATCGCGGCCTTGCAGCAATCCGCCGTCGCCTACACCCCGCAGGTCCAGCCCCCGGCCAAGTAAGGGGTTGTAACAGTCACCGGCCCACCCTCTTGGGTGGGCCGCTTGCTTTCGGGTATAGGGGATAGAGAGCCTGATTCGAGGAGGCACGACCATGGCGTTTCTTGCCGCTTGGACCCTGACGGCCGCGCTTGCAAGCAAGCCCAACCTGGTTTACTCGCTGCCGGCTCCCGTCGTGCGCACCTATCCGGTCTCCGGGCAAAGCCTGGAGGAGCTGCTGGAGGCATGCCGCACGCTGGGCCCCAGCGACACCGAAGGCCGGAAGTTCCCGGGATTGACCCGCTACGCGTACCGGACGCAGTACCGCTACGACTACAAGGTCGAGGACGGGCTCGCCATCATTCGCTTGACCGAGCTCGCGGTCGACTGGAGCCACGAGATCACCCTGCCGACCCTGGCCCCGGGCGTCCGCCTCCCGGCCCGCGAGGCCTCCCGCTGGAAACAATTCCTCGAGCAGCTCCAGGCGCACGAGGAGGGCCACCTGGGGATCACCGCCGATCCGCGGCTGAAGGATCACTTCGAGGCGATCGCCCACCGCCACCGGGTCCTCTACAAGCCCGTCGGTCCCTCCGGAGCCGTCACCGCCGAAGGCCTCCAGGAGGTGATCGACCAGGCGATACAACCCGCCATCCAGCGCATCTCCGCGCAGATCGCGCGACGGAACCGCGAGTTCGACTTCACGACCGAGCACGGGCTCCGGCCGGACGCCCTCGATCGGACCCGCTTCTTCGCCGAGCTCTGGGACGGGCTCTAGCCTTCGAGCGCTTCCGTGAGGGCCAGGGGATCGGTGACCGGCCGCTGGCAGGCGAATCGCTCGCAGACGTATGCGGCGGGCCGGCCCTCGAGTGGGGTTCGCCCCTCCAGCAAGGGAAGGCTCGCGCCATCTCCTGCCGTGTGGGCGATCGCCACTCCGGGCAGGTAGCGAAGCATCACCACCTTCAAGAGCGCCTGGGTCTCGGGAGCCTCGCGCGGGCCTGCCACCACGACCTCGCGGCTGCCGACGAGAAAATCGTCCACGATCGCCAGCATGGCCGGATAGGCCGACGGGAACTTGCCGAGCGCCGACGAGAAAGCCTTGAGCGTTCCCTCGGCTTTCTCCCGGAAGTTCGATTCCCAGGTCAGGCTCGCCAGGCGCAAGAGGGCGTCGGCCGCCGCCGAGTTCCCGGAGGGAAGGGCATTGTCCATGGAGTCCTTGGTGCGCGCCTTCAGGAGCGGATCCTGATCGACTCCGGTGAAGTAGAAGCCCTCGTCCTCATGGTCCCAGAAGCGGGCGATCGCCTCCGCCATGAGGCCGCGCGCCTCCTTCACCCAGTAGGGATCGAACGTGACCTCGTAGAGATCGAGCAAGCCGCCGGCCAGGAAGGCGTAATCGTCGAGGAATCCCTCGATCGCAGCCTCGCCGTCCCGCCAGCGCCGCAGGAGGCCTCCCGGGGTCTTCATGCGATCGAGCACGAAGCGGGCGGCGCGCTCCGCGCCTTCCCGGTAGCGCGGCTCCGAGAGGGCGCGCGCGGCATAGGCCATGGCACCGATCATCAGGCCGTTCCAGGACGTGAGGATCTTGTCGTCGAGGCCCGGACGAACCCGACGCTCGCGCGCCTCGAAGAGGCGCCGGCGCACGCGTTCCAGGCGCTCACCCACGTCGCGAAGGCTCATGTTGAACTCCGAGGCCAGGACCTCGGGAGTCGCCCCGACGTGCAGAACGGTCTCGCCGGAATGCTCGAAGTTGCCTTCCGGCGTCACGCCGTAGGCGCGCCTCGCAAAGGCGGCGTCGTCGCCCAGGACCTCGGAGAGTTGCTCGGGCGTCCAGACGTAGAAGGCGCCCTCCCGTCCCTCGGAATCGGCGTCTTCCGCCGAGAAGAACCCGCCTTCCGCATGGGTCATGTCGCGAAGCACGTAATCGAGCGTCTCGCGGGCTATCCGGGCGTGCTCGGGGTTTCCCGTCACCTGGTAGGCTTCGACGTACGCGCGGGCGAGGAGCGCGTTGTCGTAGAGCATCTTCTCGAAGTGAGGCACCTGCCAGAAGGCGTCCACCGAGTAGCGGGAGAAGCCGCCGCCCAGCTGGTCGTAGATTCCTCCACGCGCCATGGCCGTGAGGGTTTTCTCAACCATGACGAGCGATTGGCGATCGCCCCGGCGGACGGCCTGCCGCAGCAGGAGCGAGAAGATCATCGGGCGGGGAAACTTGGGAGCTTGACTGAAGCCGCCGTGGCGGGGATCGAACTGCTGCTTGAAGCTCGCCACCGCTTGCTCCACCAGGTGCACTCCCAGCGTTCCGGGACCGTGGCTGGCCTGATCCTGCTGGATGGCAGCCAGGATCTCGGAGCCCGAACGCTCGATCTCGTCGCGCTTGGTCTTCCAGACATTGTCGATGAGGCGGATCAAGCGCTTGAAGCTGGGGCGCCCATGGGCGTCCACGGGCGGGAAGTAGGTTCCAGCGAAGAAAGGCTTTCCTTCGGGGGTCATGAAGACCGTCATGGGCCAGCCTCCCTGGCCGGTCATCGCCTGAACGGCGGTCATGTAAAGGCTGTCGACGTCCGGGCGCTCCTCGCGGTCCACCTTGATGCTGACGGCGGTCTCGGCCAGCAGATCGGCGACTTCCTGGCTCTCGAAGGACTCATGCGCCATGACGTGGCACCAGTGGCACGTGGAGTAGCCCACGCTCAGGAAGATGGGTTTGTCCTCGCGCTTGGCCTTGTCGAAGGCCTCATCCCCCCACGGGTACCAGTCGACGGGATTGGTGGCATGCTGCTGCAAGTACGGTGATTTCGCGTGAATCAAGCGATTGGGATGGCGCCCCGCGTCGTTCGTCATGAGCCCTCCTCCCCCGGACGAGCCCTCGCCCGAGCAATCCCTCGATCGTAGCCTCCCGGGCAGGTGCGGTCAACCAGAGGCATGATCGGCCAACGGCCGGGATCCTGGGAGAGGATCCCGGCCGTTGGCCGATGATTTACCGTCAGGCGCAGGTGATGACGACGTTCCCCTTCTTGCGGCCTTGCTCGACGTACGCATGCGCCTCGGGGATCTGCTCCAGCGAATAGCGCCGGTCGATCACCGATTTGATCGCGCCCTGTTCCAACAGCTCGCCGAGGAAGATCAGGTCTTCGAGACGCTCCTTGGCAATCCCCTGCCCGTCGAGGGTCACGTAGGCTCCGTTCGGTGCAAGGGCTTTCAGGCAGCGGGATTTCTCGCACTTTCCGACCGCATCCATGACGAGGTCGTACTTCTGGGGCTGGGTCGAGAAGTCCTCCTGCGTGTAATCGATGACCGCATCGGCTCCCAGCGATCGCACCAGGTCCAGGTTGGCGGTACTGCAGACTCCGGTGACATGGGCCCCGAAGTGCTTGGCGAGTTGGACCGCGAAGGTTCCCACCGACCCGGACGCGCCGTAGACGAGGACCTTTTGGCCCTTGCTGATCTTGCCCTTCCTCAGGAAGTACAGCGCGGAGTTGGCCCCCACCGGCAGGGCGGCGGCTTGCTCGTAGCTCACCGTGGGCGGCTTGTGCACCACCATCCCGTTCTCCGGCAGGCAGGCGTACTCGGCATGCGCGCCGAAACGCAATCCCGTCAACGCGAAGACCTGATCCCCGGGCTTGAACCGGGTGACCTTCGCCCCGACGGCATCGACTTCCCCGGCGAGCTCGATCCCCAGGATCGGCTTTCTCGGTCGGCGAAGGCCCAGAACGAGACGCATGGGCAGCCACAGCAAGAGGGGACTGTCGAAGCCGCGCACTCTCAGGTCCCCGGCCGCCACGGTCGTCGCATGAACCTTCACCCGGATTTCATGGTCCTTGGGAGTCGGCTTCTCGACTTCCTGGAGGCGAAGCACCTCGGGGGGGCCGTAGTTCGTACAAACGATCGCTTTCATCAGGAATCCTCCGTGTCTGCCGTCGAGGCTGAGCGGGTACTTTCGGCGCAAGTGACCGAGCGCAAGGGCAGGGCGAGATCGCGCACTTTTCTCAGCACGCCATGCAAGGCGGCCTGATCCGGCAAAGGGCCGGTCAAACGCGTGTCGCCATCGGCTTCCAGCGTGATGGTAAGGCCGTCGAACCAGTCCGTCCATTGACGGCCCAGGTGGCCCTTGATCCGGATTTCCCAGATCGTCCCCTCGCCTGAACCTGTGTTGGGTTGTCCGTCCTCTGCCATGGTGCGGCCCTCTTCTTGGTCCGTCCGACCAAGTGCTCTCGTTACGAGCAGTATAGAGGCGCCCCCTGGGGCTCGTAAGACACTTTGGTGTGGAGTTGCGCGCGCCTTACAAGAGCTTGAGCTCGCGGGCGCGGGCGACCGCTTCCGTGCGCCGCTGGACCTGTAGTTTGTCGAAGAGGGTGCGGTTGTAGCCTTTGACCGTGTCGAGGGCGAGGAAGAGCTGCTCGCCGATCTCCCGGTTCGAGTGCCCCCGGGCGATGAGGCGCAGGATTTCCAGTTCGCGCGCGCTGAGCGGCTCGAGAAGCGCCGCCGCTTCCCGCGCCCGGATCACCTGGGCGAGGACCTCCTCGCACGCCGAGAACCGGTCGGTGCTCTCCAGGTGCCGTGCCAGCTGGGCTCCCTGCCGGGCGTGACGCTCCGCGGCATCCAGGTCGTTCCAAGCGACGCTGATCCGGGCCAGGCCGAGGTGCGCTTCACAGACGACCGGCAGCGGCGACTCTCCCGCCAGGTCCAAGACGCGCCGGTAGGTCTGAGCCGCCTGTTCGAGCTTGTTCTCCGCCTCGTCGAGGCGGCCGAGCCCAGTCGATGCCCCGAGCGTAATCACGATGTGGCCGATCGCCTGGCTGTTCGAGAGGGCTTCGCTATAGGCCCGGCGCGCCTCGGCGCGCTCCCCCTGGAGCTCATAGGCATGACCGAGCGTCCAGGCCGTGGCCGTGCGGACCGGCAAGTTGCCGGGATGCAGGTACTCCAGCGCCCGCTGGGATTGGTGGAGGATGGTCTCTGCCTCATGCCGGGTGATGGCCAGCGTGGCCCGGATGGAGGCGATATGGCCGATCAGATCCCGGATCCGCTCGTCCAGCAGAGCGCCTTCCAGCGCGGCTTCGGCGGCTTGCAGCTTCGGCTCGACGCCGGGCATTTGCCCGACGAAGAGCAGGGCCGACGCGTACATGACCCACAATGAGGGGCTAGCATTCAGATCCGCCGCCGGCAGCGACGCCAGCCAGCTCAAGACCGGAGCCACCGCGCCGCGGAAGTGCAGCGGCATCCCCTCTCCTTCCACCAGACGCGTGGCGCGCGGCAGGTCATGCGCGGCGGCCGCGTGCCGGAACGCGTCGAGCTCCATCCCGTTCTCCTCGAACCAGACGCTGGCCCGCCGATGGTACGCGGCCACGCTCCCCTCCTCGCCGCTTTTGGGGGCGCTCTGGAGCAGCCGCTGCCGCAGCAACTCTGCGAAGAGGTGATGATACCGGTACCAGCGCCGCTCGTCGTCCAGGGGGACGATGAAGAGATTGGCGTGTTCGAGGACGTTCAAGGTCTCCTGGCCGCCGTCCCGGCCCAGGACCGCCTCGCAAAGGGGAGCGCAGATGCGATCGAGGATCGAGGTCGCGAGCAAGAAGGCCTGGAGATGTTCGGGCTGGCGCTGAAGGACTTCCTCCACCAGGTAGTCCAGGACGAAGCGATGGCTGCCGGTGAAGGACGCGATGAAGCCGGCGGGATCCTGATGCCCCCGCATGGAAATCGCCGCCAGTTGCAAGCCGGCAATCCAGCCCTCGGTGCGGGTTTCAAGGAGCGCGACGGCTTCCGGCGACAGGTCGAGGCCCATGGCCTGGTTGAGGAAGGCGGCTGCTTCGGCCTGGGTGAAGCGCAGGTCCTCGGCGCGAAGCTCGGCCAGCTGATCCCGGACCCTCATGCGTGCGAGAGGCAGTTGCGGATCCTCGCGGGTGGCGATGACCAGGTGCAGCTGAGGAGGCAGGTGTTCGAGCAGAAAGGTCAGGACCTGATCGACCGGCTGCGCGTCAATCACGTGGTAATCGTCAAGGACGAGCAAGCCCTCGATCGGGAGGGTGGTCATCTCGTTGATCAAGGCCGTCAGCACCCCCTCGAGGGAGGGCGGCAAGGGGGATTGGAGCTGACCCATCACGCCGCTGCCGAATCCCTCCACGAGCGTTTGCATGGCCGCGACGAGGTAAGTCAGGAAGCGGATGGGGTCGTTATCCCCTTCGTCCAGCGAGAGCCATGCGGCCGGCCTCCCGCAGGCGGCCAGCCATTCGCTGACCAGGGTGGATTTGCCGAAGCCCGCGGAGGCGGAGAGGAGCGTCAGTTTACGGTGCAGGCCCGCGTTGAGGCCCGCGTTGAGGCGCGCGACGAGGTGGGGACGAGGGACCGCCTGGGGGCGGGGCGCCGGGACATGCAGCTTGGTGGCTAAAACCGGCATCGCCGTCCTTTCCTCCGTGGTCGTTCGTCGTGCGTCACCGGTCGGGGTGCGCGGTTCAACGACGGAGCCAAGCGAGCAACTGGGCCTCGAAGGCCGCGGCCTGCTCCTGCATGGGGTTGTGCCCGCTCTGCTCGAAGACGACCTTGGTGACATGGGGGCAGCGCTCGTCGACCGCATCCCACAGGGAGACGGGCCCCACCAGGTAGTCATGACGCCCGAGTCCCAAGAAGACCGGCTTATCCAGGTGCGGGAGGCGGTCCAGCAGATTGAGCTGCCCGAAGGCCTCACCCCAGAGACGGTCGATGATCGGCATGGTCATGCGCACTCCCTCCCAGAGGGGCGCGCCGTCCGTCATGAAGTCATGGAAGGCGAGGGCTCCCATCCGGGTGACCACGTGCGCAAAGCGCCGATGCGGCTCCCGCTCGAAATCTCCGGGAAGCAAGGCCATCTCCGCCTCGAAGTGGCGCTTGCGCTCGGCGCTCGCATTCGCGTCGAAGAAGGCGAAACTCTGCTGCTGGCGCTCCGGGGAGTTGGTCGGAGCCGTGTTGAGCAAGATTAGGCCCCGCACATGCTCCGGATACCTCAAGGCGTACTCGACGGCCATGAAGGCGTGCCCCGAATGGCCCAAGACGAGGACGTCGTCGAGCCCCAGGGCTTGCCGCATGACCTCGACGTCCTCGATGACCCGCTCCAGCAGGGCAGGGCCTTCGGGGAGGTCGGGATCGGGGGAGGGCGATTCGGAGAAGCCGCGGTGATCGAGGTAGACCCAGCGCACGGCCCTGGAGAGATCGGGGGCGAAGAGCCGGGGGTAGTAGCGGGCACTTCCGATGACGAGGATCGTCGGACCCTCGCCCTCGATGCGATAGGCCAGCGGAAATCCGTCGATGGTGATGACCCCGTGATCCGGCATCGCCCCTCCTGAGTGATGGCTGCGCCCCATTCGACCGAAGGCCCCGTGCCTCCGGAGGGAAATGCGCGCCATTCCGGATCGTAGCCCCCGGCGGGGATCCCGGTCAACCACCCGCCGGGTTTGACAGGTGGAAACCCGTCTGGTTTGATGCTACAGCCCCAATGCCATTGAATACGCCCCCCGCAGCCTTCGAAGGTGAGGAAAGATGAACCGTCGCGACCTCGAAACCGGCATGGAGCTCGACCTGCGCGAGCGGATGAGCTACGGAGGCTACCTCTGCCTCGACCAGTTGCTCTCGGCCCAGCGCCCGTTGAGCGAGCACCACGACGAGATGCTCTTCATCATCCAACATCAGACCTCGGAGCTGTGGATGAAGCTGATCCTGCATGAGTTGAAGGGGGCGATCGCCTCCATCCAGGCCGACCAGCTCGATCCGTGCTTCAAGATCCTCACCCGGGTCAAGAACATCCAGGCCCAGCTCTTCGACCAGTGGGCGGTGCTCGCGACGCTCACCCCCAGCGAGTATGCGCAGTTCCGCGGGGCGCTCGGGCCCGCCTCGGGCTTCCAGTCGGCCCAGTACCGCGCCATCGAGTTCATGCTCGGCAACAAGAACGCCGCCACCCTCGAGGTCTTCAAGCACGACCCCGAGGTGATGGCCGAGCTGCAGGCCGTCCTCGAGGCCCCCAGCCTCTACGACGAGTTCCTGCTCCACCTGCACCGCCGCGGCTTCGCGGTTCCCGAGGCATGCCTCTCCCGGGACTGGTCCCAGCCCTACGAGCGCCATGAAGGCTTGATTCCGGTCTTCAAGCAAATCTACGAATCCCCGGACGGGCACTGGGACGCCTACGAGATGTGCGAGAAGCTGGTCGACATCGAGGATCAGTTCCAGCTCTGGCGCTTCCGGCACATGCGGACCGTCCAGCGCACCATCGGGTTCAAGCGCGGGACCGGCGGCTCCTCGGGAGTGGCCTTCCTGAAGCGGGCCCTCGAGCTCACGTTCTTCCCCGAGCTCTTCGACGTCCGCACGGAGATCGGCCAGCCGTGATCCGCCCGACCTTCCAGGCCCTGGCCGCGGCGCTGCGGGGCCCCGACCCGACGCGGGAAGCCCCCCTCACCGAAGAGAACCTGCGCACGCACGTGCACCCGCTCTTCTCGCGCGTGCTCGCCCGCGACGAGATCTACCTGGCCAACCACTCGCTGGGCCGCCCGCTCGACGTCACCGCGAACGACGTCCAGGAAGCCCTGGACCTCTGGTACCGGGACCTGGACGGGGCCTGGGAGGCATGGCTGGACGAGATCCAGGCCTTCCGAAGCCGGACGGCCGCGCTGATCGGCGCGCCGCGGCCGGATTGCATCGCCCCCAAGACCAGCGCCGGGCAAGGGCTGCGCACCGTTCTCAACGCCAGCTCCAGTGGGGCCAGCCCCAGAGGGGCGAACCCGAGTGGGGCGAGCCCCCGAGGCTTGCGGGTGGTGACCACCCGCGGCGAGTTCGATTCCATCGACTTCATCCTCAAGGTCTACGCCCAGCAGGGCCTCATCGACCTGAAGGTGGTCGAGCCGGATGCGGCGGGGCGCTTCCATGCGGACGCGCTCCTGGACGCGCTGGGATCCGAGCCGGGCCTGATCGTGGTCTCGATGGTCATGTTCGGCACCGGTCAGGTGGTCTCGGGGCTCGATGCGTTCATCGCGCAGGCGCATGCGCGCGGGGCGCGGGTGCTGCTGGATCTCTACCATGCCGTGGGGGTCTTGCCCGTGGATCTTACGGCCCTGGACGCGGACTTCGCCATCGGAGGATCTTACAAGTACCTGCGGGGCGGAACCGGTGCCTGCTGGCTCTACCTGCACCCGCGCCACCTGGACGGCAGCATGGTGCCGCTGGATACCGGCTGGTTCGCCAAGCAGGAGCCGTTCGGCTACGAGCGCCACGACCCTCCCCGCTTCGGGCCGGGGGGGGACGCCTTCCTGGAGTCCACCCCCCCGATTCTCCCCTTCTACCAGGCGCGTGCCGGTCAAGAGTTCACGCTCGCTCTCGGCATCCCGCGCCTTCGCGCATACTCGTTGACGCAGCAGCGGGAGCTGGTCTCCGCGCTGCAGGCCGAGGGCATTCCCGCCGTGGGTGGGCGCGAGGATCACGGCGCCTTCGTGGTGGTCACGCATGCCGAGGCTCCCGCGCTCGCCAAGCGATTGAAAGCCGAGGGCATCAACACCGATGCGCGGGGCCGCTCGCTCAGGCTCTGCCCCGACCTGCTCACTTCCTCCGAGGATCTGCGCAAAGCCGCGCGCCGCCTGGCTCAGGCCTGGCATGGGATAACAATCGGTTAGGTTTCTTTAGAATGCTTAGAGAAGCGACGAAACGGGCCGGCTGAGGGCGACTCCCGGATCCGAAACCGGGTCTCGCGCCCCCCGCGCGGCATGTGGCCGATGTAAACTCGGTGACAACTCAGCGACGGGCCAAACAGCCTGCTTGCTTAATATTGTTGCGGTTTGTAGGCCCTTCTAAGGGCGATCGAAAGGCTCTAGAATCCTCCTTGTGGACGTGATCTCGGACGTCAGAAGGGAAGGACGCCATGGATAACTGCAACTCCAGCAACCCCTCCAAGCCTACCCGCGGCCGCAAGCCCGCTTCGACCCCCAAGCCCCGCCGGAAGACCACCAAAAAGGCGGCAGCACCGGACTTCAACGTCGGGCAGGTCCATCTGCTCCTCGATCTGATGAAAGAATTCGCCTCGGACCTCGAAGCTCCGTCGTTCGAGGAGGATGGGGACATCGAGCTGACCCTGACCTCGGAAATGCCGGGCCTCGAAGCCTTCGTGCAGTTCAAGCTCGAGAACCTCCGGCGCCAGCAGGACGTGCTCGAAGCCCTGTGGAACTTGTAAGCCGCTATCGAAGGGCCCCCGGGAAGCGTTCCCGGGGGCCCTTCGCGTCGGGTGGCGCCGGCGGCTCGGGCGACGATAGACCGTCAGAAGAGGCGTTTGAGGAAGGCCGTCAGCGCCTCCCAGGAGCGCTGATCCGCCTTCTCGTTGTAGGCCGCTCCCTTGGAGGGGTCGTTGCCCGCAGCGGGGTTGGTGAAGGAGTGAACGGCCCCGCCGTAGGAATTCATCTGCCAATCGACCTTCGCGCTTCGCATCTCCGCCTGGAAGGCGCTCACCTCCGCGGGGGGCACGAACGGATCGTCGGCACCGTGGAGACTCAGGACCTGCCCCTTGATGTTGCGAGCATCGGCGGGATTGGGAGTGTCCAGGTTGCCATGGAAGCTCACGGTCCCCCGCAGGGGGGCGCCACTACGGGCCAATTCCAAGGCGACGCCGCCTCCGAAGCAGTACCCCATCGCCGCGAGCTGGGTCCCGTCCACCCGCGGGTGAGTCCTCAAGGCCTCGAGCCCTGCCTGAGCCCGCGCGCGCATCAAGGCTCGATCCTGGCGCAGCGCGGTTGCCCACTGCGCCGCCTCCTTGGCATCCTTGGCCGTCCGCCCCTCACCGTACATGTCGGCGGCGAGCGCCACGTAGCCCAGTTTCGCCACCGCTTCGGCCTTCTGGCGGGTCAGCGGGACCAGCCCCATCCATTCATGGACGACCAGGACGCCGGGACGGCGCCCTGGTAGCGCATCGTCGTAGACCAGGTCCCCGCGAAAGGTCTGACCGGCATGCTGGTAGGTCACGGGCTCGTGCTTGATGGCCGCCGCCGCGGGAGCGGCGTGGGCAGCGACGAGAAGCGGGGCCACGAGAAACGGGGCAAATCGAAGCGGCTTCAAACGCGACATGGCGATCCTCCGATGAACATGGAAGCGAACGGTCCAAGCTCGGTATACGGCATGACGACTCCCGGAGCAAGGTCGCGTTAGACCCGTGGGGGCGAGGGGTAGATAGATAATTAGCCAAACGTCTAAATGCTAGATGATGGGAGCAGCCATGTCCCAAACCTCGGTATTCAAGGCCCTTGCCGATCCCACGCGACGGCAGATCCTGTCCCGCCTCAAGGCAGGCCCTCTGAGCGCGGGGCAGATCGCCGACGGCTTCGCCATGTCCAAGCCCTCGATCTCCCACCACTTGAGCCTGCTCAAGGCCGCGGAGCTCATCGTGAGTGAAAAAGACGGCCAATTCCTGATCTACTCGCTCAACCTGTCGGTCTTCGAGGAAGTCGCCGCCGCCATGTTCGAACTCTTTGCGACTCCCCCCCTTCCCGAGATCCCCAAGAAAGGAGCGCCCCATGAAGCCTGACCGCGCCAAACTCGCGCTGCCGCTCGGCTTGCTCGGCCTGAACGTCGCCATCAGCCTCGGCTTCTTGCTCGGCGGCAAGCTGCCCGACCCGGCACCCGCGGGCTTCTGGATCGACGGTTCGGTGCTCTCCGAAGCTCCCGCCTGGGTGGTGGCCTTCCGGTTGCCCATGATCATGGCCGTGCTGCTCCTCAGCATCGGAGCGGCCCTCAAGTGGGACCCGCGCTTCTCCGCCCCGCAGCGGCGCCGCAGAGGCGCCTGGGGGGCCGCCACCAACATCGTCCTGGCCGTGGGCTGCCTCGGGAACTTCAACTATCTTTCAGCGGCTTCAGCGGGCGCCTTCCTCATGACGCCCCTGCACGTGATCCCCTTGGGGCTCCTGCTAATCGGCGTCGGCAACGTCGTCGCCAAGAGCGCCAGCAATGGCTTCTGGGGGCTCCACACCCCCTGGACCCGCCAGCATGAATCCGTGGAACGTCGAACCAACCGGCTCCTCGGAATCCTTTGGATGCTCGAAGGCCTGGGACTCGTTCTGGCCAGCCCGTTCATCGGGGACGCCACCTCCTGGGTCGCTTCCTGGGCGGCTCTCGGCGCGGGAGGCTATCTGGCCCTGACGGGCGTGGCGATCGTCCTTCTCGCCTTCTTGCCAATCGGCATCGCCGCGTTGGCCTCCTACCAGTTCGCCAAGCAAGCGCCCACGCCGGCTGTGGTGGACTGACCATGCTTTCGCTCTTTCCATTCCTGATCATCGGAGCGATCGGCGGCGGATTCCTCCTGTTGATCCTCACCGACAAGCTCGGCTGGACCAGCGTCTACAAGAAGCGAGACCCGGGGACCTCGATCCTCGGAGGCGTTCTGCTGGGCTCGGAGCAGCTCTTCGCCCCGGAACACCGGCGGGCTGCCATCGAATACCGGATCGAGGGAAAGGATCGCCTCCGGCAGCAGCAGGCAGGGGACGGCCATGACCGCGACGGACAGGGCCCCTCGGAGGCCGGAGAGGGAAGGTCCCTTTAAGCCGGCCGGCCGGCCCGCACCTCGCGCTCGAGGCGGTCATGCAGCCATGGCACCACCGCCGCATGCTCGGGCTTCATGAGGCACGAGCGCAGGACCGTGACCGTCGGCTGATCCCAAACCAGGTTCGGAGCCCGTGCCTCCACCAGCGCCCGCGGAAGCACCAGCTTGGCGAGGTAGAGCGGCTCGGCCGGATCGGCCATGAGCGCCTCGAAGATCCGATCCGTCTCGCGGCTGACGGCGCTGGCCGCCGCCCCCTGCGTCCCCCCGAGCTGAGGGAAGAACGCCAGGATGTCCAGTTCCGGAGGCATCACCAGGTGCAGCCAGGGGCTTGCCTCGATCCGGGCTGCCCAGTCGAGAGCGGCGCGGCGGGTGGCCTGGAGCACCGGCCCCAGCCCTTCCGAGGCCGACAGCGGGAAACAGCGCAAGGTGGCCCAGAACGCAGCCGCCGCGGCGCCTGCCCGCGAGCACTCCAGGCTGATCTCCCCGAGGTGCAGCTCCGCGGAAGTGAAGTAGGTGTAAGGCGAGTCGTGCTTGTAGAAGCGCCCCACCGAGGCGTCCCGGAACAGCACCGCCCCGCAGCCGTAGGGCTGCAAGCCGTGCTTATGGGGGTCGATCACCACAGAATCCGCCTGGGCGATCGCCCGGAACGCCTCCGCGGCCAACGGAGCGAGCTCGGAATCGGCAAGCAGGCGATAGAACCCCCCGTAGGCCGCATCGACGTGCAAGCGGAAGCCCCGCTCGCGGCCCATCGCAACCAAGCGATCGATCGGATCCACGGCTCCCAGCCCGGTGGTGCCGGCCGTCGCCACCACCGTTCCGATGGCCTCGGACTCCAGCAACCGCTCGAGCATGGTCAGATCCATGCGGCCATGGGCGTCCACGTCGACGGGAAACGCCTTGAGGCCCAGCACCTCGCTCATGCGGGAATGGGTGTAATGGGCCTGGCGCGAGTAGGCGATCGCCTTCTCCGGATGCAGCGAGCGCGCGACCCAAAGCGCCTCGAGGTTGGCGATGGTCCCGGAGCTGGTGAGGTGAGCCAAGGGCGCGTCGAAGCCGAACATGGCCGCGAGCTGGGCGATCGCCTCGCGCTCCAAGGCCGCGGTGGCGGGGCCTCCGTCGAGGGCATGGTTGTTGGGATTGACGGTCATGGCCATCATGTAGGCCATCATCGCCACGGGATGGGGAGGCTTCAGCATCTGCCCCGCGTAGTGGGGATGGAAGAAGGGATAGTTGTCGCGAAGCCGCTCGGCGAGCTCGTCGAGGGTATGCTGCAACTTGCCGGGATCGACCGAGAGCTCGGGGGCCGGATCGAACGAAGGCCAAAGCTGTTGCCAGGCGGCCATCATATCGAGCCCTCGATTGAGCAAATGCCGATCCATGATTCCCCCTCCATCCGGGCGCCCGTGAAGGCGCCCATGCCGCGTATCCGTCTCCTTCCATTCAACGCGCCGCGCCAGGGGGCGTCAACCACGCCTCCTGGCGACGCCGTTCCGGCGCAGGCCTTGACAAAGATCCGAAACAGACTATCTGGACCTCGGCAAACTTGTCCGGTAAACTAGCCTTTGTAATGAGGTCAGCCTGCCCTTGGGCAGGGCCGATGAGGCAGGGAAGGCATGATCAACCGAGAACTCATCCCGGACGTCGCGGCTGACGAGCTTTTGCGGCTGCGCGCCGAACTGGCGGAAGCCCATGAGGCGATCGCCGAACTCGAGGCCCGAAACCAGAAGCTGCAGGCCGAGCTCGCCTCTCGTCAACGCGCGGTGCTTCAGAGTTTCGAAGCGACCCTTCACTCCTTTGCCAAGAGCCTGCTGAGCTCGACCGAAAAAGCCTTTTTCAGCTTGCTGAGTCAATCCCTGGCCAAGGCGCTGGGAGTGGACCACGTCCTGATTGGCGAGGTGAGCGAGCCGGGCCAGGGGCGAACCCTCGCCTACTATGCCGACGGCCAGACCTCGGAGAACTTCAGCTATCCCCTCGCGGGCACTCCCTGCGCCGTGGCCCTCGAGTGGCAGAACTGTCTCTTCGCACAGGGGGTCCAGGAACGCTTTCCCGAGGCGATCGCCCTGCGCGAGTTGCAAGTCGACGCCTACGCCGCAACGGCCCTTTGCGACGAGTCGGGAGAGGCCCTGGGCTTGATCGCGGTCATGCAGCGGACGCCCTTCGCCTTTCCGGAGGCCGTCGAAACGCTGCTGCGCTTGGTGGCAAAACCGGCCACGGCCGAGCTCCTGCGCCTCCGCTCGGAATCGGAGAGCGCCCGGCGGGCGCGGGCGCTGGAAGCGGCGTATGCGGCCCTGCAGGACCACAGCCTGCGGATCGAGGCCGAGATCGCCCAGCGCAACCGGGAGCTGACCAGCGAGAAAGCGCTCATCGACCACATCATCGCCTCGATTCCGGTCGGCATCCTGTACCTGGATCGCAACCTGGTCGTGCGCTGGACCAATGCCGAACAGCTGCGCATCACGGCCATGGGGCCCGATCGCATCGTCAACCGCTCGATTTTCGAACTCTTCCCGGGCCTGGAGCCGGAGGATGCGCGCTTCGACGACGTGCTGACCCACGGCAAGGATATCCGCATCACGAGCCATGCCCTGGAAGTCGGCAACCGCACCATCCACATCGACGGGACCATGGTCCCCATTTTCGAGGAAGACCGGTCGGTCAAGGGGATTCTGCTCTTCGCCAACGACGTCTCCGCCCGGGTCGAAAACGAACGGCTTCAGCAGGAGCAAATCGAGGCCCTCCGCGAGCTCGACCGGCTGAAGGGGGATTTCATCAACGCCGCGTCCCATGAGTTGCGCACGCCGCTGACGTCCATCACGGGCTATTCCGAGTTCCTCGAGGACGAGGTCGGCGGGCCGTTGAGCCTCGATCAACGGGGGTTCGTCACCCAGATCCAGGAAGGTGCGAAGCGGCTGCAGCGAATCGTCGACGACATGCTCGACTTCGCCCGGCTGGAAGCCGGCTCCTTCAAGCTGGTCGTCCGGGAAGCCGACCTGGGATTGCTGGTTCAAGAGGAGCTGGCTTTCGTGCAACCCCAGGCGCAGGACGCCCACGTGACCCTACGGACGGAGCTGCCCTCGGAGCCGCTGCACGTCCCCATGGATCCGAGCCGGATCGGCCAGGTGCTCTTGAATCTCCTGGGGAATGCCATCAAGTTCACCCCGGCGGGCGGACAGGTCACCATCGCGATCCGGACCGAGCGCGACGCCGTGCGGGTGGAGGTGCGCGATACCGGGATCGGTATCTCCGAGGACCATATCGGAAGGTTGTTCCAGAAGTTCTTTCAGGTGGACCCCAGCATGACGCGGGAGCGCGGCGGGGCGGGCCTGGGGCTTTCGATCGCCAAGGCCCTGATCGAGGCGCATGGCGGCCGGATCGGAGTGGCCAGCCGTCTCGGAGAGGGAAGCACCTTCTGGTTCACCCTCCCGCGGCTCGGCGAGATCGACGAATCGGCCCTTATCCTCGAATGAGCGCGCATGGCCAGGCGGCCTTGCCGGGCGCGGGCCGTCGCCCTCGGCGCTAGGCGCCCAGCGCGGCTCCCATGAGCATCACGAGCACGAGCAGCGTGAGCTTGAGTTCGAAGAGCTCCTCGACATCCCAGAAGCGCCGGATCCAGGATCGCCGTCCGCCTGAAAGCACGCGCAGGCGGGGAGCTTTGACAGGTTGATGCGTCCGGATCATCACGACCTCCCTCGATAAACGTTGTTGCCGCATGGACCAGCCTTGGTCGCTTCAGGCCCGCTTCGCGTTCCCAACCGCAGGCGCTGCGCCATCGCCGCTGGGAGCGCAGGCCCGTCTCCCTGCCCATCGAACAAACAATCGACCAATTTCCTCCGCGAGTGTATAATCGAACATACGTACTGTCAAGCGCCGGAGGCACGCCCTAGGCAATCGACCGGCTTGATGTTACGATATGAATCATTGTTAAGCTTGCTGCCAAACCATGGCACTCACTGGGAAGCGAAGGAGAGCACGATGCAGAAGGCTCGGGAAGCGAAGCTGGGGTTGCTGGCCCTGCTCAAGGTCTCACATACGCTGAAGGGGCAAGGAGAGCTTCAGTTCATCGGGCGCACGGGCCTTCTGGGTCGGATGATGGGCTGGGCCCGCCGCCGCTAGCGGATCGCGCGCGGGCGCTCCCCGCCGGCCGTGCCGGCCCCCGACGCCGCTTTCGCGGGAGAATCGTTCCTTGACGGGCGCATGCCGAGGCGATAAAATGCCCGAGTCAGTGGGACGGGTGATCGCGGGGACCTTGGGTCCCTGAGGAAAGTCCGAGCTCCCCAGGGCAGGACGCTGGGTAACGCCCAGTGGGGGAAACCCCGAGGATAGTGCCACAGAAAGATACCGCCCGACACACCTGCAGCCTCCACGCATTTCGAAACCCATTCGAGATCTGCCGGCAAGGAAGACTCGCAGCTTCAATCCGCCACGCACCCGCAAGGGAACGCCGCCCCGTGACCGCCTCGCGCGGTTCCGGAACGAGGTAGGGAACGGATTGCGGAACGCGACGGAAGACGGGATTCAGCAGGGAAGCAACTGGTGTCGGGTAAGGGTGCAAAGGTGGGGTAAGAGCCCACCAGCAGTCGGGTGACCGGCTGGCTAGGTAAACCCCGTCCGGAGCAAGACCAAACAGGGGAAGTTGACGCGGCCCGCCGATTCCCCGGGTAAGGTCGCATGAGGCGTCGGGAGACCGGCGTCCCAGAGAGATGATCACCCCCGCTGCGGGGGGACAGAACTCGGCTTACAGGCCCACTGACCGGGGGGCATCCCGCAGGATGCCCCCCACTTCTCATGAAAGCGCAGTTTGACTGGGTCTTGAGCCCGGCGTGTGGCGAGGGTCACAGACCCCACCCAAGGGAGAGCGTACGGTGAAAGACGCCGGATTCCATCACGTTTCCGTCCTACTGGAGGAAGTCCTGGACAGCCTCCGTCCCGCTCCGGGCGGGAGGTTCCTGGATGGAACCGTCGGAGGAGCCGGCCATTCCGCCGCCCTGTTGTCGCGGGTCGGGCCGGAGGGGTACCTGTACGGGATCGACCAGGATCCCGCGGCCTTGGCGGTCGCCCAGGAGCGTCTCCAGCAGGTCGGCAGCAACTTCGCGCTGCGCCAAGGCAACTTCGCCGACGTGCTGCCGGACTGGGATCTCCCCCCCTTGAACGGGATTCTTCTCGACCTGGGGGTCTCTTCGCATCAGCTGGACACCGCCGAGCGCGGCTTCAGCTTCCGCCTCGAGGGCCCTCTCGACATGCGGATGGGAGAAGAAGGTCCCAGCGCGGCCGACCTGGTGAACGGCCTGGCTGAGCGGGAGCTGGTGGATATCCTCTTCCGGTACGGGGAGGAGCGGCACGCCCGAGCCATCGTGCGCGCCATCCTCAAGCGCCGGTCCGAACAGCCTTTCCGGACGACCCGGGAGCTGGCGGAAGTCATCGAACGGGTGATCCCGGCCCACAAGGCGGGGGGCATCCACTCCGCGACCCGGACCTTCCAGGCCCTCAGGATCGCGGTGAACCGGGAGCTCGAGGTGCTCGAGCAGGTCCTGCCGGCGGCGATCGCCAAGCTCGCCCCAGGAGGACGGCTCGCCGTCATCAGCTTCCATTCCCTGGAGGATCGGATCGTCAAGACCGTCTTCCGGGACATGGCCAAGTCATGCGTCTGCCCGCCGAAGCTGCCCATCTGCGTCTGCGGGACGGTGCCGACGGTCAAGGTCATCACGACGAAGCCGATCGAGGCTTCGGAGGACGAGGTCCGGGCCAACCCCCGGTCGCGCTCGGCCAAGCTACGGGTGGCGGAACGGATCTAGCGGCCAAGGCCCTTGCCAACGACGGCGAGTCCACAGGGGTCGTGCACGAGGGTCGAGGGGAGAGCAATGGCAGAGCCCGTATCGAAAGAAAACGCCCTGGTCCGGCGGGCTGAAACGCTGCCTCTGGCCCTGCCCCAGCTTTCCGCGAATGCCCGTCTGGCCCCGCCGCGCACGGTGCCGCTCGACGAGCGCGAGCCGTGGACCGTCCTATCGAGCAAGCCTCGGAAGCGCAAGCTCGGCATCGAGGCCGTCCTCATGACCCTGGTGGCCGCCAACGTCGCGCTCTACACCGTCACGGTCGTCCAGGAAGCGGGGCTCACCCGCCTGCAGAGCGAGATCCGCGATCGCCGCCAAGAGCTGGTCCGCCTGCGCACCGAGCTTGCGCGCGTCCAGTCCCTGGATCAAATCGAACTGAGCGCCAAGACGCTCGGCATGGTTCGGCCCAAATCCGCCCTCTACGTCGCCCCGCCGGCTCCCTTGCCTCTCAAGACCCGGGTGGCTCGCGCCCCCTTTGGAGCCCCTGAGGGGTACTGATGGGCCGCCCCCAAATCATCCGTTCGCGCAGCAACTGGATCTACGCCGCGCTCTGCCTCGGAGCGGTCGTCCTCTCCGGACGGCTCGCCGTCCTCCAGGTCTGGGATGCCCCCAAGTTGGCGGCCCAGGCGAAGGATCAGCGCACGCGCGCGATCGATCTGGGCACGGTCCGGGGCGAAATCGTCGATCGCGAGGGCCAGGAGCTGGCCGTCTCCGTGAATTCCTGGTCGGTCTACGCCCAGCCCAGCGAGTTCGAGGAGAGCCCCGCGCAGATTGCCGCCAAGCTCGCCCCCATGCTCGGCATCCCCGCCCGCGAGCTCGAACAGAAGCTGCATGGCTCGCATTGGCGCTGGATCTCGCGACAGTTCGACGACAAGGCGCTCGCCGAGACCATCCGCAAGCAGAAGATCCCGGGCATCGGCGTCCTGCGGGAGAAGAAACGGGTCTACCCCAAGGACACCCTGGCCGCGAACCTGCTCGGCTTCGTGGGCATCGACAACCAGGGCCTGGCCGGCATCGAGCACGACTTCGAGGACGTCCTCCGGGGCGACTCCGAGAAGCTCTTGATCCAGGTCGACGCGCGCGGGCGCGAATTGCTTCGCGAGAACCCGGGCTCTCCCCTGGAGAGCGTCCTGACCGACGGAGCCAAGGTCGTGCTCACCCTGGACGAGCGCATCCAGCACATCGCCGAGCGCGAGCTGGCGCAGTCCGTGCAGCGACTCAAGGCCAAGCGCGGGGCCGTGTTGATCATGGATCCGGCCAACGGCGATCTCCTGGCCTTCGCCACCCACCCCACCTACGACCCCAACCGCTACCGGGACGCCGATTGGCAGACCATCAAGAACTGGGCCGCCAAGGACACCTTCGAGCCGGGCTCCACGATGAAGATGTTCACGATCGCCGCGGCCATCGAGCTGAATCGCCTCCGCCCCAGTGAGCGCTTCGCAATCGCCCCGACCATGACCATCGGCAAGCACACGATCTCGGATCACGGCGCCCCGCCCGGGATCCGCCAACTCACTCCCGCCCAGATCCTGGAGGTCTCCTCCAACGTCGGCAGCATCCTGATCGCCCAGCGCATGACGCCCGAGGAGCACCGAGATGCGCTCTTGCGCTTCGGCTTCGGCCGCGACACCGACTCCGGGATCAAGGGCGAGAGCCGGGGGCGTCTCCCCAAGCTTCCCTGGAAGCAGATCACCCAGGCCTCGCTGTCTTACGGGTACTCCCTTGCCGTCACGCCCCTTCAGCTGCTGACGGCAGCCACCAGCCTCGCCAACGGCGGGGCCTATCACGCGCCGCGAATCATCCAGCGGATCCTCACGCCGAAAGGCGAGGTCCTTCAGGAGTTCCCGCCCGCCCCGCCTCGTCAGGCGGTCTCTCCGGAGACGGCGCGCAAGATGCTGGCGATGATGCAGAACGTCGTGGATGAAGGAACCGGAGCGTCCGCCGGGATTCCGGGGTATAATGTGGCCGGCAAAACCGGGACCGCCAACAAGGCCAAGGAAACCGGCGGCGGCTACTCCAGCGACGTCTATTCGTCGTTCATCGGGTTCGTCCCTGCTGAGAAGCCCCGGATCGTGGTTCTCGCCCTCTTGGACAGCCCCCAGAATGCCCACTATGCAAGCCAAACTGCGTCCCCGCTCTTCAAGGCGGTGGCCGCCGACACCCTCAGGGTGCTCGGAGTGGTGCCCAACTCCCCGGGGGAAGACTCCCTCGCGGGCGGCTCGACCCCCAGCACCCACGCGGAGGCAACCCATGCGACTCGCTGATATCGATAGCCGCTACCCTTCGGGCCTCTCCCTCTCGGGGGAAGGACCCGGCTCGAGACCGGTCGCAGGCATCGCCTACGACTCCCGGCGCGTGCAGCCCGGCGAGATCTTCGTCGCCCTCAAGGGCCTGCGGACGGACGGTCACGACCACCTGGCCCAGGCGATCGCCCAGGGTGCGGCCGCCGTGCTGATCGATGCCGCTTGGGCCGCCGAGCATGAGACGGATCTGGGCGTGCCGGTCTTCCACGCCGCCGACACCCGCGAGGCCCTCGCATGGCTGGCTGCCGAGCACTACGGCCACCCCTCCCGCGCCATGGAAGTCATCGGAGTCACCGGCACCAACGGCAAGACCACCACCACCCACCTCATCGAAGCCATCCTGCAGGAAGCGGGACGCTCCACCGGCCTGATCGGGACGCTGGGCGGCCGTTACCAGGAAGGCGGCGAGTCGCAGACCCTGGACACCGGCCACACCACGCCCCAGTCCCTGGAGCTGCAAGGCCTCTTCGCCCGCATGAAGCGCTCAGGCGTCAACTCCGTGGTCATGGAGGTCTCCAGCCACGCCCTCGACCAGCTGCGGGTGGCGCATACCGACTTCGACTCCGCGGCCTTCACCAACCTCACCCAGGACCACCTGGACTATCACCAGACCATGGAGGCCTACGCCAAGGCCAAGGCCAAGCTCTTCGGCATGATCGAGCCCTCGTCGGGCTTCCGCGGCGTCGCCGTCAACGTCGATGACGCCCACGGCTCCACCATGGCCCAGAACGCCCGGGTCCCCGTGCTGACCTACTCCAGCCGCCCCGCGGCGGACGGCCCCGCGAGCCGTCCCGCCGACCTGCGCGCCGAGGACATCACCCTCACCGCCTCCGGCTCCCGCTGGAAGCTCGTCACGCCGTTTGGCGAACAAACCCTCACCCTCCGGCTGCCGGGCCTCTTCAACATCTCGAACGCCCTCGCCGCGCTGGGCTGCGCCTTGAACCTGGGCATCCCCCTGGCGACCTGTGTCGCGGGCTTGGAGCGGGTGCGCGGAGTGCCCGGCCGCGTCGAGCTGGTGACCCGGCCCGAGGATCCTTTCAGCGTGCTGGTCGACTACGCCCACACGCCCGACGGCCTGGAGAACGTCCTGAAGACGGCGCGGGAGTTCACCCGCAACCGGCTTCTGGTGGTCTTCGGCTGCGGGGGCGATCGCGACAAGGGCAAGCGGCCCCAGATGGGGGAAATCGCCTCCCGGCTGGCCGACGGCGTCTACCTGACCTCCGACAACCCGCGCTCCGAGGACCCCCAGGCCATCATGGCCGACGTCGCCGCGGGCATCGCCGGCGAGTACGTAGCCGAGCCCGACCGCGCGGACGCCATCGCGCGCGCCATCGACGCGGCCAAGGCCGGAGACGTGATCGTGATCGCGGGCAAGGGCCACGAGACCTACCAGATCTTCGCCGACCGGACGATTCACTTCGACGACCGCGAGGTCGCCCGCGACGCCCTCTCGAAAAGGACCGGGGCCAAATGCTGACCCTCGAAGACATCCTCAAGGCCACCGGGGGCGTTCCCGCGCCGGGCCTCGCCAACGACCCGGTCACCGGCGTCTCCACCGACACCCGCTCGCTCACGCCGGGCTCGCTCTACGTGCCCTTGAAAGGCGCCAAGTTCGACGGCCATGACTTCCTCGACGAGGCGGTCCGGCGCGGGGCCACCACCGCCCTGATCAGCCGCGAAGTCGACATCCCCAAGGGGCTCGGCACCATCCGGGTCCCCGATACGCTCGCCTCTTACGGCGACCTCGCCCGCTACTGGCGCGAGAAGCTCGGCCTGACCGTCGTGGCCGTGACCGGCAGCTCCGGCAAGACCTCCACCAAGGAGATGGTGGCGAGCCTGCTCGGCCAGTACATGGCGGTCGGCAAGACGCACGCCAACTACAACAACGAGATCGGCCTGCCGCGCACCCTCTTGGAGACGCCTCCCGAGACCCGGGCCTGCGTGCTCGAAATGGGCATGCGCGGCCCCGGAGAGATCGCCTACCTCACCTCGATCGCCCGGCCGAACGTCGGCATCCTCACCAACATCGGGACCGCGCATATCGGACGGCTGGGCAGCCGGGAGGCGATCGCCCGGGCCAAGGCCGAGCTGCTGCGCATCGGAGGGCCCACCATGGCCGCGGTCATCAACCATGACGACCCCTACGCCATGGCGCAGGCCGCCGATCACCCCGGCCCGCTGGCCACCTTCAGCCTCCACGACCCCAAGGCCACCCTCTGGGCGGAAGGCAACGGGCGCACGTTCCTCGCCCACTGGCAGGCGGGCCCCACGATGGAAGCCGGCTCGACCCGCGTGACCCTCCCGTTCCTCGGCGACCACCACCGGGCCAACGCCCTCGCCGCCCTGGCCACGGCCTGGCACCTGGGCTTGCCCCTCCCCGAAGCCGTGGCCATCGCGCCAGAAGCCCTTCCGGGCCGCGCCCGCACCCTCTCCGTCGCGGGAGTGGAGATCGTGGACGAGACCTATAACGCCAATCCCGAGTCCATGCGCATGACCATCCAGGCCTTCTGCCAGGAAGAAACGCAGGGACGCCGCTTCCTGGCCATCGGCCAGATGGGCGAGCTCGGCGAGTACGCCGTGACGGCGCATCGCGAGCTCGGAGAGCTGATCGCCCAGCTGCCCATCGCCGGCGTCGTCACCATGGGAGAGCTGGCCCAGCACGTCAGCGAAGCCCTGCCGGGCCGCTCCGAGCATGTGCCGGATCACGCGGCGGGCGCGGAGGTCCTGGCCTCCTGGCTGAAGCCCGGCGATCGGCTCTTCGTGAAGGGTTCGCGTTCCATGCAGATGGAAGTCCTCATCTCGCAAGTCGTCCAACGGCTAGAAGGGAAGCCCACTCCTCGATGATCCCCCTTTCGCTCGCGCTCGTCGCGACCGCCCTCCTGGCAATCGCCATCGGCAAACCCTTCATCGCCTACCTCAAGGCCTGGAAGATCGGACAGAGCATCCGCAAGGAAGGTCCGCAGTCCCACCATGCCAAGGCGGGCACGCCCACCATGGGCGGCTGGATCATCGTGGCCCCGGCCCTCCTCGTCACGCTGACCGTCACCTTGCTCTCGGGAGGTCGCCCCAGCGCCGACCTCCTGGCCGTCATGGGCGTCGTGCTGGGCTATGCCTTCATCGGCTGGCTCGATGACTACCTGATCATCAAGAAGCGCTCGAACAAGGGGCTGAGCGCCCGCCAGAAGCTGGCGGGGCAGATCGCCCTCGGCGCGGCCTTCGCGCTCTACCTGGCCCTGACGGGCCATGGCACCACGGTCATGGTGCCGGGCGTGCATACGCTCTTCGACCTGGGCTGGCTCTACTACCCGCTCTTGGTGCTGGTGATGGTGGGGACCACCAACGCCGTGAACCTGACCGACGGGCTCGACGGGCTCGCCGCGGGGACCATGGCGATCGCCTTCGCGGGGCTCGCCTGGCTGCTCTCCCAGTACGCCAGCTTCGCCAGCCTCGGCGGAATCACCCTGCTCCTGCTGACCCTGGTCGGTGGGTGCCTGGGCTTCTTGTGGTACAACTCCCATCCGGCCCAGGTCTTCATGGGGGATACCGGATCGCTGGCGCTGGGCGGGGCGATCGCGGCATGCGCCGTGATGGGCCGCCTCGAGCTCTACCTGATCCCCCTGGGCATCATCTTCGTCGCGGAGACCCTCTCGGTCATCCTGCAGGTCTGGTCCTTCAAGACCACCGGCAAGCGCATCTTCAAGATGAGCCCGCTTCATCACCACTTCGAGCTCTCGGGATGGGCCGAGACCAAGGTGGTACAACGCTTCTATCTGGTCGGCGGCCTGATGGCCCTGTTGACCATCGCTTTACTATAGGTTGGGCGCGATGTCGCCTGGAGGTGTCATGGATTGGCAGAATAAGCGGGTCGCGGTACTCGGACTCGGCAAGAGCGGCCTCGCGATCGCGAAGGTGCTCGCCGCCAAGGGGGCCCGCGTGATCGCGAGCGATGCGCGCACCCGCGAGGAGCTGCAGGAGGTCGCCGCCGAGCTCCCCGAAGGCGTGGACCTGGAAGCCGGCAGCCACGCCAACGCGTGCATCGAAGCCGATCTGATCGTGGTCAGCCCCGGAGTTCCGGGCGCCTTGCCGGTCTTGCAGGCCGCCGAAGCGGATGGCGTGGAAGTGATCGGCGAGATCGAACTCGCCTACCGGCTCGCGCAGGCGGGCCCCGCCGCTCCGATCGTCGCCATCACGGGAACCAACGGCAAGACCACCACCACGACGCTCGTGGGGGAGATCTTCAAGGCCGCCGGCCTCAACGCCCCCCTGGGCGGAAACATCGGCCATCCGTTGGTCCTACTGGCCGAAGAGCCTGCCGATTGGCTGATCGCCGAGGTCTCGAGCTTCCAGCTGGAGACCGTTCACCAGTTCCGGCCGCATATCGCGGCCTGGTTGAACTTCACCGACGATCACCTGAACCGGCACGGCACCCGGGAGGCGTACTTCGCCGCCAAGAAGCGGATCTTCGCGCAGCAGACGCCGGACGACTGGGCCGTCCTCAACGCCGACGATCCGGCGCTATCGGCCCTGATCGACGGGCTGACGGCGCGGGTGCTGCCCTTCAGTCTATCGGGGACGATCGCCCAGGGCATCGTGATCTCGGACGGGTGGATCGTCTGGCGCCAGGACGGCGACGAGGTTCCGGTCGCTCCCATCGCCGACATCCAGCTGCGCGGGGAGCATAACCTCGAGAACTGCCTGGCGGCGACGGCCATGGCGCTGGCCGCCGGGATCGCCCCCGGCACCATCGCGCATGCCCTGCGGGAGTTCCGGGCGGTCGAGCACCGGATCGAGCCGGTGGCCGTGATCGACGGGGCCCAGTGGTACAACGATTCCAAGGGCACCAACTACGACTCGACCATCAAGGCGATCGAATCCTTCAACGAGCCCTTGGTGTTGATTGCGGGCGGCCGGGACAAGGGCGGGGCGATCACGCCGATGATCGACGCGATCGCCCGGCGGGTTTCCCATACCGTGCTGATCGGCGAGGCCGCTCCCTACTTCGAGCGGGTCCTGCGGGCGGCCGGCTACGAGGCCATCACCTTGGCCGCCGATCTTCCCGCGGCGCTGCAGGCGGCGCGCGCCCATGCCGTCACGGGCGGGGTGGTGCTCTTCTCGCCGGCATGCGCGTCGTTCGACATGTTCCGCAACTACGAGGAGCGGGGGCGCCTGTTCAAGGAGCAGGTGCGGAGCCTGGCCGTGGCCCCCGTCGATGAGGTCTCCACGCAGGCATGAGCCGGCTGAACCGAGGCTGGCGCTCGCGACCTGACCTCTCCCTGCTGACGATCGTCTTGATCCTGACGGTCTTCGGCTTCTTCATGATTCTCAGCGCCTCGGCCCCCATGGCGGTCACCACGAGCGGAGACACCCTGGTCTTCGTCCGGAAGCAAGCCATCTGGGCCGTGGTCGGCCTGGTGGCGATGGGGCTGGGCATGGTGCTCTCGCTCGATCGCTTGAGAGGGCTGACCCGGCCGATCCTGATCGTCTCTGCGCTGCTCCTGATCGCCACCCACATCCCCGGGATGGGGCACACGGTCTACGGGGCCACCCGCTGGCTGAAACTGGGGCCCTTCTCGGTGCAGCCGTCCGAACTCGCCAAGATCGCGCTCGTGCTCTTCTTGGCGGACTTCCTGGCACGGCATCCCCAGAAGGGCTGGAGCCTCTTGAAGGAGCAGCGCCAAGTCCTGCTTCCCCTGGGGGGCATGCTCGGCCTGGTGCTCTTCCAGCCCGATCTCGGCAGCACGCTCATGCTGGCGCTCTGCTGCTTCGTGCTCTTCCTGGTGAACGGAACGGCCGTCTGGAAGATGGCCTTCCTGGCGATCACGGGGGCCGTGGCCGTCTTCGCCTACTCCTGGAACACCGAGTACCAGCGGCTGCGCTGGCTCGCCTTGTTCGACCCCTGGAAGTACCCCAAGGACATCGGCTTCCAGACGATCCAGTCCCTGCTGGCCATCGGGTCGGGCGGCATCTTCGGCATGGGCTACGGGCAGGGCAAGCAGAAGCTCTTCTACCTGCCCATCCAGCACTCCGACTTCATCTTCGCCGTGATCGCCGAGGAATGGGGGCTTCTGGGGGCCGTGGGCACGGTGCTGCTGTTCTTGGCGCTGGCCCAGCGAGGCTTCGCGATCGCCAACCGGGCGACCAACCCGTTCCACCAGTTGCTCGTCGTGGGCATCACCACGCTGATCGTGGCCCAGGCGTTCATCAACATCGGAGTGGTGATCGGCGTCCTGCCGACCACCGGGATCCCGCTGCCCTTCCTGAGCTCGGGCGGCACCAGCCTCCTGGTGACGCTCTTCGGGGTCGGGCTGATCCTCAACGTATCCCGCCAGAGCCAGGCTCAGTTGCGCCTCTTGAAGCACGGGGAGGTTCCCGCATGAGTGTTCTTTTCGCCGGTGGCGGCACCGGAGGCCACCTCTACCCCGCGCTCGCGCTGGCCGAGGAAATCACGCAGCAGCGCCCGGATTGGCCGATCGCCTTCATGGGGACTTCGAGCCGCATGGAGGCGCAGCTGGTGCCGCAGCACGGCTACCCCTTCTACCCGGTGACCGTCGTCGGGATGCCGCGCAAGCTCGGCCCCGAGCTGCTGCGCTTCGGCAAGACGCTCGCCGGATCCGTCGGCGAGGCCCGTCGGATCATCCGGCAGGTCCAGCCGCGGATCGTGGTGGGGACCGGCGGCTACGTGAGCGCTCCGGCCGTCCTCGCCGCGCGCCTGGAAGGGATCCCCGCGGTCATCTGCGAGCAGAACGTCTTTCCGGGCCTGGCCAACCGCGCCCTGGCCCCGGTCGCGACGAGGGTCTTCACGACCTTCCCCGCGAGCGATCGCTACTTTCCCAGGGGCAAGGTCGAATGTCTCGGCAACCCCATCCGGCCCGAGGCCTACCGGCTCAGCCGGGACGAGGCCCGCGCGAAACTCGGCTTCCCGTCGGTCCCCCACCTCCTGCTCGTGACGGGGGGTAGCCTGGGGGCCAAGAGCATCAACCGGGCGACGGTGGAGGCGCTGGGGGCTTGGCTGTCGCATCCGGACTGGGCCGTTTTGCATGTGGCCGGCAAGGGCGACATGCAGGCGGTCACGGAGTTGACCGCAGCGTATCGCGAGGAGCCGCGCTACCGGCTGGTCGAGTTCCTGGGGGAGATGCCGGCAGCGATCGCCGCGGCGGATCTGGTGGTCTCCCGGGCGGGAGCGACCACGCTGGCCGAGTTGACCGCCGCGCGCAAGCCCATGGTGCTGGTGCCGTTCCAGTTCGGGGGGAAGGATCAGCCCGCCAATGCCCGGTCGCTCTCGGAAGCGCACGCGGCGATCGCCCTCGACGACCGCGATCTCGGGGGCCTGGGCGACGCGGTATCGGCCTTGATGTCGGATGCCGAGCGCCGGGGACTGATGAGCGAGGCCAGTCGGCAGTTCGGAAGGCCGGATGCCGCTCAGCGCATCGTCGAGCGCCTGATCGAGCTGGCTTCGCGCTGATCTCCGAGCGAAAGCCGTGCGCTCCGCTCTCCGGTCGCGAGGCCGGAAAGCGGCAAAAAAACCTGACAAAATGTAACTTCGGTTGTAAGCTATTAACTCCGGTTTGAATCCCCGGATCTTTGCGTATAGAAAGGGAGCCGGGCCAGCGGCCCGCCCTTTCGCGTCGATTGAGAGGACCCCAGTTGTGATCACCCCGCACGCGCTACACTTCATCGGGATCGGCGGCGTCGGCATGAGCGCCATCGCCCAGATCATTCACCAGCGCGGCGGCAAGGTGACCGGATCCGATCAGGCGACTTCCCCCACGGTGGCGCGTCTCCAGGCGCTGGGCATTCCCATCACCGTGGGCCATGACGCGTCGAACCTCGGCGACACCCAGGCCATCGTCACGTCGACGGCCGTGGGCGTGGACAATCCCGAGGTCGCCGAGGCCATCTCGCGGGGCCTCAAGAACTACCACCGCTCCGAGGTGCTGGCCCAGTTGATGGCCTCCCATCGCAGCGTCGCGGTCTGCGGCACCCACGGCAAGACGACGACCACGGGCATGATGGCCTCGATCCTGGTCAAGGCCGGCTGGGATCCCACCGTGCTGGTCGGAGGCGACCTGCCGCTGATCGGCGGCACGGCCCGTGCCGGCCAAAGCCCTTACCTGGTCGCCGAATCCGACGAGTCCGACAAGTCGATCGTACGCCTGACCGCCGAGTGGGTCATCCTCACCAACCTGGAAGCCGACCACCTCGACCATTACCGGGACTTCGACGAGATCCTGAGCACCTTCGAGCAGTTCATCAACGCCCTTCCCGCGGGAGCGTTGGTGGTGGCCTGCCATGACGATCCCGGCGTCCAGCAGCTGCTTCCGCGCCTCAAGGCCAAGGTGCTGACGTACGGCTTCGACGCGGGCGCGGACTACCGGATCGAGGACGCCTCCCTGAGCGGGGCCGGAGCCCAGTTCACGATGACCGGCGGGGACGAGCGGGCCTCGTACGAGCTGCGGGTCTCGGGTCGACATAACGTTTCGAACGCGGCGGCCACGATCGTGGTGGCAAGGCTGATGGGGCTTGGATCCGAGGAGATCCGGCCGGGCCTCGCGAGCTTCACCGGAGTGGGGCGGCGCTTCCAGTCCCACGGGACGGCGGCGGGCGTCACGGTGGTGGACGATTACGCCCACCATCCGACCGAGATCCGCGCCACGCTGGCGGCGGCCAAGCTCCTCGGCAACCCGGTCTGGGCGGTCTTCCAGCCCCACCGCTACTCGCGCACGGCGGCCCTTTTCGAGGAGTTCGCCACCTGCTTCCAGGACGTGGACGGCCTCGCCCTCATGGACGTGTACGCCGCCGGCGAACCGTCCAACGGAGTCTCCTCCGAGTCCTTGATCGCGCGGATGCGTGAGCTGGACCCGACGCGGGAGGTCTTTCACTGGGGCTCGGCCCATGACGTGCTCGAGGCCCTGCCCACCCATGTCCACCCCGGCGACCTGGTCCTGCTGATGGGGGCCGGCAACGTCAACAAGCTCGCCGAGCCCTTGCTCGAACGCCTGCGGATGGCCGAGGCCACCCGCACCACCGCTCCGGCCTAGACCCATGCCCATGCCCGAAATTCGTGAAAACGTTCCTCTCGCCACCCTCACCAGCTGGAGAGTGGGGGGTCCCGCGCGCTACTTCGCCGAGCCCGGCTCCGTCGACGAGGTCAAGGAGCTCGTGCTCTGGGCCCAGCGCGAGGCCCATCCCTGGATGGTCATCGGGAAGGGAAGCAACCTCCTGATCTCCGATGAGGGCTTCAAGGGGCTGGTCATCCGGCTTTCGGACAAGTTTGGAGCGGTGACGATCGCGGACGGGTTGCTGCGGGCCCAGGCGGGCTGCTCGACGATGGCGGCGGTCAAGGCCGGCGCGCAGGCGGGCTGGGGCGGAGTCGAGTTCCTCTCGACGATTCCCGGCACGATCGGCGGCACGGTCTTCATGAACGCCGGCGCCCACCAGTCCTGCCTGGCCGACATCCTGGTCGAGGCGACCCTGCTCCTTCCGGACGGCTCGGTGATCGTGGAGCCGGCCTCGGGCCTGAACTATCGCTACCGCTACTCGAACCTGCGCGAGCGGGGAGCCATCGTGCTCGAGGCCGTCATCCGGCTGCAGCCGAAGAAGGCGGAAGACGTCCAGGAGGAAGTGAAAGCGCTCTCCAAGTGGCGCCGGGAGCGGCAGCCCCAGGGCCTTTCGGCGGGTTCGGTCTTCACCAATCCGGCCATGGCCTCGGCAGGCAAGCTCATCGAGGAAGCCGGTTTGAAGGGCGAGACCCTCGGCCGCGCCCAGGTCTCGACGGTGCATGCGAACTTCATCGTGAACCTGGGGGGAGCGACGGCCGCTGACGTCAACGGCTTGATCATGCGGATCCAGGAGCGGATATTCGCCCGTCACGGGTTCTGGCTGCACCCGGAAGTGGTGGGGGTCGGACTCGACGTCGGTCATCCGGAGGCGAAACACCCCGAGGCGACTCATGACCCGGCGCAAGCGGGGGCCTAGCCTCTTCGCGGGGATCCTCCAGGCCTTCGTGCTGGGGGGAGCGGCGGTGGCCCTCTGGGCCATGCCGCAGTGGACCTGGGAAGGGGACTTGAAAGTCCTCGGCGCCAAGCGGCTCTTGGCGGCCCCTTTGGCCGAGACGCTCTCCGGGCGGAAGGGCCTGCCGCTCTACCGGATCGATCCGCGCGAGATTCGCGAGGAGGTCCTGAAGAACCCGGCGATCGCGGACGCCAAGGTGCGGCGCTGGTTGTTCCCGGCGCGGCTCGAGGTCACCTTGCGGGAGCGCGAGCCGCTGGCGCGGTTGAAAGACGGGCAGGTCGTCGATTTCGACGGAGTGGTCTTCCGGGTTCCCGAGGGGCGGGACGTGAAGCTGGAGCTGCACGCGCCCTTGAAAGAGGGGCGTCTGGAAGGCGAGCCGTTGCGGGCATTGCGGGAATTGGCGCTCTACGGCCAGGGTTTGGCGGGCACGGTGGACATGACGCGTCCGGGGGAATGGACGGGGAGGTTGAACGGGGTTGAGATCCGGTTTGGCGAGGGACGGGCGATCGCTGAGAAACTTCACGTGTTCCGGCACCTTCTCCCCCTAGCCATCACGGGATCCCGGGCGGTAGAATACGTTGACCTACGATCCCCTGAGTCTCCGGTCGTGAAAGGTTCCGACTCCACGCACTGACATGGAAAAAAATTGGCAGTTACCCGTCTCCATCGTGTCGATCATCGTCGGGTTTCTGGTCACCACGCAAATCAAGAGCCAATCGGAGCAGCGCGAGATGCTGCCGAGCCGCCGCCTGGAAGATCTGGTCTTCATGTTGAAGACCTCCGAGCAGCGCAACCAGGATCTGCTCAAGGAGCTTTCGACCCTTCGAGCGCAAGTCAAGGAGCTGGAGTCCGGGAAGATCCGGCTCGCCAAGAAGCAAGAGGCGTCGCTGGATCTCGCGGCAGGTCTCTCGGCGGTGTCGGGGCAGGGCCTCGAGGTGATCGTGCAGGACTCGGCCAAGCCGCTGACGAAGGGGGAGGATCCCAACACGGCGATCGTTCACAACGACGACCTGCTGAGGCTGGTGAACGAGCTCAAGGCCGGCGGGGCGGAGGTCGTGTCGGTGAACGATCAGCGCCTGGTGGACACGTCGGAGATCACGTGCGCGGGCACGACCATCTTGGTCAACAAGACGCGGATCGCGCCGCCTTTCGTGATCAAGGCGATCGGGGAGCCGCAGACGATGGAAGCCGCCTTGAACATGCGCGGCGGGATCCTGGAATACTTGCAATTCTACGGAATCCAAGTTAGCATATCGAGAAAGTCCGAGGTCCTGATCCCGATGTACAGCGGCGGGAGCCAGTACAAGTACGCCAAGCCGGTGCCGCCGGCTGCTCCCCAGGAGAGCAAGTAATGGGAGTCATTGTCACTCTCGGAGGATTGGCCGTCGGGGTCCTCTTGGGCATCTTCATGCCGTGGAGCATCCCTCAAGCCATGTCGAAGTACATGGCCGTGGCGATCGTAGCCGCCCTGGACACGGGGCTGGGAGGCATCCGTTCCGGTCTGGAGGGACGCTTCGGGCTCGCAGTATTTATCAGTGGGTTCACGGCGAATACGCTTCTGGCGGCGGGGTTGACCTACCTCGGCGACATGCTGGGCGGCGATCTGTACCTGGCGGCGATCGTCGTCTTCGGAGTCCGGATCTTCGAAAACCTCGCCAAGATTCGGCGACTGATCCTGGGTCGGTTCTGGTCATTTTAACGGAAGGCATAGGTAGGGCATCGTGTTCGATATCACAGATAAGGCAGGTCTTTCCGCCGATATCAAAGTCGTTGGCGTCGGCGGAGGCGGCTCCAACGCCATCAACCGCATGATCGCAAGCGGTCTGAGCGGAGTGGAGTTCTGGACCCTCAACACCGATGCCCAGGCGTTGGCGCTGGCCCAATCCGAGCGCCGCCTCCAGATTGGCGCGAAACTGACCCGCGGACTGGGAGCCGGCGGCAACCCGACGGTCGGCCAGAAGGCCGCCGAGGAGTCCCGTGACGAGCTGGTGGCCGCCCTCGACGGCGCCGACATGGTCTTCATCACCGCCGGCATGGGCGGAGGCACCGGGACCGGCGCCGCCGCCGTCGTCGCCCAGGTCGCCCGGGAAGTCGGCGCCCTCACCGTCGGAGTCGTGACCCGCCCCTTCACCTTCGAGGGCCGGCGTCGCAGCCAGCAGGCCGAACAGGGCATCCAGGCCCTCAAGGACTGCGTCGACACCCTGATCATCATCCCGAACGACAAGCTCCTGCAGGTCGTCGAGAAGCGCACGTCCATGCAGGAAGCCTTCCACATCGCCGACGACGTGCTGCGCCAGGGCGTCCAGGGCATTTCCGACATCATCACCATCCCCGGCCTGATCAACGTGGACTTCGCCGACGTCAAGTCCGTCATGTCCTCCGCCGGCTCGGCCCTCATGGGCATCGGCATCGGCCAGGGTGAAGGCCGCGCCATCGAGGCCGCCCGGACCGCCGTCAGCAGCCCCCTGCTCGAGGCCACCATCAACGGCGCTTCCGGCGTCATCTTCAACGTCACCGGCGGCAACGACCTCACCCTCTACGAAGTCAACGAGGCCGCCGAGGTCATCTACTCGTCGGTGGACTCCGAGGCCAACATCATCTTCGGCGCGGTGGTCGACGAGCGCCTCCAGGGCGAGATCCGGATCACCGTCATCGCCACCGGCTTCGACGGCAAGATGCAGATGGCGACCGCCACCGCCCCGCAGGCCGTCAAGGAGCCCGTCCGCCAGCAGGTGATTCCCGCCACTCCGGCCACGCCGGTCGCTCCGGTCGCCCCTCCGGCGCTCGATCCCCAGGGCTCGCCGGATATCCCCGAGTTCCTCCGCGGCTCGGGCTTCAAGCGGCCCTTCTAAGCGCCCCGCCCCAACCTCGTGCCTGAGCAACCCCTCCGCGCCTTCCGTCGGAGGGGTTGCCCGCTTGAGGCGCGAGTCCCGTGAGTGCCGCATGCCTCCGAGGGCCTGGATTCCCGCTTTCGCGGGAATGACGCCCAAGCGTGCGTCGGCGCCAAGCGCATAGCCACTCTACGCGCGTCGCTGGCCTGATGACACGGGTTTACGATAGAATGGACGATGGGACCGCATTCCCATTTCCAGAAAGGCAGAGCATCCGTGGAGTACAAGCAAACCGTCAATCTTCCCACGACCGACTTTCCCATGCGGGCTAATTCCGCCGCACGCGAGCCCGAAATCCAGGCGAAATGGTCGGAGCAGGGAATTTACGAGCGGATGCTGGAAAAGCGTGAGGGTGCTCCGTCCTACATCCTGCATGACGGCCCTCCCTACTCCAGCTCGGGCAACATCCACATCGGCCATGCCCTCAACAAGACCCTCAAGGACATCGTGGTCAAGTACAAGGCCATGAGCGGCTTCTACGCCCCCTTCGTGCCCGGCTACGACACGCACGGCCTCCCCACCGAGCTCGCCGCCCTCAAGGCCCTCAAGACGAGTTCCAAGGACCTCTCGGCCCTCGAAGTCCGCGCCCTCAGCAAGGAGTTCGCCCTCAAGTCCATCGAGACCCAGAAGGGGCACTTCATGCGCCTGGGCGTCTTCGGGGACTGGGACCATCCCTACGTCACCCTGGATCCCAAGTTCGAGGCCGCGCAGATTCGCGTCTTCGGCGACATGATGCAGGCCGGCTACATCTACAAGGGCCTGAAGCCCGTCTACTGGTGCTCGTTCGACACCACCGCCTTGGCCGAGGCCGAGGTCGAGTACGCCGACCACACCTCGCCCTCCATCTTCGTGCGTTTCCCGGTGGGGGACAGCCCCAACCCCGCCATCAAGGCCATGGTGGGCGACCTCTCTATCGCCATCTGGACCACCACCCCCTGGACCCTTCCCGCCAACCTGGCCGTGGCCCTGGGGCCCGACTTCGACTACGGCGTCTACCAGGTGGAAGGCCACGGCCGTGTGCTGATGGCGACGGCGCTCGCTGAGGACGTCCTCGCGACCGCCGGTCTCACGGGCGTCCCGTTCGAGGGGATGACCTTCAAGGGCCGCGACCTCGAGGGCACCACCTACCAGCACCCCTTCCTCGACCGCAAGAGCCCCGTGATCCTGGGCGATCACGTCACGCTCGACGCCGGTACCGGCGCGGTCCACACCGCCCCCGGCCACGGTCTCGAGGACTACCAGGTCGGCCTCAAGTACGGCCTTCAGGTGCTCGCCCCCCTCAACGACCGGGGCATCTTCACCGCCGAGGCCGGCCCCCTTGTCGAGGGCATGCCCTACTTCAAGGCCAACCCGACCATCATCGAGGCCCTGCGCGAGCGCGGCGTGCTGCTGCACCACCAGGAGTTCCAGCACTCCTACCCCCACTGCTGGCGCTGCCATAACCCGGTCATCTATCGCGCCACCGAGCAGTGGTTCGCCTCGATCGACGCCTTCCGCCAGAAGACCCTCGATGCCATCAAGGGCGTCAAGTGGCTGCCCGGCTTCGGCGAGGTCCGCATCTCCAACATGGTCGCCGACCGCGGCGACTGGTGCATCTCGCGTCAGCGCAGCTGGGGCGTGCCCATCCCCGTCTTCTACTGCGCGCACGACCATGAGCCCCTGATCACCCCCGAGACCATCGACCGCGTCGCGGCGAAGTTCGAGGCCGAAGGCTCGGATGCCTGGTGGAAGTACGACGCCGAGGCCTTCCTGGGCCATGACTTCTCCTGCACCAAGTGCGGCTCCACGGAGTTCATCCAGGAGCGCGACGTCATGGACGTCTGGTTCGACTCCGGCACGACCTGGAGCGGCGTCCTGGAAGCGCGCCCCGAGCTGCGCTTCCCGGCCGACCTCTACTTGGAGGGCGCCGACCAGTACCGCGGCTGGTTCCAGTCCTCGCTGCTGACCGCCATCGCGACCCGGGGTCAGGCTCCCTACAAGATGGTCCTCACCCACGGCTTCACCATGGACGCTCAAGGCCGCAAGATGAGCAAATCGCTCGGCAACACGATCGAGCCCCAAAAGGTGATCCAGCAGTACGGCGCGGACGTCCTCCGGCTCTACGTCTCCAGCGTGGACTACACCGGCGACGTGCGGATCTCGGATCTCAGCTTCAAGCAGCTCTCCGAGGTCTACCGCAAGATCCGCAACACAGCGCGCTATCTGATGGCCAACCTCAACGACTTCGATCCCAAGGATGCGGTCGCCTACGACGCGCTCCCCGAGATCGACCGCTACGCCCTGCACCGGCTCTATCAGGTCACCCAGGAGATCACGTCGAACTTCGAGACCTTCCAGTTCTTCCAGTTCTTCCAGACCATCCAGAACTACGCGGTGGTGGACCTTTCGAGCTTCTACCTGGACGTGGCCAAGGACCGCCTCTACGCCGAGGCGCCCGATGCCCTCTCGCGCCGCGCCGCCCAGACGGTCATGCACGAGATCCTGCAGGCCATGCTGCGGATGGTGGCCCCGGTGCTTTCGCACCTCGCCGAAGACATCTTCACCTACCTGCCCGCCGCGCAGAAGCCGGACGCCGCTTCGGTCTTCTTGCTCGACTGGCCGAAGATCCCCGAGTCCTACCGTAACGAGGAGCTCGCCGAGCGCTGGGAGCGGATCCTCACGCTTCGCGAGATCGTCAACAAGGGCCTCGAAGAGGCGCGTCAGGCCAAGGTCATCGGCTCGGGCCTGGACGCGCACGTGACGCTCGCTCCCAAGACCCGCGAGGCGCGCGAGCTGCTCGAAGGGCTGGGCGACGATCTGACCAAGGTGCTGATCGTCTCGGGCGTCACCATTGCGGACGCCGCGGCTGCCGAGGGTCCCGAGGGTGACCTCGGAGTCACGGTGGAGCGCGCCTCGGGCGAGAAATGCGAGCGCTGCTGGACGTACTCGGTGGAAGTCGGCACGCATCACGCTCACCAGACTCTCTGCACGCGCTGCGTCGGAGTGGTCGGTGGTCTGGTATCCCACGGTTAGCGCGCTCAACGCCGCGCAGGTCCTGTTAGACAACGACGTTTAAAGGAGGCCCCCTTGGAGACCATGTCCTCGTCCGCCTTGCAGATTCGCAAGTTCACCATCGGCGACCTTCCGCGGGTCGCCGAGATCCGGAACGCTTCGCTCGCCATTTCCCCCGACTTCTACTCGATGACGGTGGACCGGATCCGGTCGACGGGCATGACCTCCGAGCTGCAGCTCACCAGCGAGATCCTGGTGGCCGAGCGCGACGGCGTGGTCCGCGGGTACATCCACATCTACACCGATCCGCACCTCATGGGGCTCGGCCGCATCAACATCGACGCCTTCCACGTGCATCCCGAGGAGCGCCGCAGCGGCGTCGGGGCCTTGCTGCTGGAAGCCGCCGAGGCCAAGGCCCGCGAGTGGAACGGCCGCTACATGAGCATCGCCATTCCCGCCGCCGTCGAGACCTCCCAGACCTTCCTCATCAAGCACCAGTTCCAGCTGATGCGCTACTTCTGGAAGCTGCGGCACGCGGGCCTGGAGGGCCTTCCCGCCGCCGAGCTGCCCGGCAACCTCCGCTTCCGGACGTTCCGGCGGGGGATGGACGAGGCCGCCTACGTCGAGCTGCTCAACGCCACCTTCGCGGAGCACTGGGACTTCGCTCCGATCACCCAGCCCGAGCTCGAGGAGTGGAACCAGCGGCCGGATTTCGATCCCCGCGGCTGCTTCTTCATCGTGGACGGCGAGCGCGAGATCGCCCACATCACCGTGCTGGTCGATCCGAAGCGCTTCGAGGAGACCCATGACGCCGCGGCGCGGGTCTTCGAGCTGGGCGTCCTTCCCGAGTACCGCGGCAAGGGCCTGGGCTACCAGCTGCTCTTGAAGGCCTCGGAGTTCAGCCGCATGCACGAGCTCAACGCCCTCGAGCTGGTGGTGGACGGCCAGAACGACGGCGCCAAGGGCATGTACGAGCAGATGGGCTTCCAGGAGAAGCGCGCCATCCTGGTCTTCCACAAGGCGCTCTGATGCCCGAGCCCGCGTCCACCCCGAAGCGCCTCGGAAACGGCTTCGAGCTGACCCGGGAGAGCGTCATGCGCTGCCCGGGCCTTGACGTGCCTCACGCCTTCTCCACCCGTCAGGGAGGCGTGAGCACGGGCCCCTACGCCAGCCTCAACCTCGCCCTCGCCTCGGGGGACGCCCGCGAGAACGCCCTGGAAAACCGCCGCCGCTTCGCGGAGCGAGCGGGCTTCGGGGCGTTTCCCCGCACCGCCCACCAGGTGCATGGGGCGGTCGTCAACGTGGCCACTTCCCAGCCCTTCCCGGAAGGAACCCAGGGCGACATCGTCATCACGAACGAGAAGGGCCTGGCCGTGGGAGTCTTCGTGGCGGACTGCGTGCCCGTCTTGCTGCATGCCCCCGACGTCGGGGCGGTGGCGGCCGTGCACGCCGGCTGGCGGGGAACGGCCCTCGGAGCATCCCGCGTGGCCGTGGAAGCCTTGCAGGCGACCTACGGCGCGGATCCCCGGCACATGGTCGCGGCGATCGGCCCGAGCATCAAGGGCTGCTGCTACCAGGTCGGCCCGGAGGTCGCGGAGGCCATGCAGGCGCTACCCGATCCGGCGGCGTGCCTCGCGGCGGACGGCGATCGCTACAAGCTCGACGTCCAGGAAGCCAACCGGCAGCAACTGGAAGCCGCGGGACTCCTGGCGGCGAACGTCCACGTGAGCGGGCTCTGCACCCATTGCCGGGAAGACCTGTTCTTCTCGTACCGGCGCGACGGGGCGCAATCGGGTCGCTTGATCGGGGCGATCGCCCTGCCCTCCTGATCGAGAACCGCCTTGCCGTTCCGGCCTCAAACCCAAAAGACAAGCCAATCTTAACGTAAGCTACGCTTTCAAGCGCCCGATGACTAAGGCAGGAGGCGCCGCCATGCGCGCGGCCTTTCGGCCGGCCTCCTGCCACGCGGATTCGCGTGTTCGTCCCCGAGACCTCGCACCCAAAGGAGTCGTCCGTGGTAGCAAAGCATTCGATGGCAGCCATGCTCGTTGGCACCCTGGTCATGGGCACGGTGGGTTGTGCGATGGTCCCCGGAGCGACGGATTCCCGCGGCTTCGGCACGGGTGGCTCCGACAGCGTTTCCGCTTCGGCCGTGGCCAAGCAATTGATCGTCAAGCGGCGCGACGGTTACCTCGGCGCCAAGCTCACCATGACCGGCGTGCGGACCCTCCGGGCCAACACGGCGCTCGGCATGGAAGTGGTCACCGCGGAAGGCCGCTCGCCCAGCGAGCTGGCCGAGCAGTTGAAGCGCGACCCGTCGGTCGAGTGGGTGGAGCCCAACCGCTACCTCTCGCTCCCGGCTCCGTTCAACGGCAAGCCTGCAAAGGCGGCCTCCTTTGTCGACGCCAAGCCCAACGATCCTTCCGCCAAGGACCAGTACCACCTCGGCAAGGTGAACGCCTTCTCCGCCTGGGACCTCACCCAGGGCGCCGGCGTCACCGTGGCGGTCCTCGACACCGGCGTGGACCTCAACCACCCCGACCTCAAGGCCAACCTCGTCAAGGGCTACGACGCCATCGCCAAGACCAACACCCCCAAGGACATGAACGGCCACGGCACCCACGTGGCGGGCGTCATCGCGGCCGTCACCAACAACCGCCAGGGCGTCGCCGGCGTCGCTCCCGGCGCCAAGATCATGCCCATCAAGGTGCTGGGTGAGAACGGCGGGGGCGACCTCGGCTCGATCATCGACGGCATCCAGTGGGCCACCGACAACGGCGCCCAGGTCATCAACATGAGCCTCGGCGGCCCCATCGAGAGCCCCTCCTGGGCCGAAGCCGTGAAGTACGCCTCCAAGAAGAACGTCGTGGTCGTGGCGGCCATGGGCAACGAGCGCGACCAGGGCAACCCCAAGAACCAGCCCGCGGCGACCCCCGGCGTGATCGCGGTCGGCGCGACCGACCCCAACGACAAGGTCACCGAGTTCTCGTCCTTCGGCGAGTGGATCTCGGTGGCGGCTCCCGGCTTCGCCATCAAGTCGACCTTCCCGACCTATGCCTGCGAAACCTACACCGCCTACAAGCAGAACCCCGAGTACTTCCCCCCCGAGACCAAGATCTCGCTGAAGTACGCCGCCGTCTCGGGCACCTCTCAGGCCTCTCCGGTGGTCGCCGGCGTCGTCGCCCTGCTGAAGGCCAAGAACCCCCGCCTCACCCCCGCGCAAGCTCGCCAGGCCCTCATGAGCACGGCCGTGGACCTGGGCAAGAAGGGCTTCGACGAGGACTTCGGAGCCGGCCGGGTGGACGCCCTCAAGGCCCTCAAGGCCATCTAGCTCACCGCCATCGACAAGGCCCCCGGAACCCAAGGGTTCCGGGGGCCTTCTTCGGTTAATCGTCTCGACGGGGGGACTCCAGGAGGGTCTTACGGGTCATTACACGCCGCGGAAACGCGCCTCGGCGTGCCGGGTGCTCTCCTGGTCGAAGAGCTCGAGCTCGTAACGCACCACCCGGAAGGAAAGGCGCAACTCCATGAACTGCTCGATCAGGCCCGCGAAGATCATCCCGATGGAGGCCAGGAAGATGGCCTTGGTGGCCACCTGGAGCCAAGGCCAGCCGAGATCTTGCTGCAGCGCGATGAAGAAGCAGGTGACGATGATCAGGAAGACGGAGACGAAGAGCATGACCGTCGCGTCGCGAAGGTGCCGGGCCCGGCGGAAGATCAAGGCGAGTTGGCGGTCCAGGCTCTCGCGGCGGCTGAGCTGCTCCGCCGAGAGGCCGGTGGAGAGCATGAGGGCGCGGCGCTCTTCGTTGAGCGTCCGCAAGCGGGTGATGAGATCCGAGTACTTGGTCTCGGTCGCGGAAATCAGGACCGCGCAGCCGGACAGCACCACGGCGGGCGCCAGCGCGCTGGAAACGAACGTGATGGGGTTGAGAGCCGCCACTACTCCCATTTGATTTCGATGCCTCCTACCCGGGTCTCTGCTTCGAGGTCGATCCGCCCCGTGGCGGTCGCGAAGTTGGGGCTCACCCAGCGGCCTTCTTCCTGGACCAGCTCGGCGGGGAGCTTGACCCGGGAAGCCCAGCCGTCAGCGGCCTTGACTCTCAGGCCCAGGCTGCGGGGAACGCGAATGACGAGGCGGCCGACCGAAACGGAGGCCTTGACCAGCCCCTTGCGGCGGTAATCCCCGGCGAAGTCCAGTTCCGAGTTGCCGACGCCGCCCTTGAACTCGAAGGTCTCGAAGTTGGCGTTGCCGAGGCCGATCCCCTGCACGTTGGCGGCGGCCGCCTCGATGCGCATCTTCTCCAGGACGACGGGGTTGGGGGTGTTGAAGCGGAGAGTCGCGAGGCTGGCCCCCATCAGCAAGGTGCAGTCCTTGAGGCGCAGGCCGGTGAAGTCGAGGTCGCTCTTGGCGGTGCCGAGGTCGGCGTGGAGCGTCAGGGGCAGCTTCTGGGTGAAGGACAGGGTCCAGGAGTTCTTGCCCGGAACCGCGAGCTTGCGCTGAGCGAGGGTATAAATCGAGAGCGTGCCCTCGGCGTAACGCGCCTTGGGCTCGAGATTCTCCGGATCGACCTCGGCGCGCACGTCGTAGAGCTTGTCGAAAGCTCCCGGCTCGAGCCTCACCTCTCCGGTTCCGAGGGTCATCTCGACGGCCAGGGCTTTCTCCCCCTTGATGGGGCGAGCGTCGTGGAAGGTTTGGGAAAGGGCCCGGGCCGGAGCGCTCGTAAGCAAGAGGATCGCGGCGGTCAGGGGAATCATGGCGTTCATCATGCCTCTATGCTAGGCCATTCCAAGCTTTCAAGCAACTAAATCGGGAGGAGAATTGCCGTGCCGAAAGCCCCCCTCGTCATCGGGCACCGTGGGGCCGGGGGCCATGCCCCGGAAAATACGCTCGCCGCGTTCCGGCTCGGCCTCGCCATGGGGGCGGACGGGGTGGAATGCGACATCCACATGAGCCGCGACGGGCGGATCGTGGTGATCCACGACGCCACGCTGGATCGGACCACCAGCGGCACGGGCCGGGTGGGAGAGCAGAGCTTCGCCGAGCTTCAGGCACTGGATGCCGGGAGCTGGTTCGATGAGGCTTTCGAGGGCGAGCGGATCCCGTCCCTGGAAGCGGTCTTCGAGGTTCTGCGGGAGGCCGAGCGCGAGACGGGTCGGGAGCGTTGGTTCTTCATCGAGCTGAAGCACGGCAACGAGATTTACCCGGGGATCGAGGAGCAGTTGGTGCTGGCGATCGCCGCCTCGGGGCATGCCGAGCGCGTGGGGGTGATCAGCTTCGATCACCGGGCGATCTCACGGCTGCGAGCGCTGAATCCGAGCCTGCGGACGGGGGTCCTTTACGACGCGCGGCCGGTGGATGCGGCGGCGCTGGCGCAGGCGGCCGGAGCGGGCTGGATCGGGCCCGCGGTGAAGTGGGTGGACGCCGCGGAAGTGGCGCAGGCGCGCGAGGCCGGTCTGGAGGTCTTCGTCTGGACGGCGAACCAGGAGGAGGCGATGCGCCGGGTGCTGGAGCTGGGGGTGACGGCGGCGGGGAGCGACTATCCGGATCGCTTGCTCGCCATGCGCGCGAATTCCCGCTTCCCCGCCACCAACCCGAATTAGGCACGCCGAACACGCCGCATGCCGCCCGCGAGGCTAGGATGGTTCTCGGCGACGCGTCGAGGAGGGAACCATGCGCAATGGCGAGCGCGGCTGGCGGGCGGGAATCGTAGCCGGGGCCCTGGGGCTCTGGGCGGTGGCGTGCGGGTCGCCTCCCTCAGGCGAGACGGGGCCTTACCGCGTGCATCCCAGCCCCGAGGCGAGCCCTGGAAGGGCAGCCTCGCCTGGCGCTCCGCGCATGTCCCCGCCGCCGGAGACGGCCCTGCCGGCTCCCTATCCGTACCCGACCCCGGAGCTTCCGGAGGCCGAGCCCTTCGAGGCCGTTGGCATGGTGCTGCTGCGCGGAGCGCCGCTAGCGGGCATCACGCTCAGCGTCGTGAACAACCAAACGTTTCGCAACGTGCTGGTCAAGACGGACGCGCAGGGGGTCTTCCGAGCCACGGGGCTGGCGTCCGGCTCTTATTTCGTCCACTACTACAACGACCGGGACAACTTCAAGATCGGGTACTGGAAGACCCAGGTGCGGCCGGTCAACGCGGCTTACGGGGCGCGCTACCCGGCCTTCGACCTCTACCTGATCGGGATGCAGAACACGCCGGGGATGGGGGAGTCGACCGTGCTGCCGGCGCGCTTCGCGTGGGAGCCCTATCCCCTGGCGCTGCGCTACCGCTTCCGGGTGCATAACCGCGGCGGGCCGAGCGGGAAGCCCTACTACGTCTCGAACTGGCTGGCGCCGGACGTGAGCGCGTTCGCGTACGACGGGACCATCAACCAAGCAGGCATGGGAGAGGGCCGGCTGGGGGCTGGACGGTACCTCTGGGGCGTCTACTGGGATGCGGGGCAAGCGGGGGAAGGGGGAAACCTCTACCAGGACTTCGTCGTCCGGTCCCGACCCGAGCCTAGCGAGCCTCCTCCCGCGCCGGAGCCCCAGGAGGAGGAACCCCCGGCCAGTTGGCCGGGGGAACTCGAGGCCCTTCGAGGGCGCTAGTTGTGGAACTTCGTGGGGTTGACCGGGCGTCCGCCGATCCGGACCTCGTAGTGGAGGTGGGGGCCTGAAGCCCGGCCGGTCTCGCCGACCAGGCCGATCAACTCGCCCTTCGAGACCGTGTCGCCCGGCTTGACGGTGATCTTGGAGCAGTGGGCGTAACGGGTCACGACTCCGTTGCCGTGGCTGATGTCCACGCACTTGCCGTAGTCGCCGTTCCAGCCCGCCGCGATCACGGTGCCGGCCTTGGCCGCATGGATGGGCGAGCCCTTGGGACGCGGGATGTCCACGCCATGGTGCGGGCGACCGTCACGCTCGCCGAAGTAGGACGAGACCTTTCCGGCCGTGGGCCAGATGAACTTCTTGCCGACGGCGCGGCCGAGGTCTCCGATCAGGCCGCGGCTGGCTTGCTTGAAGTCGCCGCGCTCCCGGCGCGCTTCCCGGCTGACCGGCTGGGGCTCGGCACCCGGAAGGAAGAGGGTCTGGCCTTCCCGCAGCGAGCGAGGATTGGCAATCCCGTTGGCCTCCTGGATGGCGCTGGCTTTCACGCCGTAGCGAGTGGCCAGGTGGGAAAGGCTCTCGCCCGCCCGCACCTTCACGTAGACTCCGTCGGCGGGCGGCACCTTCAAGACCTTGCCCACCGGGAGGGTGTCCGTCGCCGAGAGATCGTTCGCGCTCGCCAGCGTCGAGGCCTTGATGCCATGCCGGCTCGCGATCTTGGAGAGGTTATCCCCCGAGCGAATCGTGTAGGTGACCGGCTCCGTGGACTTGGGCTCGGGCTTCGATTCCTCGGCATTCGGTGCGGCGGCCAGCTTCGCGGCGTCGGTCGGCGCCGGCTGCTCGGGTTTGGGAGCCAGGACGAGCGGCTCGGCAGGGACCTTGAAGGCCGTGGCCGCAGGCTTCTGGGGCTCCGCCTTCGCCGCTTCCTGGACGACGGGAATCCGGATCTCCTGACCGACCCTCAGCGCGTGAAGGTTCTTCATGTCGTTGAAGTCGGCGAGCTCGCGGGTGGTGAGGCCGTTCCGGCGGGCGATCCGCTCCAGGGTGTCCCCCGAGCGAACCTTGACGATCTGCTCCGTGACCACGGGAGCCTGCGGCGCGGCGGGAGCCGCCTCCGCGAGGGCCGGCGCGGTATCGGTGGGCAGCTCGGCGGGAGGCTGAGGGCCAACCAGCAGGTCGGGGGTCGGAGGGGTGGCGGTCTTCTCGGTCTCCGCGACGGAGGCCTGGGCGACCGGCTCGGACGGTCCCAGCTTGCCCAGCACGGTCACGCCGACGGGGACGGCCACAGCCAGGCAAGCGGCAATCAAAAGCGGGCGACCGTAGGCATGGAAGCGGGCCTGGCGACGCCGGCGCTGCATGCGATAGGTCTCGATGGGAGAGGGGACGTTGTAGCGGATGACGCCCATGTTGCCGGAAGGGGCTTCGGGAGGTGCCTCGGGCGCCTTGGGCTGAGTCAGGGCTTCGAACCCACGGAGCAGGCGATCGCCCAGGCCGTTCTGCTTGGCATGGGATCCTAGACTGAGGCCGTTGAAGTTGATTGGCACGTACGCCTTGGGGTTCTGGGGGGCGCCATCGTACTTCAAAGTCCCGATCTCGGGGAGCGACTGCTCGGTGTTTGGTTCTAGCACCGCTAGCCTCCTTGGATGTTAAGCAAGTTCAATAACAAGTTTTAAGCCCCCGGTTTGCACCGGGGGCTTCTGGCTTAAGTATCGCTGATGGCCATCAAGAATTCAGCGTTGGATTTGGTTCGACTCATCCGACTGGTCAGGAACTCCGTGACCTCCGAGGTTTCCCCCGCATCGAGGGTCTTGCGCAGGATGTGCTGCTTGCGCAGCTCTTCGGGGGTGAGGAGGAGATCCTCGCGGCGGGTGCCGCTCCGCTTGATGTCGAGCGCCGGGAAGATCCGGCGATCCGACAGGCGGCGGTCAAGGTGCAGCTCCGAGTTACCGGTGCCCTTGAACTCTTCGTAGATCACGTCGTCCATGCGCGAGCCGGTCTCGACCAGGGCGGTGGCGATGATGGTGAGGCTGCCGGCTCCTTCGAGCTTGCGGGCCGCGCCGAAGAAGCGCTTCGGCTTGTGCATCGCGTTGGGGTCGAGACCGCCCGAGAGGGTGCGGCCGGACGGCGGGATGACGTTATTGTAGGCGCGGGCCATGCGGGTGATCGAGTCGAGCAGGATCACGACGTCCTGACCGTTCTCCACCTGGCGCTTGGCCTTCTCGATGACCAGTTCGGCCACCTTGACGTGGTTCTCGGGAAGCTCGTCGAAGGTCGAGGCGACGACCTCTCCCTTGATGGAGCGCTCCATGTCGGTGACTTCCTCGGGGCGCTCGTCGATCAGGAGCGCGATGAGGTGGACATCGGGGTGGTTCTCCGCGATGGCGTTGGCGATCTGCTTGAGCAAGCTGGTCTTACCGGCCTTGGGCGGCGAGACGATGAGGGCGCGCTGGCCCTTGCCCAGGGGGTTGAAGAGGTCGACCAGGCGCATCGAGATGTTCTCGGGGGTGGTCTCCAGCTTCAGCCGTTCGTTCGGGAAGATGGGCTTCAGGTGCTCGAAGGGGATCCGGCGCGTGGTGGACTCGGGGGGCAGGTCGTTGACGGACTCCACCTTGAGGAGCGAGAAGTACTTCTCACCCTCCTTGGGGGCGCGGACCTGGCCGTAGACGACGTCACCGCCCCAGAGCTCGAAGCGCCGGACCTGGGTCTGCGAGACGTAGATGTCGTCGAGGCTGGGCAGGTAGTCGGAGACGCGCAGGAAGCCGTAGCCCTCGGGAAGGATCTCCAGGACGCCCTTGGCGAAGATGGCCCCGATCTTTCCGGGCTGGCTCTGGAGGATCTTGAAGATCAGATCCTGCTTCTTGAGGCGGCGGAAGTTGGGGACGTCGAGCTCGCGGGCGAGGTCGTAGAGTTCGCCGATGGTCTTGTTGGTGAGGGTGGCGATGTCGACGCGCGGGGCGTTGGGGTTGACTTCGATCTCGGTGAGATCGGGCTCGTAGTGCTCGAGGCGCTCACGCTCGCGGCGCTCTTGGCGGGGCTGCTCGTTGCGGCGCTGGTCGCGGTCGCGGCGGTCCTTGTGGCGCTGGTCGCGGTCGCGGCGGCGGAACTCACGGCGGTCGTCGCGGCGCTGGCCCTGGGGCTGGCGGTCGCCTTGCGGCTGGCGGTCGCCTTGCGGCTGACGGTCGCCCTGCGGCTGACGGTCGCCCTGCTGGCCATGCCGGGACTGGCGTTCGGCCGACGCCGCGGGCGGCATGGCCGCGGGCGCGGGCGCCGTGGGCGGCTCGACGGCCGGCTGGACCGTCACTTCCTTGACGGGGGCTTCCTTGACGGCAGTCTCCTTGGCAGGAGCGACGGAAGTCTTGGCGACCGGGGCTTCGGCAGGGGCTTCGCTCTCGGCGGCCGCGACGGCCGGGCGCGCGGCGCGGGTCCGATTGGCGACCCGGGTGACCCGAGCGGGCTTGGCGGTTTCCCCGGCGACGGCTTCGGGCTTTTCAGCCTTCGGAGCCTCGACCACGACGGGGGGCTCGGCGACCGCCGCCTTGGCAGCGGCAGAACGACGCGTGGTACGGGTACGTTTGGTTTCTACGGGTGCGTCAGGCGTCGCCGAGGCTTCCTGCGTTTCGGGATCGGCGGCACGCTTAGCCGAGGTTTCCAAGAGCTTGACTCGCTTTCGGGGGTGTATTTCAGACGTCAGGGATAAAAAGAGAAGGATGGTGATACACGTCACCATCCCTCATCCTATCACCCTCGACGCTTCGGCGTCAAGAAAGCGTGGTTAGCCTACCGGCTGGCCCACCTTGGCCCAATCGGCCATGAATTTCGCGATGCCGACGTCGGTCAGCGGGTGGTGGTAGAGCTGCTTGAGGATCTTGAAGGGCATGGTCGCGACGTCCGCTCCCAGCTTGGCCGCCTCGGTGACGTGCATGGGGTGCCGCACCGACGCCACCAGGATCTGGGTGTCGAAGTCGTAGTTCGTGAAGATCTCGACGATCTCGGCGATCAGGGCCATGCCGTCCTGACCCTCGTCATCCAGGCGGCCGACGAAGGGCGAGACGTAGGTCGCGCCGGCGCGGGCGGCCAGGAGCGCCTGGTTGGCCGAGAAGACCAGGGTCACGTTGGTCTTGATGCCTTCCTCGGTCAGGGCCTTGCAAGCCTTCAGGCCCTCGATGGTCATGGGCAGCTTCACGATGACATTGGGATGCCACTTGGCGAAGCCCAGGCCCTCGCGGATCATGCCCTCGGCATCGGGGCTGACGGCCTCGGCGGAGATGGGGCCGTCGACGATCGTGCAGATCTCTTCGATGACCTGGCGGAAGTCGCGCCCTTCCTTGGCGATCAGGCTGGGATTGGTGGTGACGCCGTCCACTTGGCCCCAGCTGGCGGCCTCGCGGATCTCATCGAGATTGGCGGTGTCGAGAAAGAACTTCATCGGTCCTCCCTTT
>JAKFCT010000011.1:0-35545 GCA_036676495.1 Candidatus Sericytochromatia bacterium
CCGGCCTTCTGGATCTTCTTCTTGAAGCGCTTGAGGGCGCTTTCAATCGACTCGTTTTCTGCGAGGCGAATTTCTGCCAACGGTATCACTCCCCTCGTGGCAAATTCTGGCCAGGCCAGGAAAGCCTATTATACCCGAGGGTCGCCTGAAACGCAATCGGATGCGGCGAAAACCCGTCAAGACTTCGCGCGAGCCGGCAAGGCTCAACCCGGAGGCCAACCCAGCGCGCGTCCCCCCAGCACGTGCCAGTGCAGGTGGAAGACCGATTGCTGAGCATCCGGTCCGTGGTTGGTCACCACCCGGTAGCCGCTCTCCGCGACGCCCTCCTGCGCGGCCACCCGGCGGATGGCCTCCATCTGCTGGCCGCACTCCGCGCCCTCCAGATCCGCGATGGAGGGGATGTGCCGGCGCGGGATCACCAGGACATGCACCGGAGCCTGCGGGTTGATGTCGCGAAACGCGACCGCATGCGCATCCTCGTAGATGAGCTGCGCCGGAATCTCACCGCTGAGGATCCGGCAGAAGAGACAGTCCGCCATGGGCACCTTCCTTGTTCGAGGGGGACGACGATTGAAGGGGGGCTACTTTCGGGGCCGGGGTGGAACGCTCGGCGAGGCCGACGGGGTGATCCGGTACCCCCGCATCCCCCCGAAGGGCGGCGCCTCGATATGCGCGCCGTCCGGAGCGCGCTCCGTAAGGCTCTTCGGCTGGACGTCCACGGTCACGCCCTTGATGCCGAGGCTCCCCGGAGGAGGGCTCTTGGCGGGAGCGGCCTGGGCAGGCTGGGCGGCGACGAGGCTCGTCGCGAGCACGACGGCGACTAGAGACAATTTACACCTCTTCTCTCTCGGAATGCCGGGCCAGCGTCTGCAACGAGTCCTGGCGGGGGTCGACCGGCACCACGATCCGGGTGGTCCGAACCATCTGGTTCTTCCGCACCGTGGCGAGGATTTCATAGCGGCCCGGCTGGGTGCCGCGCACGGTCACGGGGACCACGGTCTTGCCGCGCTTGAGCTCCCCTTCCCAGGTCACGCTCTGCGCGACGACCGGCTGGCCCTCGGCATCGACGAACTCCAGGCCCTCGGGAAGATCGATCTGGAAGGTCACCCCATCGACGTCGCGGTCGACGTCGAAGCCGATGTTGACCGCCATCTGGGTGGCCTCGGAGACCGAGGCGGTCTGGATGGTCGGGACCGGGCTGCGGAGGTTGACCACCGAGATCACGACGGCCGCCGCCACCGCACCGGCCGCCAGGGACGGCCAGTTGAAGAGCCCCTTGAGGCGATCGAGCCAGAGGGCTCCCGCCGGAGCCGGCGCCGGCTCTTGGGCCAGGCGCAGATGCAGCTTCTCCATGAAGCCCTCGGGCAGCTCGGGCGCCTTGCGGTCCTTCAGGAGGGAAAAGATCTCGCGCAATTCCCCTTCGGCCTGGCGGCACTCCGCGCACCCGGAGAGATGCTGGGTGACGAAGGCGCGGTCGAGCGCCACCTCGCGAGGATCGAGGTAGGCGGTGAGTTGGGATTGAACGTCAGCGCAGGTCATGGCCATCCCCCTAAATCGTCTCGCCGGAAAGGTAACCCGAAAGCTTGTGGCGCATCGAGAAGAGCTTGGTCTTCAACGACTCCCGCGCCCGGTTGAGCCGGGACTTCACGGTCCCGATGTTGATCTCGAGGATGCCCGCAATCTCCTCGTAGGAGTACCCCTCGATATCGTACATGATCAGGGGATCGCGAAGTTTGGTCGAGAGCCCGTCGAGCGCCTCTCCCATCAACTGCTGAAGCTCCGATTCCTCGGCCTTGCGCTCCAGGGTGTGCACGGGGGTCTCGGGAATCACGTCCACGGGATCCTCGTGCTTGCGCACGGCCCGCTTGAGCTCGTCCAGCGCCGTGTTGCGGATGATCCGCGCGATCCAGCTGAAGATCTCCGCGTCCCCCCGGTAGGTCCCGAGCGCCCGGTAGGCCTTGATCATCGCGTCCTGGGTCACGTCCGCGGCATCCTCCGCGTTGCCCATGATCTGGTAGGCGAGCCCGTAGAAGCGGTTCATGTGGGGGGAGATCAAGCGCTCGAAGGCAGCCTTGTCCCCGGCTTGGGCTCGGCGGAGCAGGTCGGGCTGCTCGCTTGCATTCGCCAAACGGGATCCTTTCGTCGGGGGGACCTCGCCAGGAAGCGTCGGGGTCCAGATGGAAACAGACGGATTATACCCGACGGGGATCCCTCCCTCAAGGACGGCGACCGCTGCGACCGCTCGGACCCGCTTCAATTCTCGCATACTGCTTTCCTCCCAGACCTGACGCTACCCCGGGTGGCGGGGATACCGCCCGCACTCATGGGTCCAGACGACGCTGCCTCCCGAAAGGTTCGCTCACGCCGCGACTCTTGCTATAATGGGAAGAATCCCCCCACTTGAAAGGAGTTTCCAATGCGTCCAGGCGGGTTCGGCGGCGGTGGCATGGATATGGCCAAGATGATGAAACAGGCCCAGAAGATGCAGGAGGCCTTGTTGAAGGCCCAGGAGGATCTGGGAAGCCAGCTGGTCGAAGGGACGGCCGGCGGCGGCGCCGTGACGGTGACCGCGAACGGCCACAAGGAAATCACGGCGATCCGGATCAAGCCCGAAGCGGTCGATCCCGAAGATGTCGAGACCCTCGAGGACCTGGTGCTCGCCGCCGTCAAGGATGCGCAGACCAAGGCCGCGGGCCTGGCGGAGTCCTCCATGGGATCCATCACCGGCGGCATGGGCCTGCCCGGCATGGGATTCTAGAAAGAGCCTAGGTTGTTCTACTCCAAACCCCTCGCGCAGCTCATCGAGGAGCTGCAAAAGCTACCGGGCATCGGCCCCAAGAGCGCCCAGCGCCTCGCGTACTACCTCCTCAAGCAGCCTGCCGGGGAGGTCCAGAAGCTGGCGAAAGCCCTCCTCGATGCCAAGGAACAGATCAAGTTCTGCAGCGTTTGCTCGAACCTGAGCGCCATGGACCCTTGCGAGCTCTGCGCCAACCCCGCCCGCGATCCGGGCGTGGTCTGCGTCGTCTCGGAACCCAAGGACCTGGTCGCCGTGGAGCGCACCAAGGAGTACCGCGGCGGCTACCACGTCCTGCAGGGCCTGATCTCCCCGATGGACGGCATCGGCCCCGAACAGCTCAAGATCAAGGAGCTGGTCGCGCGGCTGCAGACGGACGTGGTCAAGGAAGTCATCCTGGCCATCCCCCCGTCCATCGAGGGAGAGGCGACCAGTCTCTACCTCAGCCGGCTCATCAAGCCGCTGGGCGTGCGCGTGACCCGCATCGCCTTCGGGCTGCCGGTGGGCGGAGACCTCGAGTACGCGGACGAGATGACCCTGGTGAAAGCCCTCGAAGGCCGCCGGGAAATCTAAACCAAAAGCGCCGGGAGACCTCCCGGCGCTTTTTTGGTAATCATGGCGGGAGGCCGCTACCCCCCGAAGTACTCCTCGACCTTGAAGTCGCAGGCGCTGCAGCGAATCTTGGTGTAGTTGGCGTCGAATTGCAGGCTCAGGGTCGATTTGCCGCAGTCCGGGCAAACCTTGGTCCCGGTGGCCAGGATCCGCTGGCTGAGCTGTTCGAGTTCTTTCTCCGTCCGCGTCTTCATCCGTACTCCTAACATCGAGCCGCAGGCGCTATTTCGAGCCGCAGGCGCTATCCTGAGCCGCAGGCGCTACCAGTGCTTGGCTTCGACCATCGCGCAGGGGCCGCCCCAGATCACGTGCATGCCAGCTTCCTGCGCCTTGGCGACGGCCGGTTCCGACTCGGCTCCCGGCTGAAACCAAATGTTTTGAACGCCCTTGGCGAGGCAGTCCTCCACGATCCCCAGGCCGGCAACCGGAGGCACGACGACATCAACCACTTCCGGCACCACGGGGAGATCCCGGAGGCTGGGGTACGTGGGAGTGCCGTCGTCGAGACCGTCGCAATTGGGGTTCACGGCGTAGACGACGTAGCCGGATCGCTTGAGGGCGTCGAAGATACGGCGGCCGAACTTGTGGTGTTGGTTGGACGCGCCCACCACCGCCCAGACACGCTGATTGATCATCGTGGCGATCGCCTCGGGATGACTGGTTGGCATGGGGCCCTCCTACAAGCAGCGGGTTTCCAGCCTCATCCTACCCCAAACCCTCCCGGGGCTCAAGCCGATCTCCCGCCCGACTTTCCGGCAACGTCCGCTCGAATCGCTGCGGGACGCGCCAGGTTTTGCTATGATTAAGGGATTATGGACCAAACGCCACCAATTTCTCCCTTCGACTCCCATCCCCACCCCTCCACTCCCGACGGGCTTTGCCGCCTCGGCTCGGAGTACCTGGAGCGTGGGCAACTGAGCGATGCGATCTTCGCGCTGCGGCTCGCCATCAAGATGGATCCCGGCAATGCCCAGGCCCACTTCTTGCTGGGAGAAGTGCTCGCCGAGAAGGACAACCTCGCCGGCGCCATCCGGGAGTACCGCCAGGCCGTCGCGGCGGATCCCAGCTACGCCGAGGCCCACTTCGCCCTGGCCTGGGGACTGGAGAAGCAGGGGGATACCCAGTCGGCCATCGTGATGCAACGCAAGGGCCTCGCCCTCGATCCGACCAACCTGCAGGCCCATAACGAACTCGGCACCATGCTCTTCTTCGCCGGGAACCTGGAAGGGGCGCTCGCCGCCTTCAAGGCCGCGCTGCTGCTCGACCCCGAGAACGCCATCGCCAACCAGGGCGTGGGAGCCATCAAGTTCGAGCAGGGGGATTTCGAGGCGGCCAGCCAGGCCTTCCAGAAGGCCATCCAGCGCAAGCCGGACTGGTCCCTGCCCCACCACGACCTGGCCATGACCTACTCCTTGCAAGGCCGCAACGCCTCGGCGCAACTCCAGTCCCGGGTCGCCCACCAGGTCGAAGCCCGCGAAAAAGAGCGCGAACGCGCCGACGGGGTCGTGCTGGAGGCCCATCGCCAGTTCCTCAAGGGACTCGTCGCGGAGGCCGAGGCCGGCTGCCGCGAAGCCCTCGGCATCTACCCCGAACACGCCCCGGCCCACCGCCTCCTGGGCATGATCGCCGCCCAGCGCGCGGATCAGCCGGAGGCGATCGCCCTCTTCAGCCGCGCCCTCGAGTTGGACGCCGACGACATCGACGCCCGCAGCCAGCTCGCCTGGATCCTGGAGCAGGAAGGCGACCTGGACCGCGCCGAACACGAGATTCGCGAGCTGCTGCGCCGGGTCCCCGGGGATTCCTGGGGCCATAACCACCTCGGCTGGATCCTCTACCAGCGCGGGCAAACCGCCGAGGCGATCGCCGAGTACCAACGCGCCCTCCAGACCGATCCCCGCAACCTCAACGCCCTCTACAACCTCGGCTCGGCGCTGATCGACCAGGGCGACTGGGAGGGAGCCGTGGGCCCGCTGCAGGCCGCCCTGCGCTCGGATCCGCAGGACACCGAGGCGCGGCTGCACCTGGCCTGGGCCTACGAGCAGCAGGGCCGCTGGGAAGAAGCCATCCAAGAACTCGGAAACCTGCTGGAACTCGATCCCGAGGACGTCGACGCCCGCTTCGAGCTGGGCTGGTCCCTCGAGCAGATCTCCGACCTCGAAGGCGCCAAGCGCGAGTACTTCCGCGTCCTGACCATCGACCCCCATCATTCGTACGCGCACCACAACCTGGGCCATATCCTCGAGCGGCAAGGCGACCTGAAGGGCGCCATCCGCGAGTACCGGCGCGCCCTGGACGAGGATCCCGCCAACGCCAACGCCCACCACAACCTGGCCCAGCTGCTGCATTCCCAGGGGGACTGGAAGGGAGCTTCCAAGCAGCTGCGGATCGCGCTGGATCACGTGCCCGACGACGTCGAGCTGCGCTTCCTCTATGCGCACATGCTCGCCGAGAGCGGTCAGCGGCGCCAGGCCGTCGACCAGTACCTGGAGGTCATCGCCCGGGATCCCAGCGATGCCGTCGCCTATCACGACCTGGGCGCCACCCTGTTCCAGCTGAAACGCTTCAAGGAAGCCGCCAAGGCCTACCGGGAGGCCACCCGGCTCGATCCCGGCTTTGCCGAAGCCTTCATGCACCTGAGTGCGGTCCTGCAGGAACTTCGCGATTACCCGGGAGCCGAAGCCGCCTATCAACGTGCCGTGCAACTGGGCCGCCTCCCGCGCGTCGAGGTGGATCCGGAGCTCTAGCCTCGCGTGGCGTCAGGACGGCTACGCCGCCTTCCGTAACCGCCCCGGGCGCCAACGCCCGCGCCGGCGGGCCCCCCGATCGACCGATCCGACCTCGCAACGCCCCGTCGCTTTACGTGGCTTGACGACGTTTTTATAATGGGGGCATGAGCCCCTACGGGCGAGCAAGGGGTGAGGCCATGGCCACTCCGGACGTCCATCTGGGAGGGACGCTTCCCTCGATTTCCCTGGAGCTGCTCTTCAATGAGCTTCCGGTAGGCATTTGCCTGCTGGACGACCAGCTCCGCATTCACTACATCAACCCCGTCTACGCCGCCTACCTGAAACGCTACCTTTCCCTCGAGCCGGAGGCCGCCATGGGGCGCCCCTGGCTGGAGGTCGTGCCGATCGGCCCCCATCTGCGCCGTAAGCTCTACTGGCTCCACGAGGAAGGCCGCTCCTACAAGGCCGATGAGGTCCCGATTTGCCGCGAGGGACGGCCTTGCAGCTACTGGGACCTCACCCTCGCCCCCGTCACGTTCGGGGAATCGAAGGGACTGATCCTCTCCACGATCGACGCCACCGAGCGCGTCAGGACCGAACAGGCCCTCCGCCGGCAGCGCGATCAGAACGTCGCGATCCTGCGGGACATGGCCGAAGGCCTGCTGGTGCTCGACGAGCAAGGCAGGATCCACGACGCCAGCCTCCACGCGGCGGAACTCCTGGGACTGCCGATCGATAGCCTGATCGGGCTCGACATCCGCAAAGCCCCCGAATTCGCCAACCTCTACTACCCTGGAGGCGAGCGGGTCCCGCGCGAGCGCATGCCCATCTTCCGCGCGTTGCGCGGAGAGTCCTTCCACAACGAGATCTTCCTGGTGCGGCAACACGACGCCACCATGGCCCTGATGTTCTCCAGCACTCCCGTTCGAGACGGAGAGACGGGCTTCGGCTCCATCGTCTTTCGAGACATCACCGAGACATGGAACCTCCGCCAACAGCTCGAGCGCCTCGTGGAGGAACGAACCCGGGAGCTGCGGGCCGCGCTGGAGGAACTGAGGGCCATCGACCAGAAGAAGGCCGATTTCCTCAACTCGGTCAGCCATGAGCTGAGAACTCCCCTCACGGCCATCACCGGATTCGCCGAGTTCCTCGACGAGGGAGTCGCCGGGAATCTGAACCCGGAGCAGCGGCATTACGTGCAGCAGATTCTCTATGGCACGGAACGGCTGCTGGTGCTCATCAACGACCTGCTGGACTACGCCCGCATGGAGGCCGGTCGCTTCACCCTCGCCCGGGCCCCCGTCGAGTTTCCGGAGCTGGCCAACAAGGTCGTCGCCTCGTTGATGCCGCTGGCCAAGGGCAGTCATCTCGAAATCCGCGTGGAGATCCCCCCCAACCTGCCCGAGCTCGATGCCGACCCGGATCGCGTCAGCCAGATCCTGACCAACCTCCTTTCCAACTCCCTCAAGTTCACGCGAGCAGGCGGCCTCATCTGTCTGCGGGCAAAGCAGAAAGACGACCACGTGGAAATCGAGGTCGCGGATACCGGGATCGGGATCCCGCAAGACGCGATTCCCCACCTCTTCACCCAGTTCTTCCGGGTCGATCCGACCGTCGCCGTCCGGGGCACCGGTCTGGGCCTGCCCATCACGAAGGGGCTGGTCGAGGCCCACGGGGGGCAGATCGAGGTGCGGAGCAAAGTCGGCAAGGGAAGCAGCTTCCGCTTCACCTTGCCGATCTGGAGCGAGCAAAGGCCCGCCTATCCTCCCAGGTGATCCCAGTCGTCGCTTTCGGCATCCGCATTGCCGGGGGACACCCCGGCTTGCTCGTGGACATGCGGGATCTCGTCGGGAAAGATCATCGCGCCGCTCGTGAGACCCGACGGCGGCGTGCTGCGGTCGGCCAACGTGACGTCCACGTTCCCCTCGTCGAGAATGGGCTCGGTCGCCCGGTTAAGGCGGGCCAGATCCTCGGAACCGACGAGACCCAGCGGATCCAGCGGCACTCCCTCATCGGGACGGATCGATTTCGGGTCGGCCATGCGCGCGTCCTTTCATCCTCTCGAAACGCCCCTAGCCTACCAAGGCCTCCCTCCCCCTGCAAGCGGCTTGCAGGGGTCAAAACGATGCGGGGCGCCGGATGGCGCCCCGCATCGGGATTACTCCATGCTTCGCATGATCGCGCTGAGCACCTCCGGGCCGGGGCGCAAGTCTTCCTCTTGCAGGTGCGCCAGCGGCTGCTCGTGGATGTTCAGCATGCTCGTGAAGTCCGCCTGTTCGGGATTGACGTAGAAGAGGCCGGTTAGGAACAAGCCCTCGTCGCGGGTCTGGCGCAGGGTCGACAGCGCCGCGAGCCGATCGGAGGGATCGTAATCCCGTTCGAGCTTCTTGAGGGTGATCTTGGAGCCGTCATGCAGCTCGACGACCTTGGTCTCGCCGGGCTCGTAATCCGTCTCAAGGGTCTCGAAGGCAGGGACGAAGCCGATCTCATGGAGCGGAATCTCGTGCTGCTTGGCGTAGGTGTAGCTCTTGGTCGAGCCTTCGTGGTTGTTGAAGGTGACGCAGGGGCTGATGACGTCGAGGACGGCGGTGCCGCGGTGGGCGATCGCCGCCTCCAAGAGGGCCGCCAGCTGCTTGGGATCTCCCGAGAACGAGCGCGCCACGAAGGACGCCCCCAGCTCGACGGCCAAGCTGCAGAGATCGACCGGAGGCAGATCGTTGATCACTCCCGTCTTGAGGGTCGAGCCCACGTCCGCGGTCGCCGAGAACTGGCCCTTGGTGAGCCCGTAAACGCCGTTGTTCTCGATGACGTAGATCATTGGCACGTTCCGGCGAACCATGTGGACGAACTGCCCCATGCCGATCGAGGCGGTGTCCCCGTCCCCGGAGATGCCGATCCCGACGAGGTCCCGGTTCGCCAATAGCGCTCCGGTCGCCACCGAGGGCATGCGGCCGTGCACCGAGTTGATCCCGTGGGCCCGGTTCAGGAAGTAGGCGGGAGTCTTGGACGAGCAGCCGATTCCGGAGAACTTGGCGACCCGCTGGGGATCCACGCCGCGCTGGAAGAAGGCGCGGACGATTTGCCCGGTGATGGCGTCATGGCCGCAGCCGGCGCAGAGCGTGGAGACGGCGCCCTTGTAATCGTTGAGGGCGAGGCCGATGGAGTTGGTGACAGGTGCTTGGGAAGCCATTTACGCGTTCTCCATTTCCAGGACGCCCTCTTTGACCGTCACGGCATCGAGCGGCAATCCGTCGTAGTGCCGGATGCTCCGCAATTTGCCGACCTCGGACGCGTCCAGGTCGAGCTTGAGCAGTTCCAGCATCTGGCCGTCCCGGTTCTGATCGACGACGTAAACCCGCTGGCTCTTGGCGATCCGCGCGTGTACCTCTCGGCTGAAGGGCAGGGCGCGAACCCGCAGGTAATTCGTCTCGATCCCCTGCTCGCGCAGCATGTCCCGGGCCTCCTGGACCGCCGCATCGCTGGTGCCGTAGGCGAGCACGGTCACGTCGGCGTCACGCCAGTCCACCAGGGGCTGGGGAACGAGCGTGCGGGCCGTGTCCAGCTTCCGGGCGAGGCGGTCCATGATGAACATGTAATCCGCGGGCCGCTCCGAGTAGCGGGCATGCGCATCATGGCCCGAGCCCCGGGTGAAGTAGGCGGCCTTGGGATGCGGCGTCCCCGGGAGGGTCCGATAGGGGATCCCGTCCCCGTCGACCTCCTGGTAGCGGGCGAACTCGGCCACCTGATCGAGGGCCTCGGCATCGAGCACCTTGCCCCGGTCGAAGCCCTTGGTCGGGTAGGCGAAAGGCTCGGTCATCCAGTTGTTCATGCCGAGATCCAGGTCCAGGGCGACGAAGACGGGCGTCTGAAGGCGCTCGGCCAGGTCGAAGGAGGCCATGGCATCCTCGTAGGCCTCCATCGGGGTGCCCGGGATCAGGACGGGATGGCGGGTATCCCCGTGAGAGAGGGTGTGGAGCGAGAAGAGATCCCCCTGCATGGTGCGGGTCGGAAGGCCGGTCGAGGGACCGGTCCGCTGCACGTCGAAGAAGACTCCCGGAATCTCGGTGAAGTAGGCATAGCCCACGAACTCGGCCATCAGGCTGATGCCGGGGCCCGAGGTGGCCGTCATGGCGCGCGCACCGGCCCAGCCGGCTCCCACGACCATGCCGGCCGAGGCGAGCTCGTCCTCGGCCTGGACCACCGCGAAGCTGGCCTTGCCGTCCTTGACGCGGTACTTGGAGAGGTAGCCGATCAGGTTCTCGCAAAGCGAGGAGGACGGGGTGATGGGGTACCAGGCCACCACGGTGCAGCCCCCGAAGAGGCAGCCGATGGCGGCCGCGCGGTTGCCCTCGATGATGATCTTGCCCTTGGTCGCGTCCATGCGCTCCAGGCGGTAGGGAATGGGCGCCGTGACGTTCTCTTGAGCCCAGGCCGCTCCGGCCTTGACGGCTCCGAGGTTGAGCTCGACAGCTTTCTCCTTGCCCTTGAACTGCTTCTTCAGGGCCGCTTCGACCTCGGTCATGTCGATGCCGAGGATCTCGGCGGCGACCCCGACGTAGACCATGTTGGTGACGAGCTTGCGAAGCTTCACCTCGGGACAAGCCTCGGTGGCGAGCTTGCCGAAGGGGACCGCCAGGACGATGAGGTCGTCGCGCTCCACGGTGACCTTGAGGTCGGAGTTGTAGATGAGGACCGCCCCGGGCTTGAGCTTCTGGAGGTCGGCCTGCAGGGTCTCCGGGTTCATGGCGATCATGATCTCGGAGTCCGCTTTGCGGGCGATGTAGCCGTGCCGGTTGGCGCGGATGGTGAACCAGGTGGGAAGGCCGGCGATGTTGGAGGGGAAGAGGTTCTTCCCGCTCACCGGGATGCCCATCTGGAAGATGGCGCGCATCAGGATGTTATTGGCCGATTGCGAACCGGAGCCGTTGACGGTCGCGACTTCGATGGAAAAGTCGTTGATCCGGGGCTCCTGGCGCGAGAGCGTCGCCTCGGGCTGGGCTATGACTGTCATGGTTTCCTCTTTCAGTGCAAAGGGAGGCTCCGGCACCTCCATCTGCGCAAAAGAGGGTTCGAGCGAAAAGGAGGAGGTCACCCGGGGGCCCGAGCAATTATAGCTCCAACCTCAGCTCAGCGGCTTCCGTAGTTCGGTGGTAAGTGGGGCGAAACCCTCCGCGCGGTACAGCTCCATGGCAGCCGTGTTGGCGGGATTGGCGAAGAGCCGGAGGGCCTTCGCCCCCTCATCGCGCGCTTGCTGGGCCGCATGGCTCAGCAAGATGCGCGCCAGTCCCTGGCCTCGATGCTCGGGGAGGGTGGCGATCGCCACCACCAGCAGCTCGGCCTCCTCAAGGACCGGATGCATGGAGCGCAGGCCCCAGAGCGCCGCGGCCGGGATCCCGCCGGACTCGGCGATCCAGAGGCGCTTCTCGGGACGATCGTACTCGTCGTAGAAGGTCTCGAGCATGTCCTTCAGGGTCAAGCGCCCAAGAGAGGCCAGGGAGGGGTAGGAGGCGATCGCCGAGAGCTTGAGGATGTCGAGAAGAAAGGGCCGGTCAGATGACCGGCCCTCGCGAAGCGTGACGGGCACGCTACGGCGCGCTCACAGGGGGAAGCGCCGAGCCGAGGAGCTTGAGGTAGAGCTGAGGAACGACGTCGAGCGCCAGGTGCTCCGGCTTCTCCTCTCCCGGAGGGTTGATGATGACCTTCTTCTTGTCCTCGGTGTAGGTGAGCTCCTTGACGGACGCGCCGGCATCGTCCCGGACGATGGCCGAAAGCGCGCTGTACCCGTTGAAGTCGAAGCTCAGCCAGAAGTCCTTGGCGAGGCCGAGCTGGAAGCTGCCCGCAAGGTCCTTTCCCTGCTCCTTGGTGGCCTTGGACTTGTACTTCACGCTGGCATCCGCAGTGGTGAGCGAGCCGCTGCTCGCCAGCGTCCAGATCGTGCCGGCAGCGTTCTTCTCGTAGGCCATGGCCGCATCGATGACCGAGCCGCTCGGCAAGGCACCCTTGACGGTGGTATCGACGTCGTAGAAGTCGAAGCTCACGCCGTCGGCGGTATGGGCGAGGATGTACATGGTGAAGTCCGACTTGCGCTTGAGGCCATCGGGATCGAAGGTGCTCGCCCCCGAGGTCTCGATCTCGCCAAAACCCGTTTCCGGGTCGAACGACGTGATCGCCGTCGTGCTGCTCAGCGCGTAGGTGCCCTTCTCGCGGAAGGCGGAGGCGTGGACGATCTCGGTGCGCAGGTAGACCTCTCCCCCATCGAGGGAATCGCCCGAGACGGTGAAGGTGTAGGTGTAGTGCTCGACCTGCGTGCCATCGAGCTTGCCGATGATCGTGCCGGAGTAGGAGCCGTCCGACTCCTGTTGGCGCTGATCATCCCAGACGATCCGATCGTAGTCTTCCGGCTTGAGGGTCCCGGTGGACGCGATGCGATAGCCGCCCATGCCGTTGCTGAGGAGGTTGCCGCTGGAGTTGCTGAGCAGGTCCTGGCTCGCCATGTTCTTGAGGGATCCGACCTCGCGCATGCCGGCCATGACGTTCGAGATCGCAGTGGCCGCCCCGTTGCTGAGCAACTGTTCGCCGGGCTTCTCGACGACCGTGTCGAGCGTATCCTTGCCGACGCCCGGGCCGTTCAGGTCGGCGCAGCCGATCAGGCCGGTGGTGAGGATGGCAGCAGCTAGCAAGGCCTTGAAACTACGATGGGACGACATACTTCCTCCTTGACCCTCGAGGGTACTGGAGACGTTATACCCACGCCCGGTCAAAGTTTGCGAGGGATGGTCAGCCTGAGCGACAACGAGCCAGCAGGCCGAGCCTCAGGTTGTGAGGAAGATACCAGGCGGAGAAGGGGCGAGCGGGTATAGTAAAAGGAAGCGGCGAGGCGGTGCCTGCTGCTTGACGCAGTTTATAAATTTTTGTTACGGTCGTGAACGGAGCCGCTCTGTCGCTTGTTGTCTCGCCATGCGGGCGGCAGCACTCCGGGAAGGCCGGGACGGCCGCTACAGCGAAAGGAGGCCTGCCTTGCAGATCACGCTTCTCAATATCCTCTACGGGGTCCTGATCGTGGCGGTGGTCGCCATTGGCGCGTTGCTGGCCGTGGTGCTGTGGCAGGCCAGCCTGCTGATATCGCAGGCGCGCGCGGTCTTCATCCCGCAGGTCCAAGCGCTCTTGGTCGAAGCCCAGCAGAACCTCAAGAACACGGAGGATCTCACGGCGGACGTCAGCGGGAAGCTCGGGAAGCTGGACGGGGCCATCGATGCGGCGAACTCGGCGGTGCAGTCGATCGGGCAGACCACGTTGCTGGTCAACAAGGCCGTGGCACAGCCCCTGGTGCTCAACGCCGCGGCCTTCATGGCGGGGGTCAAGTCAGCGGCCGTCTACCTGCGGGATCACCGCAAAGATAGACGGCCGAAAGCGCCGGTCGGGTTGCGCCCGGAATCCGTCCGGACGGAACTGCGGGCGGAAAAGATCAGCCGCTAGACGACGGCCGGGGGGGCCTGCCAGGTCTCGACCCGGCCGGTCTTCCAGAGCCGCTCCAGCCCGTAGAACTCGCGTTCCTGATCCAGCATGACGTGGACGACCACCGGACCGTAGTCCAGCAGGATCCAGCGTCCCTCGCGGCCGCCTTCGATGCGCGGCGGCGCATAGCCTTCCTGCTCCATGCCGGCTTCGACGCTATCGGCGATCGCCTTGACCTGGGTGGTCGAGGTGCCGGTGCAGACCATGAAGTAATCCGCCACCGTGGAGACTTTCTCCACCTCGATCAGGGTAATGTCCTTGGCCTTCTTGTCGTCGGCGGCCAGGGCCGCCCGCTCCGCCATCTTTCGGCTATCGATCAAGAGCTTCCTCCGTTGAATCTCTAGGCTGGCGAGGACGCCCCCGCCCTCGTCAGAATCCAGTTTCGTGCATCGACGACCTGCGGGTGCAAAGACCGCTTCTTATCGAGCAGATACCGCATAGTGTAATCCATCGCCATCCGCGTCGCTAGCGCCAGGTCTTGGGTCGCCGCTTCGCGCACGGCGTCGAGCCCCTCATGCGGGTCGCGTCCCGGCTCGGTGTAATCCGCCAGGAAGACCACCATCTCCAGGGGAGTCATGCCGACCCGGCCCAGGGTATGGCTCGAGATGGCGTTGAGCAGCTCGGCATCCTCGATTCCGAAGCGTTCCCGGGCGATCGCCGCGCCGAGCTGTCCGTGCAAGCGAGGAACCGGATTGACCTCGTCGATCGGCAGGATGGCGATCCCCCTCCGGCGACACTCCTCCAGCAGCACGGGGCCCGGCGTCTCCCGGGCGTTGTCATGCAGCAGCGCCGCGGTGTACGCCCGCGCGGCATCGAGTCCGTGCGCCTTGGCCAACTGCCGCGCCGTCTCCGCTACCCGAAGAATGTGCTCCACGCGCTTTTCGGAAAGCTTTTCACGCAAGTAGGAGACGATGGACTCGTTGAGGGTGGAATTGGAAATCATCTGGCGTCCTTCGGTCGTGACCGGCTAGGGGCATCCGTGCTCGGATCCGCCACGTTCGGGAATCAACTTCCCGGCAGACCGGTTCCCGGCGGGCCGGAAGAGATTGTAGCGCTCGATGTAAGCCATGGTCAATCCAGGAACCTGCCCCTCGATCGGCATTCCTGCCTGCAAGCGGGCGCGAATCTCCGTGCTGGAAACTTTGACGGGCTCCATGTCCAGCAGCTCGATCCGCGCTTGAAGCGTCTCAGGCAAGGCCTCCAGCTCGCGGACGAGGTCCCGCCCGTGGAGCTCCTCCCGCGGAATGACCAACAGCTTGGCCTGGTCGACGATCCCGCCCACGTCTCGCCAGCGCGGCAGCGTCGCGAGATTGTCCGCCCCGATGATCCAGTAGAGTTCGGCGGCTTCCCCCAGCTCCCTGCGGGCGATTCGCAAGGTCTCGACCGTGTAGGAAGGGCCCTCGCGCTCCAGGTCCCAGCGCACGGCCCGGTAATGCGGCTCCGTGAGGGTCGCCAGCACGACCATGGTCCAGCGATCGAGCGCGGGGGCCGGCGGAAGGTCTTGCTTGAACGGAGAGATCCGGGTCGGGATGAACAGGACCTCCGCGAGGGCGGCCTGCGCCGTGGCGCAGGCGGCGACCGCCAGGTGTCCCTGATGGATGGGATCGAAGCTGCCTCCGAACAGGCCGACGCGCGTCACCGGATCTGTCCGTTCCCTCGCACCAGGTACTTGGTGGTCGTCAGCTCCTTGAGGCCCATGGGGCCCCGAGCGTGCAGCTTCTGGGTGGAGATGCCCACCTCGGCCCCGAAACCGAACTCACCGCCGTCCGTGAAGCGGGTGGAGGCGTTGACGTAGACCGCCGCCGCGTCCACCTCCGCGAGGAAGCGCTCGGAGGCTTCGTAGTCGTTCGTGACGATGGCCTCCGAGTGACGGGTGCCGTACCGGCGGATATGCGCGATGGCCGCCTCCAAGGAATCGACCACCTTCACCGCGAGGATCCGATCCAGGTACTCGGTCTCCCAATCGGCATCCGAGGCTTCAATCGCCTCGGGGAAGACCTCGAGGACCCGCTCATCGCCGCGAATCTCGATGCCTGCCTCGCTGAGGTGGGTCAGGGCGTTGGGGAGCCAGTCGTGGCGACGGCTGGCGTGGACCAAGAGGGTCTCGGTGGCGTTGCAGACCCCGGGACGCTGGCACTTGGCGTTGACGACGATCCGGGTGGCCATGGCCTCGTCGGCGGTGGCGTCGACGTAGACGTGGCAGTTGCCGACTCCGGTCTCGATCACGGGGACCTTGGCCATCTGGATGACCCGCTGGATGAGGCCGGCTCCTCCGCGGGGGATCACCACGTCCAGCAGGCCCGTCAACCCGAGCAGCTCGTCCACGGCGTCGCGATCCGGATTGAGGACGCCTTGCACCAGGTCCGCGGGCAGCCCCACCTCTTCGAGGCCTTGCTGGACCAGGGAGATGAGCACCTGGTTGGATTCCCAGGCCGCCGAGCTGCCGCGCAGCAGGAGCGCGTTGCCCGACTTCAGGCAGAGGCCGGTGGCCTCGATGGTGACGTTGGGGCGCGACTCGTAGATGAAGCCGACCAAGCCCAGGGGAACGCGCACCTGTTCCATGCGCAAGCCGTTGGGACGGGTCCAGCCGCGCAGCACCTCGCCTAGCGGATCCGGCAAGTCCACGACGTCCCGCAGCCCCTGGGCCATCGCCGCGACGCGATCGCCCTTGAGGGAGAGGCGGTCGAGCAGGGCCGCGGTGGTGCCGGCATCGGCCGAGCGCTTGAGATCGCGGGCATTGGCCTCGCGGATCCGGTCGGCCTCTTCCTCGAGCAGGCGGGCGATCGCGAGCAGGGCGCGATCGCGCGTGGCCGAATCGGACCGGGCAAGCCGGCTGGCGACGAGCTGGGCATTCTCCGCCTGCTGGCGGACGGTCGGGATGGTGACGGCCATGACCCCTCCTTTGAAACGACTAGCGCCGGCAGCGCTTCGCGGCAACGCGAAGCCGCCTCATGAAAACGACGTCAACCTCTGGAATCATAGCGCAAGGTCGCTAGAGAAGCGCGAGGTTGTCCCGGTGAATCACCTCGTCGGCCGGCTTGTAACCGAGGATCTGCTCGATCTCGGCGGATTTCCGACCGGTGATGCGGCGGATCTCGTCGGAGGCATAATTGGTGATGCCGCGCGCGAGTTCGCGCCCCTCCGGGGTCAGGAGGCGGACCGTGTCCCCCGCCGTGAACGTTCCCTCGAGGCCCGAGATGCCCGCCGGCAGGAGGCTCTTGCCGCCCTTGAGGAGGGCCTGCACGGCCCCTGCATCGAGGATGAGCGCCCCCTTGGGGGCAATCCCGTAGGCCAGCCAGCGCTTGCGGCTTTCCATGCGGTCCTCGCGGGGCAGGAACTTGGTGCCCACGACATCGCGGCCGTCGAGGAGATCGACCAGGCGCTCGGGCTCGCGCCCGGTCATCAGCATCATGGGAATGCCGCTCGCCGTGGCGATCTTGGCGGCGGCCAGCTTGGTCACCATGCCGCCGGTCCCGACGTCGGAGCCGGAGCCTCCGGCCAAGGCCTCGATCTCCGGGGTGATCTCGGGGACCTCGCGCAGGAGGAGCGCGTCCGGATGCTGGTTGGGGTTGCGATCGTAGAGACCCTCGACATCCGAGAAGATCACGAGCCACTGGGCCTCGATCAGCTGGGCGACCAGGGCCGAGAGGGTGTCGTTGTCGCCGAACTTCAGCTCGTCGACCGCCACCGAGTCATTCTCGTTGATGACGGGAACGACCGGCGAGTCGAAATCCAGGAGGGTCAAAAGGGTGTTGGAGACGTTGAGGTAGCGCTGGCGATCGGCGAGATCCGCGCGGGTGAGCAGGATCTGGGCGGAGGCGATCCCGAGGGGCTCGAGGACCGACTCGTAGGCATGCATGAGCCTCCCCTGGCCGACGGCGGCTGCCGCTTGCTTTTCAGGCAACGTCCGGGGGCGATGGGGGATGCCCAGGCGAAAGCGGCCGGCCCCGACGGCGCCGGAGGTGACGATGACGACCCTCCAGCCCCGCTCCACGAGGTCCGAGACGGTCATGGCCAGGCGCATGAGCACCTTGCCGTTGAGGCCGTCTCGGGTGGTGATGGTGGACGTGCCGACCTTGATGACCAGGCGCGGGGCGGTCATTCGACGTAAGTGAACTCCATCGGCCCCACGCGGACGGTGTCCCCGTCCTTGACTCCCCGGGCCTTGAGGGCGTCATAGACCCCCAGCTTGGAGAGCGTGCGTTCGAGTCGGTAGAGCGACTCCGTGTTGTCGGGGTCGAGGTTCTCGACCATGCGCTCGATGCGATCGCCGGTGACGATCCAGACGCGGTCCTGGCGGCTGAGCTCGAACGGCTTGACCGGCTGGGCGGCTTCCGGGGCCTCCGGGATGAAGGTCGGGGGCGGCGGGAGCTGGGAGATCCGGTGGTGAACGTAGTTCAGCAGCTCCTGGATGCCCTCGCGGGTGGCCGCGGAGACCGGAAAGACCACGAAGCCCTGATTCTCCAGCTCCAAACGCACGCGGTCCAGGTTCTCCTGGGCCGTGGGGAGGTCGATCTTGTTGAGGACCGCCACCATGGGGCGCGAGGCCAGCTCGGGGGAGTAGGCCTTGAGTTCGGAGTTGATGACCGACCAGTCCTGGAGGGGGTCCCGCTCCTCGGGGCCGCCGGAAAGATCCAGGACGTGCAATAGCAAGCGGGTGCGCTCGACGTGGCGCAGGAACTCGTGACCGAGGCCCGCCCCGGCATGGGCTCCTTCGATGAGGCCGGGGATGTCGGCCACGACCACCGAGTCGTCGCCAAGCTTCACGACACCGAGTTGCGGCTCGAGGGTCGTGAAGGGGTAGTCGGCGATCTTGGGTTTGGCCGCCGAGATGACCGAGATGAGGGTGGACTTGCCGGCATTGGGGAAGCCGACCAGGCCGACGTCCGCCAGGAGCTTGAGCTCGAGGCGCAGGTTGCGCTGGACGCCGGGCTCTCCGCGCTCGGCGGTGGTGGGGGCGCGGTTGGTGGGAGAGGCGAAGCGAGCATTGCCGCGGCCGCCCTTGCCCCCGGGAGCGGCGACGAAGCGGTCGCCTGCATGGCTGAGATCCGCGAGCACGGCTCCGGAGTCGGCGTCGTAGACCACGGTGCCGACGGGCACCCGGATCACGATGTCCTTGGCTCCGCGGCCATGGCGGTTCTTGGACATGCCGGCAGCCCCGGGTTCGGCCTCGAACTCCTTCTTGAAGCGGAAATCGAGCAGGGTCGAGAGGTCGTGGGTCGCCTCGATGACGACCGATCCTCCGTGGCCGCCGTCGCCGCCGGAAGGGCCGCCGAAGGCGACGTACTTCTCGCGGTGGAACTGGACGGCCCCGTCTCCGCCGTCGCCGGATTTGACCTTGATGTTGGCGCGATCGATAAACATAATGAAAGCAGTGTAAGGCCTGGCACTCCGCCCCGTCAACGAGCGAGGGCGCATTGCCAGGATGGCCGCGTGCCCTAGCATGAGGGTGAGATCGGGTCGTAGCGAGCAACCTAGCCCATGTTCCGAGGACGGAGGTTGGGATGGTTCAGTTTCGGCACGTGGCACGGCTGGCGCTCGCGACCGCGGTTTCGGCGGTCTCGGCGGCGGGCGTTTCGGCCCAAGCGGCCGATCCCTTGCTCGGGTACGGGAGGATCGTCGTCCCGGGACCGATCCTGCGCTTCGAGACCACCGAGGGCAGCTTCCGGATCACGCTGTTCAGCACGGCGGCCCCCCGGCTCACCCGCGTCTTCCAGGACCGGGTCGAGGACGGGGTCTTTCGGCGGGAGGGCTTCTGGCTGACCCGCTCCAACGTCGTTCAGCTCGGCAGCCCCGCCACCGACGTCACCGACGGCGGCGCGCGCATGATCTCCGCGGGCATCCCCGGGGCGAGGGCCATGCGAGACCCCGCCGCCGTCCCCTTCCTCGCCACGCTGGGAGCACATGCCTTCGAAAGCACGGGCCTCTCGCCGATCGCCGGAAGCGTGATGATCGACCAGCGCTTCATCGAGAACGGGCAGCTCTTTCGCCGGGAGTACTTCGTCGCCCTCGCGCCCGGCACCCGGCGCGGGGAGGTCGTCGGCCACGTGATCTCGGGGCTGGACGTCGTGAAGCGCCTGAACTCCCGGGACGGGATCCTGAGCGTCCGGGTGGAGTGAGCGCGGAGGTCAGGGGAGGGCGACCGTTCCGCCGAAAAGCCCGAGGCCGGGGCGGACCTCCATCGTCCAGGTGCGCTCCTGCGGGCTTTCCAGCAGGTAGTAGGTGGTTCCCCAGGGGCGGCTCGCGCCCGTCACCTCGGCGGGTCCGCCGAGCGGGCGGGGCTGGATGCCCTTGAGCTGGATGGCCCCGTAGGTGCCGCGCAGGTTGATCTCCGGGGCGTAGGAGTACCGGGCCTCCTGGGTGAGCCTCAAGCCCGAGATGGCGTTGGCGATGGACCAGTCGGAGTAGACGTCCTCGAAGGTCGCCCCGCGCGGCGTCAGCGCCTGCTCGACGCCCGCGACGCCGACCTGCGGGATCCGGAGCAGGTCGCGGATCATCGATTCGGAGTAGCGATCGTAGAGGTAGCGCGCGAAGAGGTAGCTCAAGCCGTAGGAGAAGCCGTCCGGGTTGCGGAACCAGTCCGTGAGCGAGTACTTCTCGGGGTTGGCCTGGAACTTCGCGATGTCCTTGGCGATCTGATCGTTGCCGTCGCGCAGCCCGAAGCCGCAAAGATCCATGGCGAGCATGGCCATGGCCTCGTCGAGCCAGGTCTCCTCGGCGGCGAGGCGCTTGGGCAGGAGGACCTTCTGGTTGTAGACCACCAGGTGGGTGAACTCGTGCGCCAGCGTGCCGTAGGTGGTCCAGGGCTTGTGCTTGAAGATCTGATCCGTGAGGAAGATGATCTCCTTCTCGTTGGAATGCTCCCGCTGGTAGAGGTCCCGGCTCCAGAAGTACCCCATGAGGCCCGCGTCCTTGCCGAAGTTGTCGACCGCGGGGGAAATGACCACGTAGACGCGCGGATCCTGGTCGATGCCGGGCGACGGCGGCGCTCCAAACGTCTGGGTCACGCGCGGGAAGATGGTCGCGTCGAACATCGTCGCCAGGTCCTGCACCTGGGCCTCGAACTTGGCGCGATCCTGGTGGTAGGGGCTGTTGGGGTAGGCGTGCGTATCGACGAAGAAGTGCGCGCGGGCGGAGGAGACGATCAGCTTGGCTTCCTGCTGGCGATCGCCCGAGAGTTGCGAGTTGCCGATATTGACCCAGAAGGACTGGGTGGCCCCCTTGGCGGGAAGCAACGGGGCGTCGAGCAGGCGTCGCGGGGACGGCGGCGGCTCCGACGCGGCGATCTCCCGGGAGGACTCGCGGAAGCGGCCATGGGGATCGCGGGGCTCGGTCGTGTCGGCCTGGATGCGGAAACTTTCCGCGCGCGAGGCGCCGGCGCCGGCGGAGACCGCGAAGAGGAGCTTGCGGGAGGTCCCCAGCATGAGCGGGCCGCTGGCCATGGGGGAAAGGAAGAACTGGCGGACGCGCCCCTCCGCTCCCAGCCGCGTGTTGATATCGGAGGAGGCGGTGGGGGGGATGAGGTTGCACCCGGTCAGCGCGGCGACTACGAGTGCCAGCACCAGGGTGGGGATCCGGTAGGCCATGGTCACGCCCTGTTCTCTCACGACGCCGGTGGCGCGGTCAATCAAACGCCGTTCGCCATCTTGCCCCGGTGCCCCTCGGTCGAGATCCCGTCCCGGGGCCGTAAGGCACCTGACACCACCCTAGCGGGAAGCCACGGGCTCGTCAACTGGCCCCTTGGGCAAACTGACGCAAATCCTCGTCAAGCCTCACGAAGCCCTGGCCGCCTCCATCGGGGATGCTGGGGGCGCGGCCCGACCCGAACCCCGGGCGATGGGAAGACGAGGGAAAACGAAGGAAGACGACCAAAAGCGGATCGCCCATCGGGCGGCGGAAGCAGGAGGAGCGGATGCAACGCTTACCGATCAACGCGCGGGACATGCTCTTGGCCCTTCTTGTGGGCCAGGTCGTCAAGCGCGTGCGCCTGCCGCTCACGATCCTGGTGATCGGAGGCAACCTCGGGCTCGGCGTGGCCCTGCTTTACCGGCTCTCGGCCCTCAAAAAAACGGAGCCTGGTCGACCCAGGCTCCGAACGGCGTTCCTGCGGGAGCCTACGAGCTCACCGCGAAGGCCTTCTGGCTCAACGACGCCGTCGTCGCGTTGAACTTCAGGCTCATCGGCTGGCCGCAGCAGAGCGGCGCAATCCGGATGAAATCGTCCTTACGGATCGCATGCGCACAGCGCACGCAGATCAGCCCGCCGCTGTGAATCCGCATCGGGAACCCACAGCACTGGGGAATATCGCGTTTCCCACCGCATTGGTGGCAGGTCAGCTTTCTCATTGATCGTCCTCGTTCAGGGGGCGACCCCTGGTTTCATCCAGGGCGTCCCTCAAGTGTAGCAACCCCCTAAGACGAGGTCAAGAGAAGGTAATCACAAGTTTAAGGTAAAATTAAATTAAACCAGGATTAAAGGACCGTTCCGGTATCACGTCAGCGCAAGGCCGCCGTGGTCGGCCCCGCCTTGAGTCCGGCCACCAGGTCCCGCACTTCGGCATCCGCACTCACGAGCGCTTCGAAGCGCGAAGCCGGGCCCGCCGCGCCAGTCAAATCGACGTTCTGATCCGAGGTCGTCGCCGCCTGCATCACCACATGCTCGAGCTCGGAGATCTGATCCTGCGACATCCGCTCCAGCCCCGCCGTCCCCACCTGCTTCAGCAGGCCTTCCGCCACGATCGTCGACACGGCGCTCAGATCCATCACTGTAGACCCGCCCGACGCCTTGACCAGGCCCGCCAGACGCAGCGTCTTCCCGTTCTTGCCCTGCACGCTCGCCCGAATCACCGAGACCCGCTCGGCCGGCACCCCCTCCAGGCGGAAATTACCGGACGCATCGGTCTTGGCCGTCGAATTGGCCACCGGAAGGGCCATCAGCGTGTAGGTCTGCACCTCGGCATTGGCCCCGACCGAAACCTCACCCGGGAAATACGCGGAGGTCCGGTACGCCTCGAACCCACCGATGGCTGCCAGCTGATTCTGGGGCACCCGCACCTGGCCCGTCACCGTCAAACCCATGAGACCGAGCGCGCCAAAGATATCCGCACAGCCAGCCAACGCCAGGGTGGCCGCGAGCACGACGGGATAAACGGGCTTGAGATGCATCGATTCTTCCTCCCCTACGCGACGAGCTACCGCTCGGCCTTCACGATCTGTTCCACGAGCGTCCTCAGAGCTGACGTCCGGGCGAGCACCGCCTGGAACACTCCCCCGAGATCCGTCCCCCCGGTCAAATCAGGGGCGCGCTCCGTCTCGGTTGCCACGCTCGCCAATTTCTCGACCACCTGATCCAGCAAGACCTGGGTCAAGAAGCTCGCCTTGGGCGGCAATCCCAGCTTCAACAGCCCCTGGGCCACCACGGACGAGGCCCCGCTGACCTTGGTGACCAGCGCCTCCCCACCCGGCTTCACCAGGCCCGTGATCTGCAGCTTCTTTCCATTCTTACCCGTGACCGTCGCTTTCAACAGCGAAACCTGATCGGCCGGAACCCCCGTCAGGGTGAAACGACCCTCGGCATCCGTCTGCCCGGACGCCTCGGGAATCGGATCCCCCGCGAGCGTGAACGCTTGAAGTGTGGCATGCGCGCCGACCGGAACCTCCCCCGTGAAGGCCGAGAGGCGGTAGGCCTCGAAGCCCCCGATGGCCGAGATCTGTGCCGGCGGTGCGGTCACTTGCCCCGAGACCACCCCGGCTCCACCCTTGCCGGTGGGTTGAAGGGGATTCTGACAGGCTGTCAGCACGACGACCATCGGCGCCAACAGCGCGACACGAAAGAATCGGGAAAACACGGGGACCTCCATGAAGGGCATGCCGGCGGCCAAGCCTGCGTCGACCGCGATGAGAAATGTAACGGAACCGTCCCGACGCACGGCGACGCGCGCTAGGGACTCGGGTGAACCTCGAGCAGCCAGGACTCGAGCAAGCTCGCATCGTAAAGGGCTCCGAGTTCGGTGAAAAGGCCCTTCGCCCGACGTGCGGCCGCCAGACCCGTCGAGGTCTGCCCACCCAAAGCGAGCGCCTGCGCGAGCTTGAGCAGGGTTCTCCCCAATTCTAGCTTGGCTTCAGCCGATTGCAAGGCGTTCGCGCTGCGTCCGAGCCAGGCGATCGCCTCGTCATGCTGCCCCGTTTGCGCGTAAAGCCAGCCAAACTGACGGTAGGCCAGACCCACGAGCACGTCGTTCCCCCGCTCATTCGCAAGATCCAGCGCCTTTCGCAGGATCTCCCACGCCTCGGGCAGCGCTCCCCGCTTCAGCTGGGCTTCGCTCAAGATGAGATATGCCTGGATCAGCGCCTCTTGGTTCCGGATCCCTTCGAGAAGGGCGATCCCCTCCTCCAGATGAGCCTTGGCAGCTTCCGGGCGCTCCCGCTTGGTCTCGACCTCCCCGAGGTTGCAAAGGATCACCCCCAGGCGCGCGGTGTAGCCGATGCGCCGGCAGATCTCCAAGGCCTCCCCGTAAGCTTCTAGCGCCCCTTCGAAGTCCCCGAGGTCCGTGAGGATGGCGCCGAGATTCAGAAGGGCCGTGGACATGCGGCTCTGATCGCCGGTCCGGCGATAGGCCTCCAGCGCCTTGCGGCAATGCGCCATCGCCTGGGGCCAAAGCCCGAGATCCCGGAAGGCTTGCGAGAGATTGTTATGAGACGATCCGATGCCGACCACGTCCTGGATCTGCTCGCGCAAGGCCAGGGAACGGAGATGAGCATCCCGGGCCTCGGCGGGACGTCCCAGACGCCAGAGACAGCCTCCCTGAATACTGAGGCAGAGAGCGATCTCCTTGGCGTCCGCCGGAGCAAGACTCGCCATCGCCGCCTCACAGCGCTCATGCGCCTCCTGGAACTTGCCCAGCGAGAACTCCACGAGGGCGATGGCGGCTAGCAGTCGGGCCCTCTCCTGGAGGTGCAGCTCAGGAGGCAAGATCGAAAGGCCGCGCTCGTAGGATTCCAGGGCCTCTTCATAACTTCCCAAGCGTTCCTGGGTGCTTCCGAGCTGCCGATAGGTCGCAGCGAGGTGCTCGGGCTTGCTTTCCTGGGAGAGGGCTTCTTCGAGGATCTGCTTGGCGTCGGCAAAGTGGCCGAGGGTGGCCTTGACTTCGGCCAGGTCCCTGAGGAGCGGGGCGCGGTCGTGGCCTAGCTTTTCGGCCAGGGCAAGGGCGTCGAGGTAGTTATGACAGGCTTCGAGGTTGGAGAACAGGCGCTTGGCGAGCGCGGCCGCCTCCACGAGATAGCGGCACGCCCGGTCGTCATCCTCGGCCCTCAGGAAGTGAAAGGCGAGCACCGGGGCGAGTTCGGCGCCGTCCGAGCGCGCTTTAGCGGAAGCCTCGAGGATCGTGCCGACCCGGAGGTGGAGTTCGCGGCGGCGCTTGAGAAGCAGCCCCTGATACGCAACCTCCTGGATGAGGGCTTGATTGAAAGCAAAGGAGGTCGCTTGCCCGGGGCGCGAGCGAATCAACTCGGCAGCCACGAGCTCCGCGAGTTCGGAGGTCAAGGTTTCCGCCGCGCATACCTTTTCGAGCAAGCGGCGGTCGAAGTCGCGTCCCAGGACCGCGGCCACTTGAATAACGTGCTTGGCGGATGGCGAGAGGGCATCCAGACGCGCAGCCACCACCCCGTGGATGGTGCTGGGCAGGGCGACGTCGCGGCGGCCCATCCGCCAGGCGCCGGACTCGTCCTTACGGATGAGCTGGAGGTCGCCCAGCGAGCGAAAGAGCTCGCAGAGGAAGAAGGGGTTCCCTTCGGCCTTGCGGGTGGCTTCCTGGAGGACCGAGGTCATCTCGGGAGGCAGGTCTCCGGAGATGTCGTAGAGCGAGCGCAGGATGGCCTCGGCGTCCTCCTCCCCCAAGGGGTGGAGGGGGATCCGGGTCCAATCGAGCCGCTGGGAAGCGTCCCGCCAAGGCTCCTCTCCCTCCGGGCGCAGGATGGCCAGGACCATGAGCGGAAGGGGGTCACGTCGCGAGGCCAGCTCGTCGATGAGCGTGAGAAGCCAAGCCTGGGACGCCTCGTCCACCCAGTGAAGGTCGTTGAGGGCGAGGACCATGCCGCGGCCGGCCTGCTGGAAGAGGGTGTCGTTGAGGGTGCGAACGGCCAGCATGCGGAGCTGTTCAGGGGTCAGCGACAGCAACTCCGGGGAGCTGAGGGGGAGCGACAGGAAGGTGCCGAGGGTCTCGGCGAGGCGCTCGGGATCCGCAAGGCCGCGTTCGTGAGCCCAGCGGGCAATTTGCGGGCGAAGACCGTCGCTAACGTCGTCTTTCAGGGCCATCCACGCCTTGAGGATCGATGCGACCAGCGCATAACTTACCCCTTGTTGATAGGACAAGCAGCGACCGCGCAGCATGGTCAGCTCGGGATCGTGGACACTCCGGTAGAACTCGCGGGCGAGGCGGGATTTGCCCATGCCGGCGTCTCCGACCAAGGTCACGAACTGGGGGCGTCCGGAGCGCGCGGCTTCCAGGATCTTCGCCAGGCGTTCGCGCTCAAGGCGGCGTCCCACGAACGCGGGGCGCTCCTTGCTGGGGTCCGGCTCGGCCGCCAGGCGAGGGCCTCTGGGCTCGAAGACCGGGATGGCCTCTTCCTTCCCTTTCACCTTGAGGGGGGGCAGGCTGTCGAAGTCCCAGAGATGAGCCGTCTGCCGGTAGGTTTCCTCGCTGACCAGGATGCCTCCGGGCTTGGCGTTGGATTCCAGGCGAGAAGCCAGGTTCACCGCATCCCCGAGGACCGTGTAGTCCTGTTTCTCGGCTCCTCCGACGGCCCCGGCGACCACCAGACCGGTATTCAAGCCGATGCGGATCCGGAGGCGGATCCCGGTTCTGGCTTCCAGGCGATCGGCGAAGGTTTTCGCGGCCTGCTGCATGTCCCAGGCGGCGGCCATCGCGCGCTCGGGGTCGTCCTCGTGGGCGATGGGGGCTCCGAAGAGGGCCATGATGGCGTCTCCGATGTACTTGTCGACCACCCCGCCGAAGCGGTAGATGGGCTCGGTCAGCACGGCGAAGAACTGGTTGACGATCTCGGTGACTTCTTCGGGGTCGAGCTTCTCGCTCATGGCGGTGAAGCCCGAGACGTCGGTGAAGAGGATGGTGACCACCCGGCGTTCGCCAGGGGCCGCCTCGAGGGGAAAGGGGGATGCGGGCGGCGCCACGACGCGTTCCCCGCACTGGGCGCAGAAACGGGCGTCCAGGGGGAGCGAGGACTGGCAATGGCGGCAGGTGGTCGTGGTCATGGTCCCTTCACTTCGGCGACCAAGCCATTATACCGCTCCTACCGAGCGCTCACGCGGGGGGGCGGCTTGGGGGAGCGTTTTTTTCGAAATGGCTGCCGCAAGCATGTCCCAAGCGGCTCCGGGACGTGAAGCAAAGCTTGGGGCAAGTCGAGGGCAATCCCAGGCCTCGGGCGGGTTCAATCCAGCTGCTGGCGCGAGCTTGAAGCCTATAATTTACATTTGACGATTAAGTTATGTTTTGTTTATGTAGGAGGTGCCAAGGGATCGTCAGAGGAAGGCGATCGCATGGCTGCATCGTCGCGCATTCCACCAGAAAGGATACGATCTCCATGCAGAGACTCAAGCGGCTGGTTCCTATCGCGGCAGTCTTGACGCTCGTGGCGGCACCGGCGGCGATCGCCCCGGCGTACGCCCAGGGTAGCCAGCAACAGCAGCAATCGCAGCACATGATGGGGGCGAGCAGCACCAGCTTCATGCTCAATCACGCCTACCAGGAAGCCTTGCATGCCCATGAGGCGGCGGCCCTGGGCATGAACGACATGGCCACCAACCATCTGGAAAATGTCCGGCTGACGGTTGCCATGATCGATCCTCAGCGCAGTGGCATGAACCAGGGCTTGCAGCAGCAGCTCGCCGCCATCCGGCAATCCGTCGAGAACGTCGATCTTTCGGATGATCGCGACCAGGCCATTCAAAATACGCAGCGGGTGGTCAGTCAGTTCGTGGCGTTCTACAACCGGGCGCCGCAGGCCATGGGCGGCGGCGGCGGCGCGGCTCAGCAGGCAGCCATGATGCCGACGGCCTTTGATCTGACCTCGATGGCGACCACGGAAATCGCCAATGCCCAGGCCTCGGTGGTCGGCCGCGAATGGGCCGACGCGCAGCAGCATGCCAAGGATGCCGTGAGCCACCTCGACCGGGCGATCAAGGCTGCGGAGACCGGCCCCCGTCGCCTCGACGCGGCCATCGTCAAGGAAATGCGCAGCATCCGGCAAGATGCCAACACCTTGCTGACGCAGACCCGCAACAAGAACCAGCAGGCGAACCAGACCGCCGGCAAGGTGGTCGGCAGGCTGGGCACCCTTTCGCCGCGGGTCGCCATGGGCCTTGAAGGGGGCGGGGCCGGCCAGCAGCAGCAGCAGCAGCAGCGCTAACCCCCGCTCCGTCGTAAAGACGGGCGGCCATCGGAGGCGCGGCCGCGAGGTCGCGCCTCTCGCCTGTCATCACGCTTTACGAGGCCTCGGAATCCCCCTAGACTGGAGGTTTATCACGTAGAAGGGGGCACCCACATGGATAAGAAATCCGTCGCGCAAATCCTCGAGGACATCGGGACCTTCATGGAGCTCAAGGGGGAGAACCCCTTCAAGGTACGGGCCTTCACCGGTGCCGCCCGGACCATCGAGACCCTGGACGGGGACCTCGCCGCGCTCGTGGCATCGGGCGAGATTGCCGGGATCAAGGGCGTGGGGCCCGCGACCCGCGAGGTGATCACCCAGCTGGTGACGACCGGCCGCTCGACGGTCCACGACGAGTTGAAGGCCGATATCGCTCCCGGCCTCATCGAGATGCTGGAGATCCCGGGGCTCGGCCCCAAGAAGATCAAGGCCATCCACGAAGGGCTGGGCATCGCAAGCGTGGGCGAGCTCGAGTACGCCTGCATGGAGAACCGGCTCGCGACCCTCACGGGCTTCGGCGCCAAGACCCAGGAGAAGATTCTCAACGGCATCGCCCTGCGCAAGGCGTTTCGCGGCCGTCACCTCTACGTCGATGCCTTGCCGGTGGCCAATCGGATCCTGGAGGTGCTTCAGGGCCATCCGGACGTGATCCGGGTGGCGATCGCCGGCTCGATGCGCCGCCGCATGGAGACGGTCAAGGATCTCGACTTCGTGGTTTCCTCCGAACACCCCGAGCGGATCATGGCGGACTTCACCGCGCTGCCCGACGTCACCGAGGTCATTTCCCACGGCCCCTCCAAGAGCGCCATTCGCGTCACCAACGGGCTGCAAGTCGACCTGCGGGTGGTCACGGACGCGCAGTTCCCCTTCACCCTCCATCACTTCACGGGCAGCAAGGATCATAACGAGGCCATGCGCTCGCGGGCCAAGGGCCTCGGCCTCAAGATCAACGAGTACGGCCTCTTTCGCGGAGAGGAGCTGATCCCCTGCGAGGACGAGGCCGCCTTCTTCCAGGCCCTGGGTCTCGATTACATCCCCGCCGAGCTGCGCGAGGGCCTCGACGAGATCGCCTCGGCGGAGCAGCATGCGCTTCCCGTTCTGGTGGACGAGCCGGAGATTCAAGGCGTCTTCCACGTCCATACGACATACTCGGACGGCGCGGCGACGCTCGAGCGCATGGCCCTGGAAGCCCAGAGCCTCGGTTACCGTTACCTCGGGATCTCGGATCACTCTCAGGCGGCCGCTTACGCCCATGGCCTGACGATCGATCGGATCCGCGAGCAGCACGCCGAGATCGACGCCCTCAACGCGCGCCTGGACGGCCTGAAGATCCTGAAGGGCATCGAGGCCGATATCCTCGCAGACGGCAGCATCGACTACGACGACGCGACCCTGGAGGCCTTCGACTTCGTCATCGCGAGCATCCATTCCCGCTTCGGCATGGCCCAGGCCGAGATGACCGAGCGCCTCGTGAAGGCCATCCGGAATCCGCGGGTCACCATGCTCGGCCACATGACGGGGCGGCTGCTCTTGGCTCGCGAGCCCTACGACCTGGATCTCGAGCAGGTCTTCCGCGAGGCGGCCGCGCATGGGGTGATCATCGAGCTCAACGCCAACCCGCATCGGCTCGACATCGACTGGCGGCACCTGCGGCGGGCTCTCGCGCTCGGAGTGCGCATCTCGATCAATCCCGACGCCCACTCGGTGGACGGCCTCAAGGACGTGCGCATCGGGGTGGGAATCGCCCGCAAGGGGGGAGCCCGAGCAGAGCAGGTCTTCAACACCCAGAGCCTGGAGGACGTGCTGGCTCATCTCTCCCAGCGCCGCGCCCGGGTCGCCGCGGTTTGATCCCGGGGCCGCGCGAGTCGTAGCGACCCTGCCCACGTTGTGGGGGGCGCGTCATCGCGCTAACATGTCCCGTCGATCCCAGGCGGTTGATGCTTTGCGAGGGGGTGGACATGGGCACGACGGACCGGGAATTTCAGCGACTCGCTCGGCTCGACCAGTCGCGTCTCGAGCAAGAGACCGGCGGGGACGAAGAGGACGCCATCGAAGTCCCTTACGAGAGCAATGCGGGCCTCGGAGCGGAGAACATCGTGGACCGCGAAGCCCGCGCCGAGGCGCCTCCAACGGACCGAGGCTACCGGCGGCTGGATGAACCCAACCAATGAGCAGAGGCCCTTCCCGGATGGGAAGGGCCTCTGCTCATCGTGGTGATCGACGCTTAGATTTTCTGGAAGACGGCGCCGCTCATGCTGGCGAGCGGGACCTGGACCTTGCCGCCCTGAACGGTGAAGGTCTTTCCGGTCATGGCATCCTTGAGCTTGGTGCCGTCCTTGAAGGCCGAGCTCACGTCCAGCGCGACATCCTGGGCCTGGTGGCCCGCGTTGAGCAAGACGGCGACCTTCTCGGTGCCGGCCTCGCGAACGTAGCCGAAGAGGCGGTGATGGTTGTGGCGCAGGATGGAGCGGAACTCGCCGGTCCGAAGCGCGTCACTCGACTTGCGCAGGCGAATCAGGCGCTTGTAGTGTCCGAGCAGGTCCTGATCCTGGCGTGACGCGTTCCACTCGAAGCCCTGGCGATTGTCGGGGTCCTTGCCGCCCTCCATGCCGATCTCATCGCCGTAGTAGACGACCGGAGTGCCGGGATAGGTCAGCTGGAACAGCGAGATGAGCTTGGCCTTGCGCTTGTCTCCACCGGCCTCGGTGAGCACGCGCGGGACGTCGTGTGAGCCGGTGATGTTGAACATGACCGAGGTGACCTCGGGGTGGTAGCGCTTGCGGAGGTGCTCGAGGTTGCGATCCAGATCGTCGACCGCCATCTTCTCGTAGGCGAAGAAGTTGAGCACGTTCTCGCGGAAGACGTAGTTCATGGTGGAGTCGAACTGATCGCCCTGCAGCCAGCGGTCGGCCTCATGCCAGAGCTCGCCGACGATGTAGGCCTCGGGGTTGATGGCCCGGACCTTCTTGCGGAAGGTGCGCCAGAACTCGTCCGAATCGATCTCGTTGGGAACGTCCAGGCGCCAGCCGTCGATGCCCTGACGGGTCCAGTACTCGGTCACCTCGAAGAGGTGCTTCTGGACGTCGGCATTGTCCTTGGCCCGGAGCTGGGGCAGGGTGCCGAAGCCCCACCAGGCGTTGTAGTTCGGCTTGGGCGAGTGGACGACCGGGAACCCGTAGATGGAGTACCAGTTCCAGTACTTCGACTTCTGGCCGTTCTTCTTGGCGTCCTCGAAGGCCCAGTGGTCGTCGCCGGTGTGATTGAAGACGCCGTCGAGGATCACCTTGATGCCGTTCTGATGGGCGGTGGCCAGGACGCGCTTGAAGGTCGCGAGATCGCCGAAGGAGGGATCGATCTGCATGTAGTCGGCGGTATTGTACTTGTGGTTGGAGGAGGCCTTGAAGAGCGGGTTGAAATAGATGGCGGTGACGCCGAGCTCCTTCAGGTAAGGCATCTTCTGAAGGACGCCGTCCAGGTCTCCGCCCATGAAGTTGTCGTAGGTCGGCTTGCTGCCCCAGGCGACGGCCCCCTTGGGATCGTTGGCGCGGTTGCCGTTATGGAAGCGCTCGGGGAAGATCTGGTAGAAGACCGCGTGCTTGGCCCAATCCGGCGTATCGACCTGCCCCCTGCGCCCCTGGGCGCCAAGGGATCCGTCCGAGGCCTGGCCCAGTCCGATCGGGCTCAACATGCCACAACCGGTGAGGGTGACGGCTCCCGCGAGCAAGGCTGCCAGTGACTTGAACTTCGACGCCAATGTCCGATCCTCCCAAGGCTCACCGAGGGTGAGCATGTCCCGAGCCAGAAGGTTGTCAAAAGGTTATCGGGAAATCGTCCTTTAAACTTGCCTTAATCGGCAATAAAAAAGGCGCCGGAGCATCGTCCGGCGCTAGAGGAGCATGGGGCGGCTCGCCGCTGGCAGTTTCTAAGGAACCCGCCAGGCGCCCTTCTCGTCGAAGACGAAGTCGCCTTGCTGGAAGAGCTTCCCTCCCTTGTAGAGCGCGAAATCCGATTGGGTATGGGGCATGGCGAGGTCCGACATCACGACCTCGTCGGTGGAGCCCGTGACGATCCGGAACGGCAGGGTGGGGTTGTAGGGGTTGGGGATGGCCGTCACCAGCCGGAGGTCGGCTCCGTGGTACTGACGGGCTCCCAGGTGAAGATCCCCTTTCGAGACCTTGATGGGGAGGTACTTGAGCAAGGCCTTGAGATAGGCGTTGGAATCCGGCGTCCCGTAGATCAGGAAAACCGTTTGGGCCGGGTCCACGGCCGAGGCTTGCAGGGAGGTCATCACCGGCAGGGTGATGCCGTAGCGCTCCCGGTAGCGCGCCACCATGTTCTTGGTGAACGCGTCCGCCTGGCGCTTGAGCTCGGGGTCTTTGGGCTCAGGGCGGACGAGCACGGTCTTCTGAAGATAGCGCTCCTCGGTGGCGGCAGCGATGGGACCCATGAAGCGCTTGGCGAGGGTCTCGATGCGCTGGTGCTCGGCGGCATCCTTCCAGAAGCTCAACGTGGCCATCATGCGGGGGTAGTAGCTCTCGAGGGTCGGGTAGGCCTTGCGATCGCCCTGGTAAGCCGCCAAGAGGTCGAAGAACTTGCGGACGTACCAGTAGCCCTGACGCTCGTGCTGGGTCAGCTCCATCTGAGCTTCGCGCACCTTGCCGCGGGCCTGGAGCATGCGCGCGCCGACGGCTCGCAGGACGTGATCGTCGATGGCCTGCGACCACGTGGTGACGCCGCGCGAGCTGAGGCGATCGGAGAGCGGGGAGAAGAGCACCTGGGTATCGGTGACGTCCCGCTCGAACTTGGCCGTGAGGGCCGGGACCACGACCTGGCCGATGGCGGCTTCGATGGAGAGGAAGAGTCCCTGGGGCTGGAAGAAGTCCGGCTCCTGCTGAGGGGTGGCGCCCAGCGGGCCGACGATGGCGACGACTTCCCGGCTTCCGTCGGCGCGGGTGACGGGCAGGCCGACGGAGGTCCTGGAAAGCAGGGGGGCAGGCACGATGGTAAAGCGGTCCCAGCGGGTGCCGTAGAAGTCTTCGACCCGGCCGGCGACGTCATCGACCTGAAGCAGCGAGGTGAGCTTCTTGGAGAGGCTCGCCCAGAGCGCGCCATGACTTCCGTAGAAGTCCATGAACCGGCTTTCGGCGGCATAGGCGCGCATGGCCACGGCCAGCGCCGTGAGCTTTTCGGACTGCGCGGCGAGATCGGGGGGAAGGGGGGCGTCGAGGGTCATGCCCGGCGCCGTGAGCAGCAGCGCGAAGCGGTAGGGATGGGTGCCGACGAAGCCTTGGGCCTGCAACTCTTCGAGGAGCTTGACGGCGGCATGGGAGTCGAAGGCCTTGAAGGCCGTGCCGGCGGCGGAACGGTAGGCGATCGCCGTGTCGTCCTGCTGCAGCTTGCCCTGGCGGGTCCGGCTGATGAGAAGGCTCATCAACTCGATGCGCGGATCGCTCGCGACGCGCACCCGGTTGGCCGGGACCTGCTGTTCGTTCGCGGGGGGCTCCACCGGAGGAGCCGGCAATTCCACCTGCGCTCCGGCGGGAGCACCCAGAAAAGCCAAGAGGGCAGCGGCTAGCACCAATCGACGCGAAGCGATCACGGGCATTTCCTCTTCCAGCATTCCACGTACCACGATACGGCCATGATAGCCCGCCAGGCGAGATTTGACCAGGAAGCCAGCCCGAGTGTAGGGCTGAAGTGCCCTGAAAGCCGCTTTCCTTGACGCAAAAGGGGCCTCTGTTATGATGGTCAACAGTGATCACGGCCCTTTGGCCTTTTCCAAAGCACGTTATCGCCCTATAGCAATGGACGACCAGGAGTGTGACCATGTTCGAAGAGCGCCCGTCGACGGAGATCGAATTGAAAGTCGATCCCGCCCCGCTGGCCAACCTCAGCCCAACTCCGACGCGCACGATCGATCTTTCCGTACGCTCGGAGATTGGGCGCATCCGTACCGTGATGATTCACCACCCGGGAGCGGAGGTGGACCGCATGGTCCCCTCCCTCATGGATGAGCTGCTCTTCGACGACATCCTCTTCGGGGATCGCGCCCGGGAAGAGCACGACAAGTATCGCCAGGTGCTGAACCTGGTTGCCGACGAGGTGCTCGACATCCAGGACGTTCTGGCGGAGAGCCTGGCGAACTCCGAAGTCCGCGCCTCCTTCGTCGACGTGCTGAGCTACCTCGAGCAGCTCAACTTCGAAACGGTCGAGTATCTCGGTTCGCTGGATGCCAAGCAGCTCGCCCAGGCGGCCATCGGCGGTCTGGAGTTGCCGCTTCACCAGGTGGAGCAGCATCCCAACCCGAAGGTGCCGTTCCTGCTGAATCCGCTGCCCAACTTGCTCTTCATGCGCGATCCGCTGGTCGTCATGGGCGATGGGGCGCTGCTCGGGTCGATGGCCCGCACGGCGCGCCGCCGCGAGCCGCTCATCATGAAGTACGCCTATGCCTACCACCCGCGCCTGCGGCTGAAGGAGCGGGATCGCTTCTACTTCGACGACCTGAGCATCCCGGCGCAGCGCCGCCGGCAGAACCTGCCCAGCATCGAGGGCGGCGACATCCTGGTCTTCAGCGACAAGGTCCTGGCCATCGGCGTCTCCGAGCGGACCACGGAATCGGCCGTGGAGCTCTTGGCCCAGGCCATCAAGGACCGCACGTCGATCGAGACCATCCTGATGGTGCTCATGCCGCGCCAGCGCGCCGCCATGCACCTGGACACGGTCTTCACCCAGATCAGCCCCAACGAATGCCTGGCGTATCCTCCGATGTTCATGCCGGATGGCGTCGAGCTGCTGCCGGTGGTCAAGAAGGACCTGCGCGGCGGCCAGATCCGCAGCACCTACAAGGAGAGCCTGCTCTCCGCGCTGAAGGACGAAGGCATCGACCTGGAGCCCCTCTGCTGCGGCGGCAAGGGCGATCGCATCTCCCAGCAGCGCGAGCAATGGACGGACGGCGCCAACGCCTTCGCCCTGGCTCCGGGCGTCATCGCCATTTACGAGCGCAACCTGCGCACGGCCGAAGAGCTCGCGGCCCACGGCTATGCCGTGGTCCATGCCGACGAACTCCTCAGCAAGCCCTCGGCATACCGCCTGGACGGCACTCAGAAGGTGGCCATCCTCATTCCCGGCATGGAGCTGTCGCGGGCCCGGGGCGGCGCGCGCTGCATGACCATGCCGCTCGTTCGCGACGCCCTCTAAGCTCACGACGCGAAGCGATCGTCGTTACAGCAGCGGACGCTAATCAAACCGGGGTCGGGCAATTGCCCGACCCCGGTCGCTTTTTATGGCCTGCACGGGCGCGGAGGCCCGCACCACCTTTATCCTCTAGCGCCCGCGGCTGTTGCGAAAGGCAGCGTAGCTGTCCTGTAGCAACGAGAGGCTAGTGAACGCGGCTGTTGCGAAAGGCAGCGTAGCTGTCCTGTAGCAACGAGAGGCTAGTGAACGCGGCTGTTGCG
>JAKFCT010000012.1:0-2304 GCA_036676495.1 Candidatus Sericytochromatia bacterium
GTCCTCGACATGACGGGGGCGCCCGCCGGCGGCGTGGTGGTGCGCGGCACGCTTCTCAGCAACAACGCAGGCAGCCTGATCAGCAACAATGCAGGCGGCCTCATCAGCAACAACGCCGGAAACCTGATCAGCAACGGCTCGGGGCTCTACCGCATCCAAAGCGGCGGCTTCGAAACCAAGACCAAGCCAGACGGCACCTTCGCCTTCAACACCTCGGAGGACCAGGTCCTCACCCTGGAAGCCATCCAGCGAGACAACGTCAAGGCCATCAAGCTGGGAGCCGCGGCCTCCACCGAACCCTTCACCCTGCGCCTCGCCCCCACGGGCAACATCACGGGCAAGGTCATCCCCGCCGATCCCGCCGTCACCGATCTACTTAATATCGACGTCTTCATCCCCGGCACCTCCTACGTCGCCAAGACCGACGAAAACGGCAACTTCACCCTCTCGAACGTGCCAGAGGGCCGCTTCTCGCTCGTCGCCGACCACCAGAACCTGGGCCGCGCCATCCTGCAGGGCATCACCGTCGTCTCGGGCCAAACCCTGACGCCTCCGAACCTCGAGCTCAACATGCACACGCCCGTCGTCACCAGCCTCTCGCCGGATCACGGAGCGCCCGGCTCGGTCGTCACGGTGAAGGGTGACCACTTCGGCATCAAGTCGGGCAAGCGGCCCGACGTCCTCCTCAACGGCGTCTCGGCACAGATCGTCTCGGCCACCGACACCGAGATCAAGGCCATGGTCCCGCTGGGCTCGGTCTCGGGAACCATCCGCGTCTCGGTGAGCGGACTCGAGTCCGTCACCAAGGACTTCCGGGTGCTGCGGCGACTCGACCTCTTCCCCGAGTACCAGAAGAACAGGACCAGCGATCCCTTCGCCGCCCCTCCGACCACCGACGTGCTGGCGGTCGGAGCCAGCCGCAGCTACCACGTGCGGGCCTTCGACACCGAGGGCCGGCTGATCCCGTCGCCCACCGTCACCTGGAGCACCATCGGCAACGAGGGCGCCGGCTTCGCCAACGGCATCCTCAAGCCCACCCTGGACGGCCGCTTGGCGATCGCCGCCGTCTCGGGCTCCCTGAGCTCGGCGCCGCTTTCCGTCGAGATCCTGCGCAGCATCAAGAGCGTCCAGGTCCTGCCCAATCCCCTCTCCCCACTCAACCCCGTGGACCTGACCGTCCCGGAGGCCCAGCGCAGCACGGTCCCCGACTGGGTCCAGCTGCAGGCCAAGGTGGTCCTGGACGACGACGCGATCCGCGAGATCCCCTTCTGGTTCGAGTCGCTGCACGGCGATCTGACCATCTCCGAGACGGGCCTCGTCCGGGTCAAGCCGGGCGCCGGCGACGGCTCGCCCAGGGTCAAGCTCATCCCCGTCGCCGACCCCAGCAAGAGCCTGGAGCTGCCGATCCCCGTGAAGCGGCAGGGCGATCTCAGCTTCATCATCCAGTAGGAGTCGAGCCATGCGTCATTTCAACCTCATCGCCCTTGGCCTCGCCTTCACCCTGGTGGGCTGCCAGCTTCCCCTCAACCTGCCGCATGCGACGGGTCCCAGCGCCCAGAGCCCCAACGGAACCACGCCGGGCCTCACGCCGAGCGACGCCAAGGCTCCTCGCATGGGCACCCTGCGCTTCGCCGTCCGCTGGCCCGAGCGCAGCCTGCCCGGCTTCACGGCCCAGGTAATCCCGATCAGCACCGAGAAAATCATCTTCACGCTTGAGAACCCCACGATCCTGGGCTTCGATCCCATCGAGCAGGTGCTCGCGCGCCAGGGGGGTGAGGAGATCGCCTCCACCACGTTGCACCTGCCCGAGGGAGCCGGCTACAAGGCCACGGTCACCGCCTACGACAAGGATGGCGTGGCCATCGCCGAGAACACCGCCGCCAACGTCACCGTGACCTGGGGCAAGACCACGCCCGTTCCCATCACGCTCGATGCCCTCTTCGCCCCCATGATCACCGGCATGGGCGTCGGTCACGGCACGCCCGGCCAGACCCTCACGATCACCGGCGACAACCTCGCGCGCGGAGAGACCGCCCCCGTCGTCATCTTCCCCTCCGGAGTCGAAGCCGTCGGAACCCGCGCAGGCGGAGCGATCACCGCCACCATCCCCACGGGCGCCGGCTCGGGACAGCTGAAAGTCAAGGTCGACGGCGTCACCAGCACATCCATGGCCATGTTCCAGGAAGTCCGCACCCTCGAGCTGAGTGCCGAGGGCGCCGAGCTAGGCGGAATCCGCGACGGCGACGGCGCGATCGCCTCCTGGCTGGGTGATACCTTCCCCATCACCGTCGTCGGCAAGGACGA
>JAKFCT010000013.1:0-18492 GCA_036676495.1 Candidatus Sericytochromatia bacterium
CCTGGCTTCCGTCCTCTCGGCCGTCTCCAGGAACCTGGTGTACGCGCTCGACGCGGTTCGCCGTCAAAAGGAAGGCGCCTAGCGCCACGTCCCGGCCTCCGGCCTTGGGATTTGTCTGCAACATCATTTGACCGGCCCCGCCGGTTTTTAAAAGGAGATTGAATCAATGGCTACGTTGACCAACGATCAGATCGTCGATGCCATCAAGGAGAAGTCGCTCCTCGAAGTGAGCGAGCTCGTCAAGGCTATCGAAGAGGCCTTCGGCGTTTCCGCCGCTCCCGCCATGGGCGCCATGATGATGGCCCCCGCCGCCGGCGCCGGCGCTGCCGCTGCCGAGGAGAAGACCGAGTTCGACGTCATCCTCGAGTCGGCTGGCGACAAGAAGATCGAAGTCCTCAAGGTCGTCCGCGAAGTCACCGGCCTCGGCCTCAAGGAAGCCAAGGACCTCGTTGATGGCGCCCCCAAGGCCATCAAGGAGAAGACCAAGAAGGAAGACGCCGAAGCGATCAAGGCCAAGCTCGAAGCCGCTGGCGCCAAGATCTCGATCAAGTAAGATCGGCGGCGCGTCCGGCGCGTCGATTCCTCGACTTCCCGGATGCACTGAAGCGTGGGAGGCCCGGCCATTGGCCGGGCCTCTTGCCTTTACAGCCTGTCCCGGCCCCCCGTATAATGAGGCTGCCTGTATTGGCGCCCCCCCGAACCGCAAAACGAGGATGGGCCCGTTGTTTACCACCCCTGAGAAACTTCCGAAATTCCTATCCTTGTCCTTGGCGCTTTCCTTCGCCCTCTGGACCGTCCCCGCCACGCCCGTCCTCGCCGCGGAGCTGTCCTGGCGGCGCATCGAGCAGCTCATCGACGCCCGCGCCTACTCGGTCGCGCGCCTGGAGCTCGCCACCCATCTTTCCTCCCTGAAGGGGGACGACCTCCAAGCCGCCCGCTACTGGCTCGGCTTCGTCGAACGCCGTCTCGGCAACCCCGATGGCGCCGAAGCCGCCCTGGCCAAGGTCTATCCGCGCAGCCTCTATTACCCCAAGGCCCGCCTCGAATTGTCGCGCCTCCTGATCGCCGAGAACCGTATCCCCGAAGGCCTCGACGTCCTCAAGCGCCTCATCCCCGAACTCACCGGCGAGCAGCGCGACGACGTCCGCCAGACCTACGCCGACCTGCTTTTCGCCCAGGGCAAGATCTTCGAATCCATCGACCCGTACCGCGAGCTGGCCGACCGGGGCCTCACGCCCAAGCGCCGCGAGCATGCCGCGTATGCGCTCGGCTGGGCCTACGACAAGCTGGAGAACCCCGCTCGGGCCATCTGGAGCTGGAAGGAGGCCCTGCGCCTCTACCCAGGAAGCGCGCATGCCACGGCAGCCCGAACGGCGCTCGCCAACCAGTACGTCAAGCTCGGCAAGCCCCTGCTGGCTTCCGACGTCCTCCGGGGCTTCCCCAAGGAGATCTTCACGGGCGACCTGAAGGCGCGGGCCGAGTACCTGGCCGGCGAGGGCTACGCCCAAGGGGGGAACTGGAAGATGGCGATCGTCGCCTACTCCCAGGTTCCCGCCGGCACCAAGTTCAGCGACGAAGCCGCCTACGGCCTGGCTTACGCTCGCTGGCAAGCCGGAGACGCGACTCGCGCCTCCAAGGACCTCGAGGCCTGGCTCGCATCGAACCCCAAGAGCCCGACGCGTCCCGCGGCCCTCTATGCGCTCGGTCGGATTCGCGAGGAAGCCGGCAAACTCGACGAGGCCGCCAAGTGGTACGCCCAGGCTGCCGTCCTTCCGGCTGCCGCGCCCGCCGCAGAGGCCCGAAACCCCTGGGCCGAAGCCGCAATCTACCAGGGTGCCCGTCTGAGCTTCAATCGTGGCCAGCATGCCGAGGCGCTGCGCCTGGCGAAGGCCCTCACCGAGAAGTACCCGGGCGGCCGCTTCGAGGGGCCCGCGCGCTGGATTGCCGCGGAGTGCCTGCTGGCGCTCAAGCAGTTCGACGCCGCCATCTCGGCCTATGCGTCGCTTGCCAAGGAAGTCGCCGATCTCGGTTTCCTCGACGCGAAGGGGGACTCGGTCACCTTCCGGCTCGGCCTGGCCCATGTGCGCGCCGGGGACTACACCGCCGCCGTCGGCTACCTCGCGCAGGTCGCGGGCAGCCCCCGATACGGGGAGGAAGCCACCTTCTGGATGGCGGAAGCCCTCTACCGCTCGGGCAGCATAGAGGAGGCGCGCGACACCTACGAGGCCTTCCTCCAGCGTTACCCCAAATCGGCGCGGGCTGGTTCGGCGGCCTACGGGGCGGCCTGGTGCGCGTACCGACAGGAGAAATGGGACGTGGCCCGCGCGGGCTTCAAGCGTGCCGCCTCGCTGCTCGTGAACTCCAGCACCGAGGTCGTGACCCTCAAGCAGGACGCGCTTTATCGTCTGGGTGTGCTCTCCGCCAATGCCCATGACTGGTCTGGGGCGCAGAGCGCCTTCAGCCAGCTCCTGAAGCTGAGTCCGGATGCCGAGCAAGCCGCCGAGGCCCGGTTCCAGGTCACGTACGCTGCTTACCGCATCGGACGCCTGGAAGAGGCCGTCATCGGGCTCGAGGATTTTCTGGCCCAGCACCCCAAGCACGCGCGATCGGCCTCAGCACGCTCGACGCTGGGTCAAGCGCTCTTCCGGCTCGGCAAGTTCGAGGCGGCGGTCAGCGCCTTCCAGGGAGTCCTGAGCGATCCCAACGCCACCCCGGAAGCCCTTCTGGACGCCCGCTCGCGGATCGGCGCTGCCAGCTTCAACGGGGGGGACCTCGACCAGGCCATCGCCACCTACCGGGCCCTCTTGAAGGATGCCTCGGGATCGGCCGAGGTTCGGGCGCAGATCCTGCAGCCCCTGGCGCAGGCCGAACTCGCTCGCGGCAACCTGTCGGAGGCCCGCCAGATCGCCTCGGAAGAGGCCTCCGGCTCCCTCTGGAGCGGAGATATCCTGGGCAAGGTCGGCCAGGCCTTCCTCGACAAGGGGCAGCCCAAGGATGCCTTGCTGGCGCTGGAGGCGATCCCCACGCCCACCCTCGAACAGCGTTACCTGCTTTACAAGGCGCGCAAGGCCGGCGGGGACCTCAATGGGGCCCTGGCGCTCCTCAAGACGATCGCTGCGGAGCCCGGTCCCCAGCAGCCCTCGTGGCTTTACGAGCTGGGAGAAGCGCAGGCCGATCGCGGCAACTTGGACGAAGCCAAGGCGGCGTGGGATGACCTGGCCAAGCGTCATCCCGGTCATGCGTTGGCCTCTAAGGCCCAGGTGAACCTGGCCCAGGCCTATCTGAAGGCGGGTCAGGAGAAGACGGCGCTGACGACCTACGAGCTGATCGCCAAGCGTTTCGCCGCGGATACCCCCCTGGCGCGAGCCGCCTGGATGCGGATCGGGCAGCTTCGCCTCAAGCACGGGCAGCACTCCGAGGCCGCTCATGCCTACCGTCAGGCCGAGCGACTCAGCGAGAAGGGCTCGGGACCGGCGGTGCAGGCGCGCTACTGGCTGGGGTATACCATGGTGGCCTCCAAGCGTTACGAGGATGCCGTCAAGGAGCTGCAGTCGCTCAGCGTTTCTCCCGAAGCGGGGCTGGAGTGGCAAGCGCTCGCCTGGCTCAAGCAGGGTGAAGCCCTCGAGCAGTTGCGCCGGTGGAAGGAGGCCGAGAAGGTGTACGAAAAGCTCATCGCCGCCGCGGGGCTTCCCGCCACCGAGAAGCGGGAGGCCAAGGCGCGCCTGGACTGGATTGCCAAGAACGTCAACGGGAGGCGGCCATGAGGATCGCGCATCGCCTGAGCGCGGCGCTCGGCCTTTCCCTGTCGCTTCTGGTCGTACCCGGACTTCCGGCGTGGGCGCAAGGCGCGGCCGAGGCGGACAAACCGATTTCTCCGAAAGCGCCCGCCAAGACGCAGGCCGAGCCGCGCGCTGCCGAAAAGTCGGTGGACAAGCTTCCGGTGGACCTGCCTTCGGTCATCATCCGGGGCGAGGACGAGACGGCGGCTCCCCTGAAGGGCGGAGTCAAGGTGACCCCGCTCGACCCCAAGGCTCCCCTCTCCGAGTTGCCGGCGGCGCCCAGCGCCAAGGCTCCCGGCGCGCTCGAGCTGGCGATCGAGAACCTCTTGCCCAACCTGACTCCCCCGCCGGAGAGCATGCCTTTGCCGCGGAAGGACTGGACCGAGCTTCAGCTCGGCCTGGGCGGCCTCTACGAACTGGGCCTCTTCCATGGCCGCGAGATCGCGGGAGCCGTGACCGAGAGCCAGCTCGCCATCGATTCGGCCATGCCCTGGATGCGCGCGCGCCTCGGGATCGACGCGACCTGGAACCTCGCCACGGCGGGCCTGGGCGTCCGCCACTACCAGGAAGACCGCGCGCCCGGCGAGCGCCTCATGATCCAAAGCATGGACCTGGGGGGCAACTGGCAACGTGATGACTTGTTGACCGAGGGCTCGCTCGAGTTCGGTCGGGTCGTCGTGCCAGCCACCACCGGGAACGGCCGCGCGCCGGACGGGGATACCTGGACCCGCGCCGTCGTGGCCGGAGCGCTCTGGAAGCCCCAGATTCACCCGGATCACGTCTCGGAGCTCTCGGCTTCGCTCGGCCATCGCGAGACGGAGCGCCGCTCGGATCCGACGGTATACCTCCGGGCCTTCGATCACTGGACTCTGAACCCCAAGTGGAGCGTGGAGGCCGGCCTGGGGGGAGGTCTCTTCGTGGGGATGCCCGTCCTGGACCCCTTGGCGCGTTTGAGCTATCGTCCCGACGACCCGACGGAGATCAGCGTCGGCCTCACCAGCGGCAGTGAGATGCCGGGATTCGAGAGCCTCTACCTCTCGCGCCGGTTGTCGGAGGGCAATGGCGGCCTCTTGCCGCAGCGCTCGACGATCATCGCGAGCCTCAGCGGGTCCCATCGCCTCAACGACCTCTGGTACGCCACGGCCGAGCTGGGTTACCAGCAGATCGATCGGTTCATCTTCTGGGAGGATGGCAACCAGGACGGCCTCTGGAGACCCGTGAACACGGCCCTGGGCGCGGCCCAGGACGTCTGGAACGCGCAGTTCTCGGCCCGCTACCAGATCGGCATGACGGGTTCGCAGCGCTTCCATTACCGGATCCGGTCGGCGCAGCCGCTGGGCCTGGTGGTGCAGGAAGCCGGAGCGGTCCACCAGCGGACGCTGATCCCGGATCGGCTGACCATGGAGGCGGGGGCGGCGATCGCCCTCGACCAGCTCGGCGCCGCCCAGGCCGTTTCCGCGAGCTCGGGCTGGCAGATCCTCGCCAACGCCGGGTTGAACTACCGCCTCAACGAGCGCATCGGCCTCTACGCCAAGCTTCAGGACCTGCCGCTCGCGGTGCGTCCGCCGAGCCCCAATTACTACGCCCCCTTCGGCCTCGCGCTCATCGGGGCGACGGTGGAGTTCTAGATGTCCGAACGCCCGATTAGCCTGACGGCCTCCGTGGCCCTTCACGCCCTCCTCTTGCTCGTGGGCATCTTCACCTGGCAGACGACGGTCGAGGAGCCCATCAGCGAGCCCGTGGAACTGGTCGACCTGCCCTGGACGGCGCCCGGTGCCGGCGAGAGCGATCGCCCCGCCCCCGGCAAGCCGCGTCCCCAGAGTCAGGCCGTCCCCAAGCCGGAGGCCCCGGCGCCGCGCGAGCGCATCGACACTCCGACGAAGGCGGCCGTCACGCAGGCCCCCAAGGTCAAGACTCCGGCCAAGACGGAGCCCAAGCCCGACCTCGACGCCCTCCTCGAGGAGCGCCTCAAGGATCGTCAGGAAAAGGAAGCCAAGCGCCTCGGCGAGCTGGCGTCGAGCGACCTCAGCTCGGTGGTCGGCACCGGCAAGGCCCCGGAATCCGGTGGCCCCTTGCAGGAAGGCTCGGTCAACTCCGGGAGCGGCATGCGCGGAGAGCTGGGCAAGCGCGGCATCCTCACGAAGGTCCATCCCGAGTACCCGTCCTTCGCCAAGCGCCAGGGAATCGAGGCCGACGTCACCCTCCGGGTCTGGGTCAGCCCCCGCGGCGGCGTGAGCCGGGTGGAGGTGGTCAAGCTCTCGGGGACCCCGGAGCTGGATCGCCGGGCCATGGAGGCGCTCAAGCAGTGGAAGTTCGCGCCCCTGCCGGATGAGATCGAGCCCGTCACCCAGTGGGGGGAGATCACCCTTCACTACCGCCTGGATTAGCGCGGGCCGACGGTTCGGCTCCTGAAGAATCGGATTGCCCTTTAGGGTATAAGGCCTTTGATGAAAGACACCGTTCAGCACCTCCTCTATACGTCCAGCGCCAACCTCAACCTCGATATCCTGCGCTCGCTCGAGGAGCGGGGTATCACCTGGCGGGTCATCGACCACCTGGGCGAAATCAGCGAGGATGCGAGCTATGGCCCGAAGATCCTCCTGCTCGATCGACACTTGATCCAGCAGCATACTCCCAATGACCTTCATCGCCTCCAGGAGGACTGGGGGCCGGACGGGGTCTTCGTCTGCTCCTACCCCGAGGGTGAGGATCCGCCGCATGTCCCGGACGACCTGCTCTGGGGCTTTCTGCGCGAGCCCTATCACGGTCAGGCGTTCACCAAGTTCGTCAACAACGCCTTCCTCTTCATCCTCGGTCAGATGGAGAACGAACGCTCGCGGGCCGAGATCAAGGACTATGCCATCAAGCTCCAGGAGCTCAACCGGATCGGTATCGCCCTCTCCTCGGAGCGCGAGCCGGAGCGCCTGCTGGAGCTGATCCTCTCCAAGAGCCGGGAGATCACCAACTCCGATGCCGGCAGCCTCTTCCTGGTCGAGACCACGCCAGACCAGGATAAGCGCCTGCGCTTCAAGCTGACCCAGAACGACTCGGTCCCCTTCGAGTTCACGGAGATCACGCTGCCCATCCGGACGTCGAGCCTGGTGGGCTACGTGGCCCTCACGGGCCAGGCGCTGAACCTTCCGGACGTCTACGAGATTCCCCGGGATGCGGAATACGGTTTCGACCAATCTTTCGACCGGAGGACCGGCTACCGGACTCGCTCGGTGCTCACCATCCCGATGAAGAACCGCAACGACGAGACCATCGCCGTGCTGCAGCTCATCAACCGCAAGCGCCGCCGAGATCTGCGTTTGACGGATGCGCGGCTCGCCACGAGCGGAGTCGTTCCGTTCGACGCGATGTCGGAAGAGCTGGCCAGCTCCCTGGCGAGCCAGGCGGCCGTCTCGATCGAGAACAACATCCTCTACCAGAGCATCGAGGGCCTCTTCGAGGGCTTCGTGAACGCGTCGGTCACCGCGATCGAGTCGCGCGATCCGACCACCTCGGGCCACTCCGCCCGGGTCGCCAGCCTGGCGGTGGCGCTCGCGGAGGAGGTCGACCGCCTCGACGCGGGCCCGTTCCGGGAGCTGCGCTTCAGCCGCGAGCAGATCCGGGAGCTGCGCTACGCATGCCTGCTGCACGACCTCGGGAAGGTCGGCGTGCGCGAGCAGGTCCTGGTGAAGGCCAAGAAGCTCTACCCCCATGCGCAGGAGCTGATCAAGGCCCGCTTCGACTTCGTCAAGAAGGCGCTGGAAGCCGAGTTCACGGGCAAGAAATTGAGCTTCCTGCTGGAGCATGGGCGGGAGCGTTACCTCGAGTCTCTGGGGATCTTCGATGCGGACCTGCGCGCCGAGCTGGAGGCCATCGACGACGCCTGGACCACCATCCTGTCCGCGAACGAGCCGACGGTCCTCGAGGAGGGAAGCTTCCTGCAACTGCTCGAGATCGCGCAGCGCAGCTACCGGGATATCGACGGGCATACCTGCAACCTGTTGACGCCGTCGGAGGTGAAGCAGCTCTCGGTGCGCCGTGGCAGCCTGGACGAGGACGAGCGGCTGGAGATCGAGAGCCACGTCACGCATACCTTCCGGTTCCTCGCCCAGATTCCCTGGACCCGGGATCTGGCGAAGGTGCCCGAGATTGCCTACATGCATCACGAGAAGCTGAACGGGAAGGGGTATCCCAACCGTTTGCCTGGGCCGGCGATTCCGGTCCAGTCGAAGATGATGGCGATCGCCGACATCTACGATGCCCTCACGGCGAGCGATCGCCCCTACAAGAAAGCCGTCCCACTCGCCAAGGCCCTGGATATCCTGCGCTTCGAAGCTCGCGACCAGCACATCGACCATGAGCTGCTCACGATCTTCATCGAGCACCGGATCTTCGAGCGGGGCCGCGTCCTGAATCCGTCCTGACATGGCTGCTGCGACCGACGCCGCCATCTACCGGGCCTGCGAGGCCATCGGGGCCATGATGGAAGTCTGGGGCTTCAAGCGGGTCATGGGCATGGTCTGGGCTTACCTCTACCTCAGCGATCGGCCCATGTCGGCGCAGGAGATCCGCGAAGGCCTCGGCATCAGCGCGGGCCTGGTCTCGATGGTCATCAACGACCTGGAGCGCTGGGGGGTGGTCCACAAGTGCACCACCCCCGGGGAGCGGCGGGAGTACTACGAGGCCGAGGCCGATATCTGGAGCCCCATCGCCAAGGTCCTGCGCGAGCGCGAGATGCAGCAGATGCAGGAGACGCTCGACCAGATGCGCGCCGCGCGCGACGTCGTGAACCGGGAAGTCCCCTCCCGGCGCCTCGATGAGCTCATCGCCGCCGGAGAGCTCACCCACCAGCTGCTCGACCAGTTCATCAACCTGGGAGTCCTCGACGTGCGCGACATCCGCTCCGTCGGGCTGGGTGTCGGCCTCACCCGGACCATGTTCCAGCTCAAGCAGCTGGGATCGCGCTCCGATTCCCGCTAGCGGATCTGCCCCTTCACCGGAGGCGCGATCTCGGGGCGTTGACCCGTGACCGCCCCGCGCGCCACGTCGAACATGACCCGCAGCCGACCGCCCTTCGGCTCCCAGTACTCCGCCTCGCGCGCCGTCACCTTGATCATGCAGAGATCCGACTGCTCCGGCCCTTCCGGGAACCAGACGCGCCAGCTCTCCTTCCAGTGCTGCTTTAGGAAGTCCTTGTCCTGGACCACCTCGACGTCGCCGGTCAGCGAGACGTAGGCGTTGTCCCGATCCCGGAAGTAGATCACTCCCGCCTTGGGGTTCGCCCGCATCTCCTCCACCTTGTCCGAGTGCAGCGCGCTCACGAACCAGAGATCCGCATCCGGCTCGCGCTCCTGCGTCATCATCGGGCGGGCATGCAAGTAGCCGTCCCGCGTGACCGTGGTCAGCATCGCCACCGAGAATTCCTTGAGGTGCTCATGCAGCTCATCGAGCGAAAGCGTCTTGGTCATCTCATCCTCCCTCCGAATCCCCCCTCACCCTAGCAAGGAGCCCCTCCGAGGACATCGGAGGGGCGGACTCGAATTGGCGGAGATTTTGCTCGCTAGCCCGGCATCGAGACGAAGGCGAAGCCCGTGTTGAGCTTGAAGACGCCCGCTCCCACGTAGCTGAGTCCCGGGGTCTTGGCCGCGTTCTTCGGCCCTTCCACGTTCAGCTGCTTGACGATCTCCTCGCGGGTCTTCTTGCGGATATCCCCGCCGAAAAGCCGCGCCAGCGGATCGAAGCCCGAAACCTCGCCCTTCACGCTCTCATCGGGCTGGTCGATCCAGACCATCCCCTCGCGATCCAGGTAGACCGCGAAGTCGAAGCTCACCGCGATGTTATGCCCCTGGTAGTCCACGATGCCGCTGCAGCGCAAGGTCTTGCCAATGCGCGTCACGGTGATGCCCTTGGGCATGTTCGGCTTGAGGTTCTTTTCCAGCTCCGCGACCACCGTGTCCAGGACCTGCATGCGCAGCTTCGCACGCTCGATCTCGGTGGCGGGATCGTTGCTGCCCATGCCGTAGGTCGAAAGGTAATGGTTGATGATGTTGGCCGCTTCGCGCGGGTAGGTGCGCTTCACCCAGCTCACGAAGGGGTTCTTCATGATGTCGTTGGACGCCCCTGCCGGCTCTTCCACCCGGTTGTAGACCGGAGTGGGCGGAGCTTTCTTGGGCTGGGTCGCCGTCGGGGCCGAGCCGCAACCCAAGAGCCCGAAGGCCAGGACGGCCAGCAAACCGAGCCGGACCATGGCGGAAGACCTCCCGGCAAGGGGCTTTTCTGCAGCCTCGTTACGCATGGTTCTCCGCCTTTCCGCAAAAAGATCGACCCGAGCATGGGTCCTGGCTTTACTATGGCCGTTAATCAGCCGGAACTTGGTTGTGGTAAGGTTAAATCAACTTTAATCTCGAAAGGAGGGGCCATGTCCGCATCGCCCGTCGGTGGAAATCTCCGCCGGAACCTCGAACTCAAAGCCCGTTGTCCCGACCCTTCCCGCGTCCAAGCCGCCCTTCAGCGGCTCGGAGCCCAGGATTCAGGGCTCTTGATCCAGACGGACACTTACTTTCATGCGCCTCACGGCCGCCTCAAGCTGCGGGAAATCGAGGGTTGTCCGTCCCAGCTCATTGCCTACGACCGCCCGGAGGAAGCAGCCCAGCGCATGAGCGCCTTCCGGATCACCGAGGTCACGGATGCCGACGGGCTAAAGGCCGTCCTCACGGACGCCCTGGGGCTTCGTGGCGTCGTCTCCAAGCGCCGTCGGCTCTACCTCTGGCAGGACTGCCGGATTCACCTGGACGAGGTCGAGGGTCTCGGCACCTTCCTGGAGTTCGAAGTGTTCTCCGAGGGCGACTCCTGCAGCGACTGGGATCGCATGGAGGCGCTCATGACGACGTTCGGGCTCACGGACGCGGACGCCATCCGGGCCTCCTACTCCGACCTGATGGGGTTTTGATTCGGGGCTGGGGTGAGGCGGTGGGAAAGCGACGTTTCGCTACAGCCGCGGGCGCTAGGCCAAGCGGTGAAATGGGGCGCGCTCGCGGGCCCGGGCGGCTTCCCAGGGAGTGAGCGCGCCGACTTCCAGGGTGATCCCCCAGGTTTCGGCCATGGCCTGGGCGATCGCCGACGCGATCCTGTCGCGCTCGGGAACCATCCCCAGCACGTCTGCCAGGCAGGTGGCGTCGTCGCCCGTCGACGGCTGGGTGAGCAGGTCCTGGATTTCCGCAGGGCGCTGGGTGAGCATGACCGCGCCGTGCTGCAGGAAGGCGCCTTCCCGGCGGGTCTGGGCGCTTCCTACCAGCTTTCGCCCCAAGGCCACGAGATCGGCCTGGGTGGCGCTCTGGAAGCAGGACGCGGAGCCCGCGCGGCTCAACTTTCCCGGGGCGATGGCGGTCGGGGCTCCCAGCCGGGCGATCGCCGTGGCGAGCACCTCGGTGATCATGCGGTAGGTTCCCGCGACGCTCGCCGGGAAGCCCTCGGAGGCGATCACGGCGTACGTGAACTCCCCCCGGTGCAGGACCGCCCGTCCGCCGGTCGAGCGACGGACCACGGCGATGCCGGCCGCCGCGCAGGCGTCCAGGTTCACGTCGGAGAGCGGCTGGGCGTAGCCGAGGGAAAGCGCCGGAGGAGTCCAGGAGTAAAAGCGTAGCGTCGGGGGCGTGAGGCCCTGGCGATGGGATTCGAGGAGGGTTTCGTCGAGCGCCATGTTCCAGGCGGCGTCTCCCGCCGCATCGGGCAGGAGTCGCCAGGAACGGGCCGGCATCAGGAAAGGGGCTTGGTTGCCGAGACGAGGGCCATGGCCCCCATGGCGCGGTCGTGAACCTGGACCTCGGTGAAGCCGACGGCCTGCATGCGCTTGGCCAGCTCGCGCTGGTCGACGAAGCTGAGGTTGGACTCGGGGAGGTACTTGTAGGCATCGCGGTTGCCGCTCACGAGCCCGCCGATCAGGGGCACCACCCGGAAGGAGTAGACGTCCGCTCCCCAGCGAATGAGGCGGAAGCGGGGCTTGCCGAGATCGAGGGAGACGGCGCGGCCGCCGGGGCGGAGGACGCGGTGGATCTCGGAGAGGGCGCGGTCGAGGTCGGTGACGTTGCGCAGCCCATAGCCCACGGTCACGGCGTCGAAGGAGGCGTCCGGGAGGTCCAGGGCGGTCATGTCGCCTTGAATCCAGGTGATGGGGCGGCCTTCCAGGTCGCGATCCCGGGCGATCGCGAGCATGCCCTCCGAGAAGTCGAGACCGACGATCTCCCCCTGGGCTCCGACGCGATCGGCCAGCAGGAAGGCGATGTCACCGGTGCCGGTGGCGAGGTCGAGGGCCTTGCCGCCGGGCGCGAGGGCCGCGAGCGCGACGACCTGACGCTTCCACTGGCGATGCGCGCCGGCGGTCATTAGGTCGTTGACGCGGTCGTAATTGGTGGCGATGGCGTCGAACATCGCCTGGACGTAGCGGCCCTTCTCGGGGGCTTGAGGCATCTGGAAGCTCATTTGGTGGCCGGTCCGTGCAGGCGGGCCTGCTCGCTGAGCTGGTCGAGGTAGCTTTCGAGCTCGTCGCGCGACGGGGCCTTGGGCAGCTCGTGCAGCCACTTGCGGGTGAGGGCGACCTCGGCCTCGACCTGCTCCAGGGTGAGGCGGTAGACGTCGGGCTGGAAAAGGAAGTCCTTGAGGTCCTGGCTGAGATCCTGGGGGTACGGGGTCAGGAGGGCGCGGAGGCGCGGGCCCATCTCGGCATGATCCAGGGCCACCAGGACCGGGAGCGTGAGGTTGCCGGCCATGAGATCCTGACCCACGGGCTTGCCGAGGGTCTCGGCGTTGCTCGACCAGTCGAGCAGGTCGTCGATCATCTGGAAGAGGCGTCCCAGGTGGTAGCCGAGCATGCGGGCGGCTTCCGCTTCGCGCTCCGAGCCGCCGCTGAGGATGGCGGCGCCTTCGCAGGCCAGCTCGAAGGGGCCCGAGGTCTTCTTGGCGACACGCTCCAGGTACTCGGTGATGCTCACGTCGAGGTTGTGCTGCTGCTCGTCCTGAAGGAGCTCGCCCTCGCAGAGACCGGCGAGCACTTCGCCCATGCGGCGGCAGAGGTGCGGGATGCCCAGGGAGGCCATCAGGATGGAGGCTTGGCTCAGGAGGTAGTCTCCGGCGAGGACGGCGACCTTTTCGCCCCACTTGGCGTGGACGGCCTCGACGCCGCGACGGACGGCGGCTTCGTCCAGGATGTCGTCATGGACGAGCGAACCCGTGTGCAGCAGCTCGACGGCGTCTCCCAGCCGGGAGTGCTCGTCTCCGACCGGGCCCGTCGGGTTGACGGCTTCGCCGACCAGGCGGACGCAGGTGGGGCGAATGCCCTTGCCGGAAGCCTTCAGGAGGTGAATCGAGGACTCGGAGAGCAGCTGATGGCGGGTCGCAATGCGCTCCGTGACGCCGATTCGGAAGGTCTTCGACGGGGTTTCTTGGGACGGCACGGTCATGCGGGGCCTCGCTGCATGGCTGAAGAGAATGGGCGGTCGGATGCCATCCTAGCACGCGCTACGGCAAGTTTCAAGATTTCTTGAAAGCAAAGGAAACATGCGGTAGAATCCAGGGGTGATGCTTGGCCGCATGAGCTGCGGCAATGCGTTTCCGGACCTCCGTGCCCCTTGAAGGTGACCCCATGCGCACTCAGACGAGCTTGCTTTCTCTCGAGGCCCGAATCGACGTCCTCGATCAGGCCTTGGAGCGGGCTCGCCGCACGGGGCGCCCCGTCCTGGTCGCCCTGGCCAGCCGTCCGGTGCGCGAGGCGCTTCGCGATCGCCTTCTCGACGCTCCCGCCGCGCCGAAACTGGCCTGGACGGACCTCTCCACCGGCTCGCGCTTCCTGGGGCTCGCACAAACCGACGTCCTGCGCGCCTTCGAGGCGGATGCCGCCTGGGAGATGCCGGACCATGCCCGGAGGCTTCTCGACGAAGCCGTCTGCGCCCCCGAGATCCGCCCCGAACTGCGCGTCTTCGGCGGCATCGCCTTCGACCCCGGCACCGCCCCCCACCCCGCTTGGCCCGATGGATCGCCCGCCCGCTTCGTCCTCCCTCAGGTCCTCGTCCACGAGCACGCGGAGGAGACCCGGATCCTCCTGACCAACTGGGCGCAGCCCGAGGACCATGCCGAGGATTTGCTCGGGCGCTTCGAAGACGTGTTGAGGGATGTCGAGGACTGGCTGGAGGCTCCTGCTGCCGCCGTCTTGCCGTTCGCCGTGCCGGACCTTCCCGAGGGTGCCCGCGAGCGCTGGTTCGCGCAGGTTGAAGCCGCCCTATCGCACATCCGCTCCGGAGCGGTTACCAAGATCGTGCTCTCGCGAGACCTGCCGGTCCGCTCCGATGGTCCCTTTCCCATGGGGACCGTCATTCGAGGCCTGGAGGCCCTGGCGACCTCCGGGACGGTCTTCGGCTTCCAGTTCGAGCCGCACGCGGCCTTCGTGGGAGCGACCCCTGAGCTGCTGGTCTCCGTCTCGGGGGCCACGGTCCACAGCGATTGCCTGGCCGGCACCTGCAAGCGGACGGGAGACGCCGAGGAAGACGATCGCCTGGCCCTGGCCTTGCTCGCCAACGACAAGGAGCGCCGGGAGCATGAGCACGTGATCGCCGCGGTCACCGACGCCTTGGCGCCGCTCTGCGAAACCTTCGACGTCCCCGAGACGCCGACCCTCATGCGCCTTCCGACCCTCCAGCACCTCCACACTCCGGTGCAGGGCCGCCTGCTCGACGGCGTCGCGCTCGGCACGATCATCCGGAGGCTGCATCCGACGCCTGCCGTGGGAGGCACCCCGCGCCTGGAGGCCCTCGGACTCATCCGGGACCTCGAAGAGCGCCCCCGCGGCTGGTACGCCGGGGCCATCGGCTGGATCGGCTCCGAATCGGCCAAGTTCGTGGTGGGCATCCGATCCGCCATCTTGCATCCCGAAGGCGCCGTGGTCTTCGGGGGGTGTGGCATCGTCCGCGGCTCCGACCCGGCTGCCGAATGGGAGGAAACCCAGCGCAAGGCCGCCACCCTCCTCACCTTGCTCACCCAAGGAGCGTCCGAATGACTCCAGCCAACCTCAACGCCCTCTGGGCGGAAACCCTCATGGAGGCGCTCGCCGCCGCTGGCGTCGCGCATGTCTGTATCTCCCCCGGCTCGCGGTCGACCCCGCTGGCCAATGCCGCCTACCTGAACCCCTCCCTGCGGACCACCGTCCACCTCGACGAGCGCTCGGCCGCCTTCTTCGCCCTGGGGCTCGCCAAGGCCTCGGAGTCGCCGGTCGCCCTGATCTGCACCTCGGGAACGGCCGCGGCCAACTATCATCCCGCGGTGATCGAGGCCTCGCTCTCCCGCGTGCCGCTGCTCGTCCTTTCCGCCGATCGTCCCCCCGAGCTGCGCCAGGCGGGAGCCGCCCAGACCATCGACCAGATTGGCCTCTTCGGCTCCGCCGTGCGCTTCTTCCAGGACCTGCCGGTTCCCGAACCCAAGCTCGCGCTCCTGAGGACCCTCCAGGCCATCACGCGGCACGCGGTCGTTCAGGCGGCCGGCCTTCCCGCCGGCCCCGTCCACCTGAATATCCCCCTGCGCGATCCCTTGCCTCCCATCCCCAACGACGAGGCCCGGATCGCCGAGCTCGCGGGCCAGCTCCGCCTGGAAGCGGCCCATCGTCTCAATCTCCCGGTCGTTCCCTCGGTCCCGGTGCCGCAGGGATCCTCCTTGATCCAGCTGGCGGATGCCCTGTCCAAGAGCGTCCGCCCGCTGATCGTCGCGGGCCCCCAAGCCGTTCGCTCCGAGGAGGCCGGCTCGCTCATCCGCTTCGCCGAGCGCTTCGGGATTCCGGTCTTCGCGGATATCGCCTCGGGCCTGCGCTTCCAGGAGAGCCCGGTCGTACTGGCGGCCGCCGACGCGTTTCTCAAGTTGGAGGCGATCGCCAACAAGGCTCCCGACCTGGTCTTGCGGATTGGCGGCCTGCCGACCTCCAAGCCCGTCAACGAGTACCTGGCCCGGCACCGCGCGCCGTCCCTTTCCATCGGCCCGGATCGCATGCGCCATGACCCCGATGCCCTGGTCCATGCCGCCATCGAGGCGCATGTCGGCCTCACGTTCGAGCGCCTGGGCGAATTGCTGCCCGGGATGAACGTCGAGGCGACCTGGACACCCGCCTTCCAGGAGCTGGAGCTTCGAACGGGCGACCTCTTCGCCGCCTCGGAGCTTCCCCTCGAAGCGCATGCCGCCGCCGCGGCCGTTCGCGCCTTGCCGGCGGGAGGATCGGTCTTCTTCTCCAACTCCATGCCCATCCGCTACGGCGAAACCTTCGTCCGGGAAGCGGCTCCGGGTATCAAGGTCCACGTGAGCCGCGGCGCCAACGGCATCGACGGCATTCCCTCCACCGCCCTGGGCATCGCCACCGGATCAGAGGGGCCTATGTTGCTCGTGACCGGCGACCTGGCCTTCTTGCATGACCTGGGAGGCCTCGGGGCCGCCCGCTACACCCGGCATCCGATGGTGATCGTCCTGCTCAACAACGACGGCGGCGGCATCTTCAACTTCCTGCCCATCTCGGGCTTCCCCGAGGTCTTCGAGCCCCTCTTCGGCACTCCGCACGGCCTGGACCTCAGCCATGCCGCCCGCCTCTTCGGATGGCATCACCTCCGGATCGACACGGCCCGCGAGGTCCAGCCGGCCGTGGAAGCCGCCTTCCGCTCGGGCGGTCTCCACGTGATCGAGGTGACCACCACCCGCGATGAAACCGTCCGCGCGCACCGCGCCCTGATGGGACGCCTGGTCGAAACCCTGAGGAGCGTCCCATGCTGACCGAGACCCTGAGCATCGACGGCCGTCCCTGGCACGTCCACCTCCAGGGAGAGGCCTCGGATCCCGCCTTGCTGCTGCTTCACGGCTTCACGGGTTCCGGCGCCAACTGGCAGGACTTTGCCGACAAGCTCACGGGCTGGCGCATCATCGCCCCGGATCTTCCCGGCCACGGGACGTCGGCTCCTCCGGTCGGGACCATGCCCGCCGTGGCCCAGGATCTCGTCGCCTTGCTCGACCGATTGGGCGTGGAGCAAGCCGTCGTGATTGGCTACTCGATGGGCGGCCGGCTGGCTTTGCACCTGGCCCTTCATGCTCCCGAGCGGATCCGCGCCCTGGTGGTCGTGGGAGCGACTCCCGGCCTGAGCGATCCTCAGGCCCGCGAGGCGCGGGTCTCGGCCGATGAGGCCCTGGCCCAGCGGATCGAGGCCTCTTACGCGGAGTTCGTGAGGGACTGGGAAGCGCTGCCTCTGTTCGCGACCCAGCAGGCGCTGGCCCCGGAGACCAAGGAGCGGATCGGCGCGATTCGCCGCTCGCATGATCCTCAGGCCCTGGCTTCGGCCCTGCGCCTCATGGGCACCGGATCCCAGGAGCCCCTGCATGAGCAGCTCAGTCGGCTGACGATGCCGGTTCTCTGGGTGGCCGGAGAGTACGACGCGAAGTTCCGGGACATCGCCCAGAGCGTCCAGGACCGCTTGCCGAACGCCAAGGTCGCCATCCTTCCCTACGCCGGCCACGCGGTTCACCTCGAGCGCCCGAGCGCGTTCCGGACGCTCTTCACCGCCTTCGCGGAGAAGCTTTCCCCTGTCCCCCCCCGACGATCCGATCGCTGAGCGGATTCGTTCGCGTTGTTGATACCGAAACAAGGAGATACATTCGACATGATGACCGAGACTCTCGATATCGTCTGGGAAAAGGTCCGGGACTTCGAGGACATCCGCTACGAAAAGGCCGAAGGGATCGCCAAGATCACCATCAACCGGCCCGAAGTCCGGAACGCCTTCCGTCCCCAGACCCTGTTCGAGCTGACCTGGGCCTTCACCGACGCCCGCGAGGACTCGGAAGTGGGAGTGATCATCCTGACCGGCGAAGGCCCCCATGCCTTCTGCTCGGGCGGTGACCAGCGCATCCGGGGCGACAAGGGCTATGTCGGCAACGACGGCGTGCCCCGCCTCAACGTGCTCGACCTCCAGAAGCAGATCCGCTCGCTGCCCAAGCCCGTCATCGCCATGGTGGCCGGCTACGCCATCGGCGGCGGCCACGTCCTGCACATCGTCTGCGACCTGACCATCGCGGCCGAGAATGCCCGCTTCGGCCAGACCGGCCCGAAGGTCGGCAGCTTCGACGGCGGCTTCGGCGCCAGCTACCTCGCCTCGCTGGTCGGCCAGAAGAAGGCCCGCGAGATCTGGTACCTCTGCCGCCAGTACGATGCCCAGGAAGCCCTGGACATGGGCCTGGTGAACAAGGTCGTGCCCCTGGAGCAGCTCGAGGCCGAGACGGTGCAGTGGTGCCGCGAGATGCTGCAGCACAGCCCCCTGGCCCTGCGCTTGCTCAAGTCGTCGTTCAACGCGGACCTGGACGGCCAGGCCGGCATCCAGGAGCTGGCCGGCAACGCCACCCTCTTGTACTACATGTCGGAGGAAGCCCAGGAGGGCAAGAAGGCGTACCTCGAGAAGCGCAAGCCCGACTTCTCGAAGTTCCCCCGTCTGCCCTAGGCCATGCAGACCGCCGTCGCCGCGAATCCCGTGAAGGTCTGGGTGCTGGCGTCTCGCCCCCGCACCCTGCCGGCGGCCGTCGCTCCGGTCGTCGTGGGCATGGCACTCGCCATCGCCCACGGCGTCTTTGCCTGGGGGCCGGCCCTCGCCGCCATGCTGGGGGCCTGCTTCATCCAGATCGGGACCAACTTCGCCAACGATTACTTCGACTTCAAGTC
>JAKFCT010000014.1:0-165892 GCA_036676495.1 Candidatus Sericytochromatia bacterium
TCGACATGGCCGTCGAGCACGGCATCGTCAACAAGTCCGGCTCCTGGTTCTCCTACGGCTCCGACAAGATCGGCCAGGGCCGCGAGGGAGCCAAGGAATACCTGCGCCAGAACCCCGAGCTCTGCGACGAGGTCGAGCAGCTGGTCCGCACCCGTCTCAGCCTCCTCAGCCAGGAGGCCGCTCCGGAGGCCATGGTCGAGGAGGATGAGGACGACCTGCTCGAGGACTAACTCAAAAGGGGCTGTCTCAGCATCCTGAGACCGCCCCCGAGAACCATGCGAGCCGGCCCTGGGCCGGCTCGCGGTGTTTTGGCTAGTAAATCATCATCTTCATGCAGAAGACCGAGCCGCCGGACTTCATGTACTCCGAGGTGTCCACCTCGACCACGTCCAGGCCCGCCGCCCGCAGCCGCGCCACGGTCTCGGTCGCGCCGGGATGCATGACCACGTGGCGGCCGGCCAGCGCCAGCGCGTTGCCCGCGAAGCACGCGAGGGCCTCCGACTCGGGAATCTCGATCAGGTTGGGGAAGGCGGCCCGCAGCATGGCCATGCCCGTGGCGTCGAAGGCTCCGGGCACGACCATGGCCGTCGTCTCGTTGACGAGGCTCAGGCAGGTATCCAGGTGGTAGAACTTGTCCGTGACGAGGCGCAGCGCCACCACCGGCACTCCGAGCATCTTGGAGACGACGTCGTAGGTGGAGCGATCGGTGCGGTGGCCGTAGCCGCCCCAGATGAGCTTCTTGCCGGGATGCCAGAGGGCATCTCCCTGCCCTTCGAGCAGCATCTCCGAGTTGGGGAGCGTGAGGATGCGGTAGCCGCGGGCTTCGAACCAAGCGCGGTAGTGAGCGACCTCCTGCTGGCGCGAGGGGTGACGCATGTTGCTCAGCAGGACATACGGCTGGTCATCGGCATCCAGGCCCGGGAGGGTCTGGTTCGCCGCGAAGACCATGTCCTCGCAGCCTTCGGCGCCCGGGATGACTTCCACCGGGAATCCGAGCCGCTCGAAGGTGGCCTTGAGCGCCTCCCACTGGGCCTTGGCTTTCGGAAGGTCGATGGCGCCCGCGTTGCCCTCCATGTAGGGGTTCTTGACGTCGATCACGCAGAAGTGATCGGGCGAGCACATGAGCGCCTTGTCGGGCTCACGGCGAGGGGCCAGCGTGGCGAAATCCAGCGCCGAGAGCTGGTCGAGGGAGTCGATGACGGTCGGCTTCGAGGTGGTCAGCAATCGAAACTCCTTTTGGTCGGGCCCGAGAGGCCCTGAGCGGAAACATCACGGGTGCGGCGGGCAGCGCTCGCCTGAGCCGCAACGATCTTACCCGAACTCCCCGACAATGTCAGGCCCTCGGCGGGGTGCCAGGGGCCCCTTGCTCGCCAGCGGCGATCGCCGCGCGGGATCAACCCTGCGGGGTCTCGCCCCGGTGGGGTTCGCCCCGCTGGGTCTCGCCCCTCTGGGGCTTGCCGGGAGCGTGGGTCGAGACGCCGGTGACATGAAGCTCGTCGCCCCGGACGTCCAGGCTGACCCAGAGGTCCCGGGCCAGCTTGACGTTTCCGGCTCTCACGCCGTCTTCCTGCGCCATCTCGGTGAGCGCATCGAAGACCTGGTTGATCTGATCGTCGCTGAGGCTTTCGGTAGCTTTGTCGAAGCCGCTGAAGAAGGTCAAACGGTAGCTCATGGCATCCTCCTGGAGGTGACGAAACCGATTCAGCATAGCATGGAGTGCCCGTTCCCTCGCTTGATCGGGCCTGGCATTCGCGCTATAACCGAGGAAGGCGTCAGGCCGCACGGCCAAAGGACGTCTACGGCCATGCAGGCTCCCGCGCGGGAGCGTCATCGGCGGGGACCGGACCCGGAGCAGCACCGGAACGGATAAGGATGGGGCGATGCGGGGCAGCAGGAAGCGAGATCAGGGAAGCGTTCGACAGCTCACCGATCCCGTCATTCGCGAGATCCATGCCTTGAACTCCGAAGCCAAGGCGTGCCGGGACTCCTACGTCCGCGAGCAGATCTACTTCGAGAAGACCAAGCTCCAGAGCCACCTCCTCCGCCAGTGGGGCGAGCATTTCGAGGTCTTCGGGGATCCCGAGTTTCCGGGCACCGTGAGCCTGACACGCCGGCAGGATGGCCGTGATGCCTGTCATGCCCGGATCTCCGATCTGGATCCGGATGTGCGCGCGGAGTTCCGGCTTTGATCCTTTCCGTCACGCTCCATGGGAGCCTGTCTTCCCCCTGCCTGGACCTGGACTTCACGTACCGTGGCGAGACCTTCGGCGCGACCCTGGAGGGGGCGGAGGCCCGCGAGGGGCATTGCGCGTCGCGGCTGCAGCTCATCGATACGGTCGTTCGCAATCCGGACGGCTGGTTCGACGTACCCCTCAGCGATCGCCGGATCGATGAAGCGACCGTCCGCAAGGCCCTGGCCCTCATTCTTCACGAGCACTTCGACGACGACCTTGCCGCTTACCACCTCACCATCACGACCGCATAAAGGAGACGCCATGCCCGTCCATCTGATCGAAGGGGATCTGTCCCCGGACCTGCTCGAAGCCTACCTGCAGAGCGAGTACCTGGCCATCGACACCGAGACCATGGGCTTGAATCCTCACCGGGACCGGCTTTGCCTGATCCAGCTCTGCAACGAGCACGATCGGGTCACGGTGATCCGGGTGACCACCCTGCAGATGCCGCGCCTGGTCGAGCTGCTGCAAGCCGCGCGCCCCATGAAGATCTTCCACTTCGGGCGTTTCGATCTGGCCATGCTCCGGAAGAACCTCGGCGTGCAGATTGAGAGCCTCTACGACACCAAGGTCGCGAGCAAGCTGGCGCGAACCTATACCCAGGGCCATGGCCTCAAGGACCTGGTGCGGGATGTCCTGGGCTTCAGCCTCGACAAGAGCGCCCAGCAGACGGATTGGGGCTCTCCCAACCTGACGAGCCAGCAGCTCGAGTACTCGGCCAACGACGTCCGTTACCTGATCCAGCTCAAGTCGAAGCTGGATGAGATGCTGATCCGGGAAGGGCGCATGGATCTGGCTCAGCGCTGCTTCAAGCACCTGCCGACGCAGGCCGAGCTGGACTTGGCGGGCTGGGAAGGGCTTTTCGAACACTAAACCGGGACTTCGCGCGGCGGCTCTCCAGATGGAGGGCCGCTGTTTCCGTGTCGGTCCCCGGCATCCGGACCGCCGTGCCGCCTGGTTGGTCGTCGCGGGGCTAAAGCCCGTCCCTGGAGGCGCGCAAGAGCGTGTCGTGATCGATCGCGCGGGCGATGACCAAAGTGCATGTGGCTTCGAGCGACCCCAAGGTCAAGGTCGAGCGCAACAAGCCGTTGGCGTAGCCGGACCAGTCCGGCGCGTCGAGGATGCGCCGGAAGGCGGCGCCGAGGTCGGATTCCTGATAGTCGAGGAAGTCAGGCACCAGCAGCAGGCCCAGGGAGCCGGGGAAATCGGGCCCGACCTTCAAGGGGGGGACCAGCGAGACGCCGGCGACCCGCGCTTCCGGGAAGAGCATGCTGAGCGCTTCACGCTGGGCATCGATGGTCTCGGGGCAGGTCGGCTCGGCGGCGGCGGCTAGGAACCGCTCGACCCATGTCACGCGCGCCATGCGGGAGTGGCTGTCTGGGGAGACCCCGTCCGGGTGGTCGTCGTCTAGGGGAGTGGGCAAAGTCTCGAGCTCCAGCGAGTTGGGCAACCCCATGCTTATACCCACGGAATGCATGGTTGTTCGCTTTCGCGCGCCCTTGATAAAAGTCTACGTCCCTCGCCTTGCCGCCGGGTCTTCGCGCCGAGTAAACTAGGGTTATGTCACCCCATCTTCTCCTGATCCATCCGCATGCCTGAAGCCGCGCTAAGGCGCTATTTTGGCCATTCCGCCTTTCGGGAAGGCCAGCGCCAGGTCGTTCAAGCGATCCTCGACGGCAAGGACACCGTTGCCATCATGCCGACCGGGCAAGGCAAATCGGTCTGCTACCAGCTGCCCGCGCTGATGCTGGAGGGGACCACGCTGGTGGTCAGCCCACTCATCGCCTTGATGAAGGACCAGGTGGACGGCCTGCTCGAACGGGGGATTCCCGCGACCTTCATCAACTCGTCGCTCGACGGCGAGGAGGCCGAGCATCGCCTGGCACAGCTGGCTGCAGGCGCCTACAAGCTCGTCTACATCGCGCCCGAGCGCTTCCGTAACCGCGCCTTCCTCGCCGCTCTGAAGGGCGTGACGATCTCGCGCTTCGCGATCGACGAGGCCCACTGCGTCTCGCAGTGGGGGCATGACTTCCGGCCGGATTACCTGCGCCTCAGGGATGCCCTCAAAATCCTGGGTCGGCCTCCCGTGCTGGCGGCCACCGCGACCGCCACCCCGGAGGTCCGCGAGGACATCGTCAAACAGCTGGGCATCAAGGACCCCGCGGTCTTCGTCACCGGCTTCGATCGCCCCAATTTGCGCTACGTGGTCCGCCCCGCCAGCGGGGAATCCGCCAAGCTCGCCAAGGTGAGCGAGATCGTCGGCAACGTGAAGGGCCCCGGCATCATCTACGCCGCCACCCGCAAATCGGTCGAGACCATCGCCGAGCACCTGGCGTCGGAAGGCATCCCGGTGGCGCCTTACCACGCCGGCATGGACGACGCCTCCCGCGACGGGGCTCAGGACGCGTTCATGTCGGGGCGGGCGCGCATCGTCGTCGCCACCAACGCCTTCGGCATGGGCGTCGACAAGCCGGACGTCCGCCTGGTGCTTCACTACGACTTGCCCGGCACCATCGAGGCCTACTACCAGGAGGCAGGCCGCGCGGGCCGCGACGGCAAGCCTTCGTATTGCGTCCTCTTGTTCAGCGCCGCCGACCGCTACCTTCAGGAGTTCTTCATCGAGGGATCCAGTCCCGGCCTCGACGTGCTCAAGGGGGTTTACCGCGTGCTCTGTGACTTCGGGCCCGACGAGTTCGTGACCACCCACGAGGCGATCGCCAAGAAGCTGCCCGGCAAGGTCAACGACATGGCCATCGGCACCTGTCTCAACCTCTTCGAGCGAGCGGGCGTGATCGAGCGCGCCCCCCGCGGATCCAACCAAGCTTACGTCAGGCGCCTCAACGCCCTGATGCCCCTGGACTCGCGCGCGAAGATCCAGAAGGCCGTTTACTCGGCCCTCAAGGAAGCCTTCGGCGACCGCCTCGATGAAGGGACCTCCCTGGATCTCAACGCGCTGGTCAACGAGCTGGGAGTCGCGCGCGACTCCGTGCTGACCGCCTTGCACGGCCTTCACGAGCGCGGCCTCATCGAGTACACTCCCCCGATGCGGGGGCGCGCCATGCGCCTGCTCAAGCGGGCCGCAGACTTGCCCGACCTCGGGATCGACCTGTCGATGCTGATCAGCAAGCAGGCCCGCGAGCAGGCGAAACTGGACTTCATGGTCAACTACGCCCATACCTTGGATTGCCGGCGCCAGTACATCCTCGATTACTTCGGGGAACGGCGCGTCGGAGGCTCTTGCGGCTCGTGCGATCGCTGCCTGGAGTCCAAACGGCCCGTCAAGACGACTCCCAGGCCCACGACGGCTCCTCCGGAGGCGCGTCCCATCGTCAAGGCGCTGGCGAGTCCGAGCCGCCCCCGGGCCAGCCGGGAGGAGATGCTCGCCCAGGTGCTTTCGGGCCACCGGGAGGGGCTTGACGTGGCGGCGCTGGCCGAACGGCTCGATCGGTCGCCGACCACCATCGAGGGCTACGTGATCGATCTGCTCCAGGAGGGCCATATTTTGCGTTCGGAACTGGTGAGCGAGCCGACGGCCGCACGCATCGCGGAGGCCATCGCCCAGGAGGGCGCGGATCGCTTGCGTCCGCTCAAGGAGGCCCTGGGTGACGCCGTCAGCTACTTCGAGATTCGGGCCTTCCTGGCCTCCGAGAAATCCCTTACCGAGCGCCCTGCCGCCGGCGAACCGGTCATGAGCGCCCTGAAACAGGGAGTTCCGAGCCTGGGAGGACGCGCATGACCGCTCGCGCCGAAGCGATCCTCGAGGGGGCCCTGAAGTTCGGGATTCGCCCCGGGCTCGAAAGGATGCGCGAGATCCTGCGCGAGCTCGGCGAGCCGCAGCGCCGTCTGCGGGTCGTGCACGTCGCCGGCACCAACGGGAAGGGCTCGACGAGCGCCATGCTGACCTCCGTGCTGCGGGAAGCCGGTTACAAGGTCGCGAGGTATACCTCCCCCCACCTGGTCTCTTACCGGGAGCGGTTCTGGCTGGACGGCGCCTTCATCTCCGAGGCGGCTTTCGAGGCCATGCTCCAGCGGGTGGCCTCCGTCGCTTCCGCCGTGGAGGCCCGGCTTCCGGAGCTGGGGCCTTCCACGGAGTTCGAGCTGCTCACGGCGGCGGCCTTGACCTGGTTTGTCGAGCAAGGAGTCGACCTCGCCGTGATCGAGGTCGGGCTCGGCGGTCGGCTGGATGCGACCAACTGCTTCGAGGCCCCCGAGGCCACCGTCATCACGGGCATCGATTACGATCATACGGCCATCCTGGGCGAGACCCTGGAGGCGATCGCCCTCGAAAAGGCCGGCATCCTGAGGCCCGGGGTCCCCCTGATCACCGGAGCCACCGGAGTCGCCCGGGAGGCGATTCTCGAAGCGGCGCGCGCGCTCGATGCGCCGTGTCGGGTGGTCGAGGGCGAGACCCAGCTGCCCATTGGCCTGGCAGGGCCGTTCCAGCGGCGCAATGCGGCCATGGTGGAGCAGGTGGTTTCGGCCTTGCGGGTGCGGGGCTGGGAGATTCCCTTCGCGGCCGTGATGCGGGGTCTGGCTTCGGCCCGCTGGCCGGGCCGCATGGAGACCTGGATGAGTCCATCCGGGGAGAACTGGTTGGCCGACGGGGCGCATAACCCGGGCGGGATCGCGGCCCTTTGCGAGGCCCTGCGCCAAGAGCATCCGGGCGGCAGATGGACCGTGATCTTCGGGGCCCTGGCCGACCGGGATGCGCGCGGCATGCTGGAGCAACTCTTGCCTTTCGCCCGGACGCTGGTGCTGGTGGCGCCTCCCAGTCCGCGGGCCATGGCTCCCGAGGAGCTGGCAGAGGGACTGCGTCACCCGGATTGGAAGATCGCGTCGGGCGTGCCGGACGCCGTGGCCGAGGCCCGCCAGCATGAGGGTCCCTATGCGGTCTTCGGATCGCTGTACCTGGTCGGGGCCGTGAAACAGGTCTTGGGCTGGCTTCCCGCGCCCTGATCCGCTCGCGCGGGTCTCGGCGGCCCCCGGCGCGGAGGGCGCAAACTCCGGGGCCTCGCGGTCCTGTAGGATGGACGTGGGCACCTGGATGCGTGCCCCGAGTTGGAAGGAAGAGGGAGTGTGATGACCGTCTTGACGCCGCAGGCCATGCCCAAGGTGGGAGAGCGGATCTCCGAGTACGTGCTGCGGGTTTCGCAGCTGCGCCAGATGAAGAAGCGAGACGAGGGAGTTTTCTACCTGTTTCGCGGGACCAACGCCCAGACGTCCTTGGGCTGCGTGGTCTGGAACGGCGAGGTCGACTTCCGAAACGGCGACTACCTCAAGGTCTGGGGAGACGTGAAGCTTCACAAGGAGGCCCCGCAGGTGGTCGTCCACCGCTGGCAGATCCTGCCGCGGGAGGATTTCCCGGCCGATTCCTTCGTTCCGGCGAGCCAGCGCGACAAGGACGCCATGGTCGCCGAGCTGGGCGAGGTGATCGACTCCGTCGCGTCGACTCCCCTGCGCAGCATGCTCCGAACCATGCTGCTCGAGGACCCGGAGGTGGCTCCGCGCTACCATCGGGCGCCTGCGGCCAAGAGCCACCACCATCCCTTCCTCTCGGGCCTGCTCGAGCATAGCTTGACGGTCGTGCGGCGGGCGCTTGGCCTCTGCCTGGCCGAGGAAGCCCATGTCGACCGGGACGTCGTCATCGCGGGGGCCTTGCTTCACGATATCGGCAAGATCGAGGAGTACGCGTACGACCAGGATTCGATCGACTTCACGGAGGTCGGCAACCTGATCGGCCACGTGAGCCTGGGCTACCATCTGGTTCGCCAGGCGATCGCCCGCCAGGGGGACGTGCCGACGGAAACCGCGACCAACCTCCTGCACATCGTCTTGAGCCATCAAGGCCGGCTGGAGTACGGCTCGCCGGTCGAGCCGAAAACGGCTGAAGCCTTCATCGTTCACCATGCCGACACCGTGGACGCGCATCTCTGGCAGCTGACACGAACGGGCCGGGACTATCCGGAGCAGCGCCTGGCGTTTTCCAAGAGCCTGAACCGCATGGTGCTTGCCAACCCGCACCTTCCCGGCGCCGAGCCTTATCGCCACTAGAACGCCGCCTTTGGAACGCCTGTAACCCGCTCGCTGAGCGGCGGCTCCTGCGGCGAGATAGAAAGCTTGGGCTTCGGTGTACAATATACTGAGCCCACTTCTATTTTTGCCCTGCCACGGGGGACGGAATGTCTAAGCTAGTCTTATCCGGTGATCTCACGATGTTTCGCGTCGAATTGGTGGTTCGAATCCTCGAAGCCATCAAGTTCGACGGCGAAGTCGCGATCGAGGCCGCCGAGAAGGGCCAGTTCTCCATCCAGCAAGGCCGCGTGGTCGGCGCCCGGACGCTCACGGAGCAGGGCCTGAAGGCCCTGGCCTCGGTGGTCTCTCAGCGGAGCGGCACCTTCTCGGTGCGCACCCAGACCGCCGACGAGATCTATCGCAACCAGGAGTTGCTGACGATCCCCGATAACGCGACGATCTTCCGCCAGGTTCATGCCTTGCTGGGCCAGGGGCAGTTTGCCCAGCAGGCCGCCGCGGCGCGACCTCCGGCCCAGCAGATGACCGTTCCTCAGGCGCGGGCGGGCGCTCCGGTGCCTGCCACGGGCCCCATGCAGCCGGCGACGCCCGCGAAGCAAACCATCGTCCGGCGCGCTCAGGGTTCTGGCCCGTTGGCGCGGGTTCCCGAGGTGACGGACAAGGGCAAGATCGTCTTGCGCTCGCTGCAGACCAACTACGCCTTGCGCGGAGTCCAGGTGGATGCGGATACCTGGAAGTTGCTGGCCAAGATCGACGGCCAGGCCTCCCTGTATCAGCTGGGGGAAATGGTCGGCTTGCTTGGCGAGCGCCTGGTGGCGGCCGTCGAAGAGCTCCAGCGCGAGGGGCATATCCGCTTCCAGTCGCATGATCCCAATCTCGAGCAGTTCAAGAACACCCAGTCCAAGTTCCGCTTCGGCGAGTACATGGTGGCCAAGGGCGTGATCACCGAGATCCAGCTCGATGCCGCCCTCAAGCGCCAGCAGGAGCTCGCGCGCCGCGGGCGCTACATGTGGCTGGGCGAGATCCTGGTCGAGCTCAACTACGCGCGGCCGAGCCAGGTGCAAGAAGCGCTGGCCCTGCAGAAGCGCCAAAACGCCTAACGCCTTCAAGAAATGGCCGTGGCTCTAGCGCCCGCGGCACGTCGAAAGGTACAATGGAGGGCCCGGAGCAGGTTTCCGGGCTCTTTTCTTTTTTTCCGGAGGACGTCGTGCAGCCCCAGTACTCCCCGATGATGCAGCAGTACCTCTCCTTGAAGGAGCAGTATCCCGACGTCCTGCTCTTCTACCGGATGGGGGACTTCTACGAGATGTTCTTCGAGGACGCCAAGATCGCCTCGAACGAGCTCGAGTTGACCCTGACGGGCCGGGATTCGGGGGGTGAGCGCATCCCCATGGCCGGCATCCCCTACCATGCGGCCGAAAACTACCTCACCCGCCTGATCGAGAAGGGCTACCGCGTGGCCATCTGCGAGCAGGTCGAGGATCCCGCCCAGGCCAAGGGGCTCGTGAAGCGCGAGGTGGTCCGCCTGGTCACTCCGGGCACCCTCCTGGAGTCGGGGTACCTTTCCGACAAGCAGAACAACTTCCTGGCGGCCATTTCCGCGACGGCCGACGGGTACGGACTCGCCTACTGCGACGTTTCCACGGGCGAGCTGCTCGCCACCGAGGTCTCGGACGCGCGGACGCTGGCGGCGGAGCTTTCCCGCCTGATGCCGGCCGAGTTGCTCTTGCCGGTGCCGACGGAGGTCTGGGAGCGGACGGCCTGGGGTCGGCAGCCGGGCCGCGTGCCGCCTGACCAGCTCGATGCGCGCTGGGCGGGATTGCTGCCCGAGGGGCTCAACCTGACCTTGCGCCATGAGGCGGGGTTCAGCGCCGAAGCCGGCAAGCGGCTGATCGCTGAGCATTTCCGGGTCGCCAGCCTGGAGGGCTTCGGGCTCACGGATAATCGACTCGCGGTCGGTGCCATCGGGGCCCTGCTGACCTACCTCTACGAGACGCGTAAATCCCAGCTGCCCCCGTTCTCGGGGATTCGCGTCTATCGGCTCGCGGACTACATGGGACTCGACGGCGGCACGCGCCGGAACCTCGAACTGATGCAGACCGCCCGGGACGGCTCCTGGAAGGGGTCGCTCCTCTGGGTGCTGGACGAGACCCGAACGGCCATGGGCGGCCGGAAGCTGCGCCAGTGGCTGATGCACCCCCTGATCACCCCCGCCGAGATCGGCCAACGCCATGAAGCGGTGGGAGAGCTTGCCGCGCATGCGACGCTGCGGATGGCCCTGGGGCAGCGGCTGGGTTCCGTGAAGGATCTCGAGCGACTGGCGTCGCGGGTCGGGGCCGGAACGGCCAACGCGCGGGATCTCAATGCCCTCAAGGACTCGGTCGAGGCGCTGCCGGCGCTCGCCGAGACCCTTTCCGGCTGCCGCAGCGAGCTGCTCACGGCCATCGAGGGCTTGCCCGCCGATCTGCTGGAGCTGGCCGCGCGGATCCGCCGCACGCTCAACGACGCTCCGCCGATCTCGCTGTCGGACGGCGGGATCATCCGGGATGGCGTCAGCCCCGAGCTCGACGAGCTTCGCGGCCTGCTGGGCGACAGCAAGGAATGGCTCACCCGCTTCGAGCAGCAGGAGCGCGAGCGTAGCGGCATCCGTTCGTTGAAGGTGGGTTACAACAAGGCCTTCGGCTACTTCATCGAGGTGACGCACGCCAACACGAGCCTGGTCCCCGAGGATTATCACCGCAAACAGACCCTCACCAACGCGGAGCGCTACGTCACTCCCGAACTGAAAGACCGCGAGCAGCGGATCCTGACGGCCCAGGATCGGATCGGTCGGCTGGAGTACGACCTCTTCGCGGCCTTGCGCGAGGCGGTCCTGCCCTGGGTCCCGACGTTGCAGGAGCTGGCGTCGCGGGTGTCGGCGGTGGACGTGCTCGCGTCCTTCGCGGAGGTGGCGGTGCGCAATGGCTTCACCCGCCCCGAGGTGGACGATTCGGTCACGCTGGCGATCACGGAGGGGCGCCACCCGGTGGTGGAGCGTCTGTTGCCGCCCGGCTCGTTCGTCCCCAACGACGCGCAGCTGGACGCCGAGGGGGCTCAGCTCGTGATCCTGACCGGTCCCAACATGGCGGGTAAGTCGACGTTTATGCGCCAGATCGCGTTGATCGTGCTGCTGGCGCAGGTGGGCAGTTTCGTGCCCGCGAAGGCGGCGCGGATCGGCGTGGTGGATCGGATCTTCACCCGGGTGGGGGCGGTGGACGACCTCGCCACCGGGCAATCCACGTTCATGGTGGAGATGAACGAGACCGCCAACATTCTCAACAACGCCACCCGGCGCTCCTTGATCCTGCTCGACGAGATCGGGCGCGGGACCTCGACCTTCGACGGCATCTCCATCGCCTGGTCGGTTTCGGAGCACCTGGCGAGCCAGGTACGGGCGCGGACCCTGTTCGCGACGCATTACCACGAGCTGACCAGCCTCGCGATGAGCCAGCCCGGGGTGCGGACCTACAAGGTACTGGTCGAGGAGAAGGACGGGCAGGTTCACTTCCTGCGGCGGGTGGTGCCGGGCGGCGCGGATCGCTCCTACGGCATCGAGGTGGCGCGCCTGGCGGGCCTTCCGCCGCAGGTGATCGAGCGGGCGCGGCAGGTGCTGGCCGAGATCGAGCGCCGGAACCGGATCTCGCTCAGCCTCCGGAATGCGGCCATGAACGAGGGGGGAGACCCCGCGGTGAGCCAGCTTCCCCTGTTCAGCAGCCCGGGAACGGTGTAGTTTCGAGCGAAGAATCGTCAAGAATGTAACGCCGGACACCGATTCCGGCGTTATGTTTGTTAGAATGGACCTGAAACGCTCGTCCCATCGTCGCAAACCGCCGACCATAGCCCCCCGGACGGGTGCCGAAGCGCATGGCAACAAAATACGAAAAGCAAATCGAGAAGCTGCTGGGTCACGTCAAGCAGCTCCACCAGCTGATCGAGGAGCGTACTCAACAGCTTAAATATTGGCAGGGCTACGCCAACAAACTCCGCGAAGAGCGGCAGCGTTTGTCGTCGGGCCTGCTTTCGGCTGCGCGCAAGACCTTCTCGGAGGTGGCGGCCCGCTACCAGGCGCTCCGCGCCGAGAACGGCAAGCTGCGCAAGCATATCGAGCATCTTCACCAGCTCCAGCAGAAGCAGGAGTTCCAGCTCAAGACCCAGCTCCAGTACGCGCTCGGGCGGATCGACGATCTGTCCATCGAGCGCAAGCACTGGCGTACGAGCGTCCAGCACAAGCAACAGCAGATCTGGAAAGCCCAGGAGCAGCTTCAGGACGCGGAGCAGCGCTTCGCGGCGGAGTTGCAGGCGTTGCAGCAGCAGCTCGATCAGGAGCAGCTGCGGGCGCGCTCGCTGAGCGATCGCCTCGAGACCGCCGAGCGCCAGATCGAAATGCAGCAGGTACAATGGCAGGACCTGCTCGGAGAGAAGCAGGGCCTGCTGGCCAAGCTCGAAGAGACCGAGTCGGCCCTGGCGATCGCCCAGAAGACCCTGTCGGAGACCCTGGCGAGCCAGCAGTCCTCGGTGGGCCGCGAAGTCGACGCCCTGCGTCAGATGGTGGTCTCGCTGCAGCGTCAGACCGAGAACCTCCACGCCGAGCTCGCCGAGAACCAGGAAACCATCGACAAGCAGGAGCGCTTCATCGCGGTCCTGAAGGGCGATGGATCGAAGCCCAACATTCGGCCGATTGCCGATAAGAAATCGTTCCCCCCGTCGGCCCCCCCCCAGTCGGAGGATACTGCAAGTGGCTAACCCCTCGATGCTTTCGCTCATCAAAACCAAGCGTGACGGCGGCGAGCACTCCCGTGAGGAGCTCGCCTGGCTTGTTTCGAACGTCGCGGAGATTCCCGACTACCAGCTCTCGGCTTGGCTGATGGCCGTGGTCCTGCGGGGCATGTCGATCGCGGAGACGACCCACCTCACCGACCTGATGGCCCATTCCGGCCAGGTCATGGATCTCTCGGACGTGCAGGGCCCCTGCGCCGACAAGCACTCCACGGGCGGCGTGGGCGACAAGGTCACCCTGATCCTGGCTCCCTTGGTCGCGAGCGCCGGCGTCACCGTCGCCAAGCTCTCCGGCCGCGGCCTGGGCCATACCGGCGGCACCATCGACAAGGTGGAGGCGATTCCGGGCTTCAACCCCGAGCTTCCCATCGCGGCCTTCAAGCAGCAGCTGCGCGACATCCAGGTCGCCCTGGCCTCCCAGACCGGCGAGCTGGCTCCGGCCGACGGCGTCCTCTACGCCATGCGCGACGTCACCGGCACGGTCGAAAGCATCCCCCTGATCGCGGCCTCGGTCCTCTCCAAGAAGATCGCCTCGGGTGCCGACGTGATCCTGCTCGACGTCAAGACCGGCTCGGGCGCCTTCATGAAGGACGACGCCAGCGCCAAGGCCCTTGCGGACACCATGATGGAAGTGGGACGCCGGCTCGGGAAGCAGGTCGTCTGCGTCGTCTCCGAGATGGGCCAGCCCCTCGGCCACGCCGTGGGTCACGCCAACGAGGTCGCCGAGGCGATCCAGACCTTGCAGGGCAAGGGCCCCGCGGATCTGACCGAACTCTGCGTCCGCCTGGGCGGCTTGATCCTCATGGGCGCGGGCGCCGTGACGACCCCCGAGGCGGGTGAGGCGAAACTTCGGGAGGCGATCGCCAGCGGCGCGGCCATCCGGAAGTTCCGCGAGTTCGTCGAGGCTCAAGGGGGCGACCCGCGCGTCATCGAGACCCCTGACCTCATGCCGCAGCCGCGCCTGCGCGTTCCCGTCGAGGCCACGGCGGAAGGCTACGTGCAGCAACTCGACGCCCTTCCCGTCGGCATCGCCTGCAAGGAGCTGGGCGGCGGCCGCCTCTTCAAGGGCGCACCCCTGGACCTGGCCGTCGGGGTCGATTTGCAGAAGAAGGTCGGAGATCGGGTAGAAAAGGGAGAGACTCTCGCTTACTTGTTGGTCAACGACGAGTCCAAGCTTGCCGCGGCCACCGAGGCCGTCCAGTCGGCCTACCGGATCGGACCCGTTTCGGCGCAGCCGCCGGAGCTGATTCGGGCCGTCTACGCGGCGGAGTCCGTCTCCGGACGACCCTAGCCCCTGCGGCGGCTTCGAAAGCCGCCGACCTGCAGGTTGGCGACGCGGTCCTGAAGACACGTCAGGGAAACGATGCAGACCAGGGAGGGCAGCAAGGTGGCGGTTTCGGGAAAGCGCATGCGGCTGGGTGAAATCCTCATCATGGCAGGAGTCTTGACCGAGGAGCAGCTCCAGATTGGCCTCGCCAAGCAACAGCAGACTCGAGACCCCATCGGGCAGATCCTGGTCAACCTGGGTTACGTCACCGAAGAGCAAATCAAGCATGCGCTCGAGGTCCAGTACGGGGTAAAGGCCTTCTCGCTGAAGTCCAAGATCCCGCAGGAAGTGATGCGCCTCATCCCCGAAGCGATGATGCGCCGTCACAAGATCCTCCCGGTCTCGCTCAACCAGTTGACCATCGCCATGGTCGATCCGAGCAACATCCTCGCGCTCGACGATCTTCGCCTCCGCTTCAAGGGCGTCTCCATCCAGCCGGTGGTCGTCACGGAGGCGGAGTTCGATCAGGCCCTCAAGGCGCTTCCCCGCGAAACGGTGATCGAGCAGGCGCCTCGTGAAGAGGAGCCCGTCGCCGATGTCCCCCTGGACGAGGGATCGGCCGAGAAGATCGCCCATGCGATTCTCTCGGGCGCCCTGCGGCGCGGCGCCACCGAGGTGGTGCTGGAACCTCGCGAACAGGAAGTCATGGTGCGCTTCCGCATCGAGGGCAAGCTCGTCAAGGAGCCGGCGATTCCATCGCGGCTCGCCAACGCCCTCGTCGCCCGCCTGAGGGTCATGGCGGATCTCCCGCCGACGGCGAGCCATGCCTCCCAGTCGGGCGTCATCCGGATGCCCTACGAATCCCGCCAGATCAAGATCATGCTCCGGTGCATGCCCGTTCGCTTCGGGCAGATGCTCACCTTGCGGATCTTCGACCCCACGCTTTTCAAGCAAGCCGCGCTGGACACCCTGGTCGTCAATCCTCGGGTGGCCTCGACCCTCAAGTCGGTGCTGGAGCGCCCGTCGGGCCTGGTCCTCTTCAACGGTCCCCTGCACTCGGGAAAGCACACCATGCTGGCGGCCTCCCTGCGGGAAGCCATCCGCACGGGCCGCTCGGCGATCGCCCTCGAGATCCCGGTGGCCGAATCGATCGACGGTGTCACGCTGGTCACCGCCAGCGAGGAGAACCTGGAGGCTCGCCGCTCGGCGGTCGAAGCCATGCTCCTGCAATCCCCCGATCTGATGGTGGTCGACCAGGTGGACGACCCCGAGGTGGCGCGCAAGCTGGTGCGCGGGGCGCTCGGGGGGCGCCTCGGCATGCTCGGTTTGACCACCACCCAGCGCTTCCTCGATGAGATGCTCGATTTGACCGGCATGGAGCCGCGCTCCATCGCCAATGCGGTGGCGGGCGTCGTGACCATGCGGCTGGTCCGTCGGCTCTGTCCGGCCTGCCGGATTCCCTACAAGCCCGATGAGGCCACCATGGCCTTTTTCCGGCCCTTCAACGACTCGGGCTACCTTCACCGTGCCGTCGGATGCCCGGAGTGCCATGAAACCGGCTTCAAGGGCCAGGTCGGCCTCTACGAGGTCTATCCCTTCAACGCCAAGATGCGCCAGCTCGTCGCGCAAGGCGCCTCCAAGTCCGAGATCGACGTCTACGCCAAGCAGCAAGGCTACATGCCGCTGCCGGACTATGCGGCTTGGGTCGTGGCCCAGGGCTATACCACGCTCGAGGAACTGGCCCAGGGTGACATCTTCGACGGAGCGGAGGTCTAGCTTTCCGCCGTCCTTCAAGCGCTTGCGGGACGGTTTGGAGCTATAATGGCGACAGGAAAGCAAGTGCTTCCATGCGCCCCTGATTCGAGAAGAGGACATCATGCCGAACATCAACGATCTCCGTGACAGCTTCGATAAGCTCATGGCGCAGGCCCGCGAGACCTCCGAGATTGGAGTCCAGGTCGCCCGGGACGAGATCCACAAGCTTGTGAAGGATCCCGAGACCGTCCGCAAGATGGAGGACTTCGAAGAGAACTTCGACAAGCAGTTCCGCGAAGTCGCCACCCGCATCGAGGACAGCACCCGTCAGATGGCCTCGATGTTCGATAACCTCATGAACCAGATGCCCTTCGGCACCAAGCCCGAATCGGCCCAACCCGAAGCGAAGCCTGAGACCAAGAAGGCCGAGTAATCAGCCAAACAAAAGCCAGGAGGCCCCGTGTCCGACACGGGGCCTCCTGGCTTTTGGCATCCGCAGCCAGGCTAGGTCTCGATGACTTCCCGGATGTTCGCGACCCGGAAATGCGCTTCCTTGAGCAGGGGCCGCAGGGCGCTGACCGTGCGGGGAAGTTCGGAGGCTTCGAGCCGGATCTCCACCTCAGCCAGGCGCCGCTTGGCGTCGTCTCCGAGCGCCAGGTCCACCATGAACCGCGGGGTGCTGGTCCGCCGAATCTCGGCGACCGGAACGTCCCAGTCCGCCTCGGCGGCAATCCGATCCAGCTCCCTGAGCAGCACCCGCCTCGGCGAGACGAGCGCGATGTTCAGGTCGACGACGCGCCCGCCGGCATCGGCCACGATCTCCAGCGTTCCGACGTTGGGGCCCAGCCGGGAGAGGTAAGGGACGATCCCGAGATCGACCTCGACGCTCTGGGTCCCGCGCAATAAATCGAGGGTCTGCATCTCCGTTTACCTCGCTCCCACGGATTGCCGCATCTCGGCGTTGAGGTTCTTCGGCGCCTCGACGGTGTCGAGATCCGACTCCAATCGCCTTCCCGCTCCGATCTGGATCCCCGTCCCGCCGAGGTTGAAGCCGAAGGAGACCTCGTCGGTCTTGGTCGCCTTGATGTCCGTGACCTCCAGCTTGTCGTTCGGGTCGGGGCTGGCCAGCGACTGCGCCAGGTTGGCCAGTGCCTGGGTGGGGTTCTCGCGGCTGGAGCTCTTGAGATCGGCCAGGGCTTCGGAGGTGTACGAGCGCGTCACGCTGACCGTGTCCGATTCCTCCACCCGGAGCATGACGTCGTCCTGGAGGCGGCCCCGGATATCGGTGGTCCCGATGCCCCGGAACTTCGCCCCGGTCATCTCCTCGGTCACGTCGACCCCCTGAACCTCTCCGTCCTTGAGTCGGATGGCGATCGTCCGGTTGCTCTCCGCGCTGGCCCCGGCACTGAGATCCCCCAGGGTGGAGGCTTGCGCCTGGGCGTTGCCCTGGACGTTCAGGTAGAGCGTGGTCTCTCCGGTCCGGAAGTTGTGCTCGGCCCCGACGTTGACCTCGCCTCCGATGCCCGCGGTGATCTCGCCGAGGTTGAGGTTCGCCTGATCGAGCGCCATTCCGGCCGCGGTTCCCTTGAGGCCGTAGTCGTTCTCGGACTCCGGCTCATCGGTATCCGACTCGTCGATCACCCGGTTTCCGGTGGCCTTGAGCTGGCCGTCCTTGCCGTCGGTGCCGGCGACCCGGACCTCACCGCCCTTCCCGTGGTCATCCTCGCCAATTTGCCCGAGGCTCACGCTCGCCGACGCCTGGGCCGACGCGTAGACGCCGGCTTCGCCGCGGACGGAGGTGAGGTGCCGGCCGAAGTTCTTCGCGGCTTCCAGCGCGTCGGGGGCCGCCAGCGCGCCGATGCCGGGGATGGCCGTCTTGGCCGTGGATCCCACGATGCCCGTCAGGTCGTCCATGTCTTGCTGGTTCGTCGGGTCGAAGGTGAAGGTGAACTCCGCCTGCGCCTGCAGGCCCGCCTCGACGCCCGCCGAGGCGTGCGCCTTGGCGCCGGCATTGATGTCGTTGCCGTAGAGCGACTGCGGGCCCTTCTGGGTGGAACCGCCCACTCCGAACTCGGCTTCCAGGCCCACGCCTGCCCGCGCGTCGACCACCAGAGAGACTTCGAGCTCCGTGGGAGGCTCGCCGTGCTCGTCCTTGGGCTCGAGTCTCGGATTGCCGTTGGCATCAGTCGCGGGAACCCGCTTGATCTCGAGTTCGGCTCCAGCTCCGAGTTGCACCCCGCCGATCTGGGCGTCGGCATCGAGCTTGATGAACGCCGATTCTCCCACCTCGAGACGGTTGGTCACGAGGTCGCCGAGCACGCCCGTCTTCTCCTGCGTGTACTCCGCGTCCTCTCCCAGCGGAGACTTGTCGAGGCCGCCATCGATGGCCTTGAAGGCCTGGTCCCCGACCCATTCCGTGAAGTTGCCAACCTGCTCGGCGGCAAAGCTCGCAACCTCCCCGACGGCGTCCACCGACTTGTCGAAGAGATCCGTGGCCTTGTCCCAGACGTTTCCGAGGAAGTTGCCGACGTCGGCGGCACGCTTCTCGAACCAGTTCTTGTTTTCGTACTCGTGGCTGCTCTTGAGGGCTTCTTCACCGAGATCTCCCGCCTTGGCCTGGAGATCCGCGGACGACTTGGTGGCCGTTTCCAGGATGGCCGTGGCGCGGCGATCGGCTTCGGCCATGATCTTGGCGCGATCGGCCGGGGACTTGTCGACCGCCAGTTTTTCGGCGCTGGCGATCAGCTTGTCCGCCTCCTGGGTGGCCGTGTCAACGACCTTGCGCGACTCTGTATTGGCCTTCTTCTGGACCTCGGCGACCTTCTCGCGGGTCCCCTCGGAGGCATCCGGGAACTTGGTCTTGGCCGTCTCCACGCGCTTGTCGAGCGCCTCTGCCTGTTCCTTGGCTTTCGCCTTCGCGGCATCCAGGCTGGGGGTTTGGCTCTTGGGGGCCGCAGGCTTGGCTTCCGCTGCCTTGGCAGCTCCGCCGTATTGCTCGAAGATGCCTTGCAGGCGAGCCGTCTCCATCGACAAGGGCTGGGTTTTGCTAGCCTTGTAGCCTTCCTGGCGCTGCTTGGACTCGGCGAGGCGAGCGGCCTCCTGCTGGCGCCGTTGCTCTTCCGCCTTCTTCTTCGCCTCGGCTTCGGCCTTTCGCTTGGCTTCTTCCTCGGCTTTGCGCCGCGCTTCCTCAGCCGCCTTTCGTGCCGCTTCCTCCGCGCGCTTCCGGGCCTCTTCCTGAGCTTTCCGCTGGGCCTCGAGATCGGCCGTCCGGCTCCGCCCGCCGCCTCCTGCTGCCTGTACCATCGCGTCCTCCTTCGAACGTCGGAGTGCCATTAGGTACTAGATACCCTTGAACGGACAGGGAGTTTGCCGTTTACGCATCACTTAACGAACATTTCACTGCAGGCAACCATGATTTACGACGGATTTAAAGTATGAGCGACATGGCTTCGGCATGGCAATTTCGCGGCGCATGACATCGCGCGCCTTGACTCCCGAGCGACGGGGGACAATCCGGGGGGCTTGTTGCCGGTGGGGGAAAAGAGTAGTATTTAACCAGGTTTTAATTCCGGCACAAGGGCGTGTTCTCGGGGAACCTGAGGGATTACCACCCCATGGGGAAAAAGGAGGCCAACCTTGGCAAACATCGCAAGCAACTTGACCGAACGCATCGGCCGCACTCCGCTCCTGGAGCTGACCAAGGTCACGCAAGGCTGTCATGGGCGCGTTGTGGCCAAGCTCGAATCGTATAACCCGGCGTCGAGCGTCAAGGATCGGATCGGCTGGAGCATGATTCAGGACGCCGAGGAGCGCGGCCTGATCGTGCCCGGGAAGACGATCCTGGTGGAGCCCACGTCCGGCAATACCGGCATCGCGCTGGCCTTCGTGGCCGCCGCGCGGGGCTACCGGCTCATCCTCACGATGCCCGAGACCATGAGTCAGGAGCGTCGGAACATGTTGCGGGCCTACGGCGCCGAGCTGGTGCTCACGGAGGGACCGCTGGGGATGAAGGGGGCGATCGCCAAGGCCCAGGCCATCCTGGCCGAGACGCCAAACGCGCACATGCTCGGACAGTTCGATAACCCCGCCAACCCCAAGGCCCATCGCGAGACCACCGCGGTCGAAGTCTGGGAAGATACCGACGGCGCGGTGGATGTCCTCGTTTCCGGAGTCGGTACGGGAGGCACCCTCACGGGCGTTTACCAGGCGCTGCACCCGAAGAAGCCCGCGATGCGCTTCGTGGCGGTCGAGCCCACCGAGAGCCCGGTGCTTTCCGGCGGGCAGCCCAGCCCCCACAAGATCCAGGGCATCGGGGCGGGCTTCGTGCCCAGCCTCTTCGACCCGACGCTGCTCGCCGGCCTGCGGGACGGCTCCCTGGGCGAAATCGCCCAGGTCAGCAGTCAGGAGGCGATGGCGATGACGCGCCGCCTGGCCACGGAGGAAGGCGTCCTGGTGGGGATCTCGTCGGGAGCGGCGGTTGAGGCCGCCGTTCGGATCGCCTGCCGCCCTGAGTCCGCCGGCAAGCTCATCGTGGTGGTGCTGCCGGATTTCGGCGAGCGCTACCTGAGTACTCCGGCCTTCAGCGAGCAGGCGGCGCCCGAAGCGGGGCAAGCCGCTCCGACCGCGCTCTAAAGAGGTTCCCGTGTTCCGTTCCATCCGGGAAAGCCTCGACGTCGTCTTCGAGAAGGATCCCGCCGCCAAGAGCCGGCTGGAAGTCCTGCTCTGTTACCCCTCGCTGCATGCGATGGCTTTCCACCGGTTGGCGCATCGCATGTATCGCGGGGGCATTCCGCTCTTGCCGCGCTTGATTTCCCAGTTCTCGCGCTTCGTGACGGGTATCGAGATCCATCCCGGTGCCACCATCGGCCGCCGCTTCTTCATCGACCACGGCATGGGAGTCGTGATCGGCGAGACGGCCGTGGTGGGCGACGACGTCATGCTCTATCACCAGGTGACGCTGGGGGGCACCGGCAAGGATACCGGGAAGCGCCACCCGACCCTGGAGGACGGGGTGGTGGTGGGAGCGGGGGCCAAGATCCTCGGCAACATCACCGTCGGAGCCCACGCCCGGATCGGGGCGGGATCGGTGGTGCTGCGCGACGTCCCCGCGCAGGCGACCGTGGTGGGCATTCCCGGCCGGGTGATCCCCGTCAAGGGGGCCGAGGAGGCACGCGACGGGCAGAAGCTTCAGGACCCGGAAGCCGAGGCGATCAAGGCCTTGCTCGAGCGGGTCTACCGCCTCGAGGAGGCCCTCCAGCGTCCCCAGGGGCCCAGGCCTGCCGACGGCGGCCATGTCCCATTGCCGGAGGTCGAGGACTTCATCCACGGGGCTGGCATCTAAAGCGAAAAACGTTGCGACAGGTATCTCGCCGGGGCGCTTAGACGCTCGTCGCCAGGTCGAAGCGGGCCGCGCCCGTCTCTTGCATGCGCTGTTCCACGATCTCCACGAACATACCGATGAGATCCGGATCCCACTGCGTCCCACGGTACTCCGTGAGGATCTCGAGGCTCTGGGGCACGGGCATGGCGGGGCGATAGCAGCGGGTGGTGGTCATGGCGTCGAAGGCGTCGGCGATGGAGACGATGCGCGCCATCAGGGACGGTTCGTCCCGGAAGAGCCCGTCCGGGTAGCCTCGGCCGTCCCAGCGCTCGTGATGGTGGCGAATCATCGGAATCAACGGATCGGAGGCCGGCAAGGCCTGGAGCAGTTGTGAGCCGATCTCGGGGTGCAGCTTCATGTGCGCGTACTCGGCGTCCGTCAACGCGCCTTCCTTGAAGAGCACGGCGTCATGGATGCCGATCTTGCCCACGTCGTGGAGGAATCCCCCTTTGAAGAGGGTGCTGAGGTCCGGGGCGGGTAGCCCCGCGCGGCGCCCCAGGGCGAAGGCGTATTCGGCCACTCGCCCGCCATGGCCTTCGGTGTAGGGGTCCTTGGCTTCGATCGCACGGGCCAAGGAGAAGACGAAATCGTCTCCCGGGCTGAAGTCTCGGCTCTGGAGGGTCTGGCGGATCGAGCTGGAGACCAGTGCGGCCAGCACGCTGAGGAGGGGGAGGTCGTCGCGGCGGTACGGGCTGTCCGTATGCGAGACGAAGATCAGGGATCCGAAGGTCTCTCCTTGCTCTCCAATCAGGGGCAAGGCCAGGACGCCTTGGGCGTCGTCGATGCCGAGGCGCGGGGACCGGATGGTGAGCGCGGGGGCCGTGAGGCTATCCAAGACGAGCCGTTCGCCGGTGCGGATCACCCATCCCGGGAGGCCGTGTTGCAAGGGAATGGCGGCGTCGACGAGGTGCGGCGGGCGGCCGTGGGGGGCACCGCGCCACATGGCGTAGGTCTCGCCCTCTGGATCACCCAGGGAAAGCAAGCAAGCGTCGAAGGAAACGAGCCCATTCGCCTGCTGGACGAGCGTTCCGAGGAACGCGTCCATGTCGCGGGCCGTCGCCAGCGCCGCGGAGATCTCCATCAGAACCGAGAGCTGCTTCATGGGCCCCTCCCTCCAGAAGCCTCGCTAGGCTATTCAATTCTATTCCCAAGCACCGAGTTTGCGTATCCCCTCGCAGGTCACGATTTGTGAAACCCGCGTTGCCTCTGGATTAAGGAACGGCCAGGGACGCGCCGCCTCGCGGGAACCTTCCCAAAAATACGTAGTCAAGAGACCTAAGGCTCCGTTTACAATCGCTTGCTCGTCCCGTACGATGGAAACGGTTGAGACTCCTGAGTTCGACAGCAATCCCCATAAGGAGAATGCAGCTTTGAAGCCCCTTTTCACCCTGAGCCTCGTCCTTGCATCTACCGTCACCCTTTCGGCCCCCGCCTGGGCCAGCCTCGCGTCGGAAACGTTCACGGACGTTCCGGATGGTCACTGGGCCCAGGAGGGCGTCGCCGAGCTCGCCATCAAGCGCGACATGATGCGGGGCTACCCGGATGGGACCTTCCGCGGGGAGCTGCCGTTCACGCGCTTCCAGTTCGCCCTGGCCATGAAGGAGCTGATCGACGAGCTCGAGCGGATCTCCAAGACCAGCCTGCGCTCGGACACCCCCTGCCTCAACAGCTACGCCGACATCAACACGGCGGTGGAGCGGGACGTCGTCCTCGAAATGGCCAACGCCTACTGCCTCTTTGAGGGAGTTCCGGGCATTCAGGCCAATCGCTTCAACCCCAACACGCAAATCTCGCGCTCCGAAGTTTCCAAGGTGATCGCCAACCTCATGCAGCTGGCGGACAAGAAGGATATCGTTCGCCCCCGCCAGGGCCAGACCTACTCCTTCTCGGATGTTTCCAGCAAGAACTGGGCCTATGAGGCGATCCGGACGGTGTCGGATCAGTACGGAGTCATGATTGGCTTCCCCGACAACACCTTCCGCCCGGATGATCAGCTGACGCGCTATCAGTTCGCGCAGGCCGGCTATCAGACGGTGCCTCTGATCCGTCAGCTGGTTGCCAAGACCCTGGAGGAGAAGACGACCGAGCGTGCCTTGGAGCTCTCGCGGCTCTGGCAGCAGCGCACCCCCTGGCATGTCGATGCCCGACTGGGTGCGCTGGGCGGCGGCCTGCGCTGGATCGGCTATCCCAACTCCTTCGTGATGGCCGACATCCGTGGGATCTTCAACAATCCCAACCCCCTCTTCGACGCCCAGTTCGGCTGGTGGCCCACCACTTACATGGTCGGCCAGGTCCATCTCCAGCCCTACCTCGCGCCTCGCCTGGCCTACGAATCGGTGGCAGGCCCCTACCTCGGCCTCGGCCTGGGACTCGCGTCCTACTGGCGTCCCAACATGGAGTGGGGCTTTGCCCTCAACCTCCGCAGCGGTTACACCCTGCAGCCGCAGGCGGGTGGCCTCGGGCAGGGAGGCTCCGGCTTCCTCCTCGATACGGCCGACCTCGAAGCCGAGTACTACCTCAACCCGACCTTCGCGATCGTCCCCGGCGTGAGCCTCTACCAGGATCCGCGCAGCACGGGAGCGCTCGACGTCGCCGTCAAGCTCGGCCTTCACCTGCCGTTCTAACCGACACCCCCCCCGGTACGATCGATGTCCCTCCTGTGAAGGAGGGACGTCGGCGTTTTGCGGCTTCGCTTAGCGTTTGGCGGGCTGGCCATGCTTCAGACGCTGGAACAAGAGTTCGAGCGCCCGCTGGGAGGCGAAGTGCTTGACCTTCTCCCGAGGGTGGCCACCGAAGCGGAAGGATCCGATCTCGGTCCCATCGGGACCGGCCAATGCCACGTAGGCATGCCCGACCTCGGCGTCCGGCGTGTTGGGCCCGGCTCCGGCATACCCCGTGACCCCGAGGCCCCAATCGGCGCCCGTGAGCTTTCGGATGGCCTCGGCGATCGCCCGCGTGACCTCCGGGCTGACGTGCCCGTGGCGTTCGACGAAGTCCAGGGGGATGCCCAGCGCGCGAACCTTCTCGGCGACCTGGTAACAGACCGAGCCGCCGACGAAATAATCCGAGGAGCCCTGGATATCCGTGATCCGGCTCGCGAGCAAGCCGGCGGTCATCGATTCGGCCGTCGCCAGGGACTCTCCACGGTCGCGCAGCAGCTGCCCGACCACGGCCGGCAGGGTCTCGTCCTCGGAGCCGAAATAAAACGCCCCCAGGCGGTTCAGGACCTCAGCCACCACCGGTTCGAGCATGGCTTCGGCCTCGGCTTCGCTATCCGCCTTGGCCGTCACCCGAAGGTGGACCTCGCCGCTGCCCGCATACGGGGCGACCGTGGGGTTCGCGCCGGCTTCGAGGTCGCTGACGCGTTCGGCGGCGTCGGCCTCGGTGATGCCCACGAACTTCAGCAGCCGGGAGCGAATGGTGGATCCATTCAGGCCGGCGAGGTAGGCGCGGGCCCAGGACTCCCACATCTGCGTGAGCTCGTAGGGGACTCCGGGGAAGGTCATGAGGCGCTTGTCGCCGCGCACGACGAGGACTCCCGAGGCGGTCCCCGCCGGGTTGGGGATCAACTCGGCGGAGGCCGGGAAGCAAGCGAGCTTCTTCTCGGATTCGGTGAGGCGGCGGCCCTTTTCGGCGAAGGACTTCTCGACCCGGGCGTAGACGTCCGGGTCGAGGACCATGGCGTCTCCGACGAACTGCGCCACCATCTCATGGGTGAGGTCGTCCGCGGTGGGTCCGAGGCCGCCCGTGCAAATCACCAGATCCGAGCGCTCCCAGGCGAGCGTCAAAGCCGCCTGGATGCGGTCGGGGTTGTCGCCGACCGTCGTGACGAAGTAGAGGTCGATGCCGAGCATCGCGAGTTCTCGCGCCAGGTAGGTCGCATTGGTGTTCACGACCTGGCCGATCAGCAACTCGGTCCCGATGGTCAGGATCTCGGCGCGCATGCTAGTAGGTTCCGAAGGTGCGATCGCCCGCGTCCCCGAGGCCGGGAACGATGTACCCCTTCTCGTTGAGGCACTCGTCCACGCTGACGGTCAGGACGGGGACGTCCGGATGCTCCTCGTGAACGCGCTGGACGCCCTCGGGAGAGGCGATCAGGCAGAGGAACTTGATCTTGGTCACGCCGCGCCGCTTGAAGAGGTCGATGGTCGCCACGGCGGAGCCGCCGGTGGCCAGCATCGGGTCGATGATGAGCACGGTGGTCTCGGGCGGGTAGGTATCCGGAAGCTTGACGTAGTACTCGACCGGGGTGAGCGAGCTCTCGTTGCGGTAGAGGCCGATGTGGCGGACTTCGGCTTCCGGCAGCAGCTCCATGGCGGATTCGACCATGGCGAGGCCGGCCCGGAGGATCGGGGCCAGGACGATGGGGCGATCGCCGAGCGTGCGGCCCTTCGCGATGCCGAGGACGGTCTCGACGTCCACCGGATCGGTTTCCAGGTCGCGGGTCGCTTCCAGGATCAGGAACTTGGCGAGCTCGCGGGCGCGATGCCGGAAGCGGCTGGTCGGCGTATGGCGATCGCGCAAATCGGCGAGGGCATGGTGCACGAGCGGATGGTCGAGAATCACGGTCTTGGGGGTGGTCACTTGGGACATGAGGGTGCTCCTTACACCGTGGGGGTTTTCCAGATGCTGCGGGTCTGCCAGAGGTACTCGAGACCCGAGCCGATGGTGAAGACGATGGCGGCCCACCAGAGGCCCTGCGCGACGGGCATCATGGAGGGGAGGGCGTCGCTGGCCAGCAAGAGGAGGATGGCGACCATCTGGGTGACGGTCTTGAGCTTGCCCCAAATGCTGGCGGAAAGCACGACCCCGGCGTTGATGGCCGCGGCTCGCAGGCCGGTGATCAGGAACTCGCGGCTCAGGACGACGGTCACGGTCCACGCCGGAATGACGCCCTGGTAGGTGAGACCTGCCAGGGCGCTGGTGACGAGGATCTTATCGACGAGGGGATCCAGCAAGGCTCCCAGCGCGGTGGTCTGGTTCAGCTTGCGGGCGAGGTAACCATCGACCCAGTCGGTCCCGGAGGCGAACGCGAAGAGCCCGAGTGCCCACATGGCGTGTCCTCCCTCGAGCGCGATCGCCAAGGGCACGATCAGGGCGAGTCGGGCGAGGGTGATCGCGTTGGGCAGGTTCATGGGGCGACGACTTCTCCGTGCAGGTCGTAGGCCTCGGCCTTGGTGATGCGGATGGGGACGACTTCCCCGGCGAAGACCGGCCATTCCGAGGTGGCGAAGGTGGTGCCGTCGATCTCGGGGGCGTCGCGATGGGTCCGGCCGACCAGGCGGCCGGTATCGGTTTCGACGCCTTCCACGAGCATGGGCAGGACCTTGCCGACGAGCCCTTCATGGAGGGCCAGCGTGACTGCTTGCTGCTCGCGCATGACGGCGTTGCGCCGGCGATCGCGCTCGCGCTTGAGGACCACGGGCTTCATCTTGGCCCCTGGGGTGCCCTTCTGCGGCGAGTAGGAGAAGGCTCCGACGTGATCCATCTTGAGGGTCCGGACCATCTCCAGCATGTGCTCGTGATGCTCCTCGGTCTCGCCGGGGAAGCCGGTGATGAAGGTCGTGCGGATGACCAGGTTCGGATGGCGATCGCGCATGCGGTGGATGAGCTCGTCGACGGGCTCGTGGCGCGGGCGGCGCATGGCCTTGAGCATATCGGGATGCGTGTGCTGCAAGGGCATGTCCAGGTAGGGGACGACCTTGGGCAAGCGCGCCATGGTCGTGAGCAGCTCATCCGACATGTAGTTGGGGTAGGCGTAGAGGATGCGGATCCACTCGACGCCGGGGACTTCCTCGCTGAGGCGCTCGAGGAGGCGCGGCAACTGGAAGCCGCCGCCTTTTTCCTGACCGTAGCGGGTCGTATCCTCGGCAATCAGCACCAGCTCCTTGACGCCGCCCTCGGTGAGCATCTTGGCTTCCTCGATGATGGTGTCCATCGGGCGAGAGGCGTAGCGGCCGCGGAGCTGCGGGATGATGCAGAAGGTGCAGGCGTGGTCGCAGCCCTCGGAGATCTTGAGGTAGGCCGAAGGCCCGATGGTCGTCAGGAGGCGCGGCAGGATCACGGAGACCGGAGCCTGGGCTTTTTCCTGGACCATGGCGAAGCGCTCGCCATCCTGGACGCGCCCCACGACGTCGACGATCTGGTGGAACTCGGAGGTGCCGATCACGGCGTCGACCTCGGGCAGCTCGGAGAGCAGATCGCCCTTGTGGCGCTGGACCAGGCATCCCGTGACGATCAGCTTCTTGTCCAGCGTGCCGAGGTCCAGGATGGTGCGGATGGATTCCCGCTGGGCCTCGTCGATGAAGGAGCAGGTGTTCACCAGCAGGACGTCGGCCTCTTTCTCATCGGAGACCAGGTCGTAGCCGGACTGCGCGAGCAGCCCGAGCATGTTTTCGGTATCGACGGTGTTCTTGGAGCAGCCGAGGCTGACGATTCCGACCTTGGTGGACACAGGATGCCTTTCTAACGTGCTACTGGACTCCGCGGCCGAGGACGATGTCCTCGGGGGCGCCCGCCTGCCCCTGGGTGTAGGAGTAGTTGATCAGGCGCGGGCCGATGGGCATGTCGATGCCAGAGATGTTCGGGAAGACGACCACCTCGTTGGAGCCGAAGAGGGCGACCCAGAGCTCGGTGCCTTGGCTATTGAGCGCGAGCGCCTGGGGTTGGCGAAGCTGACTGCCCGTGCCAACAGGTACGACGCCGCTGACCCGGCCCGCCGTGTTGCTGTTGAGGTCGACCGGGATGACCTGGCCCTTATCGCTGAGGGAGACGTAGGCGACGGGGGCGGTGATGCTGGAGTTGACCACCACGTCCCAGCTGCCGGAAACGCCGAGTTCGATGGCTTGGCCCGGCTTGCCGGTGGCCAGGTCGATGGTCCAGAGCTTGCTCGACCCGCGATCCGTCACGAGCAGGCGATCACCCTTGGGGGTCACCGCGGCCTTCCAGAGCTTGACCGCCCCGGTGAGCTTGATGGGCGTGCCGATGCTGCGATCCTTCAAGACCACCACCGTGCCCTCGGGCGTGCTGGTATTGCCGCTGTTGCCCTCGGAGACCACGTACGCTTCGTTCGCGTTGGCCACCTTGGAGGTGATGGGGTGCGTGGCGATGCCGCGCGGCTTGAAGTTGGGGTAGGTCTGCTCGTCGAAGGTGAAGGAGTGGATTCGCGAGCGCGCCTCGACATCGATCTGCGCCACCGTCCGGTCACCGGTGTTGGTGACGTAGAGGAACTGCCCGTTGGGGGTCACGCTCACGTCCCACGGATTCGCTCCCGAGGGAACGGGCTTCTCGAGCTGGCGCGTGCGCACGTTGAGGAAGGAGACGGTGTTCGTCGAGTGGTTAGCGACGTACAGGTACTCGCGATCGGATCGCGGATTGATCGCCATGTTGGCGGGGGCCGAACCGGCAGGAATCGGCTCGCCTGCAGGCGCGCGTTGCGTCAGGCTGACGACCGCGACTTGATCCAGGGACTGCATGCTGATGTAGGCCAGCAAGGTCGCGGGAGTCCCTTCGACCGCTCCGCCGAAGAAAGAACAACCTGCTAAGCTAACGGCCAGTGGCAATGTCGCCCATTTGAGGGTGTTAAACACTCGCATCCGCTGGAACTCCTCCTGTCTCGTCTCCGGCTATCATACCAGAGTCCCATCTCCTCCGGTAGTCCGGCTGTGATCCCGGCACGCGGGGGTGGCGCCAGCGGCTGTTGCGGAGCGCCTGCGGCTTGGCTTGGGAAGGCGTAGCTGTCCTGCAGCAACGACAGGTTAGGACAAGCTGGGAAGGATGGCGACGAGGGCGTCCAGGACTTCCGGGTCGAAATGATCGCTCTCGCGCATCGCCTGAAGGGCCGCCTGGGGAGCATGCGCCTGCCGGTAGGCCGTGCCGGTGGTCATGCCGACGTAGGCCTCCGCCACCGCCAGGACCCGGGCCAAGAGCGGAATCTCCGTGCCGCGCAATCCGTCCGGATAGCCCGTCCCGTTCCAGCGCTCGTGATGGTGGCGGACCACCGGGACCACGTCCCGCAGCGACGTGGTCGTGCCGATGAGGCGCGCGCCGACCGTCGGGTGCGTCTCCACCACCCGGCGCTCCTGCTCCGTCAGCAAGGCGGGCTTGCGCAGGATGGCGTCCGGAATCGCCACTTCCCCGATGTCATGCAAGAGGGATGCCTGCTGCAACACGGCCAGCTCGGAGGCGTCGAGCCCCAGCTTCTGGCCGATGGTGTGGACGGTCTCGGCGATGCGCTGGTTATGCGCGCGATGCTCGGTGTCGTTGGCCTCCAGCGCCCAGACCATGGTCATGAGCGCGTCGAGGTAGCCTTCCTGGCGGCGGGCGTCCTGTTGGAGGCGATCGAGGGCGATCGCGGCCTGAGACGCCAATCTCCGGCCCAGACGCTCGGAAGTCGCGCCGTAGTTTTCGGGGTGACGGCTGATCAAGAGCAGCATGCCAAGGGGGCGCGACTGGTGCAGGAGCGGGAAGCAGGCCATGGAACGCCCTCTCGTCCATTCCACGAGGCGCTCGAGCCCAGGCTCGGGGGAGTCGAGCGCGATCACGCGGCTGTTACCGTTGGCGATCGCCTCTCCCAGCGGTCCCTCATGGGGAGGGATGATCCAGCCGATCGACTCGCTCAAGGGCATGCCGTGGCTCGCGCGCAGGCGCAGCCCTCCCTGCGTGTCGGTCAGGAGCACCAGGGCCAGGTCGGATCGGGTCCCTTCCGCGGAAACTTCCATGAGCGCCGAGAGGGCGGCATCGAGGTCCTCGACCCGCGTCATGCGCTCCTCGAGGCGATTGGCCAGCGTCATCTCACGGTTCACGTCCTGGTAGAACGTGTGCCAGACCTGAGACACCGCGAGGCGGAGGCTCTGCGTGAAGCCCTCGACGACTTCCATCACCTGGAGGCGGTCCTGCGGCGAGAAGGGGGCCTTCTGGACATGCTGGCGGATGCTGTCGCATAGCGAAAGGATGACGGATTCGCTCTGCGTCAGGGAGATGCCGCGGGAGATCAGCTGGCCGACGCCCAGGCGAACCAGCCTGAAGAGCGGGCCGCTGCCCTCGGGCCCTTCATCCTTCGCGAGGCGTTCGGTGAGGCGGCGCAGGAGGGCTTCGAGGGCGGCCCGCCAGCGGGCGATCTCGGCCTCTTCCATGGGGACTTCCAGGTCGGAGAGACGGCGGCGCAGCTCGGAGGCGTGCTCGTCGAGCCCGCCGAGGATGTAGTCCCTCCAGGCCTTCAGGTCCAGGGCCTTACCGCCTCGGGCGGGCGCCCGCTTCGGCAGCTCGGCCGTTCCGACCGGAGGCGCGTCCACCAGCATCGACAGCGAGCCCGGGGCGTTGGCGGCGCAGATCCGGTCCCGGCCGCCATGCTTGGCCTCGTAAAGGGCGGCGTCGGCCAGGTCGATCAACTCCTCGGGCTTGATTTCGCTGGCGAGGCGCGCGGCGATGCCGATGGAGGCCGTGACCTGCACCGGAGTCTGACCCCGGCCCCAGAAGGGATGACGGGCCAGGTTCTTGCGGACCCGCTTGGCGACCTCGAGCGCTTGCTCGCACGTCGTTTCCGGCAGGATGACGGCGAACTCCTCTCCGCCGTAGCGCGCCACGACGTCGGTTTCGCGCGTCGACTCCCGGAGGATCTGGCCGACCGAGCGCAGGACCTGGTCTCCGAGCAGATGCCCGTGCGTGTCGTTGAAGCGCTTGAAGTGATCGATGTCGATGAGCATCAGGGCCACGGAGTAGCCGAAGCGCGGCGCGCGGCGGAACTCGGCCTCGAGCTGCCGCTGGAAGTAACGTCGGTTGTAGACGCCGGTCAAGCCGTCGGTGATCGCCAGCTGTTGCGACGCTTGGTAGAGCTGGGCGTTGCGGATGGCGACCGCGGCATGACTCGCGATTACGGTGAGCATGCGCTCGCTTTCCGGAGGGAAGGCGCCCGGCGTGCGCTTGGCGATGGCGATCACCCCCAGGGTCGCCCCCTCGGAGGCGATGGGGATGGCGAGCAGCGCCCGGTGACCGAGCAAGGCCGGGTAGGCTTCCGGATCGAGCGTCGAGAGGTGAACGGGCTCGGAAAGCTCGGCCACGCGCCCGAGCGGACCTTCGCCCAGCGGAATCGCCGGGAGGCGCGGACTCGCCGGCTCAGTAGACGTGGCCTGGGCTTGAAGCGTCTGGGTCTCGGCGTCCTTGAGGAAGATCAAGCAGTCGTCGCACGCGACGACCTGGCGAATCTCGGATCCGATCATCACCATGGTCTGGCGCAAGTCGATCTGGGCGCTGATGCGCTGGGCTATCTGGTGCAGGACCGAGAGCTCCTGGTGGGCCAGCGCCAGCGATTGCTGCTGCTGGTGCATCTTGAGGTAGAAGACGATCAGCCCGCCGGAGACCAGCAAGGGCATCAGCAGGAGGCCCGCGCCCATGACGCCATGCGTATGGTAGAGCAGGACCATCAGGGCCGAAAGCGGCCCCAGCATGAGGGTGCTCAGAAGTTCCCAGCGATCGTCCTCCCAGAGCAGGCTGAAAACGGGAGCGCCTTTCACCAGGGCGAGGTAGCCGTTGACCAGGGTCACGTTGACCGCGAGGTAGGCCAGGGTCGCGGCGATGAAGAAGGGGACGTCCGTGATGGTCAGGGTTTCGGCCGGGGTGATGCCGGCGGCCGAGAGCACGGCGTAGCTGGCCGAGTAAGAGAGGGTGTACTGGCCGAAGTTGAAGGCCGCCAAGGACCAGTGACGCCGATGGACCAGCATGTGGGCGACGAGGGTGACTCCCAGCAGGATCGCCACGGTGGCCGAGAGCCCCAGGATGAGCAGGGAGGCGAAGAAGATGGCGAAGCTGGTGGTCAGGCGCCCCCCGCGCGGCAGCGGCACGTCCACGAGCTCGGTGGCGACCCCCAGGACCAGCATGGCCCAGAAGACCCAGCTATCGATGGGCAATGGGGTGGTCGGGAGGATCCAGAGCCATGCCGCCAGCAGCGTGCCTGCGAGCGTCACGGCGCGGAAGTAGACGTTGGAGAGGACGGCGCGGTGGATCACGGGCCTCGAGACCTAAAGGGACCAAGGGGACGGAGTGGACGTTCGTGCTTCAGTATACCACCCCCTCGCCCCTTCTCGACCTCTCCCGCCGATTTCCTTTGACGATTCGGCCTGTCTTCGGTATCATGGCAGATCGCGAATCTACAAACCCGATCAATTCTCAATCCGAGGAGTAAGTTTGAACGCCAATATCCGAAACGTCGCTATCATTGCCCACGTCGATCACGGCAAGACCACCCTGGTGGACGGCTTGCTGCGCCAGTCGGGCGTCTTCCGCTCGAACGAAGTCGTCTCCGAGCGGGTCATGGACTCCGGAGACATCGAGCGCGAGCGTGGCATCACCATCCTGGCCAAGAACACGGCCGTCGAGTACTCCGGCCACAAGATCAACATCGTCGACACCCCCGGCCACGCCGACTTCGGCGGGGAGGTCGAGCGCGTCCTCGGAATGGTTGACGGTTGCCTGCTCATCGTGGATGCCTTCGAAGGCCCCATGCCCCAGACCCGCTTCGTGCTCCGCAAGGCCCTCGAGCAGGGTCTCAAGCCGATCGTCGTCATCAACAAGATCGACCGCCCCGGCGCGCGCCCGGAGGAAGTCGTGGACCTCGTGCTCGACCTCTTCATCGACCTCGGCGCCGACGACTCCCAGATCGAGTTCCCGGTGGTCTACGCCTCGGGCATCTCGGGCTTCGCCAAGACCCAGCTCTCGGACGAGTCCACCGATCTGCGCCCCCTCTTCGAGGCCATCCTCACCCACGTCCCCGCTCCCCTGGGGGATGCCTCCAAGCCCCTGCAGCTCCAGGTCACCACGCTCGACTACTCCGAGTACCTGGGCCGCATCGTGATCGGCCGCATCCACAACGGCACCATCCGCGCCAGCGAGCCCAGCGTCCTGATCCGCGCCGACGGCAAGATCACCAAGGGCAAGATCGCGAAACTCTTCACCTTCAGCGGCCTGAAGCGGATCGAGGTCGAGGAGGCCAAGGCCGGCGACCTGGTCGCCGTCGCCGGTTTCCCCGATGCCAACATCGGCGAGACCATCGCTTCGGCCGCCGATCCCATGCCGCTTCCGCTCATCCGCGTCGACGAGCCCACCCTCCAGATGACCTTCTCGGTCAACGACAGCCCCTTCGCAGGCCGCGAGGGCAAGTTCGTCACCAGCCGCCAGATCCGCGAGCGCCTCATGCGCGAGCTCGAAAGCAACGTCTCGCTGCGCGTCGAGGAAACCGACTCCACGGACGCCTTCCTCGTCAGCGGCCGCGGCGAGCTTCACCTCGGCATCCTGGTCGAGACCATGCGCCGCGAGGGCTACGAGTTCCAGATCTCGAAGCCCAAGGTCATCTTCCGCGACGTCAACGACGTCACCTACGAGCCCTTCGAGATGCTGGTGGTCGACGTCCCCGAGTGGGCGGCCGGAACCTGCATCGAGCGGCTCGGCCAGCGCCGCGCGGAGATGCAGAAGATGGATGCCACCGGCGAACGCTCCATCATCGAGTTCCTGATCCCGGCCCGCGGCCTGATCGGCTTCCGCAGCGAGTTCATCCGGGCGACTAAGGGTGAGGGCATCATGACCCACTCCTTTTTCGACTACCAGCCGCACGTCGGCGACATCGGCAGCCTGCGCAACGGCGTGCTGATCGCCCACGAGGATGGGGACTCGACCGCCTACGCCATCCAGAACCTGGAGGACCGCGGCCAGTTCTTCATCAAGCCCGGCGTCAAGGTCTACGCAGGCATGATCGTCGGCGAGCACAACCGGGCTCAGGATCTCGCGATCAACGTCTGTCGGACCAAGAAGCTCACCAACATGCGTTCCGCGGGCGGCGAAGAGCTGGTTCGGCTCACCCCGCCGGTGGACATGAACCTCGAACGCGCCATGGAGTACATCAACGAGGACGAACTCGTCGAGATCACTCCGCAGTCCGTGCGCCTGCGCAAGCAGAAGCTCAACGCGTTCAAGTAAAAACAGGGCGGGCCCGGCGTTTGCCGGGCCCGCTCGCATGGTATGATGGCTTCGTCCAATCATTCATCACGGGGTTCGACCATGTCGCTCGCCATCTACCCGGGGTCCTTCGACCCCATCACCAACGGGCACCTCGATATCCTGGTGCGCGCCAGCCAAATCTTCGACGAGGTGATCGTCGCGGTCTTGCAGAACACCTCGAAGAACTGCATGCTGGACTTCACCGAGCGCGTGGAATTGATCCAGGCGGTCACCGCGGATCTGCCGCGGGTCTCGGTGGACTCGTTCTCCGGCTTGACCGCGGATTACGCGCGGCTCAAGGGGGCCAAGAACCTGATCCGCGGCCTGCGAGCCGTCTCGGACTTCGACGCCGAACTGCGCATCGCCCTGGCCAACAAAAAACTCAACCCCGAGCTCGAGACGGTCTTTCTGATGACGTCCTCGGACTACCTCTTCTTGTCCTCGAGCACGGTTCGCGAAATCGCCTCCCTGGGGGGACCGACCACCGGCATGGTTCCCGAGATCGTCGAGCGTCGCCTGAGCGAGAAGTTCGCTGCCCAGGTCGACAGGAGGAATGCGCTATCAATAAGCTAGAGCAAGCCCTCTTCGCCATCGAAGAGTTGGTCGTGAAATGTCCCCGGATCCCCTTCAGCAGCCGCGCGCTGGTGGACGAGGATCGCTTGCTGGATCTGATGGAGGAGCTGCGGAGCCTGCTCCCGCAGGAGCTTCAGCAGGCCCAAGAGCTGGTCGCCCAGCGCGATCAGATGCTGGCAGACGCCCAGCGCCAAGCGGATCTCATGGTGAGCGAGGCGCGCCGCCAGGCGCAGGCCATGACGGCGGAGCACAGCGTTCTGCGCGAGGCGATGGCCGAGGCGGACAAGGTCCGCAAGCAACTCGAGCAGGACACCCTCAATCAGCAAGTCGGTGCCGACCGCTACGCCGAGGAGCTGCTGACCGACCTGGAAGCCAAGATCGCGCGCGCCCTGACCATCATCCAGAACGGCCGCACGATGCTCAACTCCGAGAAGGCGTAACATGGCCCGCGTGGCGATCGCCCAGGTTTCCCCCGTCCTGGGGGATTTGGACCGCAACCTCCGCACGCATCTGGAGCGCATCGAGTCGGCCCGCGAAGCCGGAGCGTCCCTGATCGTCTTCCCGGAACTCTCGCTGACCGGCTACTTCCTCAAGGACCTGACGGCCGACGTCGCCATGGCCCCCGATCACCCGGTCCTCGCCCGACTCGCCGAAGCGAGCCTCGGCATCGACATCGTGGCGGGTTACATCGCGCTCGAGGACGACCACGCCTACATCGCGGCCGGCTACTGGTCGCAGGGGCGCTTGATTCACCGCCATCACAAGGCTTACCTCCCTACCTACGGCATGTTCGAAGAGGGGCGCTTCGTCACGGCGGGATTCAAGCTGCGGGCCTTCGACGCCCCGCTGGGACGCTCGGCGATGCTGATCTGCGAGGACCTCTGGCATCCCTCGACGGTGGGCATCGTCTCGGTGGACGGGGCCGACCTCCTGATCGGCATTGCGGCCTCGCCGGCCCGCGGCTTCGGGGGCGATCGCCCCGACAGCGCCCGCATCTACGAGCAGATGACCGAACTCTACGCCCGCCTCTACGGCCTCAACGTCCTCTTCGCCAACCGGGTCGGCTTCGAGGACGGCATCGGCTTCTGGGGCGGATCCCGGATCGTCGATCCCTTCGGAGTCGAGCGCGCCCGCGCACCCTACTTCGACGAGGCCTTGATCGTGGCGGATATCGACCTCACGGCGAGCCACCGCGCCCGCCGCCTCATGCCGCTGACGCGCGACGAGCGTCCCGACCTCACCATCGCCGAATTGCAGCGGGTGCTGGCGCGGCGCGCGGAACGCCTCTAACCCCTCGAAGCGGGCCGTCCGGGACTTTCGGACGGCCCGCAAACATGTGCGCGGATCACATTTTTTGATCCCAATCCGCTCTAAACTTGGAGGGCCGCATCAACTACGCCTTGGCGTTTCTGAAGGAGGACCTCGATGGCTTTCGACTCGGAGAATCCCGCGACTCAGCCCTGGAACGGGCTGGAGAATGCCTACAAGTCCAACGGGCGCCTGAGCGAGGACAACCCTGAGATCGTCGCCATCTTCCAGCAACTCAAGAACCTCCGCGAAGCCGACCGCAGCCTGCGCTCCCTGCGCCGGACCATGACCCTCGACAACATGCCCATCCTGGAGCCCGTGGTCGAGGAGGAAGTCGAGGACGTCGTGGCGGAGGCGGTGCCGGAAGCCCCGCGCAACGACCTCGAGCAGCTCCTGGAATCCTTCGTCGAACTCAAGCAGGAGAAGTCGACCCTGGAGGCCCGCTTCGCCCAGATGATGGATGCCGTCGGCCAGTTGCAGGAGACCGTCCAGAAGCAAGCCGCCGAAATCGAGCAGCTGCGCAACCGCTAGGGCGCTGTCAAACCTTCCTTTCAAGCCCCCCGAGTTCTCGGGGGGCTTCGCGCTGGCGGCTCATTTGCTAAGATAGCGGCATGGAGAGGAGGGCGGTCATGGGACGTCGCATCGATCTACACGTCCATCTCGCGGGCCTTCAAGGGGATGGCTGCGGCTGCTTCGTCTCGGACCAGATGCGGCGGACGCTGACCTTTCGCATCCTCATGCGCCTCATGGGGGCGGACGTCCGGTTTCCCGCCCAGGCCAACGAAACCTACGTGCGGCGGCTCTCCGAACTGTTGGAGACGTCGACGGAGCTGGACTACGCATGTCTCTTCGCGATGGACGGGGTCTACGATGCCCGTGGCGAGCTCGTGCCGGCTGAGTCGCACCTCTACGTGCCGAACGCTTACGTCTTCGCGGCCAGCCGCCGCAGCCCCCACCTCCTGCCAGTGATCTCCATCAACCCGCAGCGCCATGATGCGCTGGAGGAGCTGGAGCGCTGGGGGGATCAGGCGATCGCCCTCAAATGGCTCGCTCCCATGCAGAAGTTCGACCCCTCAGAAGCCCGCTACGAGCCTTTTTACCGCAAGCTCGGCGAGCTGGGCCTACCGGTCATCGCCCATACCGGCTGCGAGCACACCTTCCCGGGCATGGAGCAGCGGCTGGGTAATCCAGTCCTCTACGAGCGCCTGATCCGGCAGGGAGTGCCGGTGATCTTCAGCCATTGCGGGACGGGCTCGTTTCTCTACCCCGGACACGACTACTCCGCAGCTTTCGTGGCCATGCTGGAGCGTTACGACAACGTCTACGGAGATACCTCGGCCTTCTGCTCGCTCGTGCGCTACAAGCAGGTGCGGCGCTTCGCCGCGGACCGCTACGCGGGACGGATCCTCCACGGCTCGGATTTCCCGATTCCCAGCAGCGCGCTTTACTTCCTGCCCGCCCTGGGCTTCGGGAAGGTGCTGGACCTCGAAAAGGGCCGGCACCCCATGGATCGCGACGTGAAGATCAAACGGGCCATGGGGATGCCGGACTCGGTTTTCGAGGGGGCTTACGCGTTGCTGGAGAAGCGGATCGCGTGCTGGGTGGCCAGCCGCTAATTCAAGCTGTCGATCAGGTCTGCCGGCGCGTCGAGGGGGGCTCCTCCGGGCGCCGGCGTGGCCGTGCCGTCGAGCGGCACGTTCAAGAGCGGAACGCCTTCCGAGCCACTGGCCGGCTGGGTCGAGGGTTGCTCGGGCAATTCCGGCGGCGTGAAGGTCGAGGGCTTGGTATCCTTGAGGGCTACCCGCATGACCTTGTTCCAGATGGGAGCGCAGATGCCACCGCCGGTGGTGCCGCCGCGCATCTGCGAGTTGTCGTCGTTGCCGACCCAGACCACGGCGACCAGGTCGGGCGTGTAGCCCACGAACCACGCGTCCCGGTGGTCTGACGTGGTGCCGGTCTTGCCTGCCGCGGGGCGTCCGATGTTGGCGGCGGCGCCCGTGCCCCACTTCACGACGCCCTGGAGCACGTCGTTGAGGACGCGCACGGGGTTCTCGGGGTAGACCCGGCGAAGCTTGGGGGAGCGCTGCTCGATCAAGGCACCCGAGCGATCCTCGACCTTGCTGTAGGCCAGGGGTTCGGTACGCATGCCCTCCGCGGCGAAGACGCCGAAGGCCGATGCCAGCTCCAGCGGAGTCACCTCGGAGGTGCCCAGGGCCAGCGAGAGGTTGGGCCTCAATTCGCTTTGCAAGCCAACCATGTGCGAGGTCTCGATGACGTTCTCCAGGCCCACCCGCTGGGCCAGCTTGACGGCGATGACGTTGTTCGAGCGTTCGAGGGCCTTGCGGAGCGGCATGGCCCCGGAATGCTTGCCGTCGTAGTTCTTGGGAGTCCAGACTTGGCCGGCCCCGGCGTCGAAGGAGACGGGATCGTCGACCATCGGGGTCCACGGCCAGAGGCCGGAGTTGAAGGCCGCGAGGTAGACGAAGGGCTTGAAGGCCGATCCGGGTTGGCGATAGGCCTGGATGACGCGATTGAACTTCGAGGCCTTGTAGTCCACGCCCCCGACCATGGCCTTGATGAAGCCGGTCTTGGGCTCGATGACCACGATGGCACCCTGGCTGAAGTTCAGCCGCTTGCCGTGCTTCGCGATGCTCTCCTTGAGCAGGCGCTCGGCTTCCAGTTGAAGATCCAGGTCGAGCGTCGAGTGGATACGCAGGCCGCCCTTCATCACGGTGTCCTCGCCGTAGCGGGTGATGAGCTGTTGGATCAGGTAGGAGCTGAAGTACGGGGCGCGGTACGCATAGCTGGTGATGCCCGTGAGCGTGATGGGTTGAGCTTTGGCCGCCTCGGCCTGGCGATCGGTGATGAAGCCGGCCGTGACCATGCGCTGCAGGGCGACGCTTTGACCGCGCTTGGCGAGGTCCATGTTGCGGTAGGGCGAGTAGCGCTCGGGGCCGCGCAGGAGGTACGCGAGCATGGCGCTCTCGGCGAGCGTCAGGTCCCGGGTGTGCTTGCCGAAGTAGTTGAGGCCGGCCGCTTCGACCCCATAGGTGTTATGGCCCCAGTAGACCTGGTTCAGGTACAGCTCCAGGATCTGATCCTTGGAGTAGCGCTGTTCGATCTGGATGGCGAGCCATGCTTCCGCGAGCTTTCGGGTGATGTTCTTGGAGCGATCCAGAAAGAGGTTCTTGGCGAGCTGCTGGGTGAGGGTGCTGCCTCCCTGGACCGAGCCGCCCTCGGCGATGTCGGTCAGCAGCGCCCGCAGCATGCCGCGCGGGCTGATGCCCTGGTGCTGGTAGAAGCGATCGTCCTCGACGGCGATGATGGCCTGTTGGAGATGCTTGGGAATCTCTCCCAGGGGAACGACCACCCGGTTCTCTTCGCCGTGCAGGTTGGCGACGAGCTGCCCCTTGGCGTCGTAAATCTTGGAGGTCTCGAAGGGCACGTAGCCCTCCAGGGAGCTCACGTCGGGAAGCGACGAGAGGGCCAGTGCCAGCCCGATGGCCGCTCCCAGGCCGGCGAAGCCGACCTGGGCGAAGACGAAGGCCGCGACCTCACGCGGTCTCAACGACCGCGTGGGGCCCGTACGGGCTTTGGGGGCCTTGGCCTGATTGGGCCGGGGGGGCTGGTTGGGCACGGAGAACCTAGGCGAGCGCGGCCCGCAGCAGCATGTCCATGGCCTTGGCCGCCTTGGCGGCGACGTCCACGACTTCTCCGTGCGAGGTGGTGGCCTGGGTCTCGGCCGTGGTCGCGATGTTGGTGATACAGGAGATGCCGATCACCGAGAGGCCCCGCGAGGCGGCATAGGCCGATTCAGGGACGGTGGACATGCCCACGGCGTCGCCGCCGATCCGCTGCAGCCAGGTGATCTCCGCCGGGGTCTCGTAGGAGGGACCCAGCAGGCCGACGTAGGTGCCGCGGCGCAGCGTGAAGGGCGCGTGCTTCGTCGCCCAGTCCGCGAGGCGCTCGCGCCACGCGGCGTCGTAGACGGAGGCCGGGGTCAGGGCCTTGGCGGCCTCGGCACCCTGCACGCCCATGAGGTTGATGTGATCGTCGATCAGCATCAGGTCCCCGGCCACCCAGTCCCGCAGGCCGCCGGCCGCGTTGGTCAGGATGATCCGGCGGATGCCGATCTGCTCGAAGAGCCGCATGATGGCCGTGGCCGACTCGAGCGGATGCCCCTCGTAGAGGTGGAAGCGGCCCCGGGCGATCGCGACGACCGGTCCGCCCGGCACCCGTCCTACCGTGAGCACGCCGGCATGGCCTGCCACCGTGGTCTCCGGCAGGCCGGGAATCTCGCTGTAGGGAATGTCGAGGCGATCTTCCAGGTCTTCGAGCACCACGATGCCGGAACCGAGCACGATGCCCACTTCGGGCATCACCGGCAGGGAGGGCAGGAGGGGGGATTTTTCGGTCACGTCGGGGATCTCCTCTCAGGGGTCATGGGCGGGAGTCGGGCTGGGACGTCCAGACCGCCTCGGTGGCATTGAGATTCTTCAAGTGTTCGTACTGGTGAATGAACATCCCTTCGACCAGGCGCATGGCCCGGCGCCACGGCCGAGTTTCCGGCGAAAGGGGAGTCACCAGGATGGGGTGGGCTCCCAGGCGGTTGCCCCCCAGCACGTCGGTGAAAAGCTGATCTCCGACGATCGCGACCTCGCGCGGCTGGAGGTTCATCGCGGCGAGCGCCCGGCGAAAGCCCTGGCGACGCGGCTTGAACGCCTGGTGCAGGCAGGGCAGGTCGAGATCCTCCGCCACGCGGGTCACGCGCTCTCCGGAGTTATTGTTGGAGACGATGTAGAGCTGGAACTCGCTGCGCATCGCGCCGATCCACTCCCGCACCTGATCGGCGGCGGTATGCGAGATCGCGGTCACCAGGGTCTCGTCCAGATCTAGGATCAAGCCCCGGATCCCATGGGCTTTCAGGTAGTCTGGTGTGATGTCGGCGACCGAAGCAACCCAGACCTTCGGTGCCAGGAGTCCAAATGGATTCGTCATACGCCTATCTTACCACCGATTTCGGCCCCGGAACCCCGATTCGCGCGCTAAACGCCGCGCAAGCCTCGCTCGCCGAAACCTCGCCCGCGCCCCATGGAGGGCTCGCTACTTGCCGCGAATCCGCCGCTGAGCCGCCAAGTGCTCCGCGTAACTGCGCGTGAATTGATGCGTTCCGTCCCCCCGCGCCACGAAGTAGAGCATCGGCGTCTCCTGGGGGTTCAGGGTCGCCTTCAGGCTGGCCAGGCCCGGATTGGCGATCGGACCCGGCGGAAGCCCCACGTTGCGGTACGTATTGTACGGGGAGTTCACCTTCACGTCCTTGAAGCTCAGGCCCTTCGATCCCTGTTTCCAGCCCAGCGCGTACTCGACCGTCGGATCCGATCCGAGCGGCATGCGAAGCCTCAAGCGATTGTAGAAGACTCCGGCAATCAGCGGGCGCTCAGGCGGATGTTGGGCCTCCAGCTCCACGATCGACGCCAGGGTGACCGTGCGGAACAGGTCCAAGCGCGGCGAGGCCTGCGCCTCCCAAGCCGGCAAGCCCACCTTCTCGAAGCGGGACAGCATCAGGGAAATCAGGGCCTCCTCGGGAATCTGCGTGCCCCCGTACTCGTACGTATCGGGGAAGAGGAAGCCTTCAAGCGTGGCGCCCTCTGGAAAGTCCCGTAGCCAGGTGAACCGCTCCTCGAAGCGATCCGGATCCGCGGCGAGCTCCATGAAGCGATCGGCCGACCCGATTCCCTGGGCCTCGAGGACCTGGGCCATCTGGCGAACGGAGTACCCTTCGGGGAAGGTGAGGCGTTTCTGTTCGGCCTTGCCCTGCACCATCCAGCGGAGGATTTCCCGAGGGCTCATGGCCGGAGTCAGCGCGTAGAAGCCCGCCTTGAGGCGGCTCTCGCTTCCCGTGAGGCTGGCCAGCAACCGAAAGGTCCAGGCGCTGCGGATGAAGCCCTGCTCCTGGAGCGCGGCCGCGACCTGCCCCACTCCGCTGCCGGCCGCGACCGAGAACATCCGGGTCGGAGCCCCGGGGGCGGCTGCGGGGGTCACGCTGAGCATCGCACCAACCAGGAGGAGGCTGGCGGCAAGCCCACCGGCCAGCATGATCGTGCGGCGCCTATCAAGCCGAGCCATGGGGCGTTCCTCCTAGTCGAGGGGGTCGATGATGCGGCCGCTGAAGATCTCGGCGGCCTTGCCGACCACATCGTCCGAGGCGGGCGGCGGCGGGGGCCGGTCCATGAGCGGGGCTAGCGGGACGCCGAGCCCGAGGTCTTCGGTCGACTCCGTGGAAGACTCGCCCCAGCCCTCGTCGGGCGGCGGTTCGCGATCCGGAGGCTCGAAGTCCATGGGGGCGTCCATGGGCGGTTCGACATGCATCGGGGCCGGCTCGGTGACCTCGGGAACCCGCGCTTCCGCTGGCGCGTTGGCCACGGGCGCAGGAGCAGTCGGGACCGCCGGGGCGGGGGCAGCATGGGGAACGGAACGTTCGGCAGCCGGAGCGGGCGGTGGACTTGGTGGCTGCGGGGCCGACGGAGGCGCAGCCGAGGCAGGCGCAGCGGCCACCGGGGCGCTCGTGACCTCGAAGGTGAGCTGGAAGCGCGCATTGGCCCCGAAGGTCGCCTTGATGGCCTTCTCGATGTAGGCGCGCCGGTCCTGTTTCTCGAAGAACATCTTGACCGTGGGCTTGATGCCGATGGTGACGGTCTCCGACTCGAAGCGCGCGAAGACCCCGTGCTGGGAGAGAAGGCTGCCGGTGCTGCGATGGACCCGGTTGACGCCATCGATCACCTTGCCGAGCACGTCCGCTCCGCCGGCCGCTGCCACGGGCATGGCGGCGGGGCGCGCTTCCGGCTCACGGGCGGGGGCTGGACGCGGCGCGTCGTGCGGGGGCTCGGTGGGGGCGGGGCTCGCCGGCCGAGACGGTGCGGGAGCGGACGGCGCCGGAGCGGAGACCGGGGGAGGCGCAGGCCGCGCGGGCGCGACGTCGCGCGCCACGGGACGGACACCGCCCTGCGACAACGCCGCGAGACGCTCCTCGAGATCCGAGACGCGCTCGGCGAGCGCCTTGATGGAGGGGATCTCGTCACGGCTGGCGAGGCGAATCGCCGCTGCTTCCAGCCAGATCGTCATCTGATGCGAGCCCTTGAGCAAGGCCTCGGTTTCGCGCAGCACTTCCAGGGAGTAAAGGATGTCGCCGGCGGAGAAGCGATCCGTGAGGGGCTTGAGGCCGTCCAAGAGCCATGAGGGGACGTCCAGGGCTGCCGCGCGATCGCCGGCCATCTGAAGCAGCATGAGGTGCCGGTAAAGCTCCATCCACTCGCGCAGGACGGCGTGGTGATCGTAGCCGCGGGCGAGTAAGGCCTGGATCAAAGCGATCGCCTCGGCAGGCTGACGATCCGCCAGCGCTTGGCCCAGGCCGATCACGGCCTCCGCGGACATCAAGCCCAGGGCGTTGAAGACGTCCTCGGCGGAGATGGTCTCGGATCCCGTGGAGATGACCTGATCCAGCAGTGAGAGGGCATCGCGCAGGCCGCCGTCGGCGCGCTTCGCCAAGGCCTCGATGCCGGCACGGGCGACGGAGACGCGCTCCTCGGCCGCAATTCGCTCCAGGTGATCGACCATGGACGGGAAGGGGATGCGCTGGAAGTCGAAGCGCTGGCACCGCGAGATGACGGTCGGAAGCACCTTGTGAACGTCGGTGGTGGCCAGGATGAAGACGAGGTTCGGCGGGGGTTCCTCGATGGTCTTGAGCAGCGCGTTGAAGGCCGCGTTGCTCAGCATGTGGACCTCGTCGATGATGTAGACCTTGTAGCGCCCCGCCACCGGAGCGAAGCGCACCTTCTCGCGGAGATCGCGGGCGTCGTCGACACCGTTGTTGGAGGCCGCGTCGATCTCGATCACATCGACGAAAGACCCGTCGGTGATACCCTTGCAAGCAGGACAAGCCGCGGCGAGGCTCGCGGGATCGTCCCGGCGAACCACGCAGGGGTTCGGAGTCGGTCCCTTCTCGCAGTTCAACGCCTTGGCGAGGATGCGGGCGCTCGAGGTCTTACCGGTGCCCCGTGGGCCCGTGAAGAGGAAGGCATGCGCAATCTTGCCATGCGTGATGGCATTTCCCAAGGTACGGGAAATGTGCTCCTGTCCGACGAGATCGGAAAAGGTCTGGGGACGGTGCTTTCGGTAGAGTGCCTGGCGCTCGGACATGGCGAGGATTATACCACGAGCTTTTTGCCCCGGGCTCCGAGGCGACCAATCCGCATGCATTGAAGTTTTGTCTCGGAGCGCATACCCGGTTGATTATCGGGCCATTGTCTGCCACCATGAGACCCGAGGAAAGTCAATTGACGCCGACTGCCGCCAGCCTCCCGCAAGCCGCGACCCACTCTGCCCCGGGACCGCTCGTGCCCCGAGGGATTTGGGGCATGGTTGCAGCCGCCTTGCTCTTCCTGCCGCTCTCCTCGGCCGTCTCGGCCGTGCTTTACCTGATTGCCGCCGCAAGCTTCTTCGTCTGGCGCCGTCGCCATCGCATGCCTCCCTTGCCGGTCGCAGGACGCCTCGGGGCCGTCATCCTGGGAGGCGTTTGCCTCTCGGCCGCCTTTTCCGTCACGCCCGCCATCAGTTGGGCCTCCGTCCTGCTGACCGGAGGCTACCTCTTGGTCATCTGGGTGACGGCCGGGTCTCTCGATACCCCCGAGCGTCTCTGGCAAGCCCAGCGCATCCTCTTCTGGGGAGCCGTGGTCTGGGCGGCCGTCGGGATCGTGATCTCGCTCGCGGGCTTCCAGTGGACCTTCAACAACGCCGGCATCTTCATCACGCTGGGCACCTGGGACCACCGGGCGAACTCGATCTTCATGCATCCCAACATCCTTTCGGGCTACCTCTTGATCAGCACGGGGATCGGGCTGTCCTTGCGGACCCGGGAGGGCTTCAGCCGCCGCATGCGCTACAATTCCGGACTCGCCGTCATCCTGCTTTGCCAGCTCTTGACGCAGTCGCGTTCCGGTTGGATCGGGACTGCCGTGGCCCTCTTGCTCGCAGGCCTGCTGATCGATCGCAAGATCCTGGTCAAGGCGGCGCTCGGCCTGGGAGTCGGCCTAATCTTCTTCTACCAGATGATCTGGAACCGGCTCATCACCCTGTCTCAATCGGAGTTCGGAAGCAATCTCAACCGCACGCGCGTCTGGCATAGCGCCCAGGAGATGATCGCGGACCGTCCGATCTTCGGCTTCGGCCCCGGGTCGTGGACCCAGGCCTATCCGGCGTACCGCGACCCCCTGGAGTGGGAGAACCTCCAGAACGCGCATTCGTTCTATCTCCACATGGGCGCGGAATACGGCCTGATCGTCCTCGCACTGCTGCTTGCCTTGACCCTCGGTTTGACCTGGAAGACCGTGACGGAAACGCGCGGCCGACCTCACTGGTGGGCGCCCTCCATGGTCATGGCATGCGTGGTGGTCGGCTACCTGGTCACGGGCCTCTTCGAGTTCATCTTCTCGGAAGGCCGCAACTCCGTCATCTTCTTCATTCTCTTGGGAATGCTCGCGGCCATGCGCCGGTTCGTGGCGGCGGAAAAATCCGACGTCAGGGCGTCGGACTCGGAGTGAGGGCGTTCGCCAGCGTCCGGTAGAGATCGTGCGTCTCGCGGGCCATGTGGCGGTGGCTGAAGCCTTTGGCCCGCTCACGCGCCTCAGCGGAGTACCGCGCCATGCGATCCGGATCGCTCAGCAGGGCGTCGAGGGCGTCCGACCAGGTTTCGGGGCCGGCGTCCAGCGGGACCAGGTCTCCTTCGCGTCCCGGCCGGACCAGGCCGCGAAGGGCGGGCAAGTCGGTGGCCAAGACGGGTAAGCCACAAGCCATCGCCTCCAAAGCGGCCATTCCGAAGGCCTCCTTGCGGGACGGTGTCACGAAGAGATCGTAGGAACGCAAGACGTTTCCGAGATCCGCCCGTTCCCCCAGCCAGCGGACCGCATGCGTCATCCCGAGCTCCTGGGTCAAGCGCTCGAGGCGGGGGCGCTCGGGGCCGTTTCCGACGATACCCAGGAACACGTTCGGATGGCGCTCTCGCAATCGCGGCAGGGCCTTGAGCATCAAATCGACCCCCTTGAAGGGATCCAGGCGATTGACCATGCCGATGAGAAGGCTGCCGGCCGGGATGCCCAGGTCCTGCTTGAGGGTAACCGAGGGGCCATCGAGGCTTTCGAGGTCGATGCCGTTGGGAACGATCCGGGTCATGGCGGCATTCAGCCCGTAGCGCAGCAAGCGGGCCTGCTCGGGCTCGGACACGGCGATCACGGCCTCGGCCGTCGCGTTCAGCATGAGGCCCGCCTTCATGTAATCCAGCTCGACATGGTAGCCGTGGGCCGTGAAGACGCGGGGCACCGCCGGAGCCGCCAGCTTCGCCGCCCAGACCAGCTCCATGGCCGCATGGACGTGAACGAGTTCCGTGCCCTGAGCGGCGTCCGTGCGGATGGCCGAAACCCAGGCCGGCATGCTCCAGATAGACGGGGCGGGAAGCGGTAGGATGGGCAAGCCCGCTGCGCGGAAGGCGTCACGCGCCGGACCGTCCGGCAGGGCGATGCGGACCGCGACTCCGGCTTCCTGAAGGCCTCGGCTGAGCAGCAAGACGTGCCGTTCGGTGCCTCCGACGTTGCCGTAGGGCAGCAGCATGAGGACCCGTCGAGGCCAGGAGGGCGTGGGCAGGGAAGAGGCGTCATGCATGGGATCGATTCACCACAAACGCCATGGGGATGAAGACGAAGAGGCCCAGCAGGGCGATGGTCCCTCCGCCCTGAATCGGCAGGCCGGTCTCGGCCCAGCGCCAAAGGTCGAGCTGCTGGGACATCGAGAAGAACGCGACCCAGCTCGCATGGATGCCGACCGCAAGCCAGATGGAGCCGGTGCGCAGGGTACCGAGGGCCAGGACCAATCCCGCCACGACCAGCACGGCGAACATGACCAGGTCGTTCCACGTGAAGGACGTCCGAATGAAGTGAAGCGCGGCGTAAAGCAGGGCTGAGATCAGCACGGCGCGCCATTCCGGATGGTCGACGGCCAGCGTCCGCAGGAAGAAGCCGCGAAAGAGGATCTCCTCGCTGATCGCGAAGGCCAGGGAAGCCGCCAGAATCCCGAGCATGAGGCCGAGAGGCCACTGGGTGGGAGGCGCGAACTGGGCCCAGCCCAAGCGCATCTCGATGCCCATGACGACGGCGAGGCCGCCCGAGCCGACCAGTACCCCGCGGAGGAACTGAAGGCCGGAGGGCCTCAGGCCCATCTCCGACCAGGGGCGGCGCAAGCGCCGGCGCCAGATGAGGGCGACCAGCGCCACCAGCCAGAGGTAAAGCCCGACCATGTAGGCGGTGAGATAGGGGGCGGGGATCTCGGCCGGGGTCAGCAGGATCGCGACGGGCTGTCTCGCGAGGCCGAGCAGGATCAGGACCCAGGCGATGATTCCGGCGACGAGCGCGCCGAAGAAGCCTCCGAGGACTTTGGCAGAGCTAGGCTCAGCGCCCATCCTCGAACCTCGGGCGATAGCTCCAGCATTGCTTGAGCAAGTCCAGGTGGAAGCGGGCGCTCTTGGAGGCCTCCTGGCGTTCTTCCCGGCGGAAGGCTCGCAGCGTGTCGCCCGTGAGTTCGATCAGGGAATGGAGGTTGGCGTAGAGCCTTCCTGGGATGCCGTGATGCTTGGTGAAGTAGTGGTGGCGGCCGATATGCAGGGCTTCTTTCGCGCGTCGCGGCAGCGAGTCCCGGGTGGCCCCGCCGTAGTGAATGACTTCCGCGCGGGGAGTGAAGGCGACTTTCCAGCCCTTCCGGCGGGCGCGCGTGCCCCAGTCGCAGTCCTCACCCGTGTAGAAGAAGGCTTCGTCCAGCAAGCCGATCTCGTCGAGGGCTTGTTTACGGATGATCATGCAGGCGCCGGAGACCCAGCGCGCGGCACAGGCGGTCTCCGGCGAGCTGAAGGCATAGGGGAAGCGGTCGGGAGCGCAAGAGGGCTGGGGCGTGCCATCGGCGTTCAAGAGCTTGGCGCCCAGTAAGCCCAGACGCGGATCGCAGTCGAGCGCGTCCATCATGGCCGCGAGGGCTCCCGGCAGCATCTTGGTGTCGGTATTGAGCAGCATGTAGAAATCGGCCTGCGCGGCGCGTAGCGCCTGATTATTGGCCGCGGCATAGCCCAGGTTCTCGGCGTTGGCGATCACCCGAACCTCCGGGAAGCGGGCTTCGAGCATGGCGACCGAGCCGTCGTGAGAGCCGTTGTCCACCACCCACGCTTCCCAAGAGACATCCGCCTGCTGTGCGGCAAGGGCCTCGAGGGCCTGGGCCAGCAAGTCACGAGTGTTCAGGTTGACCAGGATCACGGCGAGTTTCAATCGAGCCTCCACTGCTCATAAAGCGAGCGATAGGAACCGGCTCCTTGCAGGAGCTCGTCGGGGGCACCCACCTCGACGGCGCGGCCCGCGTCGATGACGACCACGCGGTCGGCCCGGGTCGCGCTCTTGAGGCGATGGGTGATGAGGATGGTGGTGCGCCCCTTCATCAGGCGCTCCAGGGCTTCCTGGACGACGGTCTCGGACTCGGCATCGAGTGCGCTGGTGGCCTCGTCCAGGAGCAAGATGCGCGGGTCCTTGAGGATCGCTCGCGCGATGGCGATCCGCTGGCGCTGGCCGCCGGACAAGGTCGAGCCGCGCTCGCCGACCAGCGACTGATAGCCGTCGGGCAACTGGCTGATGAAGCTATGGGCATTGGCCTGGATCGCGGCGTCGACGACCTCGTCGTCGGTGGCGTCGAGCCGGCCGTAGCGGATGTTGTCCATCAGGGTGCCGGCGAAGAGGGGCGTCTCCTGGGGCACGTAGGCAATCTGCTCGCGGACCCAGGCGACGGGTAGATCCCGGAGGTCCATGCCGTCGAGCGACACGTGTCCGGCGCTCGGGTCGTAGAAGCGCAAGAGCAGCTTGGCGAGCGTGCTCTTTCCGGATCCGGAGGCGCCGACGACGGCCAGGGCTTCACCGGGACGAACCAGGAGGTCGAGGCCCTTCAGGCCCGTCTGGCCGTTGGGATAGGTGAACTGTACTCCCTCGAAGCGGACGGCCCCCTCCACGGTTTCCAGGGGACGCGCATGCGGGCGGTCGACGATGGTGGGAGCCTCGTCGATGACGGCGAAGACGCGCTCGGCGGCTCCGATGGCGCGCTGAATCCGCCCCACCCCGTTGGAGAGGGCCTGGACCGGCTCGATGCAGATGCCGACCGCCGCCGCGAAGGCCATCAGGTCCGGCATGGCGAGGCGGCCTTGCAGCATTTCCCAGCCTCCGACCCAGAGCACTCCCGCCAGCGCGACGACCTGCAAGAGCGCGATGGTCGGAAGCTGCAAGGCCCAGACCTGCTCTCCGCGGAAGGTGGCCAGGAAGTGGGAGTCGTTGACCTCCTCGAAGCGGCGGCGCTCGAAGTCCTCCCGGTTGAAGCTCTTGATGGTGGCCGATGCGGCCAGGCTTTCGTTGAGGTACGCCAGGATATCCGCGGATTTCCCCTGCGCCTGCAGGGACCAGAGGCGCAGGCGCGACGCGAAGAGGCTGATGGCCCAGCCGACGATCGGCATGCCGACGACGGTCAGGAGCGCGAGCCTCCAGTTCAAGGTGAAGAGGTAGCCCAGGGCGGCGATCAGGATCAGGGTGCTGGGAATGAGCTCGGCGGCACCTTGCGCCAGCGCGTCGCGGACGGCGTTGACGTCGGTGACCAGGCGCGAGGCGGTATCCCCGGACTTGTGCCGGTCGTGGAAGTCGAGGGACTGCGTTTGCAGGTGGTTGAAGAGGGTGGCGCGGAGATCCGCCACGGCGCGAATCGAGACGTAGCCCATCATCAGCGTCGTCAGCCAGGTGAAGACGCCCTTGAGGGTGTAGCCGGCGACCGCTGCCAGGATCAGGCGGTTCAAGCCCTCCAGGGTCAACTGCCCGAAGACCTCGCCGGCGTAGCGCGCGACCGGGATCATCACCATGGCGGCGGACGCGTTGGCCAGGAGCAGGATGGTCAGGCCGACGATGTGAAGCGTGTAAGGGCGTAGGAACGGCAGGAGCCGGCGCCAGGTATGGAAGGAGCCCATCAGCGCGCTCCCCGGGTCGTGACGCGCGAGAGCCAGCGCTCCCACCAGGTGGTTTCCGGTTCGGCTAGCGCGTCCTGGCCTTCGAACGGCAGGTAGATGGGGCCCCCCTTGCGATCCTTGGCGACCGCGCGGGCATTCTGCTTGACCGAGCGACGGGCTTCCTCCTGGGTCACGCTCGACTGGAAGCCGCGGGGGATGACGAGCTCGGGGAACGGCCCGTCCTGCGGGCGATAATCGAGTGCCAAAAGATACTCCTCGGCGTCCAGGAGGCTCAGGTTGCGGCCGAAGCCGGCATGGAGCCCCGCGCGGTAGCAACGGGTCGTGTAGGTTTCATGTTCGAAGCCGTAGAGGCCGTAGCGCTCGTTGAACGCTCCGACGGTCTCGACGACCTGCGCGGTGAGGACCATGAAGACGCCGCCCGGGGGCTCGAACTCCCCGATGGTGAAGCCGTCGACGACGGACTTCTTCTTGAGGCGGTGGCGTCGGGAATCGTTGAAGTTGAAGTGCTGGATGCCGGTGGCGGCGATCGCCTCGGCGTAGAGCGTCGCCCAGCCGCTCTTGACCGGGTAGCAATCGTCATCGAAAAGGAAGATCACCTCGCAGCCGGCCAGGGCCGAGAGGCAGCGGTTCTTGGCCTTGGCGATGCCAAGGCGCTCCGGGCTGTTGAGGACCATGAGCGCGGGATCCGCGGCCTGCGCCTCGGCCAGGACGCGTTCGGTCTCGTCGTCGCTCGCGTCGTTGACGACCATGAGGCGATAGGGCTCCGGAGTATGGGCGCGAAGTTGCCGGAGGGTATTCGCGAGGACCGGCGCCCGATTGCGGGTCGTGACGCCGATGCCGAAGCGGGGGGTCATGAACGGGGGTCTCCTTCGGGCATGCGGGTTTCGGCCGTTGCCGGGGGCATGCCGAGTGCGGCGGCCAGCTGAGCCACCACGGCTTCGGCGGCTCCAGCCGGGCCCATGACCTGGCTGATGGCCAGCTTGATCTCGCGCCGGCGCGGCGGGCTGGAGAGCAGGTCGAGGGCGGTGCGGGAAACCTCTTCGGGAGGGAAGACGCCCTTGAGCTCGGGAGTCAGCATGCGTCCCGCGCGAACGTTGGGAAGCGCGGTCAGGGAGGTCCGGCGGGCCACGGCCTGGACCAGCTGGCGCTTGAGCCACTTTCCGACGAGGGGGAGGTTTCCGACCTGACCGGGCAAGCCGTCCAGCGGAATCTCCTCGGGCTTGTTGAGCGGCAGGAGCACGAGCATCGGGACGCCCAGGATGGCGAGCTCGGCGGTGTTGGTGCCGGGGACGGTCATCGCGAGGTCGGCGATCGCCATGCCCGCCAGGTGATGCTCGGGGGCGAGCACCCGAATCTGCGCTCCCTGCGGGGTCACCAGCACGGCGCGGTCGTCGTTGGTGATCAGACGGGCGGTCGTCCCCCCGGTGACCGAGGCGTAGCGCTCGTTGGAGGCCGCCTCGGCAATCTGGGAGAGCGGCGTCCACGGGCTTTGGTGCATGACGAACTGCAGCCCGGGGTTCGCCTGGTGCATGAGCTCGGCGACTCGCAGCAGCAGCGGGGTGATGAACTTGACCTTGAAGGGCTTGCTGCCGGGCAAGAGGCCGATGATCATCTCTTCGGAGTTGAGCCCCAGCGCCCGGCGGGTCTGATGGGGGTCGAGATCGCGGCGCACGGCATCCACCATGAGGTTGCCGACCATGGCCACCTTGGAGGCGGGCAAGCGCATCTTCTGGAGGCGCGCGGAGACGTCGGCATCGCTGGTCAGGAAGCGGGTGACGAAGGGCGCCCAGCGGCCGGTGGTTTCGGTGTAAACGAAGAGCGGCTGGCGCAGGCGGCGGGAGAGCATGACCCCGAAAGCCTGGTCTCCGCCCATGAAGAGGACCGCCCCCGGCCCCCGTTCGGGCAAGGGCCCCCGAAAGATCCGTCGGATCGTCTCGTCCGGGCGCCAGACTTCAATAAGCCCGTCACTCAGGCCGTCAGGCCGTTCAAGGAGGCTTTCCGGCGCCGCAGGCGCGATGTCTGCGCCCCAGCCGGCGATGGTCTCGGCTTCCTGACCGCTCGCATAGGGGCAAGGCACCAGGGCGATCCGCAGCTTCACGCCCGGCAGCGCCGTGCGGAGCACGCGGACGACCGGTCGCACCCAGGTGGCGAGCTCGCCGGGGCCGTTGGAGATGATGGTGATGGTTGCCTGCATGGATGTCACCGGCGGCCTCGGCGGCCAAGCGTTGCGTCCCCCCCATTCTAGCCCGTGCGGGAAGGCACGTAAAGGCCGAGAGGCCCGCCCCAGGGGGCAAGGCCTCTCGAAACGGCTCGTCGAACCCGGTGGGTTCGGCGGGGATGCGGCTTAGACGCGGTCCATCTCGCGGCCCAAGAGGGCCAGGTGAGACTGGTTGACGATGCACTCCGTGTAGCAATCGCAGCCGCAGCGCTGGCAAAGGGTCGCGATCAGGTCGCGATCCCCCATGAACGCGGCCGTGACGAAGCTCCTCAGCCCGCGGTGCATGGCCTTGGTATCGTCCGGGCTCATCTTGGCCAGGATGCCGTCCAGCCGCTCGCGCCGCTCGGAGCGCACCCGCTCGAGCAGCGCGAGGCCGGTCTCGGTGACCGTGAGTTCCGATTGCCGGCGGTCCTTCGCATTCTCCTGGCGGGTGACGAGATCCTTGGCCACCAGGCGGTCGACCGCCTTGGTCGCCGCCGGGTAACTGATGCCCAGGCCATCCGCCAGGTCCCCCACGTAGTTGGGGTTATGCCTCGCCAGGAAGAGCAGGGCCTGGACCTGGGCCGGGGTAATGTCCAGGTCCTCCAGCTCTTTGAGCGGCTCGTTGATCAAGACCTTCCCGAAGAGATCCACGAACAACTCGAACAGGGTCTCCGTATCACGCAGGAGCAGGTCTTTCATGGGTTACCTCAGGACCGGAAGCTCGATCCGCGTCACCGAGTTGACGGAGACCTTGGCCGCCATGGCCTGGGCAATCCGCCGGAACGCGCCCGCCTGAGGCGATTGCGGCTCGGCCACGAAGACCGGTTCGCCCTTGTCGCCGCCGGTCCGGATCTTGGGATCCAGCGGGATCTCGCCGAGGAAGGGCACCTGGGCATAGGTGCTGGTCTTCTCGCCGCCGCCATGGTCGAAGATGGCCGTGGACTCGTTGCAATGGGGGCAGACGAAGGTGCTCATGTTCTCGATCAGGCCGAGAATGGGAACGTTGACCTGCTTGAACATGTTGAGGGTCTTCATGCCGATCTGCGCCGCGACCGGCTGGGGGGTGATCACGATGACCGCGCCGGAGAGCGGAAGGATCTGGGTCAGGCTCAGGGGTACGTCACCGGTGCCCGGGGGCAGGTCGACCAGCAGGTAGTCGATCTCTCCCCACTCGACATCCCGGACGAACTGCTGGAGCACGCCGGTCAGCATGGGGCCGCGCCAGATGACGGGATCGTCGTTGTTGGGCAGCATGAAGCCGATCGACATCATCTTCACGCCATGGCGCTCGACCGGGATGATCCGGCCGTCGCGGGTGCCGGGGCGGCTGGTGGCTCCCATCATCAGGGGGATGGACGGGCCGTAGATGTCGGCGTCCAGGAGGCCCACCTTGGCTCCCGACTCCGCGAGGGCGAGGGCCAGGTTGACGGCGACGGTCGACTTGCCGACGCCGCCCTTGCCGGAACCCACCGCGATCACGTGCTTGATGCCGGCCGGACGATTCCCGTTGAGGGGCGCGCCGGTAGGGACGTTGGCCCCGAACGCGACGGTGACCTCGGTGACGCCGGGGATCTGCTTGACCGCAGCCGTCGCCTCGTTGCGGATCTGGTCCTTGAGGGGACAGGCAGGGGTGGTCAGGACGACCTTGAAGGACACATGGCCCCCGTCGACCTTCACGTCCTCGATCATGCCGAGCGTGACGAGATCCTTGCGGATCTCGGGGTCGTTGACGGTCGATAGCGCCTTCATGACTTGTTCGTTGGTGGGCATTCCAATCTCCTCGATACGGGAAGGGTCTCCCGGACCCCTCGACTCCCTTGAATCTTAACGCGGTTAACCAAAAACGACAAGCATCCGAATCGTGAAAGGCCCCGCTCACCCGGGAGCGGGGCCTTTCGCAATGCCTCGCGACGGCGGATTTACATCTCGGTGAGCGGCTTCAAGGAAGGAGGCCGTACGATCCCGGGATCGCGCGCGCCTTCGTGCTCATGATAGCCGGAAGGGAAGTAGAGCCGCATCGCCCGGGCGATCTCGCGCTCCCCCATGATGATCGTGTCGGCGCCCATCGATTGCAGATACGCCACCTCGCCGTCCGTATGAGCCCGCGAGACGATCACCAGGTCGGGATTGCGCAGCACCGTCTGCTCGATCAGATGTCCCGCATCGATGGCGTTCGGGATGGCCACGAACATGCGCGTCGCCGCGGTCACGTTGGCGGCCTCGATCAGTTCCGCGGGAGAGGCGGGCCCCATGAGCACTTCGATTCCGAGCGTGCGAAGCCGCTCGGCAATCTCCGGATTCTCCTCGATGACGAGGAATGGAACCTTCTCGGCCCGCAACGCCTCACCCAAGAGGGATCCCACGCGCCCATAGCCGATCAGGATGACGTGATCGCGCAGGGAGGTCTTCCGCAGCCGCACGGGCACGGTCTCTGCCGCGGCCTCCCCGGCGCCGGCCTCGGAGGCCTCACGCAGTTCGAGCCAGGGACGCAAACGGTCCACCAGCGCGAAGACCATGGGGTTCAGCATGATCGAGAAGATGGCGCCCGCCAGGATCAAGTCCCGGGCCTGCACCGGCAAGAGGTTGAGGCTGACTCCCAGGGTCGCGATGATGAAGGCGAATTCGCCAATCTGCGCCAAGCTCGCAGAGATCGTCAACGCCTTGCTCATCTTGTGGCCGAACGCGCGCACGATGAGCATCGCCGCCGCGGATTTTCCCACCATGATGATCCCGATGGTCGCGACCAGGGGCCAGAAGTCCCGGACGACGATGGTCGGGTCGAGCATCATGCCGACCGAGACGAAGAAGAGGACGGCAAAGGCATCACGCAGGGGCAGGATCTCGGTGGCGGCCTGGTGGCTGAGCTCGGATTCGCTCAGGATCATGCCGGCGAAGAACGCGCCCAGCGCGAAGGAGACCCCGAAGAGCTCCGCCGAGCCGAAGGCGACTCCCAGGGCGATGGCAAGAACGGCAAGCCGGAAGAGCTCCCGCGAGCCCGTCAGAGCGACACGATGGAGCAGCCAGGGGATGAAGCGGCGCCCCACGATCAGCATGACCGCGACGAAGGCCGTCACCTTCGCCAGGGTCAGGCCGATGCTCGCCAGAATGGCCTGCAGCCCCCCCGAGCCTCCCGCGGCCGTCGAATCCGTGCCGAGGATGCTGGCGAGCGCCGGGAGCAGGACGAGCGCCAGGACACAGGCGAGATCCTCGACGATGAGCCAGCCGATGGCGATGTGCCCCTGGCGCGTTTCGAGGAGATGGCGGTCCTGGAGGGCACGCAATAGGACCACGGTGCTCGCCGTGGCCAACGCAAAGCCGAAGACGAAGCCCGTCACGGACGACCAGCCCATGGCGAGCGCGAGCCCCCAGCCCATGAGGGTCGCCATGGCGATCTGTACGAGGGCCCCCGGAACGGCGATGGCCTTCACGGCCATGAGATCCTTCACCGAGAAATGCAGGCCCACCCCGAACATCAGGAGGATGACGCCGATCTCCGCGAGCTGGGGAGCCAGTTCGAGATCTCCCACGAACCCGGGCGTGAAGGGCCCGACCAGCACACCGGCCAGCAAATAACCGACCAGAGGAGAGAGGCGCAGGCGCTGGGCCACCATCCCGAACAGAAACGCCAGGACCAGGCCCCCGACGATCAGGGCAATAAGTGAGGTATGATGGGGCATCGTCGGCTCAGACCTCCAGTTCTGGGACGCGGGTAGGGTTGATTTTTTTGGGCTTTTTTGATTATATCACCCATTTTGGTTGATATTGGCCTTTTAGGAAAGAATCCATGACGAGAAAAATTACCGCTCTGACGCCGATGCAGTGTCGGGCGGCGCGCGCGCTGCTGGACTGGACCCAGCAGGAACTCGCGGATATCGCCCAGGTCTCGCGCGCGACGGTTCGCGATTTTGAGCAGGGCAAGCATGACGCGCACCGGAGCACGGAGTGCATGATCCGAGAAGCCCTCCTCGAGGCCGGCATCACGTTGGCCACGGATCCCCTCCTCGGTGAAGGAGTCTTCCTGCGCCGGAACGGCAGCGGATCGACGGTCGTCCCGGAGTCCCTTGGCCAGGATTCGCCTGACTAGCGCGACGTGGTGAGCCTGCCCGACGCTGCGGGCACATCCCTCCCCGCGCCCATGAACAAACGCGAGGCGCCCTTCCTGTTGCCAGGAAGGGCGCCTCGCGTTTGAATTGGCGCGATGCTTAGGCGGCGGCCGGCGCCGTCGGCTTCTTGTTGCTCCAGTTGCGGATCAGCACCACCACGGGGACGGCGTTGAAGATGCTGGAGTAGGTGCCCGAGATGACTCCGATGAGCATGACGAGGGTGGCGTAGAAGATCGTCGATCCCCCCATCAGGACCAGGGGCAGCAAGGTCAGCACCAGCGTGAGCGAGATGTTGATCGAGCGCGCCAGGGTCTGGTTGATGCTCAAGTTGGCGACGTCGTCGAAGGTGTCGCCCTTCTTGGCAAGCCGCATGTTCTCGCGCAGACGGTCGAAGATGACGATCTTGTCGTGCACCGAGAAGCCCATGATGGTCAGCAGGGAGACCACCAGCATGCCGTCCGCCTCGGCCCCGAGCACCAGGCTCAGGATCGAGAAGGTACCCAGCATGACGACGCCATCGTGAAGCATCGCGAGGATCGACGAGACGGCGAAGTCGAACTGGTAGCGGAAGGTGATGTACAGGAGCAGGGCCAAGGTGCCGATGCCCATGGCCATGGCGGCGTTCTTGAGCAACTCGGCGCCGATGGTGGGGCCGACCGACTCGAGGCGGAAGGTCTTCTCGTCGATGGTGCCGAGCGTGCCGAGCGAGGCCTTGACCTCGGTGGACTTGGCCTTGTCGAGGTACTGGCTGCGGATCATGACGGTCTTGTTGTCCGTGGAGGTCTGGAGGTGCGGATGCACGCCCTGCTTCTCCAGGAGGCTGCGCACCTTCTGGGTCTCGACCGGCTCGGAGAAGGTGGCCTGCATGAGGGTGCCGCCCGTGAAGTCCAGGCCCAGCTTGACCGGCGCGCCGAAGTGCTGCATGCACATGATGATCGCGATGGTGAACGGCACCATGTATGCGAGCGAGAGCCAGAGCCAGAAGCCCTTGCGGCCCATGACGTTCAGGTGGAACTTGGTGTTGGAAGTTGATTCGTTGGCCATGGAGCTCCCCCTTTAGCTAGCCTTGTTAGGCTCGGGGGCTTTGACCCCGAAGTAGGACGATTGGTTGAAGGCCTTGTTGCTCAGGATCTGGAAGAGCAGGACCCGGGTGACGGTGATGGCGGTGAACATCGAGACGATGACGCCGAGCGCCAGGGTCAGCGCAAAGCCTCGCACCAGGCCGGTGCCGAAGATGTAGAGGATGATACAGGTCAGCACGGTGGTGGAGTTCGAGTCGAAGATCGCCGTGAAGGCGCGCTTGAAGCCGATCTCGATGGCCGAGTAGAGGCTGCGACCCCGATTGAGCTCCTCCTTGGTCCGCTCGAAGATCAGGACGTTGGCGTCGACCGCCATGCCGATCGAGAGGATGAAGCCCGCGATGCCGGGAACGGTGAGGGTGACCGGGATCAGGTGGAAGATGGCGAGCAGCAGGACGGTGTAGATGCCGAGCGCGATACTGGCCACGAGGCCGGGCAGGCGGTAGTAGCCGATCATGTAGAGCACGACGAGCGAGAAGCCGACGATACCCGCCATGACCGACGCCTTGACGGTGTCCGAACCGAGGGTGGGGCCGACGGTGCGGTTCTCGATCTCCTCGAGGGGAACCGGCAGGGCGCCCGCGTTCAGCTGAACGGCGACGTCCTGGGCTTCCTTGGCCGTGAAGTCGCCGGAGATGACGGCGTCGCCGTTGAGGATGGGCTCGTTGACGTTGGGGGCCGAGATGACCTTGTCGTCGAGGACCATGGCCACGGGGCGGCCGACGTTGCGGGAGGTGATCTCACCGAAGAGCTTGGCTCCCTGGGGATCGAACTTGATGGTCACGACCCAGCCGCCGCCCATGCCGGGGTTCGGCTCGGCCTTGGCGGAACGCAGCATGGAGCCGTCGAGGCCGGTGTCGACCCAGGCGGGCATCGCGGGAGCGCCGGGCTTGGCCGGCTGCGCCGCGGTGGCGGCCTGCTCCTGGAACTTCAGGTGCGCGGTCTTGCCGATCATGGCGCGGGCCCGGTCCGGATCTTCGATACCGGGCAGTTCCACGACGATCTGGCGATCGCCCTTCTTTTGAATGAGCGGCTCGGCCACGCCGAGACCGTCGACGCGGTTCCGTACCACCGAAATGATGCTCTGCATCACCTCGGGGGTCACCTTGATCTTCTCGGTGTCCTTGGCTTCGAGCACGACTTGCATGCCGCCGCTGATGTCCAGGCCGAGCTTCGTCGGGAAGCGCTTCTGATCCTGGAGCACGTAAAGAGAACCGAGCGTCAGGAGGACCACGACGAGGAGCATGATTTTCCTAGGGCTCAAGAGATCGCCTCCTACTGCGTGTTGCCCCGTGTGATTGGGCGGGTGTTCACTCCCGGAGAGCGCCGAAGGGGCTCCGATCCGGGTGGGAGATATGGCCCGGGCCGTCTCGCCATTCGGGACGTAACCCCCGGACGACGGACCTTTTTGGGCCTTCGACAGTATAGGGAGTGGCCTGGGTGATGTCAACGGAGACCCAAACGGCCATCTCGGCCGGGTTTCGCCCTACCGCCTGGGTTTCCTGAACCGAAGCAGGCGCTTCGCCCGCGAGACGATCGTATCCGCCATGGTATGCAGCGCCGAGCCGCCCCAGACGCCCAACAGGCCGTAGCCGACCCATGTCGGGTCGAGCCCGGTCGCGAGCACAGCCCCCCGGGTCGCCCAGCGCTCCCAACCGGCATCCAGCCATCCCAGCCCTCGGCCCAACGCCCAGATCCCCGCGAACGCCGCTGCCAGCCAGAGGCCCAGGTAGACGATCCGGACGATCGGTCCCAGAAAGAGGCCATGCGTCCACGCCGAGCGGTGCCGGAACATGCGCTGATAAGGAGTCCAGATCCCGCGCAAGGGCCCCCAGCGGCGGACCTGGACGCTCGGCAGGTCGAGGTCGGGGCCGAACATCAAGCCGCCGAACAGGAAGCCTGCCCCGAAGATCGCGCCCGCAAGCCACGATTCCGTGGCCCCGCCGAGGCCGAAGGCCAGCGGAAAAGCCGCTCCCCAAGTGAGTCCGTCGTGGGTCCTTCCCGATGGCACCGTCTAGCCAAGCCTTTCGCGTTTCGCTACAATGGCCCGGTCCCCTCCCCGTGCCGCGCTCAGGAGCCTACCCGTGCTCAAGCTCCTCCGGATCCTCTTGGTCACCAGCTTCACGGCGCTCGGCGCCTTCGTGATGCTGCCCCTGCCGTTCCTGGTCTGGGGCCCGGCGGCGTTGCCGGGGGCGGCGGAGGCCATTTCCTGGGGGGGACTCTCCGCAGGCCTATTCTACCCGTCGGCCCAACTCCTCGGAGTCTGGCTCGCCGGCTGCTGGCTCGGCCCCCGGGCCGGAGTCACCAGCATGGTGCTCTACCTCGCCCTGGGGCTCTTCGGACTGCCGGTCTTCATCGACGGCGGCGGCCTCCAATATGCCCAGCACGGCGCCTTGATGCCCCTGCTCTCGTTTCCCGTGGCCGCGTGGGTGATCTCGCGCGTCCGCGGAGAAGGGCCGGGACGTCGGACCTTCTGGGGCTTGCTCGCCGGGACCTTGATCGTCTCGGGAGTGGCGATCGTCAGCAGCGTCGCCGGGACCGGACTCTGGCTGGACGGGCCGCAGTGGTTCGCCTTCACCGCTCCCCAGCTTCAAGCGCTGGGCGGTTGGCTCGCCATGATGGTCCTCGTCGCCGCGGCCGCCTCGCGGATCGACCGCCTCTATCGCCGCTGGTATCCCCCGGCGCCTCCCGCCGAGCCGGAGCCCGAGCCCGAAGAAGCGGAGGCACCGCCCCAGCCGGCTCCCCCGGGGCTTACTCCCGGCCGCCGGGATCAACGCGCCCTGCCGCCCGCGATCACCGAGAACGCGAAGCGGCTTAGCGATCCGACGAGGCCCCAGCCTCCCGCTCGATAAGCAACGTGACGGGGCCGTCGTTGACGAGCTCCACATCCATGTGCGCGCCGAAAACTCCCGTCTCGACCGGCAAGCCCGCTTGGCGTAGGCCTTGCACGAACGCATCGAAGAGGGGTTGAGCCACCTCCGGGCGAGCGGCCTGGATGAAGTCCGGGCGTCGCCCGCGGCTGGCATCCCCGTACAGCGTGAACTGGGAGACCGCGAGGACGCCGCCGCCGATGTCGACGACGGAACGGTCCATCTTCCCCGCTTCGTCCGGCCAGATGCGCAGGCCCAGGCATTTCTGGACCAGCCAGTCGGCTTCCTTGGGGGTGTCTCCGGTCCTAATTCCGACCAGGAGCAAGAGGCCGGGGCCGATTTCGCCGACGACCCGACCGTCAACCGTGACCTTGGCGCGTGCAACGCGCTGGAGCAGCACCCGCATGGCTCAGCTCAGGGCGTTGGCCAGGGTGGCGAACTCGTCGAGACTGAGGGTTTCGCCGCGCCGCGTCAGGCTCACCCCGGTGGCGGCCTCGGCCTCGCGGAGGCGGTCCTTGTCGAAGGACATCGACAGGGCGTTGAGCAAGGTCTTGCGGCGCTGGTTGAAGGCGGCGCGCACGACCCGGAAGAAAACCCGCGGCTCCCGGACGTCGATGGCGGGCGCTTGGCGCGGGCGGATCCGGATCACCTTGGAGTCGACCTTAGGGGCCGGCTTGAAAGCCGTGCGAGGCACCTTGACGACGGTCTCGACCGTGGCGGCGTATTGGACCAGCACGGTGATCGAGCCGTAATCCTTGGTGCCGGGCCTGGCGCTGAGGCGATCGGCCACCTCGGCCTGGACCATGAGCAGGATGTCCGAGACCCGGCCCGTGAGCGCGGAGAACGGCTTGGTGCTGAGCTCTTCCTCGTGAAGCAATTTCAACAAGATCGGCGTGGTGATGTAGTACGGGATGTTGGCGACCACCTTGGTGCCGGTCTCGGGCAGGCCGAGGTCCTCCCAGGAGACCTTGAGGAAGTCGGACCAGACGATTTCGAGGTTCGGGAACTCGCGTTGCAGGGGCTCCAGGATGGGGACGAGGTCCCGGTCCAGTTCGACGGCCACGACCTTGCCGGCATGTCCGGCGAGCTCCCGGGTGAGGACTCCCTGTCCCGGACCGATCTCGAGGACGCGGTCCTCTTTCGAGAGGTCGGCGGCGTCGACGATGGCTTCCAGGATCCGCCGATCCGAGAGGAAGTTCTGCCCCAGGCGCTTCTTGGCGCGGAACTGGCTCATTTCTTGCGCTCCATGCGGGGTTCGGTCCCCTCGCGAAGGCGCCGGATATTCTCGCGGTGCCGGATGATGACGTAAAGGGAGACGACGGCCGCGAAGGCCACGACTTCCAGCGATTGGCGCGTGAGCAGCATCAAGGCGGGAAGGGCGAGGGCCGCGGCGATCGACGCCAAGGAGACGATCCGGCTGAGGCTGAAGACCAGCGCCCAGACCAGCAGCGCTCCAAGGCCGGCCAACGGAGCCATCGCGACGATGGTCCCGGCCCCGGTCGCCACGGATTTCCCGCCCGTGAAGCGCAGGAAGACCGAGCGGCTATGGCCGAGGATGGTGGCGGCTGCGGCGAGCAGGATGCCCCAGCGGGGCAAGCCCAGAAACAGCGCCGCCGAGACCGGCAGGACTCCCTTGAGGAAGTCCAGGGCGAAGCAGAAGAGGCCGGGGCCGCGGCCCAGGACTCTCACCACGTTGGTGGCCCCGACGTTGCCGCTGCCGTGCTGGCGAATATCCACCCCGTGCATGCGTCCGATCAGGAGCGCGAACGGGATGGATCCCAGCAGGTAGGCCGCGAGGGCGAGGGCGATCGCCAACGCGTCCGGAGTGAGCGGGAGGCCCGCTGCCATCGCTTAGCCGCGCTCCCGGCGGGCGCGGAACCAGAGGCGGATCGGAGTGCCCTCGAACCCGAAGGCCTCGCGAATCTTGTTCTCGAGGTAGCGCCGGTAGTGGTCGCTGACGAGCGTCGGATCGTTGCAGGACATCGCGAAGGTCGGAGGGTTGGTTTTGATCTGCGAGGAGTAGTAGACCCGCAGGCGGCGGCCCTTGACCGATGGAGGCGGCGTGAGGGTGAGGGCCTCGGTGATGACCTCGTTGAGGACGCCCGTGGTGATCCGGCGGGCGCTGGACTCGGCCGCGAGCAAGGCGGATTCGAGCACCTGGGTGACGCGCTGGCCGGTCTTGGCCGAGATGAAGACCACCGGAGCCCAGCGGACGTAGTAGAGGTCGTCGAGCAGCTGCTTGCGGTAGGCGGACATGGTGTGGGAGTCCTTGGAGACCAGGTCCCACTTGTTGACCGCGATCACGACGGCCTTGCCCGAATCCTCGGCCATGCCGGCGATGCGCTGGTCCTGCTCGGTGACGCCGTCGACGGCGTCGATCAGCATGACGACGACGTCGGCGCGGTCCATGGCCTTGAGCGAGCGCACGACCGAGAAGCCCTCGACCCCGAAGCCGACCTTGCTCTTGCGGCGGATGCCCGCGGTGTCGACCAGCAGGAAGTCTTGTTCTTGCCAGTGGAGGCGGGTGTCGACGGCGTCGCGGGTGGTGCCCGAGACCTCGGAGACGATCATCCGCTCCTCGCCCAGGAGGGCGTTGGTGAGGGAGGACTTGCCGACGTTGGGACGGCCGACGAAGGCGATCTTGAGCTCGGTGTCCAGGTCCTCGGCTTCGGTCTTGGGCGGGAAGGTGTTCACGATGACGTCGAGCAGGTCACCGATCCCGTGGCCGTGCATGGCCGAGATGGGGTGGGGCTCGCCGATGCCCAGGGCGTAAAACTCCATGGCCTTGGGGTCGTCCTCGACCTTGTCGAGCTTGTTGACCGCGATGAGCACGGGTTTCTTGGTGGTGCGCAGCTTGTTGGCGATGTCGTCATCGACCGGGGTGACCCCGGCGTCGCCATCGACGACGAAGATGATGAGATCGGCTTCTTCCATGGCGGCCTGGGCCTGCTTCTCGATGGATTGCAGCAGCTCCTCGTCGGAGCCCGGCACGATCCCGCCCGTGTCGACGACGATGAAGTCACGGCCGTTCCAGTCGGTGCGCAGGTAGAGGCGGTCCCGGGTGACGCCGGGCTGGTCGTAGACGATGGCCTCGCGGGAGCCCACCAGACGGTTGATGAAGGTCGATTTGCCGACGTTGGGACGACCCACGATGGCGACGACCGGAAGGTTCTTCATTGGATGACCTCAAAGGGTTCGGGCTCGGAAAAGCCCAGGATCGGGATGGCTGCGGGAAGGTGGGGCCGGAGGGCGTCGACCAGGAAATCGACGACGGGCTGCTCGGTCGCCTGGTGACCAGCCTCGATGACGGTGAGGCCGCGGTCCAGGCAATCGAGAGCCGTGTGGTAACGCAGCTCTCCGGTGATGAAGCATTCGACGCCCTGCTTGATGGCGTCATAGGCGAGATCGCCGCCGGCGCCGGAGCAGACTCCGATGCGGCGGACCTGACGGCGGGAGTCGCCGACGAGCCGGAGGCTGCGCGGGGCGATCGCCCGCTTGACGCGCTCCAGTACCTCGGACACCGCCATGGCCTCGGGAAGCTCTCCCCAGAGGCCGATCCCCAAGGGCTCTCCGGGCGTTTCGAGGCGGATCACATCGACGATCGGCTCTTCGTACGGATGCTGGGCACGCATCGCAGCCTTGACGGCCGCGAGGACGGATCCCTTGACCAGGACCTCGGCCCGCACGAGCGGCTGGCGCGTCGCCTCCAAGAGGGCCCCTTCGGCAGGATGGCTTCCCGGCAGCGGGCGGAAGGTGGCCTCTCCTTGCATGAGGAAGCTGGCTTGATCGTAGGCCTTAGAGCGGCCCGCGCCGGCGTCCCACATGGCGCGCAGGACGCGCTCGGCCGCTTCGGGGGGAACCCCCACGCCCATGCGGTAGAGGGGGTCCTGCCCCGTGATCTCGAGGGGGCGGTCCATGGGGATCCCGAAGAGCTTGGAGAGGTGGTGGTTGCAGGCCGTCGCGTCCAGGTTGGTATGGGCGGCGTAGACGGTGATGCCGTGGCGCATCGCCAGGGCCGCCGACCGGCCCGGATCGTGGCGCGTGTCGATCACCTTGGTGGCCTTGAAGAGCAAGGGGTGATGCGCCACCAGCAGGTTCGCCCCCTGGGCGATCGCCGCCTCGAGCGCGGGCGTGGACGGGTTGACCGACACGACGACGCCTTTGAGCGGCTCGTCGGGGGAGCCGATCTGCAAGCCGCAATTGTCCCAGTTGGCGGCGCGCGACAAGGGCGCCAGGGCCTCGATACGGCCCAAGAGGTCTCGAATGTACATGAATGAGGGTCCGAGCTAGCGGGGATACCCCCGTATGATACCACATGCCCGAACTTCCCCCTCCCGCCGCCCGGAATCCTCACGTCATGAGGGCCTCGGAAGGGCTGAATCGTGGGAGAGTCATGCTATACTGAGTGACGTTCCGCCGTTCAGTGATTTTAGCCGTCATCCGTCGCCTTCCGTGCGCCAGTGCCGGGCTCCTGATGGGGCGGGTCCCCACCCCGGCGCAGCCTGAGGAGTTCGGATGCCCCTTGCCAAAACCAGCATGAACCAGGTGATTCACCCGGTGACGGCCCGCGTCAACGCGGAAGGCCGCTGGGAAATCGGCGGCTCCGACCTCGCGGAACTGGTCAAGACCTACGGCTCGCCCCTTTACGTCCTCGACGAGGCCACCATCCAGGGAGCCTGCCGGGCCTACCTGCAAGCCGTGCGCGAGCATTACCCCGGCCCGTCGGAAGTCCTCTACGCGAGCAAGGCCCTCTGCAACATGGCCGTCAACCGCCTCATCCATGAGGAAGGCCTCGCCACCGAGGTGGTCTCCGGAGGCGAGCTCTTCACGGTCCTGCGCGCGGGCATCCCCGCCGAGACCATCTACTTCCAGGGCAACAACAAGAGCGTCGAAGAGCTGCGCTATGCCCTCAAGGAGGGAGTCGGCCGCTTCATCGTCGACAACCTCGACGAACTCGACCTGCTCTCGGCCATGGCCGAGGAGATCGGCGTCAGCCCCAACCTCCTCCTCCGGGTCACCCCCGGCATCGAGGCCCATACCCACGAGTTCATCCGGACGGGCGAAATCGACTCCAAGTTCGGCCTCGATCTTCCCGGCCAGCTCGAAGAGGCCATGCGCCGCATCATCCGCCGGCCGCTGTTGCGCTTCCGGGGCCTGCATGCGCATATCGGCTCGCAGATCTTCGATATCGAGCCCTTCGTGGCGACCGTGGAGGTCCTGCTGGACCTGAGCGCCCAGCTGGAGCGCGACTACGGCCTCAAGGTCGAGGAACTCGACGTCGGGGGCGGCCTGGGCATCGCGTACGAGCCCGGAGACGATCCCCCCAGCATCTCCGCGACCATCGAGGCCATCTCGCTTGCGATGGTCCGCGGTGCCTCCGAGCGCGGGCTCTCCCTGCCCAAGCTGATCATCGAGCCGGGACGCTCCATCGTCGGCACCGCGGGGGTCACCCTCTACACCGTCGGCGCGCGCAAGGAGATTCCGAACGTCCGCACCTACGTCGCCGTCGACGGCGGCATGCCCGACAACCCGCGGGTCGTGACCTATGGCGCCCGCTATTCGGCGGATCGCGTGGTCGTCGGCGAGCCCCAGGAACTGGTCACCATCGCCGGCAAGTGCTGCGAGTCGGGAGACATCCTGATCAAGGACATCCGCTTGCCCAAGCTCACGGCAGGAGACCACCTGGTCGTCTGGGACACGGGAGCGTACTGCTTCTCGATGGCCTCCAACTACAACCGCCTGCCCAGGCCTGCGATGGTCCTGGTCGCCGAAGGTCACCCCGAGTTGATTCGCGAGCGGGAGACCTTTGCCGACGTGGTCTCGCGTGATCGGCTGCCCAACCGGCTCGGAGGTCAACGGTGACCTACTGGTTGGAAGTCATCCGCCAATTCGTCGAGAACCTGCGCTGGCAGGATCTGCTCGACATCCTTTTGGTCAGCTTCATCCTTTACCGCCTCTTTCTGCTGATCAAGGGGACGCGCGCCGTCCAGCTGCTGCGTGGCATGCTGATGCTCCTCGTCGCCTACCTCGTGAGCCGCGCCCTGGGCCTTAATACCATTACATGGCTGGTTCAGAGCGCCGCGACCATGATCCTGGTCGCCATTCCGGTCGTCTTCCAGCCCGAGCTGCGGCGTGCGCTGTCGCTCTTGGGCCAGGGCGAACTCTTCCGCGGGGAGCTTTTCAACGGCAAGGCCCCGGATCCCGGCAAGGTCATCGACGAGATCATCCTCGCCGTCCGCCAGCTCAGCTCCCGGAAGATCGGCGCGCTCATCATCCTCGAGCGCCAGACCGGCCTCCAGGAATTCATCGAGACCGGCACGCCGCTCCAGGCCCTGGTCAGCTCGGACCTGCTCACGAGCATCTTCAACACCCAGTCCCCGCTTCACGATGGGGCCATCATCATTCGCGGGGACCGGATCGCCGCCGCGGGATCCCTCCTGCCCCTGTCCGAGAGCTTCCGCCGGACCCACAAGCGCCCCATCGGCACCCGCCACCGGGCGGCCCTGGGCCTCACCGAAACCACGGACGCCATTGCCGTGGTCGTCTCCGAGGAGACGGGAGTCATCTCCGTGGCGCACATGGGCCAACTGCAGCGTCACCTCACCGAAGACGACCTGCGGGTCGTGCTTTCGGGCATGGTGCAGGCCCCCAAGTCGGCCACCATGAACCTCAACCTCAATAACCTCTTCCTCTTCCGCAAGTCGTGATCGCCCCATGACCCGATTGTTGGCACGTGACGAAAGTAACTCCGGCCTGCGCGTCATCGCGGTGCTGATGGCGATCGCCCTCTGGCTCTTCGTGGGCCCTTGGCAGCGCATCGAGACCGGCGTGCGCAAGATCTCGCTGCCCATCGAGGTCAAGAACGTGAGGGCCGCCGAACCCGTCCGGCTCGATCCCGCCCGGGCGGAAGTCACCATCGAGGGTCCGCGCAAAGCCATCGAGCACCTCGAGGAGGGCCAGCTGGAAGCCTTCGTCGATTTGCGCCACCGGGATCGCGGCATGTCGCGCTATCCCGTCCACGTATCGGTCCCCCCGGGCGTCCGGTACCAGGTCAGTCCTTCCGAAGTCCACGTCGTTACCCCGTAGCCGCCCCACCCTGTTGGAGTCGAGATGTCATCTAAAGTTAGCAAAGTCGAGGAACTGAGCCGCTGGGACGGGCTCGATCGAGCCCGCCTGCCCCGCCACGTCGCCGTGATCATGGACGGGAATCGCCGCTGGGCCCTCAACCGGCTCCTTCCCGGAAAACTGGGGCACAAGGCGGGAGTGGAGACCCTGCGTGAAACCGTTCGCTACTGCCTCGAACTGAAAATCCCTTACCTCACGGTCTATGCCTTCTCGACCGAGAACTGGTCGCGCTCCGACGACGAGGTCACCTACCTCTGGGACCTCTTCAGCGAAGCCTTGACCAAGGAAGTGGAATCCCTCCACGGCAACGGCGTGCGGATGCGGTTCATCGGGCAGATCGACGAGCTCGATCCGCGCCTCCAGGAGGCGATCGCCCGGGCGGAAGCCATCACGGCCGGAAACACCAACCTGGTCCTCAACATCGCCCTCAATTACGGCGGCCGCCGGGAAATCCTCGAGATGGTCAAGCAGATTGCCATGGAGGCGAAGGAAGGCGCGCTCGATCCTTCCCGCTTGACCGAGGGAGACCTCGCGGACTACTTCTACACCGCCGGCCAACCCGATCCCGACCTCTTGATCCGCACCAGCGGCGAGAACCGGATCAGCAACTACCTGCTCTGGCAGCTGGCCTACACCGAGATCTACGTCACCCCGACCTTCTGGCCCGACTTCCGCCGAGGCGACTTCCATGCCGCCCTGGTGGATTACCAGAGCCGCCAGCGCCGCTACGGGGGGCGCCCCGACAAGGCATGATCCCCGCCTTTACCCTCGTCTGGGGAGACGATACCCACAAGCAGCGCCAGTTCGAAGAGGCCTTCGCCGCCAAGGTCGTCGATCCCGGCTTCGCGGCGATGAACCTGCAGGTGATCGACGGAGACGCCGATGCCAGCATGGTCGCCGCTTCGGCCTCCACGCCCCCCTTCGGGCCTGGAGGCCGCCTGGTCGTCGTTAGAAACTGCCGCTTCTTCTCGGGACGCAAGAAAGAGGAAGAGGAGGGGGAATCCGCCGAGGAGTCCGACGGTAGTCCGCTCGCAACCCTCTTCGAGCAAGGGCTTCCCCCGGGATGCCACTTGCTGCTCATCGTCGAAGGCAAGTTGGACAAACGAAAGGCCCTCACCAAGGTCGCCGTCGCCAAGGCCACGGTGCGGGAGTTCTCGCTGACCGACACGCCGTGGGATCAGTCCGGCTCCGCCACCTGGATCTCCGAGTACGCCCAGCAGCTGGGGGTGGGGATCCACCCGGACGCCATCAAGGCCCTGATTGCCGCGACCTCGGGCGATCGCTGGAGACTGACGAGCGAGCTTTCCAAGCTGGCGCTCTACACGGAGGGCCAGCCCATCACCATGCAGGCGGTCCTGACCATGTCGGCGCCCAGCGAGGCGGATATCTTCGCGGTGCTCGATACCCTGGCCCAGCGGGACGCGCTGGGCACCATCAAGGGCTTCCAGCGCCTGCTCACCCTGGACAAGCCGGAACGGGTCCTGGCCACCCTCTCGACGATGATCCGGGGCTGGCACAAGGCCAAGCACCTTTCCGAGCGCGGGCTCGACTCCATGGCGCTCGCCCAGGAGATGGGCTGGAAACCCGGACGCGTCCCCCATGAGCTGGCCCGCCTCAAGCGCTGGAACTCGGCGCAGCTTCAGCAGGCCCTCGTCGCCCTCCTGGATGCCGAGCTGGCCATCAAGACCGGCCGCGGACGCGACCAATTGGCCCTCACCTTCGAGGTCATGGTCGCCCGAATGCTCAATGCCTGATCGTTCAAGCAGAAGGCCCTCCGGTTCAACCGGAGGGCCTTCTGCTTGAACGAGGAACGGGAGCTTGTTAACCGAGTCAGGGGCTCGCCAGGTTTTCGAGTTGGGCTTACATTCCGGCCGCGAGCGAGACGTTCGACTGGCTCACCTTGCGCTTCTGGACGGTGATCTTGGCGACTCCGTTGCGGGCATAACCGGCGAGAGCGACTTCCAGGGTGTAGTCGCCAGGGGCCAGACGGGTGAGGCTGAACGAGCCGTCCCGGCGCGAGGTGACCCGGTAGAGGCGGCCGTTGGATAGCGAACGGGCCGTGATATTGGCTTCGTCCAGGGTCTGCATGGTCCGGGCGTCATAGATCTTGCCCTTGATCTTGCCGGTGTTGAGCAGGTCGGAGATCAGCGAGAGCGAGGGAATCTGGAAGGCGCGGGTGAGGGTGACGGTTTGCTTGTCCTCGGTCTTACCGCGGATGATGACGCGCTTGTTCAGGAGCTTGGCGAGCTTCATGCCCATCTTCTCGCTGGAAGCCACCAGGGGGAACGAGAGGTCCTGCTTCTTGAAGAAGCCCTTCTTCACCTGGAGGAAGAACTTGCCGTCCTCGACGGAGCGCACGTAACCGATCTTGGTGGTGGATTTGCCGGCGATCGCCGCCGCATCGAGGATCTCATCGGACGCGCCCGCCTCCTGCTCGTCGGAAGCGATGCCGAAGTCCTCGTCGTCGAGCTCCTCCAGCGGCAGCAGATCCAGGAGGCCTCCGTCATTGAAGGACTTGATCTGGAGCGCTTCCTGATCGGACATGTCCGTGAGTGCGGTGTTGCTGCGCGTGGCGTACGAAGCCGTGCCGGGGGTTCCACAGCCGACCAGTCCTGCGGTGAGCGTCATCGCCACCACGAGGTGCAAAACGCCTTTGAATGCTCTCATCCCGTCCTCCTTAGCAAGCCCTTGAAAACATGGTGTTAAGTGCTTTATCGGGCCGCGGCCCGCGGAGACGGTAAAACCCAAGCTAAGCTTGGGTTAAGAAAAGACTATGAATTTGCCCTATAAACAGCATCAAGGACCTGCCTGAGAGGTCGCAGGTCCTTGCGCAGAGCTGTTTGAAACGGGAAGCGTTAGGCGTTGGCCGTCGCTGCGTTGACCGCCTTGACCAACCGCGACTTGCGGCGGGCAGCGGTGTTGGGGTGGATGACACCCTTACGGACCGCGCGATCGATGGTGCTGATCGCCTTGCGGAGAGACTCAACGGTCTGAGCCTGATCCTCGGTCTTCATCGCCTCGTGAACGCGCTTGAAGCGGGTCTTGACCTCCGACTTCACGGCAACGTTCCGAAGACGGTTACGCTCGGCAATAAGGACGCGCTTGATACCGGACTTGATTCGATTCGCCATGTGTTTTTCACCTCCTCTCAGGTGGCATTGCAAGGCGCCATTGTAACATAAGCCCGCCGAGGAAGAAAGCCCTTTCGCGCCACTTCTTAATCAAACGTTTCCCGAGGATTAGCGCGACCTCATGGCTTCGGGGGGCGACGCAAGCGCAGCGCTAGTTCCCGAGCCCGCTCAACCGCTCCCGGACCTCGTCCGAATGCTCTCCCCCCGACGAGCGCGACAGGTAGCTGGCATACCACTTCCGCGCCAGCTCCCGGTCCCCGCGCTCCTCCGCGATCCGCCCCAGGTAGTAGTGAGGGGGGGAAAGCGTGGGGTCCAGCCCGATGGCCGAGAGAAACTCTTCCCGCGCCGAAGCCGGATCCTTCCGATCGAACAGGGACCTTCCCAGTCGCAGGCGGAAGATCGCCGTGTCCCGCCTCACCTGGATACTCTCCGGGGGACTGCCGTCGACGGTCCGACCCAGGCCGATGGGAGCCTGGAGCTGGTTCTCGGGATTGACGGGGGCCTGAAGGCGCTCTTGCCCGGCAGCCGGCAACGCTTCGGCCAGGTGTCTTCCCTGCTGGATCGGGTACTGCACCCGATTCAGCGCCAGTAACTCCGCTTCTCGGCTCGTTTCGCGGCGCGGGGCTCCACTGGCGGTCTGCTTGCCGTACCGCACGGAGTCCGTGACTCCCGACGTGCCCACCGCCTTCTCCTGGCTGGGCTGCCCCACGGCCCCGAGGCCGCTATGCTCTCCGACGGGTGCGGCGACTCCCTCATGCGGAAGCGCCGTCCCCACGAAGCCCTCCCCGACTCGGTCACCGACGAAGGCGCCATCGGTCCGACTCCCGATCATCCCACCGCCCACGGCCTCCCCCAGAGGCCGGCCGGAGAACTCGGTATCGGGGAGATCCAAGGGGTCGAAAGCCGTGCCGCGCTCGCGGCGCGGTCCCGAGGATTGACTCCCCCCCAGGAACTCGGCGGCCCCCTGCTCGCTCGACGTGGAGGCCTGGGGGCCCTGGATGAAGGTCGACAGCCAGGCGAAATCGCCGCGGGTATAGCGGGTGGCGAAGACCAAAGCCCCGACCAAAGAGGCTCCCGCCAGGCCGAGCAATAACAGCCGGCGGCGCGAAACGGGGGGCGCTTCCTGGGCGATCGCCGGCGGGGGCGGCGGCGGGGGCTGCTCTACCGGGGGCAAGAGGCTCTCGGCCTCCTCGTCATAGCGTCTGGCTTGCTCGACCAGGCCTTCGAGAACCTTTTCGGCGCTGGCGAGCCGGTGGCGGATGAGCAACTCTCCCAGACGGTACGGCTGGTCGACTTGCCATGCCAGGGCCTTGGCCAGGGTCTCCCGGTCGATGACCCCGTTCGCCACGAGGATCTCGCCGAGCCGGAACCGGCCTTCGACGAGTAGGCGGGACTTCGCCTTGCGAAAGGCGTCCGCCCGGCGCACGTTCGAGGCCATGACGCTGCCGTTGGCGACGAGCACCTCGAACGCCTTGGGGCCATGCGTCTTGGCAGCTTCCCAATGCTCGCGCGTCATGGCCCCCCAGCGCATCAGCAAGGCGGGTGGGGCGTCGCGAGGCCCCAAGGGGGCATTCAGGGGGGGCAGGCCCCTCAGAGCGGCCTGCAGGATGGGCTCGGGTAAGCCGAACTCGGAGACCAGGATGGCTCCGAGGGGGCGATGCTGTCGGGCCTGAAGGCTCAAGGCCTGTTTCAAGTCTCCCTGGCTGATCCGGCGATCGCTCATAAGGCGCATGCCCAGGCGATCTTTGGGGGGACGAAAGGGGGGAAGAGGGGTGCCTGAAAGGACCGTTTCGACCATGCGGTCGAATGTGCAGGCGTCCTGGCGAACCAGCCAGGACAGGGACGTCTCTCCGTCGCGGGTCTCGCTGCGGGCCCGGGCGAGCCAAGCGGGAGAAAGGGCGCCGGACGCGATCAGCGCGGGCTCATAGCCGGCAATGGGGCGTTCGAGGGCCGCTTTGCCCTGATTGGCGAGCGTACGGGTCGCAGGAGCGTCGGCTTCCGCCTCAACCCGGTCGAAGAGGAACCACGCCAGATCGGCCCAACCCACGCGCTCGCAGGCACGCGCGAGCATCAGGCTCAACGCCGAATCGCCAGGCGAAGCCTGGGCTGCTTTCGCCAGGTGACGCACCGCGTCGGCGAAACGCCCCTCCTTATACGCTTGTTGCCCCTCTCTGGCGTCCGTCTCGCGGCCCTCCTTTGTGGTATTATGCCCGCCTAGCACGCGTTGCGGCATTAAGCCGGTGTAGAATGTCCGAACGGAGAGCAGAGCGCCTCATGGCACTCACTTCGGACACCTGGTTAAACCTTATCCAGCTTAAACGTTAACCGCGTTAGTCACATGTCGTCATCAAGCGATGTCAGCGCAGCACCTAGAAAGTAGATCTCCAAGATGGCCGGGGACCACTCGCACGATCATCACGATCACCATCATCACGTGCACCGGGAAGGCTCCAAGAAGGCGCTCTTAGCGGTCTTCATCCTTACGAGCGTCTACATGGTCACGGAAGCCGTCGGCGGCTGGATGACCAACAGTCTGGCGCTGCTCGCGGACGCCGGCCACATGTTCACGGACGCCGCGGCGCTGGGGCTCAGTTTCGGAGCCATGTGGCTCGCGTCGCGTCCTCCGACTCCCGCGAAGTCCTTCGGGTACTACCGCTTCGAGATCCTGGCGACGCTGATCAATGGCGCGTCGCTGATCGTGGTGGCGGGAGGCATCTTCTGGGAGGCCTTCCAGCGCCTCGGATCCGCGCCCGAGGTCGACAGCGTCCCGATGCTCATCATCGCGACGGGCGGCTTGTTCATCAACCTGGTCGGAGCCTTCATCCTGTCGCGCTCGGCGCATGACAGCCTCAACGTCAAGGGCGCTCTGGCGCACGTCCTCGGGGACGCGCTGGGCTCGGTGGCGGCCATCGTGGCGGGCCTGCTCATGTGGCGATTCGGCTGGTATCTCGCCGATCCGATCGTCTCCGCCCTGGTGGGCGTCCTCATCCTGAAATCTGCCTGGGGACTCGTCTCCATGTCGGTCGATATCCTGATCCAGGCGACGCCGCTGCATATTGATCCCGCCCGGGTGACGGACGTCATCCTCGCTTGCCCCGGCGTCCGCTCCGTCCATGACCTGCATATCTGGACCGTGACCTCCGGGATGTTCTCGCTGACCTGCCACGTCGTGGTCGACGACGTCGAGTCCAGCCAGGACGTGCTCTGCCGCCTGCGGGACTGCATGCACGAGGAGTTCCATATCGATCATGCGACCATTCAGGTCGAGACCGTCGACCAGGAAGCGTGCCACCGCCTGAACTGGTAGCCGATCGAACGTTTGTTTCAAGCCCCCGTCCGGATTGGACGGGGGCTTGATTTCTGAGGACGGCATGCCGCCTGAGCCCCGCCTTGATTGGCTTCTGAGGCCCACCTTTGCTGTGCTAAGATGAGAGCGAGTGCCTTTTCGGTAGCCGGGGGGAGAAGCCTTGTCCAAGCCGCAGTTCGTTCACTGCCACGTCCACTCCGAGTACTCGCTCCTCGACGGGGCGAGCCGCATCGGAGAATTGGTCAAGCGTGCGGCCAAGTACGAGATGCCCGCCCTGGCGCTGACCGATCACGGCGTGATGTACGGAGCCATCGAGTTCTACCGCAAGGCCAAGGAAGCGGGCATCAAGCCCTTGATCGGCTGCGAGGCCTACGTCGCGCCGGGATCGCGCTTCGAAAAGTCCCCACCCAAGGACGGCAAGCCCTACGGCCACTTGGTCCTGCTCGCGAAGAACCGCACGGGCTACGGCAACCTGATCAAGCTGGTCTCCAAGGGCCATACGGAAGGCTTCTACCATAAGCCGCGAATCGACAAGGAGCTTCTCGAAGCCCATTCCGAGGGCCTGATCGCCCTGACGGCCTGCCTGGGCGGAGAAATCCCCCAGCATATCCTGAAGGGCCGTCACGAAGAGGCCGAGCAATCCGCCCGCTGGTTCCAGCGGGTCTTCGGGGACGACTTCTACTTCGAGTTGCAAAACCATGGGCTCGCCGAGCAACGCCGCGTCAATCAGGCGCTCCTCGAGCTTTCGGATCGCACCGGCATCAAGGTCGCGGCGACCAACGACTCCCACTTCACCAATCCCGAGGACATGCGCGCCCACGAGGCGCTCTTGTGCATTCAGACCGGCAAGAGCCTTCTGGATCCGACCCGGCAGATGCACTACGGCCCCGACTTCTACCTCAAGACGCCCCAGGAGATGGCCGACGTCTTCCACGACACGCCCCAGGCCCTCTGGAACACGCTCGAAATTGCCCAGAAGTGCAACCTCATCCTCGATTTCGGCCGCACCATGCTGCCGCGCTACGAGGTGCCGCCAGGCCATACCATCGAGAGCTACCTCAACAAGCTCGCCTGGGACGGCCTCAAGGAGCGCTTCGAGACGATCACCCCGGACCTCGAGGAGCGCCTCAAGTTCGAGCTGCAGATCATCGAGCAGATGGGCTTCGCGGCGTACTTCTTGATCGTCTGGGACTTCATCAACTACGCCAAGACCAACGGCATCCAGGTCGGACCGGGCCGCGGCTCGGCGGCAGGCTCGCTGGCCGCCTACTGCCTCAAGATCACCAACATCGACCCGGTCAAGTACAACTTGCTCTTCGAGCGCTTCCTCAACCCGGAGCGCGTCAGCATGCCCGACGTCGATATCGACTTCTGCATCGATCGCCGCGGAGAGGTCATCGAGTACGTCGGCCGCAAGTACGGCCGCGACCGGGTCGCCCAGATCATCACCTACGGCACCCTGGGCGCCAAGGCGGCCATCAAGGACGTCGGGCGCGTGCTGGAGCTCAACTTCAACGACACGAACCGCCTGACCAAGATGGTGCCCGAGGAGCTCAACATCAGCCTCGCGGACGCCACCAAGGAAGGAACCGAGCTCTACGAGGAAGCCGAGCGCGACATGAAGGTCGCCGAGATCCTCGAGCTCGGCAAGAAGCTCGAAGGCATCGTCCGCAACACCAGCCTTCACGCCGCCGGCGTCATCATCTCGCGCGACCCCCTCACCGAGACCGTCCCGCTTCAGCGGGTCGGCAAGGACGACGAGGGCATCTCCACCCAGTACGAATACAAGTACTGCGAGATGATGGGCCTGCTCAAGATGGACTTCCTGGGCCTGCGCAACCTGACGATGATGGCCAAGGCCCTGGAGTACATCAAGGAGCGCCATGGGGTCGACTACGACCTCAACTCCCAGGACTTCACCGACCCCAAGGTCTACGAGCTCTTGCGCAGCGGCGCCACGGTAGGCATCTTCCAGGTCGAGTCCGAGGGCATGACCAAGCTCATCAAGCGCCTTCAGCCCACGAACTTCGAAGACATCTCGGCCGTCCTGGCCCTCTACCGCCCCGGTCCTATCCAGAGCGGCTACGTCGACGAGTACGTCGACCGCAAGCACGGCAAGAAGGCCATCGAATACGCCCACCCCGACCTGATTCCCATCCTTCAGGACACCTACGGCACCATGGTCTTCCAGGAGCAGATCATGCAGATCGCCCAGGTGCTGGCGGGTTACACGCTGGGCCAGGCCGACCTCCTGCGCCGCGCCATGGGCAAGAAGAAGAAAGAGGAGATGGACCAGCAGCGGGCCATCTTCCTCGACGGGACGCGCAAGCACGGAGTCACCGATGAGATCGCCAACGATCTCTTCGATAAGATGACGAAGTTCTCCGAGTACTGCTTCAACCGCGCCCATACCGCCGCCTACGCGGTCGTCACCTACCATACGGCCTACCTCAAGGCCCATTTCCCCGCCGAGTACATGGCGGCCCTGATGAGCAGCCTCCTGGGCTCCCAGGACAAGATCCTCCTCTGCATCAACGACTGCCGGCGCATGGGCATCAAGGTCCTGCCTCCCGACGTCAACTACTCCGGCGCGGACTTCACCGTCACCGACGAGGGGATCCGCTTCGGCATGGGCGCCGTCAAGAACGTCGGGCTCGCGGCCATCGAGGCCATCTGCGAGGCCCGCACCCGCCTCCCCGAGGGACGCTTCAAGGATCTCTACGAGTTCTGCTCCGAGGTCGACCTCAAGGTGGTCAACCGCCGGGCGATCGAAAGCCTGATTCGTTGCGGCGCCTTCGATACCTTCGAAGGCCACCGGGCCCAGCTCCTCGCGGCCCTGGACGAGGCGATGGACCGGGCTCACCGCAAGCAAAAGGACGATGCGATCGGCCAGATCTCGCTTTTCGGCGGGGCTTCCGCACCCTTGGTCGTGGCGACTCCGAGCCTTCCCGACATGGATCCCTTCCCCGACGAGGAAGCCCTCGCCATGGAAAAGGATCTCCTGGGCCTCTACATCTCGGGACACCCGCTCTCCACCGTGCCCGTCAAGCTGGAGTGGCACACGACCCACACGGCGTATCAGCTGAACTCGTCCCAGCTGGAGATCAAGAACGTCGTGGCGGGCGGCATGCTCACGCAAACGCGGCGCATGATGACCAAGAGCGGCTCGATGATGATGGCCGGCAAACTCGAGGACTTCACCGACGCCATCGACGTGGTCGCCTTTCCGCGCACCTACGAGGAGTGCTCGGCCCTGCTGCATGACGACTCCAAGGTGCTCATCAAGGGCAAGTGGGCCGGCAACGACGAGCGACCCCAGCTCTTGATCAGTCAGGTCACCCCGCTCGCCGCCATGCCGAGCCTGCACATCCAGATTCCCGGGAACGCCAGCGGCAAGCAACTCGTCATGCTCGCCGAAGCCCTTCGCCGGCACCAGGGGGACACGTCCGTCGTCTTCCATTTCGATGGACAGAGCCAACAGGTGGTCGCGAGCGACATGTTCTGGGTAACATGGAATCCGGAGCTCGAGGCGTCGCTTTCCGCCATCATCGGTCCGGATCGCCTTCGCTACCACGCCCCTGAGGCACAGCTCACCCTTGTCTAGAAGAGGCCGTCGCGTGATCCGTAAGCTGCTCATCCCGATTGGTCTGCTCGTCGTGACCGGTTGCGCGCCGTTCATGGCGACGTCCCAGGAGTTCTACTACCACGATGAGACTTACGCTGTGCGCCGGACCGCCGATGCGGTGGAGGTCTTCAGCGAGGGAACCCCGCGAACGCCCTACGTCGTGCTCGGGCGTGTCGTCGCCACCCAGGGGCTGTTCGGTTCCCGGGAATCGGTGCTCGCGGAGCTGCGCGCCAGGGCCGCCGCCATGGGAGCGGACGCCCTGATCAACCTGACCGAAGCGAAGGGAGCGCTCAACGGCACCGATGCCCTCTCTTCCGAGACGACCCGCTATAACCAGGAGGGAAACGTCTCGACCAGCGAATCCTGGAACCAGGACGCAAAGGCCTCCATTCGCCTCACGATCTCGGCATTGGCGATTCGCTATCAATCGCCCTAAGTCGGGCGAAACGAAGCAAGAGAGCCCCCTCCGAACGCTCGGAGGGGGCTCTTGGTTGCACTTAGCGCGGATTAGCTCATAACGGCGACGAGCCGTCCCGTGACACCGCCCTCGTGCAAGCGATCGAGGCCCGCCGGGATCTCCTCAAAGGTGGTCGGAACGATGAGAGGCGTCAGTTTCCCGGACGCATAGAGATCGTAGACGGCCTTGACGTCATGAACGTCTCCTCCGACGGAGCCAACGAGCTGGACCGCCTTGACGATGAGCAGGCGGGTATTGATGGTCGCTTCGAGGCGCCCCATGCCGACTTGCACGACCCGGCCGCCCGGCTTGATGACCTCGATGGCGCCCGCCGTGGTGGTGCCGAAACCGGCGAAGTCGACGATCACGTCGAGGTCCAGCGGGAACTCCCGGACGTCGGTGAAGACCTGTTTTACGCCGATCTCCGCGCCAAGGGCGCGCGCCTTCTCGCTGACGTCAGCGGCATACACCTCGGCGCCGGCAATGACGGCGATCCGGGCGCCGACCTGTCCGAGTCCGCCCAGGCCGATGATGCCGACCTTCATGCCGGCCTTGGTCTGGCCGGCGACCATGACCGCATGGTAGGAGGTCATCCCGGAATCGGTTCCCGCCGCCGCGTACTCGAAGGAGACGTTGTCGGGAATCCTGACAATATCCTCGACCCGGGCCGTGGTTTTGTTGGCGTAGCCGCCGTCACGGACGTAGCCGGGCAGGGTAGGGGTGCTGGGGCAAACACCCACCCGGTCTCCCACCTTGAAGTCGGTGACTCCCTCGCCTACCTCGCTGATGACGCCGGCGACCTCGTGACCGAGGATGACCGGCCGCGTCGTGATGATCTCCAACCAACCCGGGTCCTCCAGGGCGCCCACATCCGAGTGACACAGGCCTGCCGCCTTGACGTCGATGACAACCTCCCCGGGCGCTGCCTTGGGATCCGGCTTCTCGACCAGCGTCAGGGGTTCACCTGTGGTAGTGAATTGCCAACCCTTCATGAGAAGAACTCCTTTTTCGAGTGCGAGGGTCCCAAGAGGAGGGCGCGCGGCCCGAGGTGGTGGGAACCCCAAATTGTTACCCCCGTCGCGGGGACCCGGCCTGATCCAAGTCCGTTAGGCGAGTGCACGCGAAGCGGGTCTCGTCTGACCTCTTCAATGCTCGGACATCGGGAGTCGGGTGTCATCGGTAAAACCCCCTTGGGGGATATTACAGTCCCTTCACACCGTCCCGGTCATGTCCGATCCTGTCGCGGCGTTCGAAGGAGGAGGCGTAAGGCCGTCTCCCGGCATGGGAGACATAACCTATATTATCGGACGCAATTTGGCCGTCTAGGCAGGCTCGCTAGAATCGCCTGAGATCCGGTCACATCAAGGGTTTGGGGCGTTTTGCGAATCACAACCCCTGAAAACCCCGTCTTGCCGCGTGCAAGCTCCGGGAGCTTCAGCCTTGCGCGAAGTAAGCGCCATGCGTTATGTCAGGTCCGAGGCGTACGAGAGCCAGGACTCAACCCAAGGGAGCGGAGTTTTGCCTGCCTCCCAGGTCATCCTGGAATGTGAGGCCTTGAAACCCGCTGGCGATGCGCGTTTGCGCGATCGAACCCAGGGGGCTGGACAACGGCTTTACCTTATCTTAAACTAAGAACGGAATGCAACGAAGCAATGGAGAGGATCCGACGATGCTGAAGCCCCTCTTGGTCGGCATGGCCGTTCTGGCGATCGCCGGTTGCGGTACTTCCGGGATCCTGATGAAGGGCAAGCCTCCGGTCATCCGAACCATCCAGGCAGAGAGCAGCGACGTTCAGGTTGGCGCCGGCATTCATCTCAAGGCTCAGGTCGTCTCGGAGTCCGAAGACCTGACTTACGCGTGGCAGGCGAATAACGGCTTGCTCGCGAAGCCGACCGAGACCACGACCCTTTGGATTGCTCCGTCCGCCGTGCCATTCAGCCCTTACCCGGTCACGATCGCCCTGACCGTCAAGGACGAGTACGGGCGCAACGTCAAGGCGACGTATCAAATCAGGGTCCATCAATAGGCCCTCTCGCCCCTCTAACGAGGCCTTGCATGCTACCATGGCCCTATGAGAGTACTTGCCATTTTCATCGCGAGCACGGTCCTTCTGGCCGGCTGCTCCAAACCCTCCGACTCATCGGCTAACCAGGCGGAAATCCGCCTGGGAGCCCAATTATTCACCGAAAAGCGGCTTTCCCGGGACGGGTCTCTGTCGTGCGCCAGCTGTCACGACCCGGCACGAGGCTTCACCGATGGCCAGCCGGTCGCGGTGGGCCTCAACGGCGCCAAGGGCACCCGAAACACCCCGACCCTCTACGGCGTCGCGCACATGTCCAAGTTCTTCTGGGATGGCCGAGCCAATACCCTGGAGGAGCAGGCCCTGGGACCGCTCACGAGCCCCATCGAGATGGCGGCTGACCCCGATGCGGTCATCGACTGGCTCTCCAAGGACGAGGGCTACCGCCAGCGCTTCGAAGACGTCTTCGGTGGGCCTCCGACCTTGGAGCGCCTGACCAAGGCGCTGGCCACCTTCCAGCGGGCCGTGAAACTGGAACCGAGCCCCTTCGACCGCTGGCGGAACGGGGAGACCGAGGCCATCTCCGAGGCCGCGAAGCGCGGCTACAAGACCTTCTCGCAGCAAGGAAAGTGCTCGGTTTGCCACCGTGGGACCGAGCTCACCGACGGTGAGTTCCATAACCTCGGCATGGCTTCCAACCCCGAGAAGCCGGACCTCGGGCGCTTTGCGGTCAGCCAGTTCGAGGCTCACCGTGCCGCTTTCAAGACTCCGACGCTCTACAACGTGGACCTCACGGCCCCGTACATGCACGACGGGTCCCTCGGGACGCTGGAAGAAGTGGTGGAGTTCTACGACCAGGGCGGCGGTCCGGGTCCGGGCCGCTCGACGCTCATGCGCAAGCTGAATCTGACGGAGCAAGAGAAGGCCGACTTGGTGGAGTTCCTCAAGACCCTCACGGCACCGGACAATTCCAAACAATTGTTCGAGTCGGCTTCGAGCGCTAACTAGGTATCCTAGTTAGCGCTCGAAGCCGACAACCTTCTCCCTGATTACGCGAATAGGCATCCAAGTAAAACAATAACCAGGTTATATAATAACCTGGTTATTGTTTTACTCGGCTTTTTAACGAGGTGTATTTTTAACAAGCCTAATGATTAACTAGTTTAATTATTAATCAGGTTAATGATTAAGGGCGTTATCCAATCGTCGATCATGGGGTGACCGGAACCCGGTCCTCGACCTCGATCTTCAAAGGACCGAACTCGTCGGTGCGAACCTTCACGGTGAGCGCATGCGTTCCCGGAGCCAAGATCTGCCCCCGGACGGTGACCGCGACGACCTCCCCCTTCTTGAAAGTCACCGGGGCGGCTTCCGACACCGAAAGCGCTTCCCGCGTAACGCCTTCCTGGGCGAAGGTGATGGCTTCCAGGGCGTAGGACGTCCCGTCGACCGAAACCTCGAGGATCTCCACGATGGTCGCCGGCATCACGGGATTGGTGAGGCCGAACTGAAACGCATGCTCCGCGTTGGATAGGCTGCCTGCCTGGTAAAACTGCGTCAGCATGAACGCGGGTATCTGCATTCCGAACATCCGAGCCCCCTAAAATCGCTAGCTTCCGGTCCTTCTCTCTTCTTACACCCCTTCGGGCATCGAGACAAGCCTTTGGTAATCCCTGGGCCAATGGGGTAGAATGAACCAAGGAAGCACGTTCACCCCTGGCGCATCCCCAGGCATCTGGCTCAAAGACAGAGGACTCACCCATGAGTGGGCTTTTCCGCTCGATACAACTTCCCGACGGTAGATTCATCGACCTGCGGCGGGCCGGCCCCGACGACTCGGATGCCATCTTCGCCCTTTACGACCAGGTCTATCAGGGGTCTTACACCCTCGATATCGTCAACAAGACCACCGATCGCCTCGCGGCGCTCAGCGACCCCAACTTCTACTGGCTGGTGGTCGATGACGGCAGCGCCATCGTCGGCTCGGTCATCCTCGAGATGGACACCGTTCAGCGCAACGGCAAGGTCTTCGCCGCCGTCATGCGCGACGACTTCCGCCGCTATGACGCCATGAGCCGTCTCATCGGCATGGGCATCCAGAAGCTCATGTACGACGACCGCATCTGCGACGTCATCTACGCGACCACCCGGACCGCGAGCATCGGCCCGCGCCAGCTGCTCAAGAAGCTGGGCTTCATCAGCCTGGGGATCTTCCCGAACGTCCACCGCCTGGCCGAGTACGAAACCCACGGCCTCAGCGCCCTCTTCCACCCGGATGCCTGGGAGAAGCGGCGGCGCCTCCCCAAGCTCATCCCCGAGGTCGAGGGGTTCTACCGCATCATCCGGCAGACCTTCCATCTCGAGCCCGCCGAGATCATGCCTGCCAAGCACCAGCCCAAGCTCAAGATGATCCGCGGGGACGCCGTGGAACAAGAACTGCTGCGCGAGCGCGAGGCCGGCGCGCTCTTGATGGACTTCTTCCCCTTTCACAAGGCCAACTTCCTCTTCTCCAACGAGGACCGCAGCGTCATGGCCTTCGTCAACTACGAGGGCAAGGACGGCTACGGCACGCTCGTGGCGCTGAAGGCCCCCATCGAGGACCTGCGCGGCGTGCTCGAGGCCAGCTTCGACATGGGGCAGCGCCTCGGCATCGTCTACCTGGAGATCCTGGTCGACGCGTACAAGCCCCGCATGCAACGGGCGGCGCTCGCGGCCCAGTTCCTGCCATGCGCCTACTTCCCGAGCATGCAGCAAACTGACGACGACCGGAAGGACTACCTGGTCTTCGCCCGTTCCACGCTGCCCCTCAACTTCTCCAACGTGCAGATGACGCCCCGAGACCGCGAGTTCCTCGACCACTACCTCCAGAACACCGAGTTCCGGAACCTGGTCGTCAAGATGCACTTCACGGGGCCCCTCGACGAGGGTCGCCTGTGATCGGGGCGTTCAACGCAGCCTCCATGGAGCGGCTCGCCTGGCCCGAGATCGAGACCCTCGCCCGGATCAAGCTGCGCACGCTGCTCGAGCTGGCGCGTTCGCGTTCCCCCTTCTACCGGGAGCGTCTCGCCGGCTTCCCGCTGCATGACCCCGAGGTCCTGCCCACCCTTCCGATCCTCAACAAGGAAGATCTCGTCGCCAACAGCCCGCCCGAGAGCGAAGCCATGCTCACCGGGCCGCTGGCGTCGGCCTACCTCTTCCGCAGCGGGGGCACGACCGGAGCCCCGAAGTTCTCGCCCTTTTCGGTCAGCGAGTTCAAGCACTGGGTCGATATCTTCAAGCGAACCTACGGCGCTGCCGGCCTGACGCCTCAGGACCGGGTCGCCAATCTCTTCGTCAGCGGCAGCCTTTACGCCTCGTTCATCTTCATCAACCGCATGGTCGAGGAGATGGGCTGCCTGAACCTTCCTTTCACCTCCTCGGCCGCTCCCGACACGGTCAGCGCCCAGATCGAGCGCTTCGACATCAACGTCATGATGGGCATTCCCTCCTGGCTGCTCGAGGTCGTCGCGGCCCTCACCCCGGCGGCCGCCGCGAAGGTCACCAAGATCTTCTACGGAGGAGAGAACCTCTACCCCGAGGAGCGCGAATGGCTCCAATCGCACCTTCCAAATCTTAGAACTATCGCCTCGGGAGGCTACGCGTCCGTGGACGCCGGGATGATGGCGTTCCAATGCGGGGCCTCGCCCGGCGGCGTTCACCATGTCCACGCCGACCACGTGATCCTGGAGATCATCGATCCCGAGACCTGGATGGCGGTCGCTCCCGGTGAAGTCGGCCTGCTGCTGGTCACCACGCTCGACCGCCACTTGATGCCCCTGATCCGCTACCGCACGGGCGACGTCGGTCGCTGGGTGCCCGGTGACTGTCCCTGCGGCCGGCAGATGCCGCGCTTCGAACTGCTCGGGCGCGGCGACGACAGCCTGAGAATCGGCATCGCCACCGTCGGCATCGAGGAGATCCTGCCACCGATCGCCCAGACCCCCGGCCTCTCCACCCATGCGCAGATCGTCAAGGATCGCATCGAACGCAAGGACCAGCTCACCGTTCGGGTGGAGCGCCTTCCCGACGCGTCCGAGAGCCGCGAGGCGCTCGAAGCGAGCCTGGCCGAGCAGATCCGCCTCCAGAAGCCCGACCTCGCGAAGTTGGAGGCCACCGGTTACGTCATGCCCGTGCGCGTCGAGGTCCTGGACCCCAACGGCATCGGACGGGTCGCGGTCACCGGCAAGATCCGCCGCGTGGTCGACCGGTCTCGGGAATAGCCACATGACTGCCATCGAACGCCTGGTTGAAATCGACACGCTCTTCGACCTGACGCCCGAGCACGACACATGCTTCGTCGAGGCCATGCGCGAAGCCAGCGCCTGGCATGTCGCGCAATCGCAGGTCTTTCGCCACCTTTCCCGCAAGCAAGGCTTCACGCCCGAGGGCCTGCGCGACATTGCGGACGTGGCCCAGGTGCCGCATGTCTTCGTGAATGCCTTCAAGCAGTACGAGATCCTCTCCGTCCCGCGCGAGGAGGTCGTCCTGACCCTGACCTCCTCGGGAACCACCGGCCAGCGCAGCCAGATCATGTTCGACCAACCCTCCCTGGATCGCGGCTTGAGGATGGTCGACCGGGTCTTCGAGGCCATGGGCCTGAAACACCCCGAGCAGGTCGTGAACTACATCCTCTTCGCCTACGACCCCGAGGAGGCCAAGCAGGTCGGCACCTCGTACACCGACGACAACTTGACCAACCTGACCCGCAAGGGCAAGGTCTACCACGCGCTGCGCTGGAACGCCGAGACCAAGGCGTTCGAGTTTCGCCCCGCCGAGTGCTACGCCAAACTGCTCGAATACGCCTCAGACGGCTTGCCCGTTCGCCTGCTCGGTTTTCCCGCCTTCCTGCATCGCCTGGTCCAGTACCACCAGGAATCCGGAGCGCCCGCCCTCGACCTGGGCCCCGAGTCCTACGTCCTCACCGGGGGCGGCTGGAAGACCTCGGAACATGCGGCCATCGACAAGGATCGCTTCATCGCGGAGGTCTCCGCGACCCTCGGCATTCCCCCCGGCAACCTGCGCGACGGGTACGGCCTGGTCGAGCACGGCATCGCGTACATCGAGTGCGAGCACCATCGCTTCCATGTTCCGGCTTTCGCGCGGGCCTTTGCCCGGGACGTCGGGACCCTCGAGATCCTTCCCGACGGCGAGGTGGGCTTTCTCCAGCTCGTGACCCCGTACATGCGCTCGATGCCGACCATCTCCCTGCTCACCAGTGACCTGGCGCAGGTGGGAAGGGATTGTCCTTGTGGCCGTAAGTCCGGGACCATCGTCCTCCAGGGGCGTGCGGGCACCCGCAAGAACAAAGGATGCGCCATCACGGCGGCTCAGCTCTTGAAGTAGGAGAAGACGGATGCACTACCTCTTCGGCCGCCCTTTCAAAGGCCTCATCGACGATGCCAAAGCCCAGGACGTGCTCCGAGAGGCGCAGTCGCGCCGGGCCGCCTTCCGTCAGGTCCCCCTGGAGACGATCCTGGGGGTGCTGGAGCGGGTCGGAAAGCGCTTCAGCGATCCGTCCGATCCGGTCACCCGCAAGGTGCTCGCGGAGGCCCCGGCTCAGATTGGTTTCAGCCGGCCCATGGTCGAGGAAGAGCTCAAGGGAGTGGCGCTCGCCCTGAGTCGCCCCTACCTCGAGCCGAAGATCGCCAAGGAGCTGGGATCCCTCGACGCGCTGGACGACTGGACCGGAGGGTACGGGAAGCCGTTCACGCGGGCCCTTCCGCGCGGAGTGGTCCTTCACGTCTCGAGCGGAAACGTCCTCAGCGCCGGGGCGTTGAGCATGGTCGAGGGCCTGCTCACCAAGAACGTCAACCTCCTGAAGGCCGCGAGCCGCGCCACCCTCTTTCCCCTGGCCTTCGCCGAGACCGTTCGCGAGGTCGACGAGGACGGCCATGTCGCGGAGTCCTTCGCCGTCCTCTCCTGGCCGGGCTCAGGTAGCCAGGTTCACCGCGTCTTCCAGGAGGGCTGCGATGCCATCGTGGTCTGGGGCGGCGAGGACGTCGTGAAAACTTACCGGGAAGGCCTCGGCCTCAAGTGCAAGCTCATCGAATACGGGCCGAAGGTCAGTTTCGGGGCGATCGCCCACGACGTCCTCGACGACCCCGACATCGCCCGTGAAGCGGCCATGGCGCTGGCCCTCTGGGATCAGAGCGCATGCTCCAGCCCGCAGGTCCTCTACGTCGAAGACGCGACTCCCGACCATGCCCCCACGCTCGCCTTCGTCGACCGCCTCGCGGACGCGTTGCGCGAGGTCGAAGCCTCCCTTCCCCAGGGCCCCCTGGGCTTCCAGGAGCGCGCCGAGCTGACCAAGGAACGTCAGGTGGCCGAGGTCACCGAGGCCATGGGCCAGGGTTTGCTCCGCAAGCCCGGCACGGCTCCCGACTGGACCCTCGTCGCGGAATGGGATCCCTCCTTCAAGCTCTCACCGCTGTTTCGCACGCTCTACATCAAGCCGGTCGCCAGCCTCTCCGAGCTTCCCGCGCTGGTCGCGCCTTACACGGATTACCTGCAAACCGCCGGGATCGCGGCAAAGCCCGAACGGGTCCGGGACCTGGCCGAGCAGCTCTTCGACACGGGCATGCTGAGGGTCACCACGCTCGCGGGCATGTCGGGCGGCGAGCCCGGCGAGCCGCATGACGGAGGCTACGCCCTGCATGCCCTGGTCAAGTGGGTGACCATGGGCTTCAAGGGGGAGGGCGATCGCTACGACGCCGCCGAGTGGCACAGCTCCGAGGCGGCCCAGCGCCAGACCTTCGCCAAGCTCAAGCGCCTGGTGGAGGATGTCGCTCCGCAAGCTCCCCTCTACCGGGAACGCTATGCGGGGCTGAAAATCCGGACCTTGGACGACTGGTCTCGGGTGCCCGTCCTCAGCAAGGAGGATCTCCGCGCGGGTACTCCGCCTCGGAGCGAGGCCCTCTTCACGGGAGCGCCGCATGGGGCGCATTTCCTGAGGAGCGGGGGCTCGACGGGTGAGCCTGCCCTCTCGGCGTTCGCCTATCCCGACTACGAAGCCGACATGCTGCGGGCCGCACGGGGGCTCTTCGCCCTTGGCCTGAGGCCCGGCGATCGCGTCGCCAACCTCTTCATGGCCGGACACCTCTACGGATCCTTCCTCTCCATCAACCGCGGGCTGGAGCTGGTCGGCTGCAACAATTTCCCCTTCACCAGCGCCACTCCCGCCAAGGAGCTGCCTGCGCTCTTGCGGGCTTACGGCATCGAGGTCCTCGCGGGCCTGCCGTCCTGGCTGATGGAGGTCTTCGAGGCCATCCGCCAGGACCCCGAAGGAGTTCGGATCCGCAAGGTCTTCTACACCGGCGAGCACTTCTACCCGCAGGATCGCGAGCGTCTGGCCCACGAGTTCGGGATCACGCAGTTCGGAAGCCTGGGCTACGGCACGGTCGACGCCGGCCCCATCGCTTACCAGTGCCAGGAGAGCCGCGGGGGAGTGCATCACCTTCACGACGACCACCAGTTCATCGAGATCGTGGACTCGGAGACGCTGATGCCGGTTCCGGCCGGAGAGCCGGGCGAATTGCTCATCACCAACCTCAACCGCCGCCTGATGCCGGTCGTGCGCTACCGGATTGGCGATCGCGCCCGCTGGATCCCCGAGCCCTGCCCCTGCGGCCGGCCGGCTCCACGCTTCGAGCTGCTGGGACGCTGCGACGACATGATGGTGGTGGGCGGCATCAACCTCACCTACGCCGAGTTGCACGAGGCGGCCATGAGCCTCGACGGCGTGCAAGGCCCCTTGCAACTCGTGATCTCGCGGCATGAGCACCGCGATCGCCTCACCCTGCGCATCGAAGCCAGCGAGCAAGGTCTGGGCGACATCCTCGCCGCGGGCGTCGTCGCCCGGGTCGACCTGCTGCGTCAGGTCATCGACAAGGGCCAGATGAGTCCGCTTGTCGTCGACGTCCTGCCCCCCGGTGGGATCGAACGCATCCCCCGGACCGGCAAAATCCGCAAGGTGATCGACCGGAGAAACGATGAGCCCGTCAATTAGGCCGGAAGGCCGTTCCGAGCGGCTCTCCGGCGTCGAGGACGGGATGGGTAGCGCGCTTCACGCCGAAACCCAGGTCCGCCGTCACCCTCCCCTGCTTCGCAACCGCGACTTCCTCCTGCTCTGGTCCGGGCAGGGCGTCTCGCAGATTGGCGCCAAGGTCCTGCAAATCGGCCTGGTCTGGTGGGCTTTGGAGCGAGGTGGCAGCCTCGCGGCGGTCAGCGGAGCGCTGGTGGCGACCTCGCTGCCCTTCGTAGTCGTCGGCCTCTTCGCGGGGGTCCTCGCGGACAAGTGGAATCGCCGCGGCCTGATGGTCGCTTGCGAGGCTGGAAACGCCGTGATCGTCTTGGCACTGGCGGCCTTGGCATGGAGCGATCTGCTCACGCTGCCCATCCTGATGGTCGGAACCGCGCTGGTCTCGACTCTGGCTGCCGTCTTCAGCCCCGCGGCGATGGCGTCGATTCCCGATCTGGTAGACGAGCCCGATCTCATTCGCGCCAATTCGCTTCAAGAGATGACCGCCCAGGGGGCCTTGGTCTTTGGTCCGGCGCTGGGGGGAGCGATGCTCGCGATGATGGGGGCGCCCGCCGCCTTTCTCACGACCGCGTCGACCTACGCGATCAGCGCCGTCTGCATGCTGGCGCTGCGCCTGAAGCGCCGCGAGGTGCCCGCGGATCCCGGTTCGGAGGGCGCCCATCCCGTGAAGGAACTGCTGGGCGGGTTCGCCGTCCTCAAGGAGAATCCGGCGATCGCGACCCTGCTCGGCCTCTTTGCCGTGGCGAATTTCCTCCTGGTGCCGGTCACCGTCTTCCTTCCCTACTATGCCAAGGACGTCTTCGCCGTCGGAGCGGGGGGACTCGGCATGCTGGAGGGAAGCATCGGGGTGGGAATGATCGTCGGAGCACTGGCGCTGATGCGCGCAGGCTCGGTGTCCAAGCGGCGGCTGGCCATCCAGTGCGGCCTGGTCATTCCGGGCATGGCCCTCGCCTACATGGGGATCTGGCCGAGCTACGGAGGTTTCCTGGGAGCGCTCCTGGTTCTGGGCATCGCGCTATCGGTGATGAACGTCGTCTCGATGACGTTCTTCCAGGAGAACGTGCCGCCCGAGCGGTTGGGGCGTTTCATGGGCCTGCTCATGACGCTCATCATGGCCTTGATGCCGCTTTCTTACGGGGCGGCCGGCCTGGCGACGCTGGGCGTGCCGGCAGGCAGCATCATGACCGGGGGGGGAATCGCGCTGGTGATCCTGGGGCTGCTTTTGCCGCTCTTTCGATCGCTGAGGCCGCTGGAGGGGGGAGGAATCGATGGATAAGACCAAGGCTCGGCTTCGCTTCCTGAAGAGTCGTTTCCGCCGGCCGGCGTCGAACTCGGAGCGGGAACTCGCCTACTATGCCCTGCTCCAGCGGATCACGGCCTCCTTGCACCGGTCTCTGGACTTCGATGCGATTCTCGAGACGGTGGTCTCCGGGCTGCAGCATGAGCTGGATCTGACGCGGTGTTCGGTCTGGTTTCCCGAAGGCGCGACGGCGCTGCACATCCGCAGGGCCGTCGGGAAAGTGAGCGAGGGTCCGATGGCGAGCGCCGTCTGGCCGGTGGCCTGGGACGCGCTGGCCGATCGGCGGGTGGTGGCGGTCGACGACGTGCGGGCCTACGGGAAGGCGAGTTCCATCCCCCCGCATGTCGGAGCCCTGGGGCAGGTGGTCGCGGAAGCCGTCATTGCCGCCCCCATCCTGCTCGAAGCGGAGCTCAAGGGCTTGTTGCTGCTCGAGGCTCCGCATCCGCGGCACTGGGACGCGTCCACGATTCGCCTGATCGAGGCGATCGCCGAGCAGCTCTCGGTGGCGCTGGTCCATGCGCGCATGATGATGTCCTTGAAGGAACTCGACGCGATGAAGACCGAGTTCCTTTCCATCGCCTCCCATGAGCTGCGCACGCCCATCACCGTCATCCGGGGCTACGCGGCCGTCCTCTTGCGACACGGGGGGACGCTCTCGGAAGCCGAGCGCAGCGAGTTCGTCCGCATGATCGATGATCGGGCCGTGCATCTGGGCCGCCTGGTCGAGGACATTCTCGACGTCTCGCGCCTGGAGGGCGGGATGCTCTCCTTGCACTCGGAACCCTTCGAATGGGAAGTCGTGCTCGGCAAGCTCATCGAGGGTCTCGAGCTCAAGTACCACCGCCCGGTGAACATCCACCTGACCACCATGACCACGCGCCGGGTATTGATTGCCGATCCTTCCCGGGTCGAGCAAGTCCTTTTGAACCTTCTCGATAATGCTATCAAGTACTCGCCCCCGAACGATGCGATCGATCTGGACGTCCGGGATACCGCGCGCGGGGTGCGGTTCACGGTGGTCAATCCGGGCGAGAAGCTGACCGTGGAGGAAGTGCGACGGCTGACCGGAAAGTTCGTTCGGCTGGATCGGCACCGGACGGCAGGCGGCACGGGGCTTGGACTTTACATTTGCCGGAGGCTCGTAGAGCTGATGGGCGGGACCTTGGAACTAGAAGCGATGCCGGAGGGTGGCCTCCGGGTAGGGTTTGACCTGGCATGTCCGGACGATGTGCGAACGACCTGACGCTCATCCTCCTACTTGTCTTGCCACTAACTTTATGAGAAGGTTAAGACAGTCAAGTATGGGATGACCGAACGCCTTTACTTGAGGGACAGGCACGTACTAGACAATGAGGTTTGTATGAAACGCCTAAACCTGGGTCTTACCGGTCTTTTGATGGGGAGCTTGCTCGTCGGTTGCGGGATGCCGTCCGACCTGATGGTTTCCCCTCGCGCGTCTCAGGGCAGCTTCAGCGCCCGCTCCGGCGCGCCTGCCGACTACTATCAGTACGCTCAAGGCAAGACCGGCATGGCCCTGCTTTCCGCGCTTCAGAACACCGTCTCCAAGCACAAGGACCTCGGCTACGGCGGGGCCCGCAACGTGATGTTCGGAGACCTCGACGACGACCTCGACAACGACACCGTCGACTGCGTCTACACCGGCATGGTCGTCAAGGGCGTCAAGGACTCCGGGACCGCCATGAGCGGTGGCCTCAACACCGAGCACTCCTGGCCCCAGAGCCTGGGCGCCACCGGCGCCGCCAAGGCCGACCTCCACCACCTGTTCCCGACCGACGTCGAGACCAACGGAGCTCGCGGCTCCCATCCCTTCGGCGAGGTGAAGAACCCCACGCATACGTTCCCGGTCTTCGACGTCGGCGCCCGCCAGAGCATGCTCGGCGTGAACGCCGCGGGCAAGACCGTCTTCGAGCCGCGCGACCAACACAAGGGCGACCTCGCCCGGGCCCTCTTCTACTTCTACACGGTCTATGGCTTCCGCGGCGGTGCCAACCTCTCCAACTTCCGCGTGGAGGAAGAGACCCTCAAGAAGTGGCACGTGCTCGACCCGGTGGACGCCTCCGAGCGGAAGCGTAACGACGGCATCTACTCCGTTCAGGGCAACCGGAACCCGTACATCGACCACCCGGAGTACGTCCAGGCTATCGGAAACTTCCTCAACTAACCGGATTGGAGGGCTCGGCTTCGGCCGGGCCCTCTTCGCTTGGGCGGGCCCAGTCCTCCCAGAGCACCATCCAGACCGAGAGGATGGCGGGCCCCAAGAAGAGGCCGAGCAGCCCGAAGGCGGCGAGCCCCCCGAGGAAGGCGAAGAAGACCTGCAAGTAGGGAAGGCGAGTGGTCCCACTGATGAAGAGCGGCCGCACCAGGTTGTCGATGGTGCTGATCGCAAGCACTCCCCAGACAAGGAGACCGATGCCCGGCCAGAGGTTACCCTGAAGCAAGAGCCAGCCGGCTGCCGGCACCCAGATCACGGTCGCGCCGAAGGGCAGCAACGCGAAGATGCCGGTCAGGATGCCCAAGAGCACCGGCGAGGGCACGCCGAACAGGGTGAACCCCAGACCGGCCACCGCCCCCTGCGCGAGGGCGGCGAGGATCACTCCGAAGAAGACCGCGCGGGTGGTCTCGCGAATGGGGTACAGCAGGCGGTCGATGTCATCCCCCAGGAAGCGCCGGAGGACGGCGCGCGTCTTGAGGGCATAGGCCTCCCCGTTGCGGTAGAAGAAGAAGAGCGTGAAGAAGGCGAGCACGAGCTGGAAGAGGTTCGTGCCGGCTCCGGCGATCGCCTTGAGCCAAGGGAGCGCCTGGGCACTCACCGCTTCGCCGAGCCTTCCGGAGTCATGCAGCAAGGGGCTCAGCATGTCTTCCCAGATGACGGCCAGATTCGGGAATCGCTCCAGCAGCCCAGGGAACGGGTTTGAGGCCCACCACGCCCGGAGCGACTCCACCATGGTCGCCCCTTCGACGGTGGCGGCCCGGAGCAGCAGCGTCAGCGGCACCGCCACGACGGTGATCACCAAGAGCAGCATGACGAAGGCGGCGAAGGTCTGACGGCCCTTCAGGGCGTGAAGGAGCTTGCGGTAGCTGGGCCATGTCACGAAGGCAAAGACGAGCCCCCAGGCGAGGGCTTCCCAGAACGGGCGGATGAGCACTCCCGCCAGGATGACGAGCAGCGTGTAGAACGTGAGCTGGGCGAAGATCTGAAGCGGTCGGTCCAATCGTCGCGGCAACATCGTAAGCATCCCTTTCCCAACGACATGGGGTGGCCCCGATCGAGCCACCCCATGGTACCGCATCTCTTGCTTGGAGAGCGCCTAGCGCACTCCCTCGGGAACGTTGAAGGAGAAGACCTTGGCGTCCTTGATGGCGTCGCGCAGCTCGCCGCGGAAGTTCGGGTGCGCGATCGAGATCAAGGCATCCGCCCGCTGGCGTAGCGACAGGCCATGCAGGTTGACCGCCCCGTACTCGGTGACGACCCAGTGGACGTGACCGCGGGTGGTGACCACGCCGGCCCCCGGCTTGAGGGTGGCGGCAATGCGCGAGACGGTTCCCTTGCAGGCGGTCGCGGGCAACGCGATGATGGGCTTGCCACCCCGCGAGAGCGCCGCCCCGCGGATGAAGTCCATCTGGCCGCCGATGCCGGAGTAGACCCGCCAGCCGATGGAATCGGCGCAGACCTGACCGGTGATGTCGACTTCGAGGGCGCTGTTGATGGCGACCACCCGATCGTTCTTGCGGATGACGGCCGTGTCGTTGGTGTAGTCGCACGGGTGGAATTCGACGGTGGGGTTGTTGTCCACGAAGTCGAAGAGGCGCTGGGTTCCGTTGATGAAGCTGGTGACCAGGCGGCCCCGCTTGAAGTTCTTGAGGCGGTTCGTGATGACGCCTCCCTCGACCAGGGGAACGACACCGTCCGAGAACATCTCGGTATGGATGCCGAGGTCCACCTTGTTGCCCAGCTGGGCCAGGACGGCGTCGGGGATGGCGCCGATGCCCATCTGGAGGGTGGAGCCGTCCTCGATGAGATCCGCGATGATACCGCCGATGCTGCGCTCCACGTCCGAGATGACGGCGGGCTCGTGGGTCATCAGGGGGCGATCGGTGAGGATGAAGTGATCGATCTTGCTGATGTGGATGAAGCTGTTGCCGAGGGTTCGGGGCATCTGCTTGTTGATCTCGGCGATCACGATGGCGGCCGTGTCGACCGCAGCGCGCGCGGTGTCCACCGAGGTGCCCAGGCTGCAGTAGCCATGCTCGTCGGGGTAGGAGACCTGCACGACGGCGACGTCGAGGGGAATCTGACGGGACGTGAAGAGCCAGGGGATATCGGAAAGGAAGATCGGGACGTAGTCGGCCCGGCCTTCGTTGACGGCTTGACGGAGATTGGAACCGGTGAACAGGGAGTTGGCGTGGAACTGGCCCGCCTTTTCGGGAGCCGCGTAAGGAGCGGGCCCCGCCATGTGCAGGTGATAGACTTCCACTCCGTGAAGGTCGTTGCGGGCGGCCATGGCTTCCTCGAGCGGAATCGGGGATGCACAGGCGCCATGCAGAAAGACCTTCATGCCGCTCTTGATGGGCAGGACGGCTTCTTCAGGGGTCACGGCGCGCTGTTGCCAGGTCGTGGTGAGTCGCATAGGTAGATACTCCTCGCATGTGATGGACGCGTCAGGAGGATTCTACCGCAAGGAAAACGCGCGTGGCGTCCGCAATCTTTGCGTATGCGATGCTGAGGGGTTCTCGCGTTCTCGGGGGGCTGAAACCGAGGTAAGGGGCAGTTTAAATTTCCTCCAAGTTTTCTGCATTAGGTGCTTGCACAGTTCGAGCCGAGGTGTTATTGTAGATTGTGTTGGGCGGCCATAGCTCAGCTGGATAGAGCGAATGACTACGAATCATTAGGTCGGGGGTTCGAATCCCTCTGGCCGCGCCTGATGGAGAAACTGGTTGGACCCGATGGGTCCAACCAGTTTCTTTTTAATCGTATCAGCCGCAGCGGCAAGGCTATCAATGGTTGGCGGTATCCGACCGCCAGTTCTTCATCCTTCAAAGGCCAGTTAGGTCGAGATCGCTGGCCTGGAAAACCCTGCCCCCGCGGAACCGGGAAGAAACTAGCGTTAGCAGCACTTTTCGGGATAGTGGCCCAATATGAACGCTGCCACTCGTGCTATTTCGCGCCACTAGCGCGGGCACATTCCAGAAGGCTACGTCGCACTGCCAGCTCATGAATCTTCCGATGGCCATGGGTTCTCAACGTTTCCCGGACCGTTTCATTCGAGAAGAGCGTATCGCACAAGTGGCATGAGTTCGCATATCGCTCAGGCAATTCCAGGTTCGGATTATGAGCCAGTACGAATTGTCGGATGCTTTCGGGTCCCTCAAGAGCGAGCCAGTTAACGATGAGGTCTTGATTGCCTTGCCGGAGAATCTCGGACAATGACTGTTCTTTGAGTGATCCAATGGTTAACTCGGGCAATGAGCGCCGGGTAATGCCGCAGCATATCTCTACATCCATGCTGGGAGCTACAACAATGCTCTCCATGACGGAACTGCACGCGCCTACCCAAGGCTTATCTGATTCGCTGGGCATCCATTCGTCCGAGCTGACGGAGTTTGAGCCTCGACCAATGGGGACTGTGATGCCCGTGGAGATGAGGTTGCATGGGGGATTCTGTTCGCCGGGCCGAAACTGGATGAGCTTTCTCTCCAGGGCGCTTTCCAGGTATTCGTGCGTGATGGTGCTGCTGCGAAACTGCTTGTGAGCGAGTAGGTAGGGAATTCCTAACTCCTCAGCCGCGTCCATGGCGTTCCCAATGCAATCCAGGCTCACGAATTCTTGGTGAAAGTCGTCTACGCTGAAGTTGATCTCCGTGAGACCTGCCGTGAGGAGTTCGCTCAGCCGGGCCAGGGCCACTTCCTTACTAGTCGCCCAGTATGCGCTGGTAACGATCCGGGTCATGACGTTCAGAGAGCTGCAATGTTCGACGAGTTCCACAAGCCGATTCCTGAAGAGAAACGGCTCGCCACCTGTAAAGACGACCAATTCCAGCAAACCCCAGGAATTCACCGTGTCGATCATGTCCTTCATAAAGTCCGGTGAAAGCGCTTCAGTTTCCCTGGGGCCGCAGCTCGTGCCGCAGAAATCGCATTGAAGGGGACAGCGGTAGGTGGTAACGAACGTAAGCTGAGAAATCGACATGTTAGGCCCTACCATCAAGCAGTTTCATCACCTCTTGGCTAAGCAGCGGGCCAAAATCGAGCGTGAGGGATAGGCTAAGTCCCCCATACGCTTTGCCTTTGCCGGCTTGCTCTGCAAAGTTCTTGGATGACATCACGTTCTTCTCCGTGGTCTTGGATTTTTCACTGCCTTTGCTCGTGTCGGTGGCTTGTTCGTACTTGACCTCTGTCTGTCGCTTATTGGAAAAGTCGGTCTGGCGGCCTTTCTCCGTCTTGCTTTCCGCAATGGTGCCGGTAATGTGGACGATCTCGTCGAGGAAGGACAGGTCACCGGGACGCGTTCGAAACAGCTCCCGAGCACGATCAAGCGTGGCGATTAGTCCCGTCAAGTCCACCGAGTCGTCAAGCCCAGAGAAGAATGCCGAGTCTTCTCTCAAAGTGGCGTGTGGAGCGGTTTCGAGCTGGCTGAAATAGTCGTCATCCCTGATCGCCTTGAGGACAATTGCCTTGATTTCCTCGAAGTCAAATTCAACTGGGATGTTGATTCGGTCCATGTTCGAGTCATCCTCCATGCCATGGGGGCTCAGTAGAGCTCAGTCAGGGTGTTAGAACAGGAAACCAGGAAGCTGACTAGATGAGGGAATTAAATCGATCAATCATATAATGTACATACCCAGGGACATCAACAAGCATCACGACTCTCGAGTCATTCGACTCAACGGGGCGACAAGAACATTGGGACTTTGAGTCGGGGCGGCCCGGGCCAAGGCATCAACATGATGGGGCTTGCTAGTTGGTATATCATGACTGGGGCGGCTCGCTCGCCGATGAGCCACTGGTGCCCTTGCCGTGATAGCGCTCCATAGCATTTGCGAGGTCGGGCAGATGAGGCTACGAATCGGGAATCAACTGCGCAAGGGCAGTATTGCGCTTCTAACCTTGGCCCTGCTCTTGGTAAGCAGCACGCAGGCGATTGCAGCCGCCCCTGTCTCCAAGCCTCCCGCGACTCCCTTGGCCGGACGCACAGGCCCGATCCCTGGCCGCCATGACTACGCGCGAGCAGCCAGGGAGTTTGTCGGCTTTCTCACCGGTGCGTTCGTAGCAAAGGCTGTCGGACGGTTCGATGACAGAATGCAGGCGGCCCTACCGGAGCAGGAGCTCGCCGAGATCCTTCGGGACATAGGCAGCAAGGCGGGCCAGTTCCAGAGCATCACGGGCATCCATGTGGAGCGCATCCAACAAGGTGCGGTAGTGGATCTCGAGTGCCGCTTCGCGAAGGAATGCGTGAACATCCGGGTCACCCTCGACGCCCGCTTGAAGGTGGCGGGCCTCTTCTTTCTCCCGGGGTGGAATCCGCCCGCCTATGCGAATCAAGCTCGCTTCAAGGAGCTTGAGCTGAGCATCGGGGATACCAGTTACCCATTGCCAGCGACCCTTTCCCTGCCCCATGGCCGTGGACCCTTCCCTGTGGTGGTTCTGGTGCATGGATCTGGGCCGCACGACCGGGATGAGACCTTGGGCCCCAACAAGCCCTTCAAAGACCTTGCCTGGGGGCTTGCGAGCCAAGGCATTGCCGCTCTACGCTTTGAGAAACGGACCGAACACTATCGGGAGAGCCTTTCGGATCGCATTCGTACCGTCAAGGAAGAGTCCATCGAGGATGTTCGGTTCGCCATCGACTCCCTGGAGAAGACGAGCGGGATCGACCGAGAGCGTATCATCGTCGTGGGCCACAGTCTTGGAGCGATGCTGGCACCCCGGATCGCGGCCGGCGATGCCCGGGTGCGTGGAATAGCGTTGCTTGCAGGCCCTACGAGGCCTGAGGGTCAGATCCTGCTCGATCAGACTCGGTATCTGGCAAGCCTGTCCAGGGCCCCGGAGGCCGATCGTCAGGAGTGGATCCGTCAGGCGACCGAAACTGCAAGGACGCTCGATCGTGCCGACTTGAGTCCCAGCGAGATCGTGGAAGGGATTCCGGGTGAGTACTGGATTGACATGCGAAACCAGCATGGCGTCAAGTTCATCGGAGAGCTTGAGATACCGGTCCTGGTCCTGCAGGGAGGGCGTGATTACCAAGTCACCCTGGAAGACTTCGACGGCTGGAAGCATGCCCTGGCCCATAGAGATAAAGCCACCTTCCAGATCTATCCTGACCTCAATCACCTCTTTATGCATGGCCAGGGGCCCGCCACCCCGGATGAATACGAGGTTCCGAATCATGTCTCTGGTCGAGTCGTGGATGACGTCGCTCAGTGGATCCGGCAGGCCTTGCCATCTCCCGCGGTCAAAAATTAGGCTATTCGTTCACGCTGAAAAGCTTGATTACCCAAGTTCGAAGGTCGTCCCTCCGCCCCCCTGATGAAAGCAAAGGCCTAGCTACTTGAAAGCCTGCTCAAACTCGCCGAGCAAGGTTATGAGCTGGGCCTGGTGGTCCTGAGGGATTTTGTCGATTAACTGCTTCAGGAAGGCCAGATGGGATGGGAAGGTTTTCTCGTAGACGGCCTGGCCTTCGGGGGTCAAGGTGACCACCACCTGACGCGCATCCCACTCGCCCTTGCAACGTTTGACCAGGCCCCTCGCCTCGAGCCGGTCCAGCACGGGCTTGAGCGTCCCCCGGGTGATGAGGGTTCGTTCGGCGAGCTCTGACACCGTCATCCCCTGGGTATCACCCAGCGTGGTAATCACGTCGAATTGCGGAAGGGTGAGGTCCAGGGTCTCGACGTGACGACTGGCCACGCGCTCGACCTGACGGCTGCATGACATGAGGGCGCGAAAGGCGGGAAGAAGCGATGCTTCCTGGGGGGCTTGGGGCTGGCCTGATCCCTTCACGCGGAGACCTCCTCTTCCGATCGGGATGCGGTCCATGACGGGTCTCGCATGGACCTTTGACCCCTTGCGCTTTCCCTAAGCGATAGCGGCAGCGTCGAAACAACATAGGACTAGCTAGACATATTGTCAACGGAAGGCAGTACCTCCGGTGTCGAATTCTCTCGCTCACTTGTTGCTTCACGGCTCAAGCTTCGTTAGTTTTGTCTACCTAGACATATCTCCCCAGTCATCGCGCAAGAAAGGAGCCTTTGTGTACGGAGAGCGAGGGATGGAAGCGGGGCCGCGTTTCCAGGAAGTGGTCTGCTTGTACGAGGAGGGAGCCGCTCTGCCTTGCGATGAGCAGTACCGAAGCGTGGTCGAAAGTGCTCCAGATTCGATCTATGTCCATAACGCCGAAGGCACGCTCGTCGACGTGAACGAGACAGCATGCAAGGTCCTGGGGTATGAGCGTGACGAGCTCTTGACCATGTCCGTTTTCGACATCGAGACGGGGCTCTCGCCCGAGTTTCTAAAGGACATCTGGGCCCGCGCCCTGCAAGGGCGTTCCCTCACCGTTGAAGGGAGCGAGCGTCGGAAAGACGGAAGCACTTTGCCGGTGGAAGTCCGTTTCAGCCCCTTGAAACGGAGAGGCCAGTTGCTCCTGATCGCCTTCGTGCGCGACATCAGCGAGCGAAAGCAGGCTGAGACCCAGCTCCGGGACAGCGAGGCCCGCTATCGACAGCTTGCGGCCATCGTGGAGGCCTCGGCTGACAGCATCATCAGCCTCGATCCCGAGCTGAATACCATCACCTACTGGAACCGTGGTGCGGAGAGGATGTGGGGCTGGACCCGCGAGGAGGTCATGGGGAAGCCGTTTGGGATGAGCGTCTCGCCCGACTGCCAGCAAGAGGTTGACGGGTTCAAGGAGTTGATCCGTAACGGCGTGCCTCTGGAGCCGTACGAACGGGTGGGGACTCGCAAGGACGGGAGGCGCCTCGACGTCTCGGTATGCGTCTTTCCCGTCAAGGACGAGGATGGCCGCATCATCAGCTACACGGCCATTCAGCGGGATGTCACCGAGTTGAAGAAAATCAGGGAAGAGGCCCTTCTCGACAAGGCGGAACTTGAAAAAACCCAGGAGTTGAATCGCCTGAAGGATCACTTCCTTTCAACCGTCTCCCACGAGATCAAGACACCGCTTTCGCTGATCACGGGCTATCTCGAATTGCTCGAGGACCTCGGACAAACGGACGAACTCATGGCGGGGATGAAGGACGGAACCCGGCGCCTACGCGAACATATCGACAATATTCTCGATTACTGCGCGCTCGCGAGCGGATCGCTTCCCCTTTACAAGTCCGAGTTCTGCCCCTCGGAAATCGCCAGTAACGTTGCCGCCATCATGGAACGGGACCTCGAAACCAAGAAGATCGACTTGGTCGTCGATATGGATCCGGATCTCCCCGTCATCCTGGGGGATACGCGGCGCATCACCCAGGTTCACCTCGCCTTGCTCGAAAATGCGGCAAAGCACACGCCTCCCGGGGGAAAAATCGGGATGCGGGTTTCGTCCGTCCGCCAACAGGTGCGCGTCGATGTCTGGGACACGGGCCCCGGCATTCCCGAGGACGAGATCCCCAAGATTTGGGAAGCCTTCAGCCAGTTGGAAATCGGTGACGCCTACCGACGCGGAGGCCTCGGCCTAGGGCTGTGCATCGTGAAAAGCCTGGCCGAGCTACACGACGGCAGGGTTGAGATCGATAGCCGATCCGGGGATGGCACCACGTTTTCACTCTTCTTGCCGAACGGATTGCCGAACTAGCTCCTGCTGGGATCGGCGCGCCCCTCGCCGCTCACCTGGGTGCGGCACTCTCGGCGCTCATGGCCGCGCGGGTTGCGACGCGGTCGCTGCCGCTGGCGAGATGATCCTCCTCCCACATCAGCTCGATGTCCAACTGGATATCGACCCGATCATCCACCAGGACTCCCCCGCTCTCCAGGGCCACGTTCCAGAGCATTCCATAGTCCTTGCGGCTCAGGGTGGCGCTGCCGCTGAAGCCGGTGCGCAAGATGCCGTCGGGGTCCTTGAAGGGGCCTCCGGCGAAGGTCCCATCGACCACGATTTCTTGGGTGACCCCGTGGATCGTGAGTTGTCCGTAGACGCGGAACCGGTTCTCGCCCTGGGTCTCGATCTTGGTGCTCTTGTACAGGATGAGGGGAAAGCGCTCGATATTGAAGAATGCCGCAGAGCGCAGGTGCTCGTCACGCTTGGCGACCCGGGTGTCGATGCTGGCGACGTTGATCTCACCGACGAACGAGGAGCTCGCCAGATCGTCGAAGTTCAGGTCGATGATGCCGTAGTACTCTTGGAAGGTGCCCCGGATCGTCATGAACATCATATGCTTGATGGTGAAGCCGACGTAGCTGTGTCGTTGATCAATGACCCACGTCATCCGAACCTCCTTGCGTGCATGAGGAGGGTTGTCGTTCACCCGATGATAGCAAGGCCCATCCCCACGTCAACGAGCAGGCATGCCAGGCAAACGGCGGTGACGCGTGGCCGTCAGTTCCCTCGCGGGGCGAAGGCGATGATGCTCATCCCCAAAAGGCTGACCGCGACTCCCAGCAGGTCCCAGCGATCGGGGGTTTGATGCTCGACCGCCCACATCCAGAGCAGGGCGGAGGCGACGTAGACGCCCCCGTAGGCGGCGTAAGTCCGGCCGGCGCCGGTGGGGTGAAGCGTCAAGAGCCAGGCGAATAAACCAAGGCTGAGCGCCGCCGGCAGCAACAACCAGATGGACTTGCCATGACGAAGCCACAGGAACGGCAGGTAGCAGCCGATGATCTCGGCGCCTGCGGTGAGCACAAAGAGGGTGATCGTTTTCAAGGGACTCATCCGAGGGTTTCCTGCATCCTTCCGTCAGCCTCGCGGCGCATCACGCGTGACTCCCATGGGGCAAGCGCACGGTGCATGGTAGGCCATGTCGGGAAGCGAGGCAAAGGCCCTCAGCCCAGCTCGCTGCGCAGCGCCGCCTCGAGCTCCGGATGGAGGAAGTCGAACCCGCTATCCAGGAGTTTACGAGGCAACACCCGGGCGCCTTCGAGCAACAAGGCCTCTCCGAGCTCGCCCAGTAGCAGCCGAACCCCTGCTTCGGGCAAGGGAAAGAGCGTCGGGCGGCCGAGCACCCGGCCCAAGGCGCGGGTGAACTCGGCATTCGTGACGGGGTTTGGAGCCGTGACGTTGACCGCTCCCTCCAGCGCCTCGGTGAAGATCGCATGCTGGTAGGCCCCGATGAGATCGGCGAGTCCGATCCAGCTCATCCACTGACGCCCGCTGCCGATAACTCCCCCCACGCCCAGCTTGAAGGGGATCAGCATTTGCGCGAGCGCTCCCCCGCGAGGGGAGAGGACGATGCCGGTGCGCATGTGAACGACGCGGACTCCCGCCTGACGGGCAGGCTCTGTGGCCGCCTCCCAGTCGCGGCAAACGTCGGCGAGAAATCCCGAGCCGGGGGCACTTTCCTCCGTGAGGATCTCGTCCCCGCGATCGCCGTAGTACCCGATCCCCGACGCCGAAACCAGGACCCGAGGGGGCTGACGCAACCTGGCGAGTGATTCGGCAATGAGCCGGGTTCCCTTCACCCGGCTTTCCAGAATCGCCGCCTTGCGCTCAGGGGTCCAGCGCCCCCCGGCGATGCTCTCGCCCGCGAGGTGCACGACCACATCCACTCCCTCCAGGCGCTCGAGTTCGATCTCCGAACTCCTCGGATTCCAGTAGATCTCATGGGCCTGTGGCGATCGCCGGACCAGCGGCAGAATCTCATGACCCCCGCTCGCAAGGAAGTCGGAAAGCTCCGCCCCGATGAACCCCGAGGCCCCAGTGATGGCGATCCGCTGCCGCCCCACGGAGGCGACGCGCTCATGCCGGGAGTCGGCCTCACGGCTCCGAGACGGTCGATTTCGAAACATGGCAATCCTCCTGCGGGGACTCAACGGCGCACGGTCATGCGATCGGAACGACCCTAATGATAATGGAGCGCGAGCCAAACCGTCGGCTGCTTCGCGTCCGTCCATTCCACCCGGTGGCGGCAACGCGAGGGGATCCAGACATAATCTCCCGGCGCGAGCACCTGCTCATCGTCCTCCCCCTCGAAGCGAAGCGCCGCCCGTCCCGATAGTAGCAGGACCCATTCACTCCGTTCCTGCTGCAGCCACTCCCCGGGGGGCGTCGCTTGGCCCGTCGAGACGATGCGCTCCAGCGTCATCCCGTCGTGCTCCAGCAGCGGCTCGAAGACCTCTGAGTCACGATCGGTCGGCAATTCCACGAAAAGGTTTCGAGCGTTCAATGACCTTCCTCCCGAGCGTACGGAGCCATGCCCTGCAGGCGCCATGTCCATCCTGCGGCTTCTTCGGCCGTGAAGTACTGCGTATGGTCCAGCCACCAGACCATCGCTCCCAACAGGCCGCTCGCCAAGAGGCGAGCCGTCAGGGTTGGCGGCACCCCCGGCGTGTTGCGTGTGAGGGGCACCGTCGCGGGAAGCCGCGTCACATAGGTGCCGATCATCTGCTCCAGGTACGCGATCATCTGCTCCCGGAAGAACGCGCTTCCCCCCGAGCCCAAGACCCTTCGGAAAAAGTCGCCTTCCTGTTCGACGCGGATGAAGAGGGCGACCAGGAAGGAGGGCGGCAACGCCGTGCGGAAATCCGGAATCTCGGACACGAATTGGGCCGCTTCGACGCTCATGAGGGCGACCAGGTCCTCCACGATGCTCGCCAGCATCGCCTCCTTATCCCGGAAATGCTGATAGAAGGTTGCTCGGTTCACTCCGGCCTGGGCCGTCAAGTCCGAGATCGTGACGGCTTCATAAGCGCGCTCTTGCATGAGCATCTTCATAGCGTTCTGTAGGGCGAGACGGGTCCGACGGACCCGTGGATCGGCTAGCTTCTTCGACATAATCAACACATCCGTAGTTTACCGCAACCAATATTAAACCCATTATACGCTGCGGTTTTCTACGGATCGAGGCATGATTAAAACAACAGATTGTTGGTTTACTATCCCCGCCACGGGTGGCGACTTTACCCCGGGGGGAAAGCTCTTTACCGCGTTCTCCTCATGACGATGGAAAGGAAGCGTGAATGATCGCTCCGAACTGGAAGACCAAGGCCGCGCTGGGCATGCTCTTACTGGGCGTCCTGGGAGGCGCCGGCTGCAGTTCCGACTCGACGGAGTCGAAGGCCCCGGAGATACCCGCCGGCATCATCCACCACGATGCGCCCCCCGCGGCCGAAATCGAGGGCGAGAGAATCAAGCAAAAGCAGGCCTTGGGCGCCGGTCAGTACGAAAGCCCCAAGCAGATGTATCAGACCACGTGCGCCCAGTGCCATGACACCGGCGTGGGCCCCGTCCTCTTCGGCCGTTCGCTGGACGCGAACTACATCGCCTTCACGATGCGCCACGGACGGAACGGCATGCCCGCCTTCATGCCTAGCGATTACTCGGATTCCGATGTCCAGCAACTGGCCACGTGGATCGGTAAGCAGCCCAAGCCCGAACTGGCCGAAGGAGGTGCCCAGTGAACTTCAACCGTCGTGAGTTTATCGCCGCATCGGCGGTTCTCGGCGCCGCGGCAGCCTTGGCTCCCAAACTGACGGGACCTTCCTCATGGTTTGGTGACGCCAAGTCTGCCGACCAATCCGTATCCGGCCTTCAGATCCTGCGCTCCGCCCAGGCGGAACCCGAAACGTTTGAAAAAGGGGTTCTCAGGTCGCTGGAGGCGGCAGGGATGGCCACCTCCAAGATTGCCACCCGCACGCTTTCCGGCAAGATGGGCTGGCAGGAATGGCAGTCCCTCACCGCCATGGCCCCGGGAACGGTGCTCGTCGGGATGGTCTCGGAGGCGGAATTCATCCTCGTCAACGAGCTCTTCCGCGAAACGAGCGCCCGCGTCCTGAGCCAAGGCAACCACCAGACCGGAATAGCGGCTCATACCCGCCATGCGTTCAAGACGACCGATGCCAGCGCGGGACTGGGAGGCGTCTTCGCCCAGTGGCTGAAGCAAGCGCACCAGCATGCGTTCATTCAGGAAATCTCGACCCGGAAGGCGACGCTGTCTCTGCCGCGCTCTGGAAAGACCGACGCGCAGACGGGCGACTGGTCCGAACTACTTGGGCGCGCCCTGGGACAAGTCGCCCTCGGCCGCTGGGAGCCCGGCAGGATCGAGAGCCGTATCACGGTGGGCGCCGGTGATGCCTTCACCACGCCCAAGGCCGGATTCGTTTCGTTCGTCGCCTCGGTTTAGCGCCGTCGCTTTCGGGTTCGCTTCCGGCGGACTCGCTTGAAAGGACACCCCATGGAACTCAAACCCACCTTACCCAAGGGCGTCTCCAAGGCGCTTTTCACCCGGGCTGTTGGCGAGTATCGCGCCCTGCTGGGCGACGCGAACGTGATCGTCGACGTCGAGCGACTCGCGCCCTACACCAAGATCATGCTGGCGGTGCCCGAGGCCCGTCACCAGCCTTCGGGCGCCTTGATCGTATCGAGCGTCGACCAGGTGCAGAAGGTGCTCGCCATCTGCAACAAGTACAAGATACCCGTCTGGCCTATCTCGACGGGCCGCAACTTCGGCTACGGTTCGGCCGCCCCCGCGACGGCCGGGCAACTCGTGCTGGACATGCGTAAGATGAACAAGATCATCGAGGTCGACCCCGAGCTGGGAACGGCCTTGGTCGAGCCGGGCGTCACCTACGTGCAGCTTCAGGAGTACCTCAACGCCAATAACCTCCCCTATTGGACAAGCTTTCCCTCGTCGGGCGGTATCGCGGGCCCGATGGGCAACATCCTCGAACGCGGCGCCGGCTACAACCGCACGGGTGAGCATGCCGCCAACTTCTGCGGCATGGAGGTCGTGCTGGCCGACGGAACGCTGGTGCGCACCGGCATGGGCGGCGTTTCAAACACCACGGCTTGGCAGGCCTACCGCTGGGGGCTCGGCCCCTGGGTAGATGGCATCTTCCTGCAATCCAACTACGGCGTCGTGACCAAGATCGGCGTCTGGCTGATGAAGAAGCCCCCCGCTCACCTGTTCTTCGTCGTCGCGTACCCCGACATGGAGACCATGGGCCGCGGGGTCGACGTGATGCGCGACCTGCGCCTCAGCAACATCCTCGAGACGGGTATCGTCGGCACGACGTCCTACGTCCTCGCCGCCACCCTCAAGCGTTCCGCCATCTACCGGGGCGAAGGCTCGATTCCCGAGGACGTCTACGCCGAGTTCCTCAAATCCCAGCAGCTTCCCCCATACGCGGGCCTGAGCGTACTCTACGGCACCGAGGAGCGAATCGCGGCCGACTTCAAGGTCGTCAAGGCAGCCTTCGAGAAAGTCGGCGGCACGGTCATCAATGAAGGGCCGCTGCTGGATGCCCCCGGAGTCTCCCACTGGCACCAGAACATGGTCGGCAACCCCAGCCTCGAGGAGTTCGGCATTTACAACTTCCGCGGGGGCGGCGGTTCGATGTGGTTCGCCCCGGTCGTCCCAGCCCGCGGCCACGAGGTCGTCAAGGTCCTGTCGCTGATCGACGGGATCTTCCGAAAGTACGGCTTCGACGTCGCCGGAGGCCTCCTGGTGTACGGCCGCCACCTCGATATGGTCGTGGACCTGCTCTTCGATCGCTCGAATCCCGAGGAGATGAAGCGCGCCTACGATTGCTTCAACGAATGCCTCGAGGCCTGCACCCGCGAGGGCTACGGCCTGTACCGCGTCAACACCGCGTTCATGGACAAGGCCAAGAAGGCCTTCGGGCCGGCCCAGCAAGACCTTCACATGCGCCTGAAGAAGGCGCTCGACCCCAACGGAGTCATCGCGCCGGGCAAGTCCGGCATCACCGTGTAAAGGAGTGTCACCCATGCAGAAGGACCTCAACTTCGAGGAGAAGGTTGTCCTCATCACCGGAGCCGCCACGGGAATCGGCCGCGCCACCGCCCTGGCTTTCGCCGAGCGCGGAGGCACCCTCGTCATCGGCGATATGAACGAGGCCGGAGCCCAGGAGACCGTCGAGCTTGCCAAGCAGAAGGGCGCAATGGCCACCTTTCTGAAGACCGACGTGAGCGATTACGCTGACGTCGCCAAGCTGGTCGAGATGGCCGTCAGCACGTATGGTCGCTTGGATTGCGCCTTCAACAACGCCGGCATCGCCGCTCCGGCCGCCTTGCTTCACGAGATGGACGAGGCCAGCTTCGATCGGGTCATCGCCGTGGACCTCAAAGGCGTCTACAACTGCCTTCACCACGAGCTCAAGCACATGGTGAAGGCCGGAAAGGGCGCCATCGTGAACACGGCCTCCGTCGCCGGCCTGATCCCCGAGCCGGGCCTGGCCAACTACGTCGCGGCCAAGCACGGTGTCATCGGCCTGACCAAGACGGCGGGGCTGGACTACGCCTCCCGCGGCATCCGGGTCAACGCCGTTGCCCCCGGTTGGGTGGAGACCCCCATGACCCGCGGCATGGAAGACATCCCTGGCTTCTGGGATCACCTCACCCAGGGGGCCCCCATCCACCGCCCGGCGCAGCCCGAGGAGATCGCCGGCACCGTGCTCTTCCTCTGCTCGGAAGCATCGTCGTACACCACCGGCCAGACCTTCGTGATCGACGGCGGCCAGACCGTCAAGGGTCTCTTCCCCTACATGTAGGCAGCCTCAGCGAGGCAGCACTCGTGAGACGTCCCGCCGGCTCTAAGAGCCGGCGGGACGTCGCGATACCCGGACTGCGCCTAGAACCAGCGGCTCATCACGACCTTGCGGTCGGTGTAGAACTCGATGCCATGCTTGCCATGGGCCTTGAGGTCCCCGAACATCGAGCCCTTGGCTCCCCCGAAGTTGAAGTAGCTCATCGGGGCGGCCACGCCGACGTTGATGCCGATCATGCTCGGCTCGGCCCGGTAGGCGAACTCCCGCGCCGTCTTCCCGCTCGCGGTGAAGATGGAGGTGGTGTTGCCGAAGGGATGAGCCTCGAGGATCGCCAGGGCATCCTCGAGCGACTCGGCGCGGAGCCAGGCCATGACCGGACCGAAGACTTCCTCGCGGGCGATCGTCATGTCGGGCTTGACCTTGTCGAAGAGGGTGGGCCCCAGGAAGTAGCCCTTGTTCTGACCATGGGACTTGCGGCCGTCGATCAGGAGCTCGGCACCCTCGTCGATGCCCCGCTGGATGAGGCCGAGGATGCGGTCCTTAGAGGCTTGCGAGATCACGGGGCCCAGCTCGGTGCCCGTGTCCATGCCGTTGCCGACCTTGATCCGCTTGATGCGCTCGAGCAAGGGAGCCTTGAACTTCTCGTAGGCCGCGCCCACGAAGATCAGGGTGGATCCCGCCAGGCAGCGCTGTCCCGCGCAGCCGAAGCAGGACTCGACCAGCGCGTCCACGCTCTTGGCCACGTCGGCATCCGGCATCACCACCACGAAGTTCTTGGCGCCGCCCAGGGCCTGCACGCGCTTGCCGTGCTTGGCGGCAGTCTCGTAGACGAACTGGGCCACGGGGCTGGACCCCACGAAGGAGACGCCCTGGATCAGCGGGTGCTCGCACATGCCCTTGACGATCTCCTTGCCGCCGTTGACGAGGTTGACCACGCCCGGCGGCAGTCCTGCCTCATCCAGCAGCTCGAAGATCCGCTGCATGGAAAGCGGCACTTGCTCGGAAGGCTTCAGGACGAGCGTATTGCCGGTGGCGATGCAATGGGGAAGGAACCAGAGCGGCACCATCGGGGGGAAGTTGAACGGGGCGATGACCGCGAAGACGCCCAGGGGACGGCGGTAGGCCACGCAGTCGATCCCCTTGCCGACGTCCTCCAGCGATTCCCCCTGCATCAACGAGGGGATGCCGCACGCCACGTCCACAGAGTCGATGCCGCGCCGCAGGTCGCCGCGCGCCTCGGCCAGCGTCTTGCCGTGCTCGAGCGTGCAGATCTGGGCAATCTCCTCGAAGTTCTGCTCGAGCAGCATCTTGAACTTGAAGAGGTACTTGGCGCGCTCCGCCGGGGGCACCTGCCGCCAGCCGTAGAAGGCCTTCTGAGCGGCGCTGACGGCATCGTCGAGGTCGAGCATGGTCGACATCGGGATCCGGGCGAGGACCTCCTCGGTGGCCGGATTGACGACGTCGAGCAGTTCACTGGCCTTGGGCGCCGTCCACTTGCCGTTGAGGAAGTTGGAAAGCGTCTTGATCTGGGTTCCTTTGGACAACGTGGTCACGGTTTGAACCTCCTATCGAATCGACGGCCTACTTCACCCGCGTGAAAGCCGCGTCCAGCGCACTGATGGCTTCATCGACCTCGTTCATGGAAATCGTCATCGGCGGGGTCATGCGGATCACGTTGCCGTAGAGTCCCCCCTTGCCGATGACCAGGCCGTTCTCGCGAGCGGCTTCGACCACCCGCTGCAGCTCCTGCTTGGCCGGCTCCTTGGTCTTGCGATCCTTGACCAGCTCGAGGGCCTGCATCAGCCCCTTGCCCCGCACGTCCCCGATGAGCGTGTGCTTCGAGGCGAGTTCTTCGAGGCGCATGCGGAAGTACCCTCCGACGCGCGTCGCGTTGCCGGGGAGGTCGCGGCTCTCCATGGCGTCGAGGGTCGCGAGAGCGGCCGTCGAGGAGACGGGATTGCCCCCGAACGTGTTGAGATGCACCTTGCCGTTGAGGGCCGTCGCCACCTCTTCGTTGGTGATGACCCAGCCGATGGGAAGGCCGTTGGCCATGCCCTTGGCGCCGGTCATGAGATCGGGCTCGACGTCATACTGCTCGATCCCGAACCACTTGCCTCCCGTCCGGCCGAAGCCGGTCTGGACCTCGTCCGAGATGAAGAGGCCGCCGTATTTGCGGGCGATCGCCACCGCCTCCTTGAAGTAGTCCTGCGGAGGCGTGATGAACCCGCCCACTCCCTGGATCGGCTCGGCGATGAAGGCCGCGATTTCCCCGGAGGTGGTCGTCTGGATGACCTCCTCGATGTCCTTGGCGCATTCCATGCCGCAGCTCGATGGGGTCTTGCCGAAGGGGCAGCGGTAGCAGTAGGCGTTCCGGGCATGGACGACCGGGAAGGCGTTGGGTTCGCCAATCCGCCACGGCGCATGCGCGGTCAGGGTCTGCACCCCGGCGGTGCCGCCCGAGTAGCAATGCCTCAAGGCCACCACCGTCTTGCGGCCGGTATGCGCCTGGGCCAGCTGGATGGCCTTCTCGTCGGCTTCCGAGCCCGAGTTGGTGAAGAAGCTCCGCTTGAGGCGGCCCGGGGTGATGCTCGCGAGCCGCTCCGCCAGCCGCGCCTGGGCCTCGATGGGGAAGAGCGTGCTCGTATGCTGAAGCGTGCGCATCTGGGCGATCGTCCGCTCGGTGATCTCCTCGTCGCAGTGTCCCACCGAGACGGTCACGATGCCGCCGAAGAAATCCAGGTACTCGCGGCCCTCGGCATCCTTGAGGCGGAAGCCCTTGCCCGAGACGAAGGGAAGCGGATCCTGATAATGCGAGCCCACGGACGGGAGCAGGTATTCCCGGTGCTTGGCGACGATCTCCTCGCGGGAGAGGTGGGTTTGGGTTTTTTCGATGGCCATGCTTCCCTCCTAGATCCGGACCATGTCGCCGTAGGTTTCCGGGCGGCGATCGCGGATGAACTGCCAGGTGTTCCGGACGTCCCGGATCAGGTCGAGGTCGAGGTCGGCCACGACCACCTCGTCCTTGTCGCGGCTGGCGATCGCCATGAACTCGCCCTTCGGGTTGACGAAGTAGCTCTGGCCGTAAAACTCGCCGATGTTCCAGGGCGCTTCGGTGCCGACCCGGTTGATGGCTCCGACGTAGACCTGGTTGGCCACGGCGTGCGCGGGCTGCTCCAGCTTCCAGAGGTACTCCGACAAGCCGGCGACGGTGGCGGACGGGTTGAAGATGATTTCCGCGCCGTTCATCGCCAAGAGGCGCGCGCCCTCGGGGAAGTGACGGTCGTAGCAGATGTAGACGCCGATGGTGCCATAGGCGGTTTTGAAGGTGGGATAGCCGAGGTTGCCGGGTTTGAAGTAGAACTTCTCCCAGAAGCCCGGAGCGCAGTGGGGGATGTGGTTCTTGCGGTACTTGCCCAGGTACTTGCCGTCGGCATCGATGACGGCGGCCGTGTTGTAGTAGACCCCGGGGAGGTCTTCCTCGTAGACGGGGACCACGATCACCATGCGGTGCTTCTTGGCCAGTTCCTGCATCAGGACGATGGTCGGGCCTCCGGGAACGGGCTCCGCCGAGTCGTACCACTTGACGGTCTGCTCGGCGCAGAAGTAGGGCCCGTAGAAGATTTCCTGGAGGCAGAGGATCTGCACTCCCTTCGCAGCGGCCTCTTCGATCAGCTTCACGTGCTTGTCGATCATGGCCTTCTTGATCTCGGCCACCGGTTTCTCGGGATGCTTGGGATTGCTCGCCTGGATGAGACCGCAACGAACGATTCTGGCCATGTCAGCAATTCTCCATTCAGCGTGGGAAGGGAAGCGGGGGAAGCGGGGGAAACGCGAAAACTCCAGCCCGTGATCAGGCCTTGTAGGCGTAGGCGGGCAATGACGCCTCTCCGGCCGTGAACTGCTTCCAGCTCACCGGCGCGAGGCCCCGGTCGACCTCGACCATGGAGATGCAGTGCTCCACCGGGCAGACCAGGGAGCAGAGGTTGCAGCCCGTGCACTCGTCATGGGCCACGTGAGGCACGCGGTCGAAGCCCGTATCCGGCGCCTTGCCGGTCCCGTCGCCGGGCAGGTAGATGCAGTGGTGGCTGCCGTCCTTGCAGGCGATGTAGCAAAGCTGGCAGCCGATGCACTTGGCGGGGTCGATGGCGGCAACCACCTTGAAGTTCATGTCGAGGTCTTCCCAGTTCACGAAGCGCGGGGAGGCGAGGCCCGCGAAGTCCTGGATGGTCCGGTAGCCCTTGGAATCCATCCAGCGGGAGAGGCCATCGATCATGTCCTCGACGATCCGGTAGCCGTGATGCATGACGGCCGTGCAGACCTGGACGCTGGTGGCTCCGAGGGCGATGAACTCGGCCGCGTCCTTCCAGGTGCTGATGCCGCCAATCCCCGAGATGGGAAGGTTGAACTCGGGATGCCGCGCGAGCTGCCCGACCATGTTGAGGGCGATCGGTTTGACGGCGGGGCCGCAGTAGCCGCCGTTGGTGGAGGCGCCGCCGACATTGGGAACCGGGATCATGGTGTCGAGGTCGACGGCCATGACGCTCTTGATGGTGTTGATCAGGCTCACCGCATTGGCGCCGCCGTGCTGGGCCGCCAGCCCTGGGCGCGTGATGTCCGTGATGTTGGGAGTCAGCTTCACGATCACCGGAACGGTGGAGTAGCGCATGACCCAGTTGGTGATCCGCTCGAGCACCATGGGTTCCTGGCCAACGGCCGAGCCCATGCCGCGCTCGCACATGCCGTGCGGGCAGCCGAAGTTCAGCTCGAGGCCCTTGGCGCCGTTCGCGATGGAGCGCTCGATGTTCTCCTTCCACTCGTCCTCGGTCTCGAACATCAGGGAGACGACGGTCGCGTGGTCCGGGTACTTGCGGGTGACCTCCCGGATCTCGGCGTAGTTCACGTCGAGGGGGCGATCGGTGATCAGCTCGATGTTGTTGAGGCCCATCATGCGCTGCGTGCCGTAGTCGTTGGCCGCGAAGCGGGCGGAGACGTTGCGGATGGGGGTGCCCAGGGTCTTCCAGACCGCGCCTCCCCAGCCGTGGTCGTAGGCGCGCATGATCTGGGCGCCAGTGTTGGTGGGCGGCGCGGAGGCCAGCCAGAAGGGGTTCGGGGCCTCGATGCCCGCGAAGTTGATGCTCAAATCGGCCATGGTTTGGCTGCCTCCTTACCTAGCGGGCGCTGACTTCGCGTTCGAGCTTGCGTGCGGTTTTGAGGTAGGCGTCGATGCCACGGGCGGCGCGCTTCCCTTCGGCGGCGGCATTCACGACCTCTTTGCCGCCGTTGGCGCAGTCCCCGCCGGCGAAGAACTTTGAAGTGCCCGCCTGAGCGGTGTGGGGGTCGACCGTGACGCGGCCGTTCTCTAGGGTGATGCCGGGAAGGCCCGCGAGCAGGCTCTCCAGCTTTTCCTGGCCGGTGGCCTTGACCACCAGCTCGGTCTCCAAGGTGAAGAAGCTGTTGGGGACGCGCTCTAGTTTGCCGGAGGGGGACAGTCGCGTGCGCTCGCATCGCAGGGCGCTCACGTGTCCCTTGCCGTCGAGGGCGACCGGAGCGGCCCAGAACACGAACTCGACACCTTCTTGCCGGGCGGACTTGAGTTCGTGGGCATAGCCGGACATCTTGCTCTCGCCACGCCGATAGAGCATGGTGACCTTGGGAACCCCCAGGTGCTTCAACTCCCTAACCACGTCGATGGCCGTGTTGCCCCCGCCGATGACGACGGCATGCCTGATGTCGGGAAGGCGGAAGCCGGGGTCGTTCTTGATCCGCTCGATGAGGGCCACCGCTCCGAGGCATCCGGAGAGATCCTCGCCGGGCAGCCCCAGTTGCGAATCGGGCCCGAGGCCGACACCGAGGAAGACGGCGTCGTAATCGGCGGCGAGCTTTTCGAATGCGAGATCGCGGCCCACCTGGACCTGCATGCGGATCTCGAACCCGATGCTCTGGACGTACGCGACCTCGCGCAGGGCCTCTTCGGCGTGAAGCTTGTAGGGGGCGACGCCCGTGACGTTGAGTCCTCCCGGAATCGCGCGACCCTCGTAGACCACGGCCTCGTGACCCAGGCGAGTGAGTTCGTGAGCGCAGGCGAGGCTGGCGGGACCCGAGCCGACCAGTGCGACGCGCATGCCGGTGGGGCGGCCCTTCTGGAAGAAGCGTAGGCCGCGATCGTAGGCATAGGTCGTGGCGTGGCGCTGCAGGCGGCCGATCATGATCGGCGGCTCGCCCATCTGGTTGTAGACGCAGGAGCCGGCGCAGAGGACCTCCACCGGGCAAACCGAGGCACAGGAGTGACCCAGGATGTTGCTTTCGAGGATCGTTTGCGCGGCGCCTTCGACGTTGCCGGAGCCGATGCGCTTGATGAACTCCGGGATGTTGATGGCCGTGGGGCATGCCTGGATGCAGGGGGCATCGTGGCAATAGAGGCAACGAAGGGCTTCGGTTTTCGCCTGAGCCTCGGTGAGGAGGGGTTTCAGGTCCGGAATCCGGGATTCCAGTCGGTCTGCGGGCAGGGCCATGGGGAGGGAGTGGATCATTCAGGCGGCTCCTTCGACGGCGATGGCGGGGAGGGGGTCCTGCAGACGAGTTCCTTCATATTCGTTTATGATGAATGATTTTCGTTTACACTTTACAACAAGCAAACAAGCATGGCAACCTAAAAAAACTTGCCTCACGGCAGATTAAGCGATCCCATGTCACGTCGCGCGTCATGAGCGAGGCTTTAGCCGTTGGGGCAGGTCCCGGAGACGGGGCGTTTTCCAAGGGGGGCCCCGCCGAAGGAAAGGAGAGCCGCATGAGCCTTCTCATCAAGAACGGACGGATCGTCACGGCAGTGGACGACTACTTCGCCGACGTCTTGGTCGACGGGGAAGAGGTCGTGATGATCGGGCGGGACCTGCAGGTCGAATCGGCCCAGGTCATCGACGCCACGGGCCGGCTGGTCATCCCGGGCGGGATCGACCCGCATACCCACATGGAGATGCCCTTCGGAGGGACGACCAGCGCCGATGACTTCGAGACGGGCACGCGGGCGGCCGCCTTCGGGGGCACGACGACGATCGTCGACTTCGCGATCCAGAGCAAGGGGCGCTCGACGCTCGAAGGGCTCGAGACCTGGCATGCAAAAGCCGAGGGCAAGGCCGCGATCGATTACGGCTTCCACATGATCGTGACCGACATGCCCGAGTCGCGGCTGGTCGAGATGGGGCGCTTGGCGGACGAGGGCATCACCAGCTACAAGCTCTTCATGGCCTATCCGGGCGTCCTTTACTCGGATGATGCGACCATCTACCGGGCCATGCGGCGGGCAGGCGAGGACGGAACGATGATCTGCATGCATGCCGAGAACGGCATCGTGATCGACGAGATCATCCAGCGGGCGCTCGCCGAGGGCAAGACGGCGCCCAAGTACCATGCGCGGACCCGGCCGACCCGGATGGAGGGCGAGGGGGTGCACCGGGCGATCGCCATCGCTGAGGTCGCCGGAGTGCCCGTCTACATCGTCCACCTCTCCAGCTCGGATGCCCTCGAAGAGGTCAAGCGGGCGCGCGACCGCGGCATTCACGCCTTCGCCGAGACCTGTCCCCAGTACCTCTTCCTCGACGAGACCTCCTACGACGCTCCCGGATTCGAAGGGGCCAAGTACGTCATGACGCCCGCCCTGCGCGAGAAGTGGAACCAGGACGAACTCTGGAAGGGACTACAGTTCGGCGACCTCCACACGATCGCCACGGACCACTGCCCCTTCTGCTTTTCCGGTCAGAAGGAGCTGGGGCGCCAGGACTTCTCGAAGATCCCCAACGGCGCGCCCGGCGTCGAGAACCGCATGAGCCTGCTTTACAACGGCGGCGTCGTCGGAGGGCGCATCAGCGTCAACAAGTTCGTCGAGTTGACCAGCACGGCCGCCGCTAAGATGTTCGGAATGTTTCCGCGGAAAGGCACCATCGCCGTGGGCTCGGATGCGGATCTCGTGATCTTCAACCCCGAGCGCAAGGAGACGATCAGCGTGGCCAACCCGCATACCCACCACATGAACGTCGACTACAACACCTTCGAAGGTTTCGAGGTCCAGGGCTTCCCGGAGATCGTCATCTCGCGGGGGCAGGTGATCGTCGAGGACAACACCTTCCTGGGACGCTCGGGAGCGGGCCGCTTCATCAAGCGGGCGCGCTACGGGGATCTGCTACGACCCACCCGTTCGGGGCTGCTCGCGACCCGCTGAGGCGGCCCCCCGCGGGATCCGAGGGCGGCGATTCGGGCTTTTCAGCGCGAATTGCCGCCCTCCCCTTCAAGCCATGCAGGCTTCGCCGTATAATCGAGGAGATGAGAAAACACCTGAGATTCAATACCCACGCCGGAAAGGACAAGCCGTTCACGATCGATGGTCGCGACACGGAGTGCCCGTTCTGCGACCGCAGCCGCCTGGTCGACATCCTGGATGAAGAAGGCCCGATCATCCTGCTCAAGAACAAGTTCCCCGTCCTCGAGGACACCTTCCAGACCGTGATCATCGAGACGGAGACCTGCGACGCCGAACTTTCGACCTATTCCAAGGAGCATCTTCACCATGTCGTGCGCTTCGGCGTGGAGAAGTGGCAGGCGATGATCGCGAGCGGGGCGTACCGCTCGGTGGTCTTCTACAAGAACCACGGACCGCACTCCGGGGGAAGCCTCCGCCATCCCCATATGCAGATCGTCGGCCTGAACCAGGTCGACTACCGCCAGAACGTCACCGACACCGACTTCCAAGGCCTGGTCATCGACCGGCAGCCCGGAGTCGAGTTCAACCTCTCGACGCATCCGCGCATGGGCTTCACCGAGCTCAACGTGCTGCTATCGGACCCGACACGGATCGATCTCATGGCCGATTACCTCCAGGTCGCGGCCCATTACGCGCTGCATCACTTCAACGCGCACTGCAGCAGCTACAACCTCTTCTTTTACGAGCGCGAGGACGGGATCGCAGCCAAGCTCATCCCCCGATTCGTCGTGGGCCCGCTCTTCGTCGGCTTCTCGATTCCCCAGGTGACCAATCGCCTCGAGGAGATCGTGGAGTCCGTTCGCAGGCACTACTTCGATCCTCAGGGCTAGCCACGAGCGCGCCGCCTAGTCTTGGCGGCGTGATCGTGCTAGATTGAGGTGTTTCATTGCATTCCACATCTTCCTTCAAGGGGTTTCGAGACCATGGATACTGCACCCGCCGAGGCGACGACGCCTGCCGAAAAAAACCTGGACTTCATCCGCGAGATCGTCGAGGATGACCTGCGCACCGGCAAGCACAAGACCATCGTCACCCGCTTCCCGCCCGAGCCGAACGGTTACCTGCACATCGGCCACGCCAAGTCGATCTGCCTGAACTTCGGCATCGCCCAGGAGTACGGCGGTCGCTGCCATCTGCGCTTCGACGACACCAACCCCACCAAGGAAGAGGTCGAGTACGTCGACTCCATCATGGAAGACGTGAAGTGGCTCGGCTTCGACTGGGGTGAGCACCTCTACTACGCGTCGGACTACTACGAGAAGTTCTACGAGTACGCGGTCGAGCTCATCACCAAGGGCCTGGCCTACGTCGAGAGCCTCTCTCCCGAGGAGATGCGCGAGTATCGCGGCACCCCCACCCAGCCCGGCCGCAACAGCCCCTACCGCGATCGCTCCGTCGAAGAGAACCTGGATCTCTTCAAGCGCATGCGCGCGGGCGAGTTCGAGGACGGAGCGCATATCCTGCGCGCCAAGATCGACATGGCCTCGCCGAACCTCAACATGCGCGACCCGGCCCTCTACCGGATCCGCCGCGCCCATCATCACCGGACCGGCGACGCCTGGGTCATCTACCCGATGTACGACTTCGCCCACCCGATCTCCGACGCCCTCGAAGGGATCACGCACTCCATCTGCACGCTGGAGTTCGAGGATCATCGCCCCCTCTACGACTGGGTGATCGCCAACATCACGATTCCCTGCCACCCGCGGCAGATCGAGTTCGCGCGCCTGAACGTGACCAACACGCTCACCAGCAAGCGCAAGCTGTTGCAGCTCGTCAACGAGGGCATCGTGCGCGGCTGGGACGATCCCCGCATGCCGACCATCTCCGGCATGCGCCGCCGCGGCTACTCGCCCAAGGCCATCCGGGAGTTCGCCGCCGCCACGGGCGTCACCAAGGCCAACGGCATCGTCGAGTTCCCGATGCTGGAGCACTTCGTCCGCGACGACCTCAACTTCACCGCGCAGCGGGTCATGGTCGTCACCCGGCCCCTGAAGGTCGTCATCACGAACTACCCCGAGGGTCAGGTCGAGTGGTTCGACGCCGAGAACAACCCCGAGGACGCCTCCGCCGGCACCCGGAAGGTTCCCTTCTCGCGCGAGATCTACATCGAGCAGGAGGACTTCCAGGAGGTCGCCCCCAATAAGAAGTACTTCCGGCTCGCCGTGGGTAGCGAGGTTCGCCTCAAGCATGCCTACTACCTCACCTGCCAGGAGGCGATCAAGGACGAGACCGGCGCCATCGTCGAGCTGCGCTGCACCATCGATCCGGAGAGCCGGGGCGGCGGCACCACCGACGGCCGCGTCGTGAAGGGCACCCTCCACTGGGTCTCGGCCGCCCACGGCATCCCCACCGAGATCCGGAACTACGAGTCCATGTTCACGGTGGCCGAGCCGACCGGCGACTTCGAGACCGAGCTCAACCCGAACTCGCTCGAAGTCCTCACCAGCGCCATCGCCGAGCCGGCGCTGGCGGAAGCCAAGCCCGGCGCCCGCTTCCAGTTCCTCCGGATGGGCTACTACTGCATGGATGCCGACTCGCAGGGCGATCGCCTCGTCTTCAACCGCACCGCGACCCTCAGGGACACCTGGGCTAAGGTCGCAAAGCGTTCGTAAGCCCGAGTTGCGGCTTCGGTGAGGGGTATGAGGCCAGACGAGCATCTCGTCTGGCCTCTCCTGTTGCCGGGGGCCGCGACCCCACCGCGCTTGATCCCCATGGCGACATGGGACTAAGCTAGTTTCGGAGCCCTCTCGTTCACCCAGGAGAATGCGCCTTGGCCGTAACAACCGAAAGCCCGGTAGCAGACGATTCGGGCTTCAAGCCCTACGTCTCCCCCCATGAACACCCCCGCGAACTCACCGTGCGTGCGGTGGCCCTCGGCGCCTTGCTCGGCATCGTCTTCGCCGCCTCCTCGGTCTACCTCGCCCTCAAGGTCGGCATGACCGTCAGCGCCAGCATCCCCATCGCGGTGCTGGCCATTACCGTCTTCCGGCTCTTCGGCCGAGCCAGCATCCTCGAAAACAACGTCGTCCAGACCACCGGGTCGGCCGGGGAATCCATCGCCGCCGGCGTGGCCTTCACCTTGCCGGCCCTGCTGCTCATGGGACAGGACCTCGAAATCATCCGCGTCCTCATGGTCGCCCTGCTCGGCGGCCTCCTGGGCGTCCTGATGATGATTCCCCTCCGCCAGGGCCTGATCGTCCAGGAGCACGGGAAGCTCACCTATCCGGAAGGCACCGCCTGCGCCGACGTCCTGATCGTCGGCGAGGAGCAAGGCACCAACGCGAAGACCGTCTTCACCGGCTTCTTCCTGGGTGCGCTTTACAAGATCCTCAACGCCGGAACCCACCTCTGGAAGGAAGCGCCCGGCTGGATGATCCCCGGCTACAAGGGCGGATCCGTCGCCGCCGAGGTCTCCCCCGAGCTCCTGGGCGTCGGCTACATCATCGGCCTGCGCACCGCCGCGACCATGCTGGCCGGCGGCGTGCTGAGCTTCCTGATCCTGATCCCGGCCATCAAGATCTTCGGATCGGGGCTCACCACCCCGATCTTCCCGGCGACCACCCTGATCGCCGACATGAGCCCCGCCGAGATCCGCAACGCCTACATCCTCTACATCGGCGCAGGCGCCGTCGCGACCGGCGGCATCATCAGCCTGATTCGCTCCTTCCCGACCATCATCCGCGCCTTCAAGCGCGGGCTTGGCACGCTGCTCGAATCCCGCAAGGGAGCCGAGGCCCAGGCGGCGACGGGCTTGCGGACGGAACGCGATCTGCCCATGACCGTGGTGCTCTTCGGCAGCCTCGCCATCGCGCTCGCGATCGCCGTCGCGCCGGTCCTGCAGATCCACCCGCTCTCCGCGGTGCTGATCGTCATCTTCAGCTTCTTCTTCGTCACGGTCTCCAGCCGGATCACCGGCGAGATCGGCTCGTCCTCCAACCCCATCTCGGGCATGACTGTTGCCACCCTGCTCATCACCTGCCTCTTGTTCCTGGCCATCGGCTGGACGGGCGTCGATTACAAGGCCATGGCGCTTTCCACGGCCGCCATCGTCTGCATCGCGGCCTCCACGGGCGGGACCACCAGCCAGGACCTCAAGACCGGCTACCTGGTCGGCGCCACCCCGAAGGCCCAGCAGATCGGCATCAGCATCGGGGTCGTCACCAGCGCCCTGGTCATCGGCTGGACGCTTCTCTTCCTCAACCAGGCCTACACAACCGTCGTGCCGCGCGCCTTCCCCGGCTTCACGGCCCCCGTGGCCGCCGAGGCGCAGACCCAGGCCGGCCCCGACGGCAAGACCTATCAGGTTCATTACCAGCGCACCATCGAAGGGTCGGTTCCGGTCGGCAAGTACCTGGTCGATGACGCGGGGCAGATCGCTTACCTGGTCGATCCCGGCATCGGTGGGGTCGTCACCGAGGTGGACGGAAAGCATGTCACCAAGCTCGACGCTCCCAAGGCCCGCCTCTTCAGCATGATCATCGACGGCATCCTCACGCAGCAGCTTCCCTGGGGGCTGGTGCTGATCGGCGTCTTCCTCGCCTTGATGATGGAGCTTTGCGGCGTCTCCTCGTTGCCGTTCGCCGTCGGAGCGTACCTGCCCATCGCCACCTCGATGCCGATCATGGTGGGAGGTCTGATCCGCCACTTCGTCGATCGACGCAACAAGGCTGCGAAGTCCGAGAACTCCGAGTTCGCCCCGGGCGTCCTCCTGTCGTCGGGCCTGATCGCCGGCGGCGCGCTCGCGGGCGTCCTGGTCGCGGGCCTCTCCGGGGCCAACCTCACGGACTTCATGAACCTCGCCCCGCTCGTCGGGCCGATTGCCGAGAGTGACGCCGCAGCGCTCCTGCCCTTCGGAATCCTGGTGGCCGTCCTCTGGATGACCGGCCGCAAGCGCTCGACTCCCACGGCCTAGGCCTTCTCCATCCCCCCTGCTCGGGCAATCGGCTTGAGCAGGGGGGATTGGCTTGTCATGAGTGCGAAAGCTTTATTACTAGACCATCAGCAGGTATGATGATACCCATAAGGGCCGTCCAATGCATGCTTTCGGACAGGAACCCACAGGCCGGGCCCGCTGAACGGGAACCGAAACGTCGCCCGATTTCACCGAGACCCCGTCGTCGAGGAGGTACGCAACAGTCATGGTTCATCGTCTCATCGCGGCCATCAAAGGCCAGCTCGTCGTCCGCATCGCGCTCTTCATCTTCATCGTCTTCGGGCTGTTCCTGACCGCGTTCAGCGCCTTCAGCATCCTGCAGTCGACGGCGAAGCTCGAAGAAGCGGCCACCCTCAAGGGGAAAGCGATGGCGCGGCAAGGCGCGACGATGACCCAGTTCGCCTTCGAAACGGCGATCCGCAACGGGACGATCACGGAGGCCGAGCTCTTCGACTCGCAGCTTCAGGAGATTCCCGGAAGCCAGCCCAAGAAGTACCATTCGCGCTACGACGCCTTCACGGACGCGACCTTGAAGCCCCTTCAGAACGTCTTCCTCGAGGATGAAGGGGTGGTCTTCGCGATCGCGGCCGAGCGGAGCGGCTACGTCCCGACCCATAACGTCCTTGAGCGCTCCAAGCGACGCTTCGACGATCCGGTAGGACTCGCCTCGGCCCAGAACACCCAGGGGCAGCTGGTTCAGGACTACCGTCGCGACAGCGGCGAGCGTATCGCGGACATCTCGAGCCCCATCACGGTGAACGGCCGCCACTGGGGGGCCTTCCGGGTCGGCCTCTCGAAGGAGGCGCTGGACCGGCATGCGCTCTCCGTCTGGCTCACCATGGGAATCACGGGGACGATGGTCGTCCTCATCGAGAGCCTGCTCATTGCCTACCTGCTGCGCGTCTCGCTGCGCCCCCTCGCGAAGATGGAGCGCGCCGTGGCCGGCATTGCCGCCGGGAACCTCGACCAGCGCATCGAGGTGACGAGCGAGGACGAGGTGGGCCGCATCGCGAAGAGCCTCCAGCTCATGGTCACCAACCTTCGCGGGATGATTCATGGAGTCCGCTCGGCCGCGCAAGTGGTCGAGGGCAACGTCCTGCGCATCGGAGACAGCGCCCAGCACCTCTCGGACTCGGCCAGCTCCCAGACGGCTATCGCCGAGGGCACCTCGCGCTCGATGCGCGAGATGGCCGGCAGCATCCAGCAGGTCGCCCGCAACGCGGACGTGCTCGCGGGGAACGTCGAAGTGACCTCCAGCGCGATCGAGCAGATGGCGGCCAGCACGCGGCAGGTCGCCGCCAACGCCGAGACCCTGGGCTCGACCATGGACGAGACCTCGGCTGCCATCGAGGAGATGGCCAGCAGCATCCAGCAGGTCGCCCTCAACGTCGAGGAGACGCACCATGTCTCGGGGCTGGCCGCCGAAGCGGCGCATGACGGCCGCCTCGCCGTCGACCAGACCTTGCATGGCATGCAGCGGATCGACCAGACCATGCGCGACGTCATCGCCGCCATGGACCGCCTGGACAAGAGCTCGGCGGAGATCGGGCAGATCATCGAGGTGATCGAGGAGATTGCCGACCAGACCAACCTGCTGGCCCTGAACGCCGCCATCGAGGCGGCCCGGGCGGGAGAGGCGGGCCGCGGGTTCGCCGTGGTCGCCGACGAGGTGCGCAAGCTTGCCGAGCGCTCGGCGCGGGCCACCGGCGAGATCGCCACCCTCATCAAGGGCATCCAGCAGGAGGCTTCCCAGGCGATCGCCTCCACCCGCGAGGGCGACGCGGCCATCCGTCAGGGCACCGGCCTCGCGGAAAAGGCGGAGCGCTCGTTGACGGCCATCGTCACCTCGGTGGACAAGGCCAGCGACCTGATGGGTCAGGTGAGCCTGGCCACCCAGGAGCAGGCCAAGGCGGCCAACCTGATCACCCAGGCCGTCCGTCGCATGACCGCCCTCTCCATCCAGGTCACGGAAGCCACCCGCGAAGAGGCCTCCGCCGCCGCCCAGATCATCGAGGCCGTCGAGACCATGAACCACATGACCCAGCAGGTCACCTCGGCCACCGCCCAGCAGCGGCAGGAATGCGATCAAACCGTCGCCGCCTCCGAGGAGATCCTGGCCGCGTCCCGCGAGACGGCCGGCGCCAGCCAGCTCATCTCGCGCGAGGTCGGTGACGTGAAGCAGCAGGTGAAGGCCCTCATGGACTCCATCGCCTACTTCCGGGAAAGCGCCGCTGAGTTGCAAGCGGCCATGCCCGGAAACACCGGCGAGCAGACCCTGCGCATCCCGGCCTCGCGCGTGCCGCAGGCCTGATGCGTCTTGCCAGCCTATACCGTTCGGTATAAACTGGCTGCATGCTCGCGCTCGATAACCGCCAACGGCTGCTTCAGGTGGCCCTCACCCGCTTCGCCTCCCGCGGCTACGACGCCGCGGGAGTGCAGGAGATCGTGGCCGAAGCGGGGGTCACCAAGCCCACGCTCTACCATTACTTCGGCAGCAAAGTCGGCTTGCTCGAAGCGCTGATTCGCGAGGGGACCCGGGACTACCTGGAGGCACTAGCCGCCGCCACCCGTTACGCGGGGGACTTGACCCAGTCCCTCATGCGGGTGACGGCATTGACCCTGGAGTTCGCCCAGCGCCGACCGGACCTCTACCGCTTCCTGCTGATGCTGCTCTTCCTCCCCGAGACGCATGAAGCCCGGCGGGCAGCCGCCCCGATATTCGATAAGCAGCTTCAGCTTCTCGAGGCGATGTTCGCGGACGCCGCGCGCCAGCACGGCAACATGGCCGGGCGTCAGCAGCGCTACGCCACGACCTTCCACGGCCACCTCAACAGCTACGCCGTGCTCGTCATGAACGGCGTCCTCAAGGACGACGACCGCCTGCGGCATGACCTCGTTCACCAGTTCAGCCACGGGATCTACTCGTGACTTTTTTTGCCCCCGCTATACCGACCGGTATGTACCTCGCAAGGAGCGCCCCATGGCCCACTGGTCCACGACCGCCACGTTCTATCACGTCTACCCCCTCGGAGCGCTGGGCGCTCCCGAGCGAAACGAGGGGGGGCCGACGGTTCCGCGCCTCGAGCGCATGCACGGCTGGCTGCCGCCCTTGAGGGAGCTCGGCATCGACGCCCTCTACCTGGGCCCCGTCTTCGAATCGACCGCCCACGGCTACGACACCGCCGATTACTTCAAGGTCGATCGCCGGCTCGGCGACCATGAGACCTTGGCCCGCTTCTGCGAGGCCGCCCGCGCGCAGGGCATGCGCGTGGTGCTGGACGCCGTCTTCCATCACGTGGGGCGGGACTTCTGGGCGTTCCGGGACGTCCTCGCGCGCGGGCAGGCCTCACCCTACGCCGGCTGGTTCCACCTCGACTTCAGCCGCCGTAGCCCTGCGGGCGATCCCTTTGCCTACGAGGGCTGGAACGGCCATTACGACCTGGTGAAGCTCGACACCCGCCACCCGGAGGTTCGCGAGCACCTCTTCGCGGCCGTGAGCGCCTGGGTCTCGGAGTTCGGGATCGACGGCCTGCGGCTCGACGCGGCGGACGTCCTGGATCGGGATTTCCAGCGCGCGCTCGCCGCCCATTGCCGGGCCCTGCGTCCGGACTTCTGGCTCCTCGGCGAGGTGATCCACGGCGACTACCGCCGCTGGGTCGGGCCGGCCATGCTTGACGCCGTCACCAACTACGAGCTCTACAAGGGCCTCTACTCCAGCCACAACGACCGCAACTACCACGAGGTCGCCTACTCCTTGAACCGGCAGTTCGGCACGGAGGGGATCTACCGGGACATGGCGCTCTACACCTTTGCCGACAACCACGACGTGGATCGCGTCGCCAGCAAGCTCCACTGCGCCGCGCACCTCGTCCCCCTTTACGCCCTCTTGTTCACCGTGCCCGGCGTGCCGTCCCTCTACTACGGCAGCGAATGGGGCCTACCCGGCAAGAAGACCGGGCACTCCGATGCCCCGCTGCGGCCCGAATTCGATCCCACGGCGTGCTCGGGCCCGCGCGCGGATCTTCGGGGGGCGATCGCCCACCTGAGCCACCTGCGCCGCCAGCACCCGGCCCTCCGGCACGGGCGCTACCAGCAGCTTCACGTCACCTCCGAGCTCTTCGCCTTCCTGCGCGAATCCCCCGAGGAACGGATCGTCGTGGCCGTGAACGCCGCGGATCAGGCCGCCACGCTGCCCCTGAGCCTGCCCGGAGCCGGGCCCTGGACGGATCTGAGCGATCCGCAGACCCCGGTGAGCGCGGGCCACGTGACGGTCCCACCCTGCGGGTGGCGCATGCTGCGCGCCGGCTGAGGCGCCCGGCGGCCGCATCGCCTGCGAAACGACGGAAATAGGGCATTTTTCCGTAGGAAGTACGGATGAGGCAAACCCGATCCGGGGGAATACTGCCAAGAGTCCCCATGGAGGCCGACAGGGGCGAGCGAGGAAAACCGTGACCGTCAATCCACTACCGACTTCCGACGTCCTCGAGGCCCGCCGCATGGTGGGCCTGCTGCACGAAGCCGCCTTCGCCTTCTCCCGGGCGACGCGCCGGATCACCGCCTGGAACACGTATGCGCAGGCGATCTTCGGGGTGAGCGAAGCCCAAGCCCTGGAGCTGGACGTCGAGGCGCTGCTGGTGCCGGAAGCGCCGTTCGAGGCGACCGGCGTGCTGGCTGGACCCATGCGGCTGGGGCTGCGTCGCCCGGACGGGGCGCTCGTCCCGGCGCAGCTCTCCTTCAGTCCGCTGGGGGAAAGCCCTGACGCCATGGTCCTGGCGATCGTCAGGATGGAAGAGCCTGCGCTCCAGGCCCGCGAGAACCTGTTTCGGAGCGTCTTCGAGCGGGCCGCGACGGGGATCGCCCTGACCGACCTGAAAGGTCACTTCCTCGAGTGCAACGAGGCCTTCCAGAGCCTGGTCGGCTTCAAGCAGCGCGAGCTGCGGCACCTGAGCTTCGACGCCCTCTCGCATCCCACGGATCGCGTCAAGGATTCCGCCGCCTTCCGAGATCTGCTCGAAGGGCGCCGGGACTTCTACGACGTCACGCAGCGCATGGTACACAAGGAGGGGAGCGTCATCTGGATCCATGCGACCCTCTCGCTCGTGAAGGATGCCGCTGACCAGCCGCTCTACTGCATCGCCCTCGTCACCGACATCACCGAGGAGCGGCACGCGGCTCAACGGGCGGCCATACAGCTGACCATGACCAAGCTCCTGGCCGAGAACCCTCCGACCAACCTGGCCATCGTTCAGGTCATGCAGGCCATCTGCAAGACGCTCGACTGGCAATTCGGAGAGTACTGGACGGCGGATGACGGCGACTTGACCTTGCGCCGGCAGGTCAGCTGGCAGGTCCCGGGTTTCGTGGCGACGGAGTTCACCATGATCGGGGAAGCCGTCACCATGAACGTGGGGGAAGGCCTTCCCGGCAAGGTCTGGCTCGAGCGAAGGCCCGCGTGGTTCTCGGACGTGCTGAGGGAGAGCAACTTCCTGCGCAAGCGCATGGCCGAGCAAGCAGGTATCAAGGGAGCGCTCGCGTTCCCGGTATCCAGCCCTACGGGGATGCTGGGCGTGATGGTCTTCGCCTACCGGGATTTCCGGCATCCCGACCAGAACCTTCTCGACATGATGGCCGAGTGCGGCGCCCAGCTCGGGCAGTTCATCGTGCGCAAGCAAGCCGAGAGACAGCTCAAGCTTCTCGGAGCCATCGTCCATTCCTCCGGAGAGGCCATCGTCGGAACGGATCTCCAAGGCACGATCACCAGCTGGAACCCGTCCGCGCAGCGGCTCTTCGGCTACACCGCCGAGGAGGCGGTGGGCAAATCCTGCGTCAGCCTCTTTCCCCCCGATCGCCTCGAGGCCTTGGTCGAGGCCATGGATCGGGTTCGCCAGGGGGGCCCGACGCCGCGCGTGGAGCTGGTGGCTCTGAGCAAGTTCGGAACCATGCACGAGGTCTGGGTGACCCCGTCCCGCATCACGGACGACGGCGGAGCGGCCGCCGGCTTCTCGATCACGGTCTACGACGTGTCGAACCGCTAGCCCGAGGGCTAGCGGTTCGCTTTGTCTGGGGCTTGAGACTTAGGCTTCGACGGGAACCGGAGCCACTCCGAAGAGGATTTCGTCCACCATGTTGACCAGCTGCGGAAGGTCCGGCTTCCGGATCAGGTCGAGGGCTCCGAGTTTGAGGGCCTTGTCCCGGTTCGAGTCGTTGCCCAGCGAAGAGAACATGATGACCGGAAGTTCCTTGAGAACGTCCGTGGACTTGATCCGCGAGAGCAGGTGCAAGCCGTCCATCTTGGGCATCTCGATGTCGGAGATGACCAGATCGGGGAGCGTCCCGTCCTTGGCGCCCTCCTCGAGCATGGTCCACGCCACTTCGCCGTTCTCGGCCGACTTGACCTGGTAGCCCGCCGCCGAGAGGGTGCTGAGGATGATCCGGCGGATGGCGCTCGAATCCTCGACCACCCAGATCTGCTTCGACTCGCGCGAGAGGTCGGAGGCCGCGGCGGCGGCTTCGCCCTTGAGGCGGATGCCCGGGTTGATGTCCGCGATGATGGCCTCGAAGTCGAGCATCAGGAGGATCCGGTCGTCGATCTTGACCACCGAGGTCAGGCAATCCCCCAGGCTCAGCGCGATATCCGAGGGAGGCGGGACGACCTGCTCCCAGGAGAGACGGTGGATGCGGGTGATGGCGTCGACGATGAAGCCGTTCACCACGCCGTTGAACTCCGTGACGATCACCCGCGACTTCTTGGTCACGGTGGTGGGGAGACCGAGCCATTTCGCGAGGTTGATCAGCGTGATGACCTGGCCCCGCAGGTTGATGGCCCCGGCCACGGCGGGATGCGTCATGGGGATCGTGAGGATCTCCGGCACCATGACGATCTCCTTGACCTTGGCGACGTTGATCCCGTAGTAGCCCATGTGGACCTGGCCCTCGCGGGTGGGGGTATTCAGCTGGAACTCCACCACCTCCAGCTCGTTGGTTCCTGCATCGAGCAGGATCCCGCCTTGGTAACTCATGTTGCCTCCTGGCCCGGTATGACGACGCGATACTGTTGACTCATACCACAAGGCCGAGGTCGCCTGCCAGCGAAGGAACTACGTAATTCTCCCGGATCGGTGTCACGGGGAGCGCGGGACCGGTCGAATCGCCTTGACAGTGCAGCATGGGAGGGTTAAGGTGGCGTTGGAGTTTGGTGATGGGAGGGCTGGCCATGTTTGATCCGCGTCGGGCCTTGACCCCGCCGGCCTGGAGCAAGGTCCGCCCCCCGCAGCCGGCCCACGATTCCCGTTCCGAGAAGGGGCGCATCCGCAGCCTCACCCACGGGAACCTCGCCTGGATCGATCTCTCCGATCCCACTCCCGAGAACATCGCCTACCTCGAGGAGAACTTCCCGTTCCACCCGCTGGACCTCGACGATCTCTCCAGCCGCCGGCAGCGCCCGAAGCTGGACGAGTACGACGACTACCTCTTCCTGGTCTTGCAGTTCCCGGTCTACGACAAGCGCCTCAGGGTGACGACGCCGTCCGAGGTGGACGTCTTCGTGGGTCCGGACTTCCTGATCACCATCCACAAGGGGCGGGTCTGGCCGCTGGACCGCTACTTCGAGGCCTGCGAGCGTTCGGAGAAGATGCGCGAGGAAGACATGGGCATGGGCTCGGGCTACCTCTTGTACCGGATCGTCGACCAACTGGTCGATAACTTCTTCCCGATCGTCTACAAGATTGAGCGCAACGTCCAGGAAATCGAGGACATGATCTTCACGCACGGCGGCCGCGAGACGGTCGAGGAGATCTCGGTCCTGCGGCGCGACATCATCGCCTACCGCCGGATCGTCAAGCCCTTGATGCCCGTCATCTCCCGCCTGGAATACCTCAAAAGCCGGCTGATCCACGAGGACCTCGAGGTGTACTTCTCGGATATCGGTGACCACCTCGCCCGGGTCTGGGAGTCCCTGGAGGACCAGAAGGGCATCATCGAGGCCCTCAACGATACCCATGACTCCTTGATCTCGCACCGCACCAACGAGGTCATCCGCGCGCTGACCGTCATCTCCGTGATCATCCTGCCCCTGACCCTGGTCTCCGGGCTCTACGGCATGAACGTCCGGCTGCCCTTCGGGGAATGGGCCTACGCCTTCGAAGCCATCCTGGCCCTGATGGGACTGACCGCCATCACCATGCTGGTCTTTTTCAAATCCCGCCGCTGGATCTGACTACCAAACCCACCGATCGGCGTGCTATCATTCAACCATGCGACCCTTGAGAGTCGCTCCCCACGCGCGTTTACCGGAGGTCTTCTTTAATGCCCAAGCGGCTCGCCTTGTCCATGGTGTTGCTCTTCGTTCCGCTGCATGCGTGGGCGGTTCCGAACCCCGATGCCATCTACCGGTTGACCGCCGACGAGGAGCGCCGGGTGCAAAAGGGCGAGATCATCGTGCATGTCGAGGAGACGGGCGAGCCCATCAAGCGCACCATGGTGACGGGCTTGATCGACGCGCCTCCCGAGGTGGTCTATCCCGTCTACACGGATTTCGAGAGCTACCCCGAGCTTTTCAAGAGCGCCCGCTCCTCGGACGTGATCAAGCGCGAGGGCAACGTCCTCACCTGCAAGGTGGTCATGGACTTCCCCTGGCCGCTGGGTAGCCGCTGGGTCAGCAACTACACGTACCTGGATCCGGCCAACACCTCCTTCACCTTCAAGAAGTTCGAGGGATCGGTCAAGCTCTACGAAGGGGCCCTCAAGGTCCTTCCCGAGTCGAAATCGCGCAGCCGGGTGGTGTACACCGCCAAGGTCGACCCCGACCTCCCGGTGCCGGCTTGGCTGGTGAACATGATCTCGGCGCATTACTTCCCGATGGCCGTGCAGCGTGTCCGCGACAAGGTGGCCAAGTCCGGAACCCGCAGGGCGGCGGAATAAGCGCCGGAATCGACCCGTCCGAAGAGGCGGCGAGAGGCGGTTGATCTCGGTCTCACCCTGAGCTAGGGTCGAGAATGCATCCGGGAAAGGAGGCCAGAGATGGACCGCGAGATCCAAAGCTCCATGAGCAACGCCGATCTTTTGACGCCAACCACCTCCCAAAGCTTCAAGTGCACCAGGTGCGGCAACATGTACCCGGTGAGCCAGGAGACGTGCGACGTCTGCGGCAACCACTGCACCCCCGAGAGTTGCCGGGTGGTGGAAGCCAGCAACGAAGGCTATTAACCCAAGTCATTTTTAACGCTTCCTCCGCCGAACCTTAACCCCCGCTTTACCTGATTGCGGCGCGTCCCTTCGATAAGAGACGTGTACAAACTTAAAATCACGTAAAGTGGAGGATAAATTAACCCCATGCAGAAGCAAGTCAAGCTGCTTTCGGCGACCTTGGCGGTGGCGGCTCTCCTGGCGGGCTGCGGCCTCAACCCGATCGCGTCGCTCTCCGGCGGCGACGGCCCGTTCCGGGGAGCGTCCGCCGGAGCTCCGTGGTCCCTGTTGACCTTCTTCGCACTCGACAACGACCTCGATCACGGGACCGGCATCGTGAACCGCCTGCATGCCGCTTCGCAGCGCGCCGGCAACGTCGCCTCGGTGACGTTCTACGACGGAGCCAAGAACAACGACACGCTCTACGTCTACGAGACCGCTCCCGGCGTCAGCGCCAAGACCGTCAACCAGCGGGAGGCCGATTCCGGCACCGCCGCGGCGCTCAATGCCTTCGTGACCTTCGCGGGCCAGAACACCCCGGCCCAGCGCCGCGCCCTCTCGATGGCGGACCACGGCGGCGGGATCGTGCGCGGCATCTGCTCGGACTGGAACGGCCCCGGCGGCAAGAAGATCATCCACATGAACGAGGTCGCCCAGGTCCTGGAGCAGAACCCCGTCGAGATCATGCTCTTCGATGCTTGTTTCATGCAGATGGCCGAGGTGGGCTACGAGCTCCGCAAGGGCGCCAAGGTGTTGATCGCCGCCCAGACGACCACGCGGGGCGACTTCCCCTACGAGAACATCGTCAAGGTCCTGGATGCGAACCCCAAGGCGGAGAGCCGCCAGATCGCAAGCGAGCTGCTGAACGTGATCGCCGACAACGCGCGCTACGAGGTGGCGTTCGGCGCGATGGACATCACCAAGAGCGAGGAGCTCGCGCGCCGGATGGCCGCGCTCTCGGACGTGCTCCTGGTGAAGATCAAGGATCGCGGGACCAAGAAGGCGATCGCCAGCGCCATCCGCGGCTCCATGGCCTATGCCAACGAGACCTCGCCGGGCCTGACGATGTACAACCACTACCGCGACTTGATCGACGTCATGGCGAACCTCGCCAAGGTCGGAGACGCGGAGATCGCAGCCGCCGCCCAGGCGGTCACCGTGGCGGCCAAAGCCTCCATCATCGGGGAGCGGCACCGCGGTGCCGGCTTCTTCGGCGGGGAGCTGAACCTGGACAAGGCTTCCGGCCTCGCAATCTACGCCCAGGTCGATGGGCCGGTGGAGTCCAAGTACCTCCAGCGCGCCTGGAACCGGGACACCCGCTGGGGTGATTTCCTCGCGCAGCTGAACTCGGGCGGTTCCTGGGGCCCCGCGGTCCAGCAGGACAAGTACCCGTACGCCTTCCCCTCGCGCAACTAACCCTCAAGTCGAAGAGAGGCCCGGGACTCCACGCGCGGAGTCCCGGGCTTCACGCGTCTTGATCCGGCAGCAGCCGCATCACCGCTTCCGGCACCGGGGCGGGACGCCCAGTCTTGGCGTCGAGGATCAACCCGACCTGCCGGGCATCCGCGACCACCTCGCCGCTCTTGCGGCTCCGGAACGTGGCTTCCAGGGTGAGCGAGGTCCGTCCCGCCTCCACCAGGCGCATCTCGCCGCGGACATGATCCGGGAAGCGAACCGGCGCACGGTAGTTGATGGTCGTGTGGACCAGCGTGGGGAAGAGTTGCTGGGAGACGAGGTCTTCCAGGGACATGGCCGAACTCAGGTAGGCCATGCGGAGGTCTTCCAGCCATCGCAGGTAGACGAGGTTGCTGACGACCCCCGCGAAATCGATGTCGTAGGTCTTGACCTCGATGTCCAGGGCGATCACGCGTTGACTTCCTCGCTGAGCCAGGTGACGGTCGCAGGACGCTGCGCCGCCGGTTCGGGATCCATGTCGCGGCGACCGCGGAGGAGTTCGCGGTCGATATCCTCCTGGGTGATCGTGAGGCCTTCGAACCAGGTGGGGCCGTTGAGGGGCTTTCCGGCGATCCAGCGGCGGACGGGGCGGAGCAGTTTTCCGGGGCGGATGAGTTTCATGGCTTTTCCTTTCTAGGGGGACGTCGGGGCGAGCGTCGGTTTCAGGTAGCCCAACAAGGCGTTGAGGCAGTGGTTGCGGTAGCGTTCGAAGGCGGCCGGATCCGGATCGAAGAGCATCTGGATGCACATGCCGTCGATCACGGCCCGGCCGAATGCGGCGGCCTCCGCGAGATCCACCTCGCGGAAGCAGCCCTGACGGATGCCCTCGGTGAGAATGGCTTGGTTGATGTCGCGGCAGAGCGCATAGAACTCGGCGTTGACCTGGCCGAAGAGCGGGTTGCGCGCGCCCTGGCTCAGGAAGTCCAGGTAGATCGTGTAGAAGTCACGAAGCTCCGACGCTCCCTGGAAGACCGAGTCGACCACGGCGGTGAGGGCTTGCTCGGGATCGGCGACGGCCAGGGCGCGGGCTTTCATGCGGCTGCCGATGCGGGCGATCAGCCAGCTCCAGCAGGCCCGGAAGATCTCCTCCTTGGTGTGGAAGTAGTAGACCGTGACTCCCTTGCTGACTCCGGCGCGCTGGGCGATATCCTCCAAGGTGATGTCCTTGAAGGGCTTGGTGAGCAGGACCTGATACGCCGCCTTGAGGAGTTCCTCGCGGCGAAGCGCCTGCTGCTCGGGATCGACCTTGCGCGCCATCGCGGCCTCCTTTATCTGACCAGTTAGATAGTTTATACGCCAGCCGACCGGAGCCGTCAACCGGGTTTTCTTCGGATCCCGGCGTGGGATTGACCTGTCAATTGACAGGTGGTAGACTCGGACGATGTTGATTGATGCCGACGAGTTGCGCCAGTTGATCCGGGGGCGCATCCAGAACCTCGAGACCATCGGATCCGAGATCTCGAACCACCTCGACCTGATTGACCGCGCGGCGCGCGGTCTGCCCGTCGACCGCGAGCAGGTTCTTCACGCGACGGGCCTGATCCTCGACAACCTCTACCGCGGCCTGCTGAGCCCGCGCATGACCGTCCCCAAGGATTTCTGGTTCTCGGCGCTGGGCCTCGCCATCGCCCGCGCGCATGCCCATGTCATCCGCGACGACGAAGTCATGAGCCAGGCAGATGCCGCCCATGCCCTGGGCGTCTCGCGGGAGTACATCTCCCAGCTGGTGGAATCCGGCAAGGTCGCCACCGTGGTCCGGGAGGCCGCCGCCCCCCGCTCCCGGAAACAGCCCCGGGAAATGCTCTACCGCAGCAGCGTCGAGCGGCTCCGGAGCGCGGAGCGATCGCCCAGACGACAGAAAGAGGTGGCGCTTGAAGGTCGTCCATAGCCCCACCCACCTGATTCACAACCCGCGCTGGGAGTTCACCCGGGGACGCCGCATCTTCAGCAAGGACATCCCCTCCCGCGCCACCATCATCCGAGAGGCCCTGCTCGCCTCGGACATGGCCGTCACGATCGTTTCCCCCGACCCCCATCCCCTCTCCCGGATCGAAGCGCTTCACGGCTTCGTCGGTTTCCTGCGCGATGCCGCCGCCACCCTCGACGACGACGCGCTCATCTATCCCGACGTCTTCCCGGTCCGCCGCAAGGTCAACCGCCCCGAGCACCAGCCCGCGCTCGCCGGCTATTACTGTTTCGACACCGGCACTCCCATCACCCGGCATACCTTCGAGGCCGCCAAGAGCTCGGCCGATTGCGCCCTCACCGCCGCCTCGCTGCTGCCCGAGGAAGGGGTGATCTATGCCCTCTGCCGTCCTCCCGGGCACCATGCCGAGCGCGAGGTCTTCGGAGGCTACTGCTACTTCAACAACCCGGCCCTGGCGGCCAACCTCCTCGCCGAGCACGGCCGCGTCGCCGTTCTCGACATCGACTACCACCACGGAAACGGGACCCAGGACATCTTCTACTCCTCGTCCCGCGTCCTGACGATCTCCCTCCACGGCGACCCGGCCGTCACGTACCCCTATTTCTCCGGGTTCGCCGACGAGCGGGGCGAAGGGGAAGGCCTCGGCTACAACCTGAACCTCCCGCTGCCTCCCGGCACGCACCCCACCCTCTACCTCGCCGCCCTGGACGAGGCGCTCAGCGCCATCAAACGCTTCGATCCCCAGTACCTGGTCGTCGCGGCCGGGTTCGACACCTGCCGGGGAGACCCGGCGGGCAGCTTCGATCTCTCCACCCGCCACTACCCGGTGATCGCCTCGCGCATCGCGGGGCTGGGCATCCCCAGCCTCATCGTCCAGGAGGGGGGCTACCGCACGCAGACCCTCGGCAAGAACGCGGTGGCCTTCCTTCGTGCATTCAGAAAGGAGCTCACGGATGATTAAAGACCCGATCTCCCCGTTCGAGACGCCCTCGGAGGCGCTCGACGTCGACGGATCCTCGGATCTCCGCGCTGACGTTCCCCTGGACGCGTCCCCTCAGGACGAGATCCCCCAGGACGTCGCTCCCGCCTCCTCAGAGCCCTCGAACAAGGAAATGGGCGTCATCGACCTCACGCTCGACAAGGGCGTGGATATCCGCGCCTACGGCAAGGTCTATGCCCTGGATTACAGCATCCGGGAGGAGGGCTGCGAGATCGATCTCACCATCGACTACTACAACCGCCGCCTCAAGGTGCTCAACTTCGAAGGCGATCTCCCCGACATCTGCCGCCGACTCGATTACCTCGCCAACAAGAACCAGTTTGATAAGATCTTCATCAAGGCCACGGCCCAGGACTGGCAAGGCTTTCTGGCGCATGGCTACATGCTCGAGGGCATCATCCTTCACTACTTCAACGGCGAGAACGCTTACGTCGTGAGCCGCTTCCTGAGCCGCGACCGGATCACCAGCCCGACCCTCCTCGAAGAGTCCGCGCTGATCCAGGAGTTGATGCACCAGCCCCGCAAGAACCGCCCGCTGGACCTTCCCGAAGGCTACACCCTGACTCTGGCCACCGAGGACGACATCCCGGGGCTGGTCATCCTCTACAGCCATGTCTTCGAGTCCTACCCCTCGCCCCTGACCATGCCGGATTTCCTGCTCTCCACCATGCGGCGCAACCTCGTCTACGCGGTGATCAAGGACGGTGACGGCAACATCGTGAGCGCCGCCTCCGCCGATCTCGACACCAAGCATCGCAACGCGGAGATGACCGACTGCGCCACCTTCCCGTCCGAGCGCGGCAAGGGCCTCATGCGGATTCTGCTGGTCCGCCTCGAGGACGAGCTCCGGCGCCGGGGCATCCGCTGCGCCTACACGCTCGCGAGGGCCACCGCCCCGGGCATGAACAAGGTCTTCTACGACCTCACCTACGAGTACTGCGGCAGGCTCATCAACAACTGCGACATCTCGGGCGGCTTCGAGGACATCAACATCTGGTCCAAGCGTCTCGCCTGAGACCCGCGATTCAAAGCCCGTCGTTTCTACAGGTCAGCTACGCTGCCTTTCGAAACAGCCGCGGGCGCTCGTGCCTTAGCTACCGACCACGTAAACGGGATCGGCCTCGAGATCCAGGCTCAGCGATCCCTGCGCGAAACTGGCGCTCTTGGGCTTGCCCAGCTTGTCCAGGACCTGTCCCGAACCGAGGGGAAGCGACAGCGAGGTCTTGGCGCCCGTGGACCAGAGCACGTAGAGGGGCTTTCCGTCAGCACGCTTGAAACGGTAGCCCTGCACGTCGCCGCGGGTCAGGTCCGCCTCGAAGCGGGCTCCGGTGAGCTGCCCCGTCGCGATCTGATAGGCGTGGTAGCCCCGGGTCTTCTTCGAGAGGGTCGCCTGATCGATCAGGCCCATGTTGCGGTGCCCGGGATTGGTGAAGACCGCCCATTGCACGGCCTCGACGTCCCCCTGGGCGATCGCCGCCGCGAAGAGCTTCGGCACGTAACGCGCCTGCTCCTCCGCGTTGTCGGAGGTGAAGCCCGTCTCCGAACATGCGAACGTCTTCCCGGAGATGCCGTGTTTCGTCAGGGTTTCCTTCATCGCCCGGTAGCGGCCCAGAAAACCCCAGTCCGAATTGAGCACGCCGTTCGAGCTGCTCGCATCCGACCCGTAGGCGTGGAAGTCCACGACGTCGAAGTAGCGGGCGCCGCCATGCGCCAGGATGGCCTCCAGATACCCCTCGTAGCCCAGACCGCCGAGGGTGATCTTGGCCTGCGGGTCGATGCCCTTGACGATGGTGTGACCGACCTGCAAGAGCCTCACGTAGTCCTGGACCGAGCCCGTCCAGTAGCGCTGGCGGCCGTCCGAGGTCTTGGCTCCGGCCTGGAGGTCTCCGGAGGGGTAATCCGGCTCGTTCCAGATCTGCCAGTACTGGATCTTGCCCCGGTAGCGGGTCGCCATGTCGAAGAGGTAATCGGCGAAGTAGTTGTCGGGGTTGCTTTTGACGCCGGGCTTGTAGACGTCCGTCCCGTCGGAGAAGATGGGAAGCTTCAGGCCTGCCGGGACCGTGTACTTGCCCGGAGAGTTGGCATCGAAGCCCGTCTTGGAGGCATACTTGGGATCCGACGAGGCCCAGTCGGGAGTGTCCGTGACCATGGCCTGGACTTTGACGCCCATCTGCGCGAAGCGCTCGGCCTTCTTGTCGAAGTAATCCATCCACTTGACGTTCTGGTGCTTGGAGACCTCGACGTACTTCCAGTTCCAGCCCTCGCGCAGGGTGCTCATCCCGAGGTCGCGCATCAGGGCATAGCCGGCTTCGTGGGTGTCGTCCTTGCCCCGGGGCACGCTCTGGTTTCCGAAGCGCGTCATCAGGGCGGGATCGTCGACACGCCCACCTCCGTCGAGGTTCGGGATGCCGCTGGGGGTGATGCGGGGGACGTTTCCTGCAGGATCGGCGGCGAACGGGGCGGTTCCGCATGCCGGGATGGCGATCGCCCCGGTCAGGATCAGCAGCATGCGTCGAAAGTGTTTCATGGTGGTCATCAGCATTCCTCCGAGCTTTTGGTACCCGGATCACCCGCGAAACTGAACCCCAACTCACCCGCTTGCGCCCATGCGAAACGGCCGGATCCCCAGTGGGGATCCGGCCGTCCGCGATTTGAACTTTTACGCGTGGATGGCGCGCTTGTCGACGGCGAGTGCCGCTTCCTTGAGCACCTCGGAGAGCGTCGGGTGCGCGTGCATCGTCCGGGCGAGATCCTCGGCGGATCCCCCGAACTCCATCACGGCGACGGCCTCGGCCAGGATCTCCGAGACGTTGGGCCCGATCATGTGGACGCCCAGGATCCGGTCGGTCTTGGCATCGGCCAGGACCTTGATGAAGCCGCGGGTGTCGTTATGCCCCATCGCGCGACCGTTGGCCGCGAACGGGAAGCGGCCCGCCCGGTAATCCACGCCTTCGGCCTTGAGCGCCTTCTCGGTCTTGCCGACCCAGGCGATCTCGGGCGACGTGTAGATGACCCAGGGGATGGTCTCGTAGTTCACGTGACCGGCCTGGCCGGCCAGGATCTCGGCGACCGCGATGCCCTCGTCTTCCGCCTTGTGAGCGAGCATGGCGCCGCCAATGACGTCGCCGACCGCCCAGACTCCGGGCAGGTTGGTCCGGTAGTGATCGGTCACGATGAAGCCGCGGGCGTCGAGCGCAAGACCCACCGCTTCGGCTCCGAGGCCATTGGTGTTGGGCACCCGGCCGACGGAGACGATCAGCTTGTCGACCTCGAGGGTCTTGGCCTCGCCGCCTTCCTGGTAGCGGATGACGACGCCGGATCCGGAAGCGTCGACGCTTTCGATATTGACGCCCATGTGGAAGTCCAGGCCCTGGGCCTTGAACTGCTTGAGGGCTTCCTTGGCGACCAGCTCGTCGGCAGCCGCCAGGAACTCGGGCATCGCCTCGAGGACGGTGACCTTGGCGCCCAGCCGCCGCCAGACGCTGCCGAGCTCCAGGCCGATGACGCCGGCACCGATCACGCCGAGGCGCTCGGGGACGGCCTGCATGTCGAGGGCTCCGACGTTGTCCAGGATCTTCTGGTTGTCCACGGCCGCGAAAGGCAGCTGACGGGGCGAAGAACCGGTGGCCAGGATGACGTTCTTGGCGCCGATCTCGGTGTCTCCGGCCTTCACGATCCAGGTCTCGCCCTCCTGGCGCACGAGCGTGCCGCGGCCATGGATGGGGGTGACGCCGTTCTTCTTGAAGAGCATGTTGATGCCGCCGGTGAGCTTGGAGACGACCTGGTCCTTGCGGGCGATCATCTTCGCGACGTCCAGCTTGACGCCCTCCACGGAGATGCCGTGGATGTCGAGCTCATGGAGCTTCTCGTAGTTCTCCGACGAGTCGAGAAGGGCCTTGGAGGGGATGCAGCCCACGTTCAGGCAGGTGCCTCCGAGGCTGAGCTTTCCGTCCTTACCGGTCATTTCGTCGATGCAGGCGGTCTTGAAGCCGAGCTGGGCGCTGCGGATGGCGGCCACGTAGCCTCCGGGCCCCCCACCGATGACGACGACGTCAAATACTTGCATGAATACCTCTTGATTCCGTATCGGGGTCGCTTGAGTCGAAAATTGAAGGAAAAGGCAGTAGGCCTCGCGGTCTCCGGGTGGAAGCCGCGAGGCCTAGACGCCTAGATGTCGAGCAGGAAGCGGGCCGGGTCCTGGAGCAGGTCGCGAACCTTGACCAGGAAGCGGACGGCGTCGGCTCCGTCGATGATCCGGTGATCGTAGGAGACGGCCAGGTACATCATCGGCCGGACGACGACCTGTCCATTCTCGACGACCGCGCGCTCGGTGATGTTGTGCATCCCCAGGATGGCGCTCTGCGGCTGGTTGATGATGGGCGTCGAGAGCATCGAGCCAAAGGTGCCGCCGTTGGTGATCGAGAAGGTGCCTCCCGACATGTCCTCGAGCGTGAGCTTGTTGATCCGGGCCCGGGCGGCGAAATCGCCGATGGCCTTCTCGATGTCGGCCAGCGACATGGTGTCGGTGTCGCGGAGGATGGGCACGACCAGGCCCCGCTCGGTGGCGACGGCGATGCCGATGTCGAAGTAGCCGTGGTAGATGATGTCCGTGCCGTCCACGGAGGAGTTGATGATGGGGAACTCCTTCAGGGCCTCGGTCACGGCCTTGACGAAGAAGCTCATGAAGCCGAGTTTGACGCCGTGCTTCTTGGTGAAGACGTCCTGGTACTTCTTGCGAAGGTCCATGACGGGCTGCATGTTGACCTCGTTGAAGGTGGTCAGCATGGCGGCGGTGTTCTGGGCTTCCTTGAGGCGCTCGGCGATGCGCTGGCGGATGCGGGTCATGGGGACGCGCTGCTCGGGGCGCGCACCGGCCGGCAGTGGGGCCGCGGGACGCGCGGGAGCCGCCTGAGGCACGGCGGCCGCAGCGGGCTGGGGCTTGGCGACATGCTCCAGCACATCGCCCTTGGTGACGCGCCCGCCCTTGCCGGTGCCGGCGATCTCCTCGGGCTTGGCGCCGGTCTCGGCCACCAACTTACGGACCGCGGGGCTCAGGGCCTCGCTGGGCGCTCCGGCCTGGGCCGGGGCGGCCGCTGCCGGGGCAGCCGCCGCCGCAGGAGCCGCGCCGGCGGCGGCTTCCGTGTCGATGGTCGCGAGCAGCTCCTGGCTCTCGACCACGTCACCGGGGTTCTTGTTGATGCCGGTGAGGACGCCGGCCTGGGGCGCGGTGACCTCGAGGACCACCTTGTCGGTTTCGACCTCGATCAGGACTTCATCGCGCTCGACCCGCTCACCGACCTTCTTCTGCCAGTTGAGCAGGGTGCCTTCGGTGACCGATTCGGAAAAGACGGGGACTTTGACTTCAACGAGCATGGGTTCTCCTTAGAATACGCTGCAATCTGAATTCGGATTCACCGGTTAGGACCGGCCCAGAGCCTTGTTGATGATGTCATCCTGCTGCTTGGCGTGCTTGGACGCGTAGCCGACGGCCGGCGAGGACGAGCGCGGACGGCTCGCGTAGTCCAGCGTCTGCCCCTCGCTCACGCAAGCCTGCAGGCTGTCCCGGATCCAGAGCCAGGCGCCGTTGTTCTGCGGCTCTTCCTGGGCCCAGATCACCTGGGCGTTGGGATACTTCGCCAGCTCCGCGCGGATCTCCTCCTCGGGGAACGGGTAGAGCTGCTCGACGCGGATCAGCGCGACGTTGGTGAGACCGGCCTTCTCGCGGGCTTCCGCCAGCTCGAAGTAGAGCTTGCCGCTCACGAGCACCACCCGATCGATGCCCGTGGCGGGGCGCGATTCCGGGATCACCAGCTGGAAGGTGCCGTTCGCCAGCTCTTCGAGGCTCGAGGTCGAGTTCTTGTGACGCAGGAGGCTCTTGGGGCTCATGATGATGAGCGGCTTGCGGAAGTCCCGCAGCATCTGCCGCCGCAGCATGTGGAACATCTGGGCCGGGGTGCTGGGCACGCAGACCTGCATGTTCTGCTGGGCGCAGAGGCTGAGGTAACGCTCCAGGCGGGCCGAGGAGTGCTCGGGGCCCTGGCCCTCGTAGCCGTGGGGAAGCATCATCACGAGGCCCGAGAGACGCTGCCACTTGGCTTCGGTCGAGCTGATGAACTGGTCGATGATGGGCTGGGCCATGTTGGCGAAGTCGCCGTACTGGGCCTCCCAGATGTCCAGGGTATTGGGCTCCGCCAGCGAGTAGCCGTACTCGTAGCCCAGGACCGCGAGCTCGGAGAGCGTCGAGTCGTAGACATCGAAGCGGGCCTGGTCCGGCGCGAGGTGACGCAGCGGGATGTAGCTGCGGACGGCGGCTTCGGGGTTCTGGTTATGCATCTGGGCATGGCGATGGAAGAAGGTGCCGCGCCCCGAGTCCTGACCGACCAGCCGGACCCCGTAGCCCTGGGTGACCAGGGTCGCGTAAGCCAGGTTCTCGGCCATGCCCCAGTCGAGCGCATGCGTGCCTGCGGTCATCTCCTTGCGGGAGTTGAGGATGGCGCCCACGCGCTTGTGCGGCTCGAAGCCCTCGGGAAGCGCGGTGAGGCGTTCACCCAGCTCCTTGAGACGGGCCACCGGCACGCCGGTGTCGACGGGAGCGCGCCAGTCGGTGGTGCTGCGGACGTACTTCGCCCAGCCGCTGGCATGGGGCGAGGAGGTGTCCGTCTCGACGGGCTCGGCGACCCGTTCGCCCGCATCGAGGGCGTCCCGGTACTCATCGACCAGCTTCTGGGCCTCGGCGGCCGTGACGACGCCTTCGCGCTCCAGGGCCTCGACGTAGAGGCCGCGGGTGCCGGGGTGCATGTCGATGAGACGGTACATCATCGGCTGCGTGGCGCGCGGCTCGTCGGACTCGTTGTGGCCATGGCGGCGGAAGCAGACCAGGTCGATGAAGACGTCCTTGTGGAAGGCCATCCGGTAGTCCATGGCCAGCTGCATCGCGAAGACCGACGCCTCGGGGTCGTCCCCGTTGACGTGGAAGACCGGAGCGTCGACGAACTTGGCGATGTCCGTGCAGTAGCGGCTGGAGCGGGCATCCTGGGGGTTCGAGATGCTGAAGCCCACCTGGTTGTTGATGACCAGGTGAACCGTCCCGCCGGTGGCGAAACCGCGCAGCTGCGAGAGGTTGAGGGTCTCGGCCACGACGCCCTGGCCGCCGACGGCGGCGTCCCCGTGGATCACGACGGGCATGACCAGGTCGCGGGTCTCGTCGTGATGGCGATCCTGACGGGCCCGGACCGAGCCCTCGACGACCGGGGCGATGATCTCGAGGTGAGAGGGGTTGAAGGCCAGCGCCAGGTGGACCGGGCCGCCTTCGGTCGGCATATCCGAGGAGAAGCCGAGGTGGTACTTCACGTCGCCGGAGATGTCGCCGGGAAGGACGTTCTTGCCCTCGAACTCGTTGAAGAGGTCGCGGGGCTTCTTGCCCATGATGTTGATGAGGACGTTGAGGCGGCCGCGGTGGGCCATGCCGAAGACGATTTCCTTGACGCCCTGCTTGCCGGCGCGGCGGATCAACTGATCCAGCATGGGGATCACGGAATCGCCGCCCTCCAGCGAGAAGCGCTTCTGACCGACGTAACGCTTGTGAAGATAGCGCTCGAGGCCTTCGGCCGCATTGAGCTTGTTGAGGATCTGGCGTTTGGTGGCGGCGTCGTAGGTCGCCCGCCCCTTCACCGATTCGATGCGCTGCTGCAACCACTCGCGCTCGACCCGGGGGAGGTAAGTGTACTCGAACCCGATGGAACGGCAGTAGGTTTCCTCGAGGGTCTCCAGGATCTGCTTCACGCTGCCGCTCAAGGCACCATCGCTCGCCGGGCTCGCCAGGTCCGCATCGGTCAGGCCGTAGTACTGGGGCTCCAGCTCGGCGATCCGGGCTTCGGGGCGTCCCAGCGGATTGAACTGGGCCTTCAGGTGGCCCATCGAGCGATAGGCATTAAACAGGGCGACCACGCCCGCCCGGGCATAGGACGGGGGCTCGGCAGCGACCACGCGACGGCGGCCGTTCTGGGCCAGCTCGGCGAACGCGCGCTGGACCGTCGAGTGCACCGGCTCAGGCCCGCGGGCCGAGCCCCGGACCCCTTCGAAGTACGCCCTCCACTCGGGCGAAACGGAGAGGGGATCCGTCAGGAAATCCTCGTAGAGGGCTTCGACGAAACTTGCGTTTCCTCCGTACATGACGGTGGGATCAGCGGTAATCTTCAGGTCCATCGTCTCTTCTCATTCAAGGTGGGGGCGGGAATCCAGTGTGGAAGCAGGTTAGACCCTCGTACGGCTGCCCCCATGGGCGCCAAGTCGCGAGAGCGGGCAAGAATTCAAGCGGTTAAAACCATCAGTGTACTCCATCCTGCCGAAAATCTCACCCCGAAAAGGCAGGAATCGCGGCAATCCGTCCCAGGATCCGCCGCGCGGTCCCCTCGACCCGGCCGAAATCGTTAGGAAACGGACCTCCCCGATGTCCCTCCATCCTACGCCGCAGGCGGAAATCAAGAAAATGAATCGTTTGAATCAGATGTATTCGGGGGATGAATCCTACGGAGGAAAGGCGATGACCACCGATCAACTCGAACTCGGCCCCCTGGAGATGCTCGTGGCGATCGCCACCTACGGGACCGTCACCGAGGCCGCCCGCCGGCTGCACCTCAGTCAGCCCGCGGCCACCCATCAGATCCACCACCTCGAACGCAGCCTCGGCCATGCGCTCTTCGAGCGCCGCGGACGGCGCCTCGAGCTGACCGAGGCCGGACACCTGGCCGTCGCCCGGGCCCGCCGGATCCTCGGCGAAGTGGAAGGCCTGCGCGCCGACCTGCGCGCCTTCGAGACCCTCGAGACCGGCGAGGTCCGCCTCGGAGGAGGCGCCACCGCCACCGTTCACCTCCTGCCGCGCCTGATTGCCGACTTCCGCGGCCGCTACCCCGGAGTCAGCTTCTACCTGCGCGAAGGCACCGCTCGAAACACGCTGTTGGCGATCGCCAACGGTGAGCTGGACCTCGGCATCGTCACCCTGCCCTCGCAGCGCCCCGGCCTGATCGTCGAGCCCTGGCTCGAAGATGCCATCGTCTTCGTCGCCTGGCCCGGAGCCCCGCTGGCCGGAAAGCCGTTCCCCAAGGAAGGCCTGAACGGGGTGCCGTTCATTCATTCCGGCCCCGACACTCCCCTGCGAAGCCTGGTCGAAGCCGGCCTCTCCAACGCCGGCCTCAACCCGCGCGTCGTCATGGAGCTCGAAAGCGTCGAGGCCATCAAGACCCACGTCGCCGAAGGCCTGGGCTACTCGGCCCTGGGCATCCGAGCGGTCGAACGCGAGCTCAACGAAGGGCGCCTCGTCCGCGTGCAACCCGAGGGCCTCTCCCTGACGCGCTGCCTCGCGCTGGTCTACCGGGAGAACATGGCCTTCTCTCCGGCCGTTCGCGCGTTCCTCGACGAGCTCCGCGCCAAGCACGAGCCCCTGCGCCGTCCCGTCCTCGCGCCGTGACCGGCCGGCCGCGCCCGCCCCGCAGGGAGCGTTGGCGCCGGCGGGGCTTCGCGGTACGATGGGGGCATGTTGTTCACACCGTTGACCCTGAGGGGGCTGACCCTCCGCAACCGCATCGTCGTCTCTCCGATGTGCCAGTACTCGGCCGAAGAGGGACTTCCTAACGACTGGCATCTCGTCCACCTGGGCAGCCGGGCCATTGGCGGCGCGGGCCTGGTGATCGCCGAGGCCACCGCCGTCACCCCCGAAGGCCGGATCAGCCCCGGAGACCTGGGGCTCTGGTCCGACGAGCAGACCCCGGCGTTCGCGCGGATCACCCGCTTCATTCGCGAGCACGGGTCCGCCGCCGGCATCCAGCTGGCGCATGCCGGCCGAAAGGCCTCGACGGATGCTCCATGGCGCGGAGACAAGCCCCTCTCCCCGGCGGAAGGAGGCTGGACCCCGGTCGCCCCAAGTCCACTGGCCTTCGAGGAAGGCGATCCCGTCCCGCGGGAGCTGGATCGCGCGGAGATCGACGGCATCGTCGACGCGTTCGTCGCGGCCACCCACCGCAGCCTGGAGGCCGGTTTCCAGGTCGTCGAGCTGCACATGGCGCATGGGTACTTGCTTCACGAGTTCCTCTCACCCCTGTCGAACCAGCGAACGGACGACTATGGAGGATCCCTGGAGAACCGGGCCCGCCTTCCCTTGCGGGTGGCGCGCGCCGTCCGGGAGGCCTGGCCCGTAGACCTGCCGGTCTTCGTCCGGATCTCGGCCACGGACTGGGTGGACGGGGGCTGGGACCTCGCGCAATCCATCCAGCTGGCGCGCTGGTTCAAGGAGCTGGGCGTCGACCTGATCGATTGCTCGTCCGGCGGGTCGGTGCCCCATGCCCGCATCCCCGTTCAGCCGGGGTATCAGGTGCCCTTCGCGCGCGACGTCCGGCGCGAGGCCGGCATCGCAACCGGTGCGGTCGGCATGATTACCGATCCCGAGCACGCCGAAGGCATCCTGGAGCGCGGAGAAGCGGACGCCATTCTGCTCGGGCGCGAGCTGCTCCGCGATCCGTACTGGCCCCTGCATGCGGCGCATGCCCGGGGCGTCGATCTGCCCTGGCCCGATCAGTACGCGCGCGCCAAGCCCCGCAAGCGGATCTGACCGCACGCCTCAGGGGCGCTGCTTGGCGTCGAGCTTGGCCCGCATCACTTCGAGCGGCTCCCAGAAGGTCCCCGGAAACTCCTCGGAATCGCCCGGGTTGACGAGCTCGTCGGGCCACGGGCTGCGATGATTGAAGCCGCGTCGCACCATCTCCGCGGCCAGTTGATCATGCCGACTCCGCATCGCCTTGCTATGGCCCACCCAGCGCTGCGTTTCCGGGTGGTTGCGGTAGCCCCGGTTGAGGCCCGCGATCGCCCGGGCCATGATCAGCAGTTCGTTGTGTTCCGCCAAGAGCCGCTTGTTGTCGAGCTCTTCGACGGGAATGGGATACCAGCTTCGCATCGGGTCCTCCTCGAGGCCATGATAACGCGTGAGCCACCCGCGTCCACGCCGCATGGGCGGGAGCATGGTGTATGATCGAGGCGTTCAAGCGGATATCCCCCCTCCTCCTATGGGAAACGTGAGCTGCCAATGAATCATCCAGTCGTGATCAGCGGGACCGGGCTATTCACCCCTCCCCATGCCGTGAGCAACGAGGAGCTCGTCTCCTCCTTCAACGCCTACGTGGCGGCTTACAACCGCGAGAATGCCGAGGCGATCACCGCCGGCACCCTGGCGCCCCTGGCCGAGTCCAGCGTCGACTTCATCCTCAAGGCCTCGGGCATCAAGAGCCGCTTCCTCATGGATCGCGAGGGCGTGCTGGACCCCGCGCGCATGTGCCCCAACCTGCCGGAGCGAGACAACGAGACCCTTTCCATCCAGGCCGAGATGGCGGTCGCCGCCGCGCGCCAGGCGCTCGCGAACGCGGGTCGCGAGGCCTCGGACATCGACATGGTGCTGGTGGCCTGTTCCAACATGCAGCGCCCGTACCCGGCGATCGCCATCGAGGTGCAAGGCGCCCTGGGCATCACGGGCTTCGGCTTCGACCTCAACGTGGCCTGCTCCTCGGCGACCTTCGGCATCCAGACGGCCGTCAGCGCGATCCAGTCGGGCCAGGCCAAGGCCGTGCTCATGGTCAACCCGGAGATCTGCTCGGCCCACCTCAACTTCCGGGACCGCGACAGCCACTTCATCTTCGGCGATGCCTGCACGGCCGTCATCCTGGAGCGGGCGGATCTGGCCCGGGCCAAGGACCGTTTCGAGGTGCTGGGAACCCGGCTCGCCACCGCGTTCTCCAACAACATCCGCAACAACTTCGGCTTCCTCAACCGGACCGCTCCCGAGGGGCAGGGCAAGCCGGACAAGCTCTTCGTCCAGCAAGGCCGCAAGGTCTTCAAGGAAGTCTGCCCGATGGTGGCCGAGCACATCACCGAACACCTGGCCGCAAACGCCATCTCCCCGTCCGACGTGCGGAGATTCTGGCTGCACCAGGCCAACCTGAGCATGAACCAGCTGATCGCCAAGCGCATCCTGGGTCGGGAAGCCACCGAGAGCGAAGCTCCGGTGATCCTCGATCGCTACGCCAACACCAGTTCGGCGGGGTCGGTCATCGCCTTCCACCTGCACCACGACGATCTGGCCGCGGGGGATATCGGGGTCGTCTCGAGCTTCGGCGCCGGCTACTCGGTCGGCAGCGTGATCCTCAGGAAACGCTGATACGGCTCCAGGCCTCCCAAGACATTGGCCCGCCCGGTGGGGATTTCCCACCGGGCGGGCCTGATGATTTTTGGTTCTAGGGAACGTCGCCGGTCTTGTGCTCCGCGTCCTTGGGCTTCTGGCTCGGGGGGCGGTTGGTCTTCGCCGCTTGGACCAGCCGCTTGAACTCGTCGTCGTAGGCCTTCACCAGTTCCGGGGCGTTGCGAATGATGAGCAGTGCCTCGTTGTTGTTGACCTCGGCGTTCTGAGAGAAGTTGAAGGATCCCGTGATGACGGTCGAATCGTCGATCAGGATCACCTTGTGATGCATGAGGGCTTCGTTACCGTCCAGCCAGACGCTCATGCCACTGGCCCTGAACTTCGGATAGAGGCTGTAGCGGCTGGCGGCCAGCCAGCGGTCGAAGACGCCCTCGACCTTGAGGCCGGCTTCGACCTTGGAATGGATCAGCAGGCCGAGCTCGACGTCGGTGAGGGAGAAGGTCATCAGGCGAATCCGCTTCTTGGCCTGGTCCATCTCGTCGAGAACGGCCTGGCGCCCGCCCCCACGGGGCGAGAAGAACGTCTGGACCGAGCCGGACTTGAAGGGCATGATGCGGCTGGGAAGCACCTCGGGGCGCTGGGACGCGCCGAAGGCCCGGTCCGTGAACATGCGCTCGAATTCGGCCGTGAAGACGCTCGCCAGCTCGCGAGAGCGGATGGTCAAGGCGTTGTTGTTGTGATGGTAGAGGCTGGTGGGGGTCAGGTTGGTCGACCCGGTCCAGACGGTATGGCCGTCCAGGACCATGAACTTGTGGTGCATGAAGCCGCTGCGCTCATCCGACACGACGGGGATCCCGGCGGCCCGCAAGCGGCGAATCGCCTCGCGCACCTTGCTGGGATCCGTCTTGTCCACCAAGTTGTCGGAATCGGTGACCAGGCGGACGCGCACGCCGCGCGCCTTGGCCTTCAGGATCTCGTCGACGGCATCCAGGGCCTCGATGTCGAAGAACGCCCCATCGAGCGTCTCCTTGGAGCGCTGGATGATGCGGAAGAGCGTCTGGTGGGTGTTGTAGGGAGAGCGCTTCGCCTCTTCCTCGTTGGCGGAGATGCGATCGTGGTAGGCGATGTTGAAGGACGGAGCGATGGTCTGCTCGCTCCAAGCGGCCTCGAAGCCGGCCGTGGTCCGATCGAGGGCAGGCGCCGTCCCTCCGCAAGCGGAAAGCAGAAGGGAAAGAATGAGCGCCGGGACGCGTAAGGGCTTCGGTATCATCAGCATGGCCTCCGAAGAGGTTATCGCTGAATCTCCGGCATCCGTGCCCGAAAGCCCCGAGACTTAACGTAAAGCTATTGCAAGCATTACCTGAGGCGGGATCAGTACCCGTCGATGCACGCGCTCAGGTGGTCGTAGTACTGCGCGGACGACATGCGGCTGTCGGAGCCGCTGCGTTCGGCGTGTTCGGCGCATTTCAGGTTATTGGCGTGAATGGCGGCGGCCACCACCTTGGCGATCTCCACCCCCAGCTCCGGCAGCACGTCCGGCATCGGCTCGGAATCGGCCATGCGGGCTTGAAGCTGCTGAAGCGAGCCGTGGATCCGGCCCGTGATCAGATCGAGCAGTTCGGTTTCGGAGAGGCCCGGAGTTTTCATGGTTTCACCTGGCATCATGGCGAGACGAGGGACATGGGGAAGCCTACCGCAAGGCGCGGCCCGTGGGTAGCGCGGTTTCCACGGATCTTGGCCGCAGGCGCCGGATCTTGGCCGCAGGCGCCGGATCTTGGCCGCAGGCGCCGGATCTTGGCCGGGGGGAGGCCGAAAAAAAGTGCCCCGGCTTAGGCCGGGGCGGTCGGGAACGATCCCGTTAGTGGTGGGCGTGGCCCTGCAGGTGGGAAACCACGTGGTTGAACTCGGTTTCGTCCTCGATGTTCACCAGGGTCTCGTCGACCACCTTGAGGATCAGCACTTCGGCCTCTTCCTCCGCGGCGCCGGCCGGGGTCAGAAGGGCATAAGACTGGCCGTGAATCTGCACCACTTCGACGACCTCGAAGTCCTGCTCCTTGCCGTCCTCGTCGATGAGCGTGACGAGGTTTTCGTTCTCTTCCATGTTAGCCTCCTAGGGGCAATCCCGACCCGGAGAGCGTCCTAAGCCCGCGCGGCATCGGTGTTGGGATGTGAGCTTCGTTCGGCAGTGACTCAGGCGACCCCTCGCCGGGGGATTGAGCGCATGGCCGTTCAAGGCGATTCTCGATTATTCCGGATCTCCGCGCTGAAACACAAGTCAAAATGGGAAACTATTTTTAGCGCTTCTTCTTCGTCTTGAGGCGGGGCTTCTGCACCCGGCGGGCGCGCACCACGAGCATCTTGGCGAGCAGGGACATGGCCGCGCTTTCGCTCGCCGGCACGTGAATCCAGGCCGGGTCCTGGCCGGAAGCCAAGGCCGCTACCTTCAGGCGATCGAACAGGGCGCGCTCCTCGGGAGTCTCCGGCATGACGGCGTCCCATTCGTCGGCCTTGAGGTTCAAGCTGACCTCGAAGCCTCCATCGATGAGCGAGAGCGCGACGAAGAAGCGATCGCCCGACAGGTAGGAGCGGTAGGACCATGCCCCGGTGGCCTCGGAGTGGGCCCACTTCCAGGTGGCGCCGAACTCGATGACGGTCTCGCGCAGGGCGTTCCAGTCGTTGAGGCGATCGCCGAGCGCTTCGGCGAGTCGCTCGCGGTTGGGGGGAAGGCCACGGGTGGGGGCGGGTTTGCTATCGGTCATGGGGCTGAACTCGCGTTTCTAAGCTGCGGAAGGGGGCGTGGTCGGCCTCCAGTGTACTTCAAAAGCGAGAGCAGGGATACGCTCCGCGCTCGGGAGCGATGCCAGGTTTGGCGCCTTGCTAGGCGCTCTGCGCTTCGCACGAGGGGCGATCGCTTTCCGGCACCGGGTGGATCACCTTCTCGTAGGCCTGAAGGACCACTTCCTGCTCGGCACGGCGCAAGCCGTCGATCGCGTCGTAATCGGCGATCAGCACCTCCAGGATGGCGGCGTCGATCTTCCCGCGGCCCGCCATGTCCTGAAGGATGGCGAGCACCTGCGCCTTTTCCATGCCCCGGCGGTAGGGCCGATCCTCGGAGAGGGCGGTGAAAATGTCCGCGACGCTCATGACGCGCGATCCCAGGGGCAGGCTGTCCCGGTCGTAATGAAACGGATAGCCGTCGCCGTCGAGGGTCTCATGGTGAAAGGAGGCCCAAACGTTGATGGTGTCGAGGCCGTCGATCGTCTTGAGGGTCTGGTACGTGTAGTAGGTGTGCTTGCGGACGATCCGCATCTCCTCGTCCGTGAGGCGGCCAGGCTTGTTGAGGATCTCGGAGGCGATCGCCAGCTTGCCCAGGTCGTGGAGGTAACCGGCGACCCGCATCAGGATGCCCTCGCTGCGCGAAAAGCCCATGCGGATGGCGAGCGCTTCGGCCACGATCGCCACTCCGCTCGAATGGGTGGCCGTGAACGGGGTCCGGAAGTCGATGATCTGCGAGAAGAGCTGGGAAATGCTGAGCAAGCTGTCGAGATCCAGCTCGAAGCCGAAGGTGGAGCTGGCGAGCGTCTCGTGGAGGATGGTATCGAGCCGCGGAGAGATCAGGTCGAGCCAGAAGGCCTCGCGCTCGGATAGCTTGACGAAGGCCTCGACCACTTCCGGCATGAACATGGTTCCGGAATGCTGGCGCGCCAGGGCCACGATCTCGGGCACCTGATGCAGGATCTCGCGCTGGTAGTCGATCATCACCTCGAGCCGGTCGGCGAAGTGAAGCACGTGGTTCTCGATCGGGACGCGATCGCCGGGGAGGCGGTTCGCCTGGTCCTGCTCCCAGGCGACGTGATGTGCCCGGATGATGGGGGCGACCTTGGCGAAGGGCGCGAAATCCCGGATCAGGCGGTAACCGATCTCGGCATGGTCACCGTTCGCCCGGCCCTCGAAGTCGTGGATCCGCTGGACCTCCTCCAGCGACAGCGCACCGATGTCGTGGACCGCCGCAGCCAGCGTCACGTGGTATTCGAGCTCCTTGTCGAGTCCGAGCGCGCTGGCGAGGGTGGCGGCCAGGTAGGCCACCCGCTTGTGATGATGGACGATGCGAGAATCGACGAGATCGAGCGCGAAGGAGAGGCTCATGATCATGTCGAACGACGAAACGGTGATCTTTCGGTGCATAAGCTCCTCGGACGACGGCTTTCCCTGCGCGACGCGGATCTCGCCGACGGGAAGGGGGATGAAGGGTGTCCGAGTGGAAGCTTGGGAAATAGAGGCCAAAATCATCATACAATCCCATGTCAACCCGATTTCAGGAACGATCCGTCGACTGAAAAGCATAAAAGCGCCCGCTTTTCAGACGAGATTTCGAGTTTTGATGCGGTTTCCGGGCCGCCGAACCCAGGCTTGATAATGCTTGGCCGCTTGCCGGACGCCCCCTTTCGCGGTCAATGACGGCCTCCGTCATCAATCCTTCAAGCCCGTCGTGGCCACCCCCTTGATGAAGTGGCGCTGGAAGATCACGAAGACCAGCAGCACGGGCAGGGTGTTGAACATGGATCCCGCCATGATGAGGGTCCACTTGGTGATGTAGAGCCCCTTGAAGAAGTTGAGGCCGATGGGGAGCGTGAAGAGCTCGGGGGAGTTGAGCACGATCAGCGGCCATGAGAAGGCGTTCCAGCTCCCCATGAAGCTGGTGATGGTGATGGTCGCAAGGACCGGACCGCTCAAGGGGACGATGATCCACCGGAACATCCCGTAGCGCGAGAGGCCGTCGAGCGTTGCGGCCTCTTCCAGTTCGCGCGGCAGGTTCTTGAGGAATTGCGCGACCAGGAAGGTCCCGGAAGCCAGGCTTCCGACGACTCCTGGGATCAGCCCCCAGTACGTGTTCACCCAGCCCAGGTGCGCGAGGGTGACGTAGTTCGGGATCCACAGGACCTGGCCCGGGATCATCATCGAGCCGAGCAAGGTCACGAAGAGGACGGGGCGCCCGGGAAAGGCGATCCGCGCGAGGGCGAAGCCCCCCATCATGCTCACGAGAACGAGCAAGACCACCGAGATCGCCGCGATGAACAGGCTATTGAGCACCCATTGCAGAAAGAGCGGGGTCGACCTCATGACCTCCACGTAGTTCTCCAGGGTGGGCGGGCTCGGCAAGAGGCCGGGTGCGAAGGCTTCGCTCGGGGCCTTCAGGGACGTGAGCAGGGCGAAGACGAAGGGAAATATCGAGAAGAGGGTGAAGGCCACCAGCACCGCATAGAAGCCGAAGCGCTTGAGGGCTTGCATAGGCTCACTCTCCCAGCAAGCGCTTCTGACCCATGGTGGCCAGGAAGATCAGGGTGGCCAGGACGAAGGCGATCGCGCAGGCGTACCCCATGTTGAAGTGGACGAAGGCTTCCGTGTACAAGAGGTACGCCATCGTCATGGTGGCCTTGAGGGGGCCGCCGTTGGTCATGATGAAGACCTGGTCGAAGACCTGAAACGCGCCGATCAATCCCATGGTGCCCACGTAGAAGAAGGTCGGCTTCAAGAGCGGCAGGGTGACGTACCAGAGCTGCGCCAGCGTCCCCGCGCCGTCGAGGCGCGCGACCTCGTAGAGGGTCTCGGGGATGTCCTGGAGGCCGGCCAAGAAGACGATCATGAAGAAGCCCGCCGTCGACCAGACGTTCATGGCCATGAGCGACGGGAGGGCGGTATGCAGGTTGCCCAGCCAGTCGACCGGCACGGAGAGGCCGGTGGCCGCGAAAAGGCGTTCCAGACCGATCCAGGCCAGAGCCTGGTTGAGGATGCCGTTCTTGAAGAAGATCGCCATGAAGATGAGCGAGATGGCCACCGAGCTGGTCACGGAAGGCAGGAAGAAGGCCACGCGAAACACCGTCTTGCCCCGGATGCGCTGATCCATCAAGAGCGCCAAGAGGAATGCGAGCAGGGTTTGAGCGATGACCACCCCCGCCGTGTAGAAGACGGTGTTGCGCAGGCTGATCCAGAAATCCCCGTGCCGGAGCAAGGTTTGATAGTTCGAAAGGCCGACCCAGCGAGGACTGCCGAAGAGATCGTACGCGTGAAAGGAAAGCCAGAACGCGTTGAGCAGCGGCCAGAGGACGAAGACCAGGAGCAGGAGGAGGAAGGGGGCGAGAAAGACGAGCGCGGCGAGGATCTCCGTCCAGTAGCGGCCGAGGTTCATCTCCACCTCCCCTTTCGACCCTAAAGTTGACCGAGCAGATCGATGTCCCTGGCGGCGTCCTCCAGGGCCCGAGCGGATGATTTGACGCCCAGGAGGACCTCTTGGAGCGCGACGCCGAGCCGGTCGTTGATCCGGGGCCCCTGCGGTCCGAAGTCATAGGGCTGCGCATAGACCGCCGCGTCGAGGATCGGCTGGTACTCGGGATGGGCCGCGACGTACTTCCGGCTGATCGCGCTGCGGCTGGGCAGCGCGAAGGTGACCTGGCTTTGAGCCTCTTCGCTGGTCAGGAACTCGATCAATTGCCAGGCCGCATCGACGTGCTTCGACCTCTGGGGAATGACGTACGCCACGGTGAAGAGGAAATTGCTCCGACCGGCAGGCCCCCTGGGCAGCTGGGCGACCCCGTAGGGAAGCTTCGGGAAGGTGGTCTGAAGGTAGGGGGTCAACCAGGATCCCTCGAAGGCCATGGCCGCATCCTGGCGACCGAAGGCATCCCCGGAAAAGCTGCTGCCCACCTCGGAGGGAAAGATGGCCGCATGATCGACGCGCTTGAGGCCGGCATAGAAATCCAGCGCCCGGATGCCTTCCGGGCTTGCGATCGTGCACTTGCCGTCCGGCCCGAAGAGCGTCGCGCCGAACATGAAGGCGATCGGCAAGAAGCGGTCGGCCGTGTCCGGGGTCAGGGCGAAGCCGTACTGAGCATGAGGCCCGCCCCGCCGCGTCAGCGCTCGCGCAGCCTCGCGGAAGCGTTCGAGATCCCATTCGCCGTCCGGGTAGGCGAGGCCGGCGCGGTCGAAGGACTCGCGGTTGAAGTAGAGGCCCAGGGTGTTGAAGTCCTTGGGGATTCCATACGTCGTCTCCCCCTCGCGAAAGGCGTTCATGAGAGAGGGGATGAAATCGGCCGGGCGGATCGTGGAGCGGGCGAGCAAATCGTCGAGGGGCCTGAGGATCTTGCGCTTGGCCAGGAACGGCTTGAAGTAGAGGATATCGAGGTAGAGGACGTCCGGCGCCGTCCCGCTGGCCAGCATGGTGAGGACCTTGGGGTAGTAATTGCCGGGCACGGGCTCGTAGCGGGCGTGGATCGCGCTCTGGGAGGCGTTGAAGTCCGCCACCAGCTTCTGCATGAGATCCGTCTCGGCAGGGTTGCCGGCGTAGCCCGAGAAGCGGATGGAGACCTTGCCCTCGGAGTCGGTTGCGGAGGGCAAGCAGCCCGCGAGAACGCCCAAGAGGACAAGGAGGGCCGTCAAGGGGCGGAACAAACGTGCAGCCATACCTCCTCGTGCGGCGGATGCGCCGCGCTGTGACGCCGTGACGTCCCCACGCTAGCAGACCGACGGAGAGCGAGAAAGGGCCCGATTGAGAAAAATCCCCTCGGAACGAAAGAAAGGCGAAAGGCAAAGGCTCCCCGGCTCGCGGGGAGGCCTGACGACGCGCGTCGAAGCGGGTCAGGGAGCGTCGATCTTGACGTTGGTGAACAAGACCGGGTGATCGGTCGTTTTCGCGATGAGCCCGCCCCGTTCGCGCCGGAACTCCCCGAACTGGACGTCCTTGGTCCCGAAGATCCAGTCGATGCCGCTCTTGCGGGTCGGGTTCGCGGCCTTGACGGGGGCCTGCGACGTGAAGATCTCCCGGGCCTCGCCCACCGAGTTCATGTCCCCCACGAGGAAGACCGGCAGTCCCGATTGCTCGAATAACTGCTTCACCAGGGCGGCCTCTTGCCGAGCAGCAGCGTCCCGGTAACGCTCTTGGTGGTGATGGCGGCGCGTGTTCGCCGGGTTGTGGACATCGACGAAGTAGGCTTCCTGGCCCGTTTGCTTGTTTCGCAAGCGGACATAGGGCACCTTGGACTCCCGGCCCTCATACGAGGGAACGGTGATGGTGTCGCCCTTCACCAGCTTCCAGGTATCCTTGCGCCACGCGAGCGTGGTGTCGTGGTAGCCGCGGATGCCACTGGAGCCCGCAAAGGTGCCGTAGGTATCGCCGGTCACCTTCTTGAACTCGGCGAGTTGCCGGTGATCCATCTCCTGGAACCCCACCACGCTGACCTGATTGGCCCTCAGGATCTCCGCGACGGCGTGCATGCGCTCGGGCCCAGGAGCAAAGCCTTTGCTCTTCCCGGCCGAACTGCTCAGGACGTTGAACGAGCTGAGGACGAAGCGGGTCGGGCGGGGACGGGACGGAGCCTGGGGATCGGACGAATGCTGGGGAGCGGGCGCCGGCTGGGGAGCGGGCTGGAACGCGAAGAAATCGGCCACGGACTGGCAGAATCGCGTGACGGCACTCCCGCCTTGCTGTGCGGCGGATCCCAGGCGCGCGAGCAATTGGTCGATCGTCGACAGGATGCCCTGATAATCGAGCTGGGGGGCGAGGGGTGCAAGCGGCTGAACCGGGTAGGCGGGGATCGTAGCGATCGCATGCGTGGGGAGCCATGCATCGTCGATGCTCGGCAGGGCGCCGTAGGCACCGGCTGCGGGACCCGGGATCGCGGGAACCGGCGACACAGCGACCGCCCCCGGCCCGGCGGGGTAGGGCGGTGACGCGATCAACAGCGGTTGGCCGATGGTTCCGGACATGGAGCCGTCCTCCTCTCTGTCCCTATCCGTCCCTTTTCGACCTGACTTTCTTATCGTGAGGTTATGCTTCAAAAAAGTCCCAGGGTCGGGATGCCAACCAGCCCGACGTCTGCTGCGTGAGGCTAGGCCGAAGCGGTCACCGGGTGCGACGGCGCTCGGGGCGTGGCCATGAGCGATGGCTTGACGGCTCTCAAGTCATGTAATATTAATAGTTACATGAAAACCGATACCCGACTCTCTTCGATGCTCCACCTGCTCCTCCACATGGCGCATGCCGGAGGACCGCTCACCTCGGAAGAACTCGCACGCATGTTGGGCACGAACCCCGTGCTGGTGCGTCGGACCCTGGCGGGACTCCGGGAGCGCGACCTCGTATCGTCCGAGAAGGGCCATGGCGGGGGCTGGCACCTCGCGCGCCCCCTCGACGCCATCACGCTCTACGATGTCTACGAGGCCCTCGGCGCCCCCGAGCTCTTCGCGATCGGCCATCGCCGCACGCCGTCCCCATGCCAGGTCGAGAAAGCGGTGCACACGGCCTTGGATCGGACGCTCGCGGAAGCGGAGGCCCTGGTTTTCGCTCAGCTGCGCGAGGTAACGCTCGCCGTGCTGTCGGAAGAGCTCCATCGGCGCCCACCGCACTCCCACCATGGGAGCGATCATGGCCACGACTCCGAACCCGGAGATGAAGTCCCTTCTCCGACCATGCGCGTCCGGAGTCGCTCCGAAGGGGAAGCCAAGTCGAAAGTGCGCTGACGGGTTTCGCATCCGGCGGTCCATACCGAGACCAGGGCCCGTCGCTCGGACGGGAGAGACAGGAGGCAAGATGAACCACGAACACGATCACCCCTCTGATGCGGCGTTCTGGGATCAAGCGTACCAGCACCGCCCGCACCACGCGGCGAGCAACGGCGCGCCGAATCCCGTCTTGGCTCGGGAAATCGCGGGCCTGGATCCCGGGAGCGCCCTGGACCTCGGTTGCGGTGAGGGGGCGGATGCCCTCTGGCTCGCGAAACGCGGCTGGCAGGTGACCGGGGTGGACTTCTCGAAGGTGGCACTCGACCGCGCCCGCGCGATTGATACGGCCCGCCAAGTGAACTGGGTGCAAGCCGACATGCGCGTTTGGCAGCCGCCGGCGGACGCCTATGACCTGGTCTCGCTCCACTACGTGCACGTTGCGCCCGCGGAGCGCGCGGAACTCTTCGGTCGGGTCGCGCAGGCCGTTCGCCCCACCGGCACGCTCCTCATGGTCGCCCATCATGCCTCCGATCTGGAGACCACGATCGGCCGACCGCCGATGGCGAGCCTGTACTTCACGGCAGACGAAGTGGCCGCATGGCTGGCACCGGGCCGCTGGGAGATCCTGTTGAGCGGAACGCAGTCCCGCACGGCCACGGATCGGCACGGGCATGCGATCACCATTCAGGACACGGTATTGAAGGCGCGTCGCATCGCGTGAGGAAGGGCCTCGTCCCTCGCTCCGGATTCCAAGGCGGGCGCGTCCAGAACCGCGCGGAGCGATCAGGACGAGACGACCGCCTCGCCCAACGCCATCGCGTTGTGACGATACAGGTCGGCGTAGCGCCCTGCGGCCGCGAGAAGCTCGTCATGGGTCCCTCGCTCCACGATGCGGCCATCGGCCACCACCAGGATCTGGTCGGCATGCCGGATGGTGCTGAGACGGTGAGCGATCACGATGGCCGTTCGTCCCTCCAGCGCCGTGGTCAGCGCCCGCTGGAGCGCCGCTTCGGTCGCCGAATCGACATGGCTCGTGGCCTCGTCCATCAGCAAGGTCGGGCGGTTCGCGAGCATGGCACGGGCGATCGCCAACAGCTGCCGCTGCCCGTGGCCGAGACGCCCCGCGCCCTCACCGAGCGGCGTGTCGTACCCCTGAGGCAAGGCCTCGATGAAGTCGTGGGCGCCCACGGCCTTGGCCATTGCCACCAGGTCGTCGCGCGTCGCGTCCGGCCTGCCGTAGGCCAGGTTCTCCGCGACCGTCCCGGAGAACAGGAACGGCTCCTGGGAAACCACCGCGATCTGCGCGCGCAAGGCCGCCCGTGACAGGTCCCGCACATCCACTCCGTCCACGAGGACCGCTCCCTCCGACGCCTCGTAAAACCGCGGAAGCAGGTTCGCAATCGACGTCTTGCCGGCCCCCGTCGGCCCCACGATGGCGATCGTCTGACCCGGCTCCGCGACGAAGCTCACTCCGCTCAGCACCGGTCGACCCGGCATGTAAGCGAACGTGACGTCCCGGTACTCCACCCGGCCGGTTCCCCGCGCCAGCGCCTCCCCTCCCGTTTCCGCCTCGGGCTCCGCGTCCAGGATCGCATAGATGCGTTCGGCCCCCGCCAGGGCTGCTTGAAGTTGCGCCGACACTTGGGAAACCACCTGAATGGGCCAGAAGAACTGAGCGATGTACAGCATGAACGCCGCCAGCAGACCGAGCGTCAGCGCCCCCTTCAGTACCAGCCAGGCCCCGATCCCGATCACGGCTGCGCTCGTCAACGCGCTCATCACGTCGACCGCCGGCGAGAAGACCGAAGTCGCCACCGCCGCCCGAAGGTTGGCCTCGCGGTTCGCCCGATTCCGCTCGCGGAAGCGGGCCTCGCTCTCGCCTGCTCGGTTGAACGCCTGCGCCTCGCGCACGCCGCCGATTTCCTCTTGCAGCTCGGCCATCACCGCCCCCGTGGTCTGCCGCGCCTCCCGGTAGGCAAAGCGCGCCCACCGCGCCAAGATCCAGATGGTCAGGCCCATCAGCGGCAGCGTGGCAAAGCAAACCAAGGCGAGCAAGGGATTCAAGAAGGCCATGGCCATCAGGATGCCCACGATGCCGAAGACGGCGCCAATCGATTGGGTGAGGCCATGTGCCAAGAGTTGGTTGAGGGCGTCCACGTCGTTGCTGACGCGGCTCATCAGGTCTCCGATCGGCCGCTTGTCGAAGAATCCCATCGGCAGCTCCTGAAACCGCGAGAAGAGCCGCTGGCGTAATTCCGCGAGAACCCGCTGGCCAACCGTGCCGATGATGAAGATCTGCTTGCGCTGGGCCAGCGCTCCGATGACGTAGACGGTGGCCATGAGGGCGAGCGTCAATCCCAGCCCACGCCCGTCCTGGTGCGCCACGTTCACGTCGATCGCCCGGCCAACGAGCCAAGGCCCCAGCGCTTGGCAAATCGCGACGATGAGGATCAGCACTGCTGCCCCCATGAGGGTGCGGCCATGCGGACGCAGCTCTCCGAGCAGCCGAGCCGCGGTCGCGCCTCGGCGCTCCGGCTTGGCGTCGAGCCCTTGCAGGACTCCCTGAACGCCTCCGATCATGCCTCACCTCCCGGCAGGCCGGCGGCCGCCATCTTCTTGGAAAGCTGCGTGCCCACGATGTCCTGGTAAACCGGACTCGCGATCATCAACTCGTCATGCGTCCCCTGGGCTACCAAGCGCCCTTGGTGGAGGACCAGGATGCGGTCGGCTTCGCGTACGGTACTGAAGCGATGGGCAATGACCAAGCAGGTCCGCCGATGGTCGCGCATCAGACGGTCGAGAGAAGCCTGGATCGCCGCCTCGGTCTCGGCATCCACGGCCGAGGTGCTGTCGTCGAGAATGATGAGGCGCGGGTCCACCAGCAGCGCACGGGCAATCGCGATGCGCTGCCGCTGCCCTCCCGACAACCCCACTCCGCGCTCGCCGATGATCGTGTCGTAACCGTCCGGCAGCGCGCAGATGAACTCGTCCGCCCGGGCGGCCTTCGCCGCCTGGACGATCTCCGCGTGGGTCGCCGAAGGTCGACCATAGGCGACGTTCTCGGCAATCGTGCCACCGAAGAGCAGCGGTTCCTGCAGCACGATGGCAATTTGGCCCCGAAGCGAGGCGAGCTTGACGTCCCGAACATCCTGGCCGTCCACGCGCACGTGACCCGACGTCACGTCATAGAAGCGCGGCAGCAGATGCGCGAGCGTGCTCTTGCCCGAGCCGGTCATGCCCACCACGGCCACCGTCTCGCCGGCCTTGATCTCGAAGGAGACGTCCGTCAAGACGGGCTGCTCGCCGCCCGGATAGCGGAAGGAAACCTGCTCGAAGCTCATCTTCCCGGCAAGGGGGGGCAGTTCCACCGCGTCGGCGCGGTCCGTCACGTCCAGCGGCGCGTCGAAGAGTTCCGCGATACGCGCCGCCGACACGCTGGCTCGCGAGAGGATCATCGTCGAGAAGCCCAGGGTCATGATCGGCTGCAACAGGAAGCCCAGGTAGTTCGTGAAGGCGAGCAGGGTCCCGATCGTCAGGTGGCCGCCCATCACTTCCCAGCCTCCCAGTCCCACGATGGCAAGGGTGCCGAGATTGGCGAAGAGCATGATGATCGGGAAGGTGTTGGAGCCGGCACGGGAGGCGGCTATGGACTGGTCGAGCAGCCCCATGTTCAGGGTTTCGTAGCGCTGAGCCTCGTGCGCCTGCCGCCCGAAGGTCCGAACGATGCGCAAGCCTGCGAGAGACTCGCGCATGAGGGTGTTCATCTGACCGACATGGTACTGGATGCGCCCGAACATCGGCCCGATCATTCGGGCAAAGCGCCCAAGAACCCAGACGATCGGAAGCAGCGTGCTCAGCGAGACCAGTGCCAGGCGCCAGTCGAGCACCATGATCACGGTGACGCTCACCACGAACATGATCAGCGACTGCACGATTTGCACGACGCCCGAGCCGAGGAAGGTGCGCACCTGATCGACGTCGTTCGTGAGGCGTGTGAGCAACTGCCCGGTCTCGTTGCGGTCGAAGTAGCTGAAGCTCAAGCGCTGGACCTTGGCGAATAGCTCGTCGCGCAGCTGGTAAGCGATCTGATGGGAGATCCGCTCGCCGAGATAGACGTGCAAGAAGCCGAAGACCCCGCGCAGAACGGCGAGGAGGAGCATGCATGCCAGGGCGAGGCCCAGCGCTCGAGAGTCGTGCTTGCCGATCCCGTCGTCGATGGCATAGCGGATGAGCAGGGGACCCGAAAGGTTCGCCAGCAGGACCAGCAGCACCGATCCGAGAGCCCCGGCCACCAGGGGGAGATGGGCCCGCAGATAGCCGAGCGGTCTTCCCAACACCTTGAACCCGGGGCCAGCCGGTGGAGCCCCGGGACGATTCTTGCCGATTTGCATGTGATCCCTCCGTTGGCCCATCTTGACGTAGCCAAATCTTGTAGTCAAGTACAAGCTTATGCTTTAATCCACGTTTAGGGAGGGGACGAATGGAAGGCTTACGCGAGCGAAAGAAGCGCCAGACCCGGGAAGCGATCGCCAAGACGGCATTGCGGCTCTTCGCGGAGCGCGGCTACGACGAGGTGACGGTCGCGGACGTCGCCGCTGCGGCGGACGTGGCGGTCACGACGGTGTTCAACTACTTCAAGACGAAGGAAGACCTCTTCTTCAGCGCGTTCACGCCCCCTTCCGAGATCCTCGCCGAGCGGCTCCGCACCCGTCCCCCGCAGACGGGCCCCGTGGCGGTGGTCCGGGAGCTCCTCATGGAGGCGCTCGACCACATGGCCGAGCAGGCGGGGGAGGATCACCACACCCGCATCCGAGCCGCGCTGGCCACCAGCCATTCCCTGCAGGTCGAGGCGATGCATCGCTTCCGGACTCGGCGGCTCGAATGTCTGGACGAGGTGGCGGCGGCGTTGACGGCGCCCGAAGCGCCGGACGCCTTCGCCCACCTGGTCGCGACCCAATTGCTGGCACTGGTGGACGGAACGATGCGGGAGGTGGAGCGACGCTGCCGGACCGGCGAGGGGGTAACGGTGGTATCAGACTCCGTGCGCTCGGCCGTCGAGCGAGCCTGCAGCGCCCTGTCCACGGCTTTCGAGGACTTCGGCAAGCGCTCGAGGCCTTGACGTCACCTTCGCTTCCGGTCGAGGCCCTCCGGGCAGGTCACGCCCGTCCCAGCTGTCCGCGGTCACGGGAGCTTCGGAGTCTCGGACGGACGGTGCTTCACGTACTTCTCGAGCCACTGATCGGTTTCGTAGAGCATGTGCATGATCGATTCTCGTGCCCGGTACCCATGCTCCTCATGCGGCAGGATCACCAAGCGCGTCGTCGCGCCGAGTCCCTTGAGGGCCTGGTAGAAGCGCTCGCTCTGCATCGGGAAGGTCCCAGGGTTGGAATCCGCCGCGCCGTGAATCAAGAGCAACGGCTCATTGATGCGGTCGGCATTCACGAAGGGCGACATCTTGAAGTAGGTGTCGGGCACCTCCCAGAGCGTGCGCTCCTCGGACTGGAAACCGAATGGCGTCAGCGTGCGATTATACGCACCACTGCGCGCGATGCCGGCCGCGAAGAGATCCGAATGAGCCAGCAAGTTGGCTGCCATGAACGCCCCGTAGGAATGGCCTCCGATCGCGATGCGGCGAGGATCCGCCACTCCGCGCCGCACGACCTCGTCCACGGCTGCCTTGGCACCCGCCACCAGTTGCTCGACGTAGGTGTCGTTGGGTTCGGCCTCCCCGTCCCCGAGAATCGGCAGCTTGGGATCGTCCAGCACGGCGTAGCCTCGCGCCAGCCAGACCAGCGGCGAGTTGTGCGAGACGCGGTCGAAAACGAACGGTGAGCGATCGACTTGCCCCGCCGCCTCCGCGTTCTTGAACTCGCGCGGATAGGCCCACATCACCAGGGGCAAGGGCCCCTGCTTGGCCGGATCGTAGTTCGGCGGCAGGTAGAGCGTTCCACTCAGAGGAAGGCCGTCCGCACGCTTGTAGGTGATGAGCTCCTTCCGGATCCCGGCAAACTCGGGCGAAAGGTTGACGAAACGCGTGATGAAACGTTCCTGATCGCCGTCGCGCAAGACGTAGTTAGGGGGCTCGGTGGGAGACTCCCGGCGGATCAAGAGGCGCTTGCCCGACGAGTCGAAAACATGCGCCACCACCGCATAACTGGGGGCCTGGGACTCCCAGAGCCGCTCCTGGCGACCTGTCTGGATATCGAGGCGATCCAGGAAGGGCTTGTTGCCGGTGGGAGAAGCGCCCTCACCGCTGAAGAGCAATCCCTTTCCGTCGTCGGAAACCGTCATGACGTAGGTTCCGCGCGCCGTGCGACGCCGAACGGGGTTGCCGGGGTCGCCGTAGCGATCTTCGTAAGAACGCTCGAAGAGCTTTCGGGGCGCCGCGGGGGCGTCCGGAGCGAGCACCCAGGTGCGTTCCTGGCGCGTCTTCCGCCATCGCTCCCGGACCAAGGCCAGCTGACCAGTCGCCCAATCGGCTCCCGAGAACCGGTAGCTCAAGTCGACGAGCGGAGTTGGCTCCCCCTTGAAGGGCGCCGCCAGCATGAAGACCCGGTCGCGCACGGAAGCCGCTTTGCCAGGATCTCCGCCGTCCTGGGCCTCGGCCCAGTACAAGGACGCATCGGCATCCGGTCGCCAGGCCAGATCACGCGGTCCCTGGCGGACGGCGTCGAAGGAGATGGGCACGACCTCGGCGAGCGGCAAGTCCGCGACGCGCCGGATCAGATTGCCCGCCCGATCCCAAACTTCGGACCGAATCGGAAAGCGGCTCAACGGCACCAGGTAGGAGTATGGGCGATGTACCGTCTCGACGAGCACGTACTTGCCGTCGGGAGAGGGACGCGCATCCAGGATCAGCGCCGGCTGCCCGAGGGGCTTCGCACGACCGGAGGCATCGAGCACGAGCAGTTGGCTCTTCAGGTAATGCTCGAAGAGCGCCTCGTCATGCGGGCCCTTCAGCAAGTTCGGGTAGGTACGGGCCGGCGCCTTCTGGCCGAGGTTTTCCTGTACGATCGGGCCGGCGGAAGCCTGGGGCTCCTGAGGGGCCGCGGCGCGCTTCACCGGCACTGCCTGACAGAGGATCGTCTGGCTGTCCGAGAGCCAGGCATACGGCATGCCCAAGACCGCGTTGAGCCGCATGGTGCCGTGCCGCATCGCCCGGGCCGTCGTGACGTCCGCCGTCCATAACTCGATGCCGGACTCCCGGGTCAGGGTGAACGCGAGCTTCTTGCCATCGGGCGACCAGGTGACGTGGGCAATCCGGGGCTCCTGGGGCAGCCCCGTGATCGCGCGTGCTGGGCCGCCGGACAGCGGCTGGATGGAGAGCCCGGAGAAGTAGGCCGTCCGCGCCTCACCGTTGGTCATCGGGTTGATGGAGAGGCCGGCCAGCTTGAGCTCGGGCTGGCTGATCTCGGCGATGCCCGGCAGCGGGTGCCGCTCCATGAGCAGCATCGTGCGCTGGTCGGGGCCGATGCTGACGGCAGGCGTGAGCGGGGCGTCGACGATGCGTGCCAGTTCCGACACGGGCATCTGATAGGCATGGGGCATGGCCAGAGAGGGTGTAGGCATGGCAAGCAATAGGCTGGTCAGGGCGAGGGCGCGAACGAACGATAGCATCTGAGCAACCTCCGGCGTTCAATCGTCGACCCAACCATCATACACGGCACCGGAGCGTTCCTCCCTTCCACGGCAACCCCGAGCTTGGGGCCCCATGGGGTGATACCCAGCAACACCCCCCCTAAACCACATTTCGCATGCGATCCAGGGGGGCTGATGAAAAGAGTGGGCTTGGCTGGACGGGCTTAGAATATTTGGTTGTAGCTCGTCAGGTTCGAGGCTTGTCGGGTGTGGCTGGAGAGAATGAAGATCATCACGCAGTGAGAAACACCTCTGCGATCGCAATGGATCGCCAAAGGCCCCCTGCTAGACGCGCTCGATGATGGTCGCAATCCCCTGGCCCCCACCAATGCACATGGTGACCAGGCCGGTCGCAAGGTCCCGCCGCTCCAACTCGTCCAGCACCGTCCCGAGCAAGATGGCACCGGTCGCACCGAGGGGGTGTCCCAGTGCGATGGCGCCCCCGTTCACGTTGACCCGCTCGGGATCGATCTCGAGCGTCCGGATCACCTGGATGACCACGGCCGCGAACGCCTCGTTGATCTCCCACAGGTCGATGTCTCCAACGCTCATTCCCGCCAATGCGAGCGCCTTCTTGGTGGCGGGGGTGGGCCCGGTCAACATGATCACCGGCTCGCTACCCTGGGTTGCGAAGGCCCTGATACGCGCCCGAGGCTTGAAGCCGTGCGCCTTCACGTAGTCTTCGGAGGCCAGCATGACCGCTGCGGCCCCGTCCACGATCCCGCTCGAATTTCCCGCCGTGTGAACGTGGTGGATGGCCCGGACCTGCGGGTAGCCCAGCATGGCCATCTGATCGAGCGTCTCGCCGTTCGGCCCCACCTCCGTGCGACCGACCGCCGCGAACGAGGCGGCGAGGGCTCCCAGGCCCTCCATGGTGGTATCGGGACGGGGGAACTCCTCATTCGTCAGCGCGATCGCGCCCGTTAGCGGATCCTGGACCGGGAACAGGCTTCGGGAGAAGCGGCCTTCGCTGATGGCCACCGCCGCGCGACGCTGGCTGTCGAGCGCGACCCGATCCAACTCCTCCCGGGAAAAGCCCTCGAGCGTGGCAATCAGGTCCGCACTGATGCCCTGCGGTACCTGGAAGACGCTGCGACGCAAGGCGTGGTTGTGGCCGTCCACCATGGCATCGTCCGAGCCCATGGGCACCCGCGACATGCTCTCGACGCCGCCGCCCACGACCAGCTGTTGCATCCCGCTCATCACCCCCATGGCCGCAAAGTTGACGGCTTGGAGGCCCGACGAGCAAAAGCGGTTGAGCGTCACCCCCGTTACCTCCTGGGGCCAGCCCGCCGCGATGACGGCCTGGCGTGCCAGATTGGCACCCTGCTCCTTGACTTGAGAAACGACCCCGAGAACCACGTCATCGATCTCAGCCCGGGCGACCCCCGCGCGCTCGGCGAGCACGTTCAGGGTCTGAGCCATGAGCTCTTGGGGGTGGATGCCCGTGAGCGCTCCCTTTCCGGCCTTGCCCCGGCCACGGGGCGTTCGAATGGCATCCAGGATGTAAGCGGTGGTCATGAGGGGGCTCCCTTCTTTGATATCGCCAGGCACGGCCGCGTCGCAGCTTGATGTCTTTTATATGGCGAGTGTAATATTACACATGTAATTTTTAAAGGCATGCTTGTCAAGGCGCCGTGGAACAGGAAAGGGGCCATGAAAAAGTCGAAGGAAGAAACGCAGAAGACCCGACAGACGATTCTGCGCACGGCTGCGCGGGCGTTCCGAGAGCATGGCTTCGGCAACGTCTCGGTGAAGGAACTCATGGCGCAGGCAGGGCTCACCCATGGCGGGTTCTACGCCCACTTTCCGAGCAAGGAGGCTTTGTTCGCCGAGATCTGTGGCGAGGCTTTCGCCGAGTCGGTGGGGCATCTGACGAGTGCCGCGGAAGCGGCCCCCGCCGGACACGGCCGAGCTGCCTTGATCGAGGCCTACCTGAGCCCGGCTCATCGAGACCAACCGGGGCACGGATGCATGATTCCGTCACTCGGGGCCGAGGTCGCACGCGCATCCCAAGAGGTCAAGCAGGCTTTCACCCTCAATCTGCCCCCCATGCTCGCGCGGATCGCCGAGCAGATGGATGACACCGAGCCGCAAGCACGCCAAACCCGGGCCATGGCCCAGCTCGCTCAGATGGTGGGCGGCCTACTGCTCGCGCGCGCCGTGGACGACCCTGAATTGAGCGATCGCATCCTGGAGGCATGTCGAGCCAGCCTGTTGCCCGAAGAGAAACCGAGAGGATGATTAGGGGAAAGAATAAACCCCGGAACGGCGAGGTGAGTCGCCGTTCCGGGGTTTGCGAGTGGGCATAACTGGATTCGAACCAGTGACCTCGTCGATGTCAACGACGCGCTCTAACCAACTGAGCTATACGCCCCCAGAGGCGGCACCCAGATTCGAACTGGGGGTGGAGCTTTTGCAGAG